>JANNVB010000016.1:0-123646 GCA_031414215.1 Polaromonas sp. | reverse complement strand
TCTGCCCCAGTAGGTGCGCCGGTTTGGTCATTGATAACTGATAGCGTCTCGCGCTCCTGGGCCAGTCGCAGCATGGTTTTGGCAAAGTTGCCGCCGCGTGCTGCGTACACCCAGCTGGTTCGAAATATGAAGTGCTTGCATCCACTGGCAACAATGCCTTGCTCACCCGCTAGCTTGCTGGCACCGTAGACGCTGAGCGGGCGGGGCGTGTCGCTCTCTTGCCACGGCTTGCCCGGGGTTCCATCAAAAACATAGTCGGTGGAGTAGTGAACCAGCAACGCTCCTATTTCAGTAGCTGCTTGCGCAATAGATATGGGCGCTAGGGCATTAATAGTGTGTGCATCGGCACTATCAGACTCGGCTTTGTCCACTGCGGTGTAGGCAGCCGCATTAACGATCACGTCAGGCCGTAGCGTGAGCACTGTGTTGGCCACAGCGTCGGGGTTTAAGAAGTCTCCGCTGACTGGCAGGCCGCCGTACTCGGTGCTGTGGCGGTCAAGCGCAATCACCTCGCCCAGTGGGGCCAGGCTGCGCTGCAGCTCCCAGCCGACCTGCCCGTTTTTGCCGAACAACAAAATTTTCATGCTGCGGCGGTTTTGTATTGCTTGGCAACCCACTCACGGTAGCTGCCGCTTTGCACTTGCTCAACCCAGCCAGCGTTCGACAAGTACCACTGGACAGTTTTACGGATACCGGTGTCAAAAGTTTCTTGCGGTTTCCAGCCCAGCTGTTGGTGGATTTTGCTGGCGTCGATTGCGTACCGGCGGTCGTGGCCGGGGCGGTCTTTGACGTAGGTGATTTGGTCAACGTAGCTGCCACTTGCTTTGGGGCGCATTTCATCCAACAGACTGCAAATGGTTTTGACGATGTCGATGTTCGGCTTTTCGTTCCAGCCGCCGATGTTGTACACCTCGCCAGGCTTGCCCGCTTCTAGCACGCGGCGGATAGCACTGCAGTGGTCGCTTACATAAAGCCAGTCCCTGATTTGCATGCCGTCACCGTACACGGGCAGGGGCTTGCCCGCCAGCGCGTTCACAATCATGATCGGAATGAGCTTTTCAGGAAAATGCAGCGGGCCGTAGTTGTTGCTGCAATTTGTGGTGAGCACTGGCAGGCCGTAGGTGTGGTGGTAGGCGCGGGTCAAGTGGTCGCTGGCGGCCTTGCTGGCGCTGTACGGACTGTTGGGCTCATAGGTTTTGGTCTCGGTAAACGGTGGGTCGTTGGCGGCAAGCGAGCCATATACCTCGTCAGTGGACACATGCAGGTAGCGAAAAGCTGATTTTCGGGGCTCGGGCAGCGCGCCCCAGTAGGCGCGAACCGCCTCTAGCAGCCGGAACGTGCCGACAATATTGGTTTGAATAAAGTCTTCGGGGCCGTGAATGGAGCGGTCGACATGGCTTTCAGCTGCGAAGTGCACCACAGCACTGATCTGGTGGTCTAAAAGCAATTTGCCAACCAACTCAGTGTCTGCAATATCGCCGTGAACAAATTGGTGCAGTGGGTTGCCCGTTAGCGCGTCCAGGTTTCGGAGATTGCCTGCGTAAGTGAGCTTGTCCAGGTTCACCACGCCTTCGGTCTGGGTAGTTTCTGGCGCGAGCCAGTCCAGCACAAAGTTAGAACCAATAAAACCCGCTCCCCCAGTAACCAAAATCATAGACGGCCCTTTTTCTTGTTGAAGTTACATTATCGCGGGTTGCCAGCGCCGCCATTCTTCAGGCGGTAAGACTCAAGACACAAGGTAATCGACAGTGGAAATGCTGACGCTTTGTAGCAAATACGGCGGGATCTTTACGTTATGTGCTATTAAATAAATAGCTGCTAAAGGCTGTTTTTATTGGGCTACAGGCCAGTATGACTTAAAATTAGTGATTATTTCTCGGCGAATGCCCGCTCAATCACAAAATCTCTAGGCTTGGACGGCGTGCCGTATTTGAAAGCGCATTTAATAAACTTGCAGCTCACAGGAACTACGCAATCACCTCATAAATCTTTAGTTGCGTAGCAGCGACTGGCCTTTTAGGAACAAAGCGATGGTGACAAACATCGTGACGAATGCAACCCAAGCATAGGGAGACAGCAACGGCATACCAACAAGAATTAGCCCGTCGTTACCACCTGGGATCAACAAACTGCCCGTGCCCATTAACAACCCGCCGCTTAAGCATCGCACGCTCGACTTAATTGTCAGGCGCGTAGGTTTGAATCGTGCGGCAGTTCGTCCACCCCAGACCGCTCCAGCAAGAAGCGCTAAAAAAAGTAAAGTGCGAGATAAATCCAGCGCAATCTCCGTACCTGACCATTCGGCCAAAACCTCGGTGTAGGTCCATGGCCCGACAAGATAGAGCAGTCCAACAAAGCTGAACCCGATCACCAAGGTCGCCGCATGGGGAGCCCACAGCATGCGAAAAATACCCGACCCAAGACTTTCCATACTTAGCAATCGCAGTGACCAGGTAATTCGGAAAAATATCCAGACCACAATCAGAAAGAGCAGGCCGATAGGTGCATCCAAAACGGCGGATGGTGCCACCACGCGCGGCATCATTGCTTTCACGCCAGGTAGATGTGCAAGCAGGCAACCAATATAAAAACCCACTGGCGTCAGGCTGTAAGACCAGTCACCAGAGCCTAGGCGGGCTATCGCACCAAATACACATGCACCATTTACGGCTGCGCCTAACCCTAAAAGAATGGCGCCGAAAAATACCGATGACGAAACGGTATAACCTGCAGGCATAAGGTTCATATGCCCGCCCATCGCTTTGGCAAGAAGCAATCCGCCCAAAACCCATACTGAAGCCTCCATCATGGCGAGCAGCCGATGCGCGCGCCTTTTGCTGATGACTTCGTCGACTGCGGCTACTGTGCATGTTGCACCACGCTGCACTGCAAAACCCATTGCAGTCGCTAAAACCATGGCCAGCAAAAAAACGGTGGTGGTCACAGCGTTATCTTCCCGACCTGTCTTTGCTGCGCGTAAAACGGAAATGGGTGATGTCAGCCGGAAAGAACATTCCCCAAGTCCACTCTACAAAAATACGCAGCTTGCGCCCAAAGGTAGGCATCTGCGACAAGTAATATGCACGCCATAACAACCAGGCAAGCAAGCCACTTAGATACAGCCCTGGTAGCGCGGCAACACCTTTCATGTGTCCGATCGCAGCCATCGAGCCGCGCGCCAGGTAGTCAAACGGCTGTGTCGGACGTTGAAAAATCACACTCAAGATATTTTTTGAGAGCAACTGTGCCTGCTGAACCGCAAATTGTGCGGTGGGGGGCGACGCCGTGCCATTGCGCGCGTTGGGCACCAGTGCACAATCGCCCAAGGCCCAAAGGCCTTTGTGGTTTGCAAGGGACATATCTGCTTTAACCACGATGCGCCCACGATCGTGAGGAAGCGAGAACGTATCGACCAGCGCATTAGGCCGCGTGCCAACAGCACAAATCACCGTGCGAGTTTCCAGCTGGACCCCATTGGCAAGCGAAATGCCGTCGGCGCGTATCGAGGCTGCACGCTCTGCCATCAAGACACGCACCCCGCGTTCCTCAAGAGATATTTTTGCCGCCAACCCCAGTGCTGCTGGCAGCTCGGGCAGCAGTTGCTGTGTGTCGTGTACGAGCGTGACGACAATGTCAGCCGCTTTCACGCGCGGGTAGTAACGCTGAATGCTTCGCAGGCAATCTACCAGTTCGCCCGCCACTTCAACGCCAGAAAAGCCACCGCCGATAACCGCAAAATGAACCAGCCGAGTGCGTTCGATGGGGTCGGTTTCAAGCTCTGCTTGTGCTAGCCGCCTTAGCACGACGTTCCGAATTTCCAGTGCGTCGCCAATAGTTTTGAGTGGCAGGGCGTGCTCTGCCATTCCTGGAATGAAATCTAGCCTGGTGCGGTTACCAAACGCCAACACCAGATGCTCGTACGTCAGCGTCATTTCACCAGCAAGGCTACTGCAAGTGATGGTTTTGGCTGCGGTATCTGCTGCGGATACGGTTCCCATGATGAATCGATGCCCGCTTGAGACGGACACAAGTTCCCGCAGCGGTGCCACCACATGCTCGGGGAAGATGGACGCGCCCACGACCTCCGCCAGCATCGGATTGAAGGTGGTGTAGCTCTCTTCGCTAACCAACACAACCCGCCAATCTGCTGGCACCTTATGTTGCAGCGAACGCACAAGGGTCGCGCCTGCAAACCCGCCCCCGACGATCACTATTTGGCGCGGATTTAGCGCCGTTTCACCAGCGTGATTCACAAGCATGAAGACTCATAGTTGTGAATCACCAGGCCCTCACGGGGATCGGTCGGCTCTGACCAGGGCGCTTCGGCGATGGCAAGCTGCGCGTCGGTGTAGCCAGCATCCCAACGTGCACGGATACCACGCGCTGTGAAGTCGATATCTTTCGTGTGGTCTTCACCCTCTAGCCGAGGCGCGAGCATTCGAACGACATGCATGGTGGTTCCGCAGCCCCACGCACAGAGCTCTTTCATTTCAGCCTTGTCGCGCAAAGCGGGTGGCATCATTCTGCTCATTTCACGAATGATGTGTCGCAGCCTGTGTATTTGCTGTTGCCGCTCGATATGGCTATTGGCTCGGCTGGAAAATTGAATATCCTTGAGCCGAGCATTGATTTCCCAAAGCGACTGTGGCTCAGGGCCGTCGGGACTCCACAACTGCACCGTAAAAACGGTTGAGTCGCGGCGTGGGTTGTCCTCCAGCACCACCTCTAGCGGTGTATTGGAGTAAATGCCGCCATCCCAGTAGGGCTCGCCATCAATCCTGATGGCCCCAAAAGCCGGGGGCAGCGCGCCAGATGCCAACACGTGATCAACGGTCAGGCGATCCTTGGTGTTGTCAAAGTACCGCATTGCGCCGGTATTTGCATTCACAGCGCCAACCGTTAGACGCGTTTTTTTGGACTGCAGATAGTCAAAGTCAATGAGCGAGTCGAGCGTCTCCGCCAGCGGCGAAGTGCTGTAGTAGGACGCTTTTTCAATACCCACTTTGGCGTGCTGCCCAAAGATGGCGGCACGATTGGGCTCAAAAAAACCTGGGATGCCGTTTGAGACCGTCATGGCGTTCTGCAAAGATCTACCAAAAATCTCTATCCAAGGCGCAAGCGGATTGCCTTTGTTACTCTCCATGCGATCCCAAAAGGCATGCAGTCGCTCCATCCGTTTGGACGGGTGATTGCCCGCGATGATGGCACCGTTGATGGCACCTATTGACGTACCGACCACCCAGTCTGGCTCGACACCCGCTTCATGCATGGCTTGATACACACCGAGCTGGTACGCGCCTAAGGCACCACCACCTTGCAGAACCAGCACGGTTTGGCCCTTAACACTGTTTTCTTTTTTCATATTGTTCTCACTTTTATTGGGCTGTCCAGCCACCATCGATGGGTAATATGGCACCGGTTATCGATGCCGCCGCGTCGCTTGCCAAGAACGCCGTTAATTGGGCGACCTGTTCTATCGAAACGAATTTTTTGGTGGGTTGCGCTTTGAGTAAAACATCATCAATGACCTGTTGAGGTGTGATGCCGCGCGCCTTTGCAGTGTCGGGAATCTGCTTTTCAACGAGAGGTGTCCACACATAGCCTGGGCACACGGCGTTCATCGTGATACCAAGCTCCGCAACCTCCAGGGCCACCGTTTTGGTAAATCCCGCAATACCATGCTTGGCGGCTACGTATGCGCTTTTGTAAGGGGATGCCACCAAAGCATGAGCTGAGGCAATGTTGATGATTCGCCCCCATTTCTTGGCCTTCATTGCCGGCAGAGCCAGTCGAACAGTATGAAAGGTGGCGCTCAGATTGATTGCCAAGATGGCGTTCCATTTGTCCACTGGAAATTCATCGACGGGTGCCACAAATTGAATGCCTGCGTTGTTCACCAAAATGTCAACGGCACCAAACTCGTCGATGGCGTTTTTCATCATGCTTTCAAGTTGGCTTTGCTGCGAAAGGTCAGCGCCGTCGTAGCGCACCTTCACACCAAATTTGTTGGCAATGCTGGACCGCAGAGATTCAATCTCTTGCGCATCGCCAAACCCGTTCAAAATAATATTCGCTCCTAGCGACGCCAGATGCTCGGCAATGCCGCGCCCAATGCCACTGGTGGACCCTGTTACCAGCGCAGTTTTGCCTTTAAAAATTTCCATATGTATTTCCTTGAGACGACAAACGTATAAAAACCAATTTGGTTTTCACCTGATTGATTAGTCAGTTGGTGCAAGAAACTCTTACAGCCCATGCGTACGAAAATCCTGTAATGAAGAAGTCTCGTTCGTGTGACAGGCGAGCATGACGGTGCCCTGCATTTTTGTTACCAGGCAGTCGAAGGCTGCTGCAGCACAGTCAAGGTAAATTCAACAACACAAAGTTAAAAAAGCCTCAGCAACTTTGCGTCGATGCAAAATTGTTGAGGCCATTGATTAACTTATCGCGCTCACATGACCATCTTGGGCATGGTGGCAGGCTTTTTGTCATTGACGATGTCGCCGATGGTCAACTCAACAGGCTGCGAGCCTTCGTTCTTCCACCAATGCTGGGTACCAAGAGCTTCGCGAGCGACATCACCTGTCTTGTGCAAAATGGGGACCAGGCATTTGCTGCTGTTTTCAAAGATCTCGCCAGACACAACTTTGATCAGGGCAGGACGGTCAGCGTGGCTGTGCAGGGGTACAACGCCGCCAGGAGCAATAATCATTTGGCGCATGCGTAAGCGACGCTCGCTCAACTTCACGTTTTCTTTGGAGAGATCAATGGAAGCGAGCTCGTTGTCCGTCACGCCTACGGGCATCGTAGGTGCATTTGCGAGCTTGTTATCGCCCACTTTGTCTGCAGGACACGTGCCTGCAAAAACAGCACCAGACATAGTCATCAAGAGCGCGCATGCGCCGAGTGTGGAAACAAATTTAGTCATTAAAGTCTTTCGTAGTTGGTATGCAGTTAGGATTTCTATCTGCCCAGATCGCGCGGAATGCGCTCACCGAAACGTTTAGTCTTCTTGCTCAAGTTTTTCTTGCGCAGCGATTGCTTCATACCGTTATTCCCCGCGCTTCAACCCAGCCCGCAGATTGTCAGACTCGATTCAACAGATAAGCGTCCTGTTCGCTCTAAACTTTTTGATGACTGTATAAATTAATTTTCGATTTGTGGCTGTTTGAAGTACTGGCGAAGCAACATAACAAGCCGACAATGTGATGAGGTGCTGTGTGCCTCATGCGACGGTTTACTTTTGGTCATCATCGCGTCATCATTGCGTCCCCCAATGCAATTCAAAATTTCGCTTAAAACAGTTTTTACGTTGGTTTTCGCTTTGGGACTGTCCTATTCGACGTCGACACTTGGCGTTGAGCTTAACTCTGTTGGCGCAGCCGAAATCGAACAGCTCTTAGCGCGCTTAGGCGCATCTGGTTGTCGCTTTCAACGCAACGGATCCTGGTACACGGCGCAAGAGGCACGCGCTCATCTTGAAAACAAGTACCGATACCTGCTCGATAAGCAGTTAATAGGTTCAGCCGGAGATTTCGTTTTGCTCGGTGCTACAAAAAGCAGCATGAGTGGGAAGCCTTATTTGGTGCAATGTAGCGGACAAGAGTCGATACCCAGCGCGACATGGATGGCGGCGCAGCGACTAGAAATGTACGAGTCAGTCAAATATCGGGGTCAACCCAAAGTGCGCTGATCCGGCCAGTCAACAAGGTGTTGATGAGCCAAAATCAAACTTCCTAAGGCGGGTCACGCGGACTTTTGCCGGGTTAGTCCCGGCATGAAGTGCTGGGTAGTCATGACGGCGTGGCGACCGACGCACGTTACCAAGCATGCGCTTCAAGTAAGTCAATCACCAACTGCTGGTTGGCCGTGATCGGTCTTTCAGCCTGCAAAAAAACACCGACTTGGCGCACGACGGGGCAATCGGCAGTGAGCACGTATTTCAAGTTCGCCGCTCGAGCAATAGAAAGTGGCATGAAGGCAACACCGAAGTCTGCACGTACAAAACTCTGAATCCAGTCTTCCCGATTGGACTGATGCACCACTTTGAGAGCAACGCCGCGCTGATCCAGTAAATGACCGATGTAGGTGGAGTATTCGCACAGCATGCGTTCACAGTAGTGTTCACGGTGAAGTTCTGTCATGTCTATCTGGCTGCGACCATTGAATCGATGGTCACCGCTGAATGCCACGACGTAGTCTTCGCTGTAGAGTTTGGTGACCTTGAAGCGCTTGGGGATCTCGTAGGCTGAGCACATGATTCCAAGGTCGATCTCGCCGCGGTCAAGCGCGTCCGTTAAGGATTCAAAGCTGCCTTCGGAAAAGCTCAATCCGAATGAACCTTGCCCGTCCGCGTGTCCCACGAAGACCGGTAATAGCTGCTCGATGTTGATCGTACACATGACACCAATGCGCACAACATCTTTTTGCTCTCTGGTGAAACGATCAGCCTGTTCACGGGCCTGATTCGCACTATCGCAAATTTGACGGAAATTGGGCAACATGGCGCTACCGAGTCCGGTGAGCTGCACGGTGTTCTTGGCACGCTCAAAAAGTCGTCCACCAACAGTTTCTTCAAGTCGTTGAATCGCTTTGGTCAGCGCCGGTTGCGAGATGAATGAGCGTTCGGACGCACGTGTGAAATTTAGCGTTTCGGCAAGTGCTAGGAAATAGCGGATTTGATAGAGTTCCATAATGGTATTTAGTCGCAGTATCGAGCCAAATATTACAAATAACGCCGATAACCCAAGATTATCGAGCTATGAATTTTTGTCATTTCCCTTGTTCGCACTGCTTGCATAGGATTGCCCCCATCGAGCGAGCTGGCCTGTCTGCAACTGTGATTTGTACCAGTACGGGCTCGTCGATTTCTGAGGTCACCTGCAAGGGTGATCCCGTCGCCGTTACCTAGTTGCCAATCTTCCATCTGGAGTTAATTACATGAAAAAATCATCTGCTGTCAGCCTGCTACTTACCTCATTGTTGATATCTTTCGCCGGGGCAGTTCACGCTCAGACGCCAAGTCGCGATCAGATAAAAATGGATCGCAACACTTTCTTGTCTATGTATAACTGGAGCGAAACAGCTAGCAATTGGGTGCTCAAGTCCGGTATGGCTCCACCTCAAGGTGTGAAGACACGCGAAGAAATCGTTTCCATGCGGGATGATTTTCTGTCCATGCACGTCTGGAGTGAGACCATGTCTGAATTCGTACCCATTAAGGGCGGCAAGCCCCGTGATGTGAGTACCATGACGCGCGAGCAGTTCAGGATGGAAGCGGCCATGTTCAACATGACGCACCGTTTCGACGAAGCTAACAGCAAGTGGATCAAAGTTTCGAGGTAAGGTTATCTGCTTGCCTCCATCGCGGAGGCAAGCATCCTTCTTGACAGCAGTTAGTCAGTCAACACTTGGTGCCGTCATGATTTTTTCAATCCATGTTTGGCGCCGGTGCTTTCAGCTGCTGATGGTTGCGGCTGTCGTGGGTTTGGCGGGTTGTGCAACAACCCTGCCAAAACCCGATAGAGTTGCCGCTGAATCCATCGCCATTCCCGGTCGCCCTGACACGCCTTTGGGGCGCATCGTGGCAGCAAGTACGCCAGAGAATCAGCACTCTGGGTTCAGGCTGTTCCCGCTCGGACCGTTTGCCTACGAGGCTCGCATTCAATTGGCACAACGGGCACAGGTGTCCCTGGACGTGCAGTACTACCACTTTGAAGGTGACGAGTCTGGCCGCATGTTTTTGCGAGCCCTGCGGGATGCCGCGCTACGTGGGGTACGCGTGCGATTGTTGATTGACGATCTGCATACGGGTGGGCTTGATGCCCTGTTCCTGGGCTTTATGGCTCATCCCAATATCGAGGTCAGGCTTTTTAATCCATTTTGTTGCGCCAGGAGTGGCGGGCCAGCAACTCGATTTTTATCTGCTGCCTGGGATTTTCGGCGTCTGAATCACCGCATGCACAACAAGATGTTTATCGCTGATGGCGTTGCGGCCATCATCGGCGGGCGCAATATTGGCAATTCGTACTTTCTGCGCAGCGAGATGGATAACTTCATTGACATGGATGCGCTGGCAGTCGGCCAATTGATCAGCCCACTGGCCAGTTTGTTTGACCGTTACTGGAACAGTCGTCCGGTCTATCCACTCGATAGCGTTGCCCGCACATCGCTGTCTACAAAGGAAGCGATTTCCTACTTTGACAAAATCACTGACCCGACATCAACCCAGAATTTGATGTCGTTACCCGCGATGGACATCCTGGGCCACAAACCGCTGGGTGAAGAGTTGCGCGACGGACGACTCAACCTGCTGTGGGGTTACGCCTATACATTTGCCGACTACCCTGACAAGCCTTTTGAAGGCTCTGTGGGCGGTGACTGGTTAGAGACCAGCGCTAGCTACAACATCATTGAACCGATGATGAAAGCGCGTAGCGAGGTCGTCATTTCTTCACCTTACTTCGTCCCTGGCGCTAAAGGAATGGCATTGCTGCGCCAGCTGCGTGAGCGCGGTGTCAAGGTGACCGTGCTGACAAATTCCTTGGGTGCCACAGATGAGTCATTGGTGCATATCGGCTATAGCAGCTACCGTGAAGAAATGTTGCGCATGGGCGTAGAGCTTTTTGAGATCAGCGGGGCGCGCGTCAAACGCAACAAAAAAATGTTTCATTTTGGTGAAAGTCTGGGGCGTTTGCATTCCAAACTATTGGTAATTGACCAACAGATATCGTTCGTTGGATCTATGAATTTCGACCCACGTTCAGCCACCATCAACACTGAGCTCGGTGCCGTCATCGACAGTAAACCGCTGGCGCTTGAGTTATTGCAAGTGATTGATCTTGATCGCATCAACAGTGCATGGCAGGTGCGTTTGGCTGCTTCTGGGCGAGGACTGGAATGGGTAGATAGTGACGACGACGGTAAACAGCTAATCCTCACCAGTGAACCTGACCGCTCATGGGGCGTTCGGCTCAAGCTTTGGCTGCTTTCGCCGCTGGTGTCGGAAGATCAGCTTTGAAGTTCGCTTGATAAACTTCCAAAGAGATCATCGTGTAGCAAGCGCCGCGGCCAGCATAGCCCGCGTCTTACCCGCATGCGCATGCGTGATGGCCAAGCCCAGCGCATCGGCTGCATCTTTGCCCGGCAACGTGGGCAGCTTCAACAACCTCATCACCATCTGCTGTACCTCAGCCTTGCCTGCCTTGCCGTAGCCGGCAACAGCTTGCTTGAGTTGCAATGCCGTGTATTCATCAACCGGTAAATCAAGCGACACCAACGCCGTGATGCACGCGCCGCGTGCCTGGCCCAGTAGCAGGGTGGACTGCGGGTTGACGTTGACAAACACAATCTCGACCGACGAACTATCGGGCTGGTAGCGCTCAACGACTTCACGCACGCCGTCAAACAAAACTTTGAGGCGGCCCGGTAAATCTTTTTTGTCCAGATGCGCGGTTTTGATTGTGCCGCTGGCCACATACGTCAATTTTTGGCCGTCTACGTCGACCACGCCAAAGCCCGTGATTTGCAAGCCGGGATCTATACCTAGGATTCGCATAAATAATTTGCTATAAATTCAGGAGCTGTTTGCGCCCGTATTAATTGGTTTACAGGCCGATTTATATACCAAAATACCACCGTACAGAGTGAAAAAACACCGGTGCAGCAAAGCACAGCGCATCGACCCGGTCCAGCAAGCCGCTGGCTCCAGTAACAGACTTGCCTTCTGTCCCCCAGTTGGTGATGCCCCGGTCGCGTTTGAGCGCCTTCATGACCAAATGGCCGAGCGAGCCAGCGACGCAGGCTATCAGCGCCATCGCCACCGCTTGTGCAGGTTTGAAAGGTGTCAGCGCCGACATCAAACCGCCAATCAGGCTGGCCACCACCACGGCGATTAACCAACCCGTCCAGTTAAAGGTCGAGCTGATTTGCGGTGCAATCGGCTTGCGTTTGTACTTGTTGTCGACCAGGTATTGCACCAGCATGCAGCTTTGCACCACAACCACCAGAAAGAACACCAAAAACGTATTCTTGCCCTGATAGTTCGGGAATTTGAGCAGCAGCAAAGCCGGTACGTGGCTGATGCCATACACGCACACCATGATGCCCCATTGCAGTTTGGCGTTGCGTTCTAAAAACCGTGCCGGGTCGTTGGCTAAGGCGCTGACCACTGGAATCGCCAGAAACACATACACCGGGATGAAAACCGTGACCAGGTCAAAGTGTCGGGTGATGACCAGATAAAACTGAACCGGTAAGACAATGAAAAAAGCCAGCACCAAACTGCGGTGGTCGCCCTGACGAGTGGGTGACAGGGTGATGAATTCGCGCAGCGCAAAAAAAGCCACGATGCCGAACAGCACTGTCGCCACCGTTTCGCCCAGCGTCCAACCGACCCAGAACACGGTGGCCATCACCCATGAGGTTTGCAATACGCCGTTGAATTCTTTCAGCGCCAGGATGCGCGGGTCGCCCTCAGCCCGCTCACGCAGCGAAGTGACAAAGGCGTAGGTTGTGACAACTGCCAGTAAGCCGAACAGCAGCACAAACAACAACCCCACCTGTTGTGAAGGACGCAAGCTGTGCAAAAAGGAGTTGAGCATGATGGCGGCGCCTTCAGGTTTGTTTGAGTGCCATCACGGCATCACGCGCGCGGGTTAAAAAATCAGTCCGACTTTCCTCAAGCCCCAAGGCAATCGGCGCGCCAAAAGTAACAGAACACAAAATTGGCACTGGCACTACTTCGCCCTTGGGCATCACGCGCTGCACGTTGTTGATCCACGCCGGTACCAGCACCACATCAGGAAACTGTTGCGCCAGGTTGTACAGGCCGGATTTGAACTTTTGCGGGTCTTCCTGATTGCCGCGCGTGCCCTCCGGGAACAAAATAATGGAGTCACCATTACCCAGTGCGTCTATCAAAGGCTCCAACGGATCCTGGTCACCCGTCTTGGCACGGTCGACATAAATGGCGTTGAACACGGCGGTGGTGATCCACTGCTTGAAAGGCGTTTTCGTCCAATAGTCTTTGGCGGCAATCGGCCGCGTGATGCTACGCAACTCCTCAGGCAATGCCGCCCACATCAACACCAGGTCAGCATGGCTTTGGTGATTGGCAAAATAAATGCGCTGCTCGGCTTTGGGCGGGCAGCCCTGCCAGCGTGCTTGTGCTCCCGTTAGCACGCGAATCAAACCAAGCAAAAACAGGCTCATGAGCTTAGCTAGCAAGTTGGCCTCCACGCTTGTCGCTTCGCGTACAAAGCTGCCTCCCAAGGAGGTGCAATTTTTCTAAGGGCGGGCTGTCGAAAAATCAAGGTAACTCCACGCCACCCATGCGGGCGGCAATTGTGCTGGCACGTGACGACAAATAGCCCGAGTTAGGTCGGGTTTCAAAATACTTGGGGCGGGGCAGCATCACTGCCAGCCGTGCGGCTTCATAGGCGCTCAATTTGCTGGCGCTTTTGCGGTAGTAGTATTGCGAGGCAGCCTCTGCGCCAAACACGCCTTCGCCCCATTCCACACTGTTCAGGTAAATCTCCAGGATGCGTTCTTTGTCTAGCAGCCGCTCCAGCAGCAGCGTTAACACCAGCTCTTGCCCTTTGCGCAACAGGGTGCGTTCGCCTGACAAGAAAAGATTTTTGGCAAGCTGCTGTGTGATGGTTGAGCCGCCCACAATTTTTGGGGGCTTGACCGGTTTGGTGGGCGTCTTGGCGCTCGCAGCTTTGTTGGTGGACTGCTGTACCCGCTGCTCGGCCTTGGCATTTTTATCCCAGGCTTTTTCAAGCGCTTCAATGTCCACGCCTTCATGTTCGGTAAAGCTGGCGTCCTCAGACGCAATAACGGCGCGCTTGAGGTTGTCAGAGATGTCGCTGTAGGGCACCCACTGTTGGCGCCATTTCAGGCTGCCCGTTGTCGTGACCACGCTGTAAACCGCTGAGCGCTCAAACGCGGTAGATTCCGGGTTAACAACCGCCATCAGCGCAATGCGGCCAACAAAGTAAAGCTGCAATGACAAGCCCGCTAACAACATCAACAGAATCAGGCGGAAGGCGGCTTTCATGTCTTGGTTTCAACGATTGGTTAGTACGGTTTCAAGCGTTTCGTCACGCGTGAACTTAAAGCGCGACACCACCACAATCTGGTCGGCTTTGCGCCGCATGGCATCGGTGAATCTGTCAAACGGCCCGGTGCCTTTGACGATGGCTTGCGCCCGGCGGTCCAGCGTCAGGTTGCCCGATGTCTCGACCACCTCAGTGGCCAAAATACGGCCATCAAAATTCACTGTCACGATCATGGTCAACTCGCCGTACAGCTTTTTGCCTGCGAGCTCAGGGAAGTTGGTCGTGCCCTTGTCTTCAATTTTGCGGCGCAGGCTGTCGTAATAGATCGCATACACCTCTTCACGCGTAGCGGGGCTGATGTAGCGCTTTTTGGGTCGGGCGTTTTCTTCGTTAATGCGCTTTTCAATCTCCGCCAAAATTTTGATCAACTGCTTGCGTTTTTCCTCACGCTCGGCTTGTACCGGATCGTTGGTTGGGGCTTTCGGGTCGGGCGGCGGCATGGTGGCCAGTTGTTTTTTGATTTGTGCCAGCAGCTGGGTTTGCTGCTCCTGCATCGCCTCAACCTTTTTTTGTGCGTCTTCAGCAGCATCGCCCAGGTCAGTTAAGGCTGATGGCGGCAGCGGTGAGGTGGCACGTCCTTTTTCAAGCTGTCCGCCACCCGAGAGTGATGCCTGCGCAATGGCTTTAGCGATATCCGGCTTTTCATTTGACTTGGCATTGACCAAAATCACTTCGAGCGGCGTGTCTTTAAAAACCCGGTTGAAGCTCTGCGGGTCCACAAACCGCGTCGTCAACACCACGGCATGCAGCAGGGCAGAAACGCCGAGTGCTATTTGCAGTGTGCTGAAGTTTTTCACAGTCAAATTATCGGGGGTAAAAGCCTGGTTTAGCTGCTGGGTGTTGCAGCTTCTTCAGCGACTTCGTTGACATCAACCGCAATCGCAATGGGGCCGGCGGCGACGTCGTCTTCTTCTGCATCAGCTTCTTCGTTCACTTCACTCGTCGTCACATCCAGTCGCTCAATCACCGCGCCGGAAATATCCAGCGTGATCTCGTCGATCTCTCCCAACTTGATGCGCACTTTGGCACCGCGCGGCAAGCCCAGCGCTCCGGTTGCCGGCAGGACCAGCGGCAAGTCGTCAGCCCGCACCAGATTGTCTTTGAAGGCCGTGGCCACCAGCTCGGTGATGCCGTTTTGCTGCAAATACTTCAACGTCCAGTAGCGCTCAATGCCGCTCTGGTAGCCGTTGTAGGCGCTATAGGCCGCATCAAAGCCCGAGATGATGGAGAACAACTCAGCGTCTTTCGGTTTGAACGGTGCTACCAGCGCTGCGCTGCGGCCATGCTTGGCGCAGGCAATGATTTGCCACTGGTTGACCAAGTCGGTGTAGCGGCGCAGCGGTGAGGTTGACCAGGCGTAGCTTTTCACACCCAAGCCCGCATGCGGCAGCGCCTTGGTGCCCATGCGCACCTTGACCCCTGGAGCCATGCTGGCCTGGCTGCGGTAGATGCCAGGCACACCATGCTCTGCCAGCCAGTTGCCCCAGGTGCTGTTGGCCAAAATCATCGCCTCGGCCACGATCAGGTCCAGCGGCGCGCCCCTCTGGCGGGTGGTGATACTGACTTGTTCGTTGCCTTGAGGTTCTTGCCCGCTGGTGTTGTCAAGCTTGAAGTTGTAGTCAGGGCGGTTGAAGTTCTCTGGCTTACCGCGCGCTATCTCGCGTTGTGATTTGAGGTATTTTGCCAGTTTATGAAGATAAATTAGCTCGTTAGCCCAATCGATACGGGCGCAAGTAGCTATCGTTTGTGTAGCGCTGAAAAATTCTTCGTTGAAGGTGCTGTCCAGCACATCATGCCGCAGGTTGGCGGCAATCGTCACCAGCTCCAGCTTGGTCGCGGTTTCTTTGATCTCGAAAGTGGCCTCGTCCATCGTCACATACAAAGACACCGCCGGGCAGTTGCGCCCAGCCATCAGCGTGTAGTTTTGCACCACTTCATCGGGCAGCATGGTCAGTTTGTAGCCGGGCATGTAAACGGTTGACAAACGGGCGCGACCCAGCAAATCAACGGCACTGCCGGGCTGCACAGCCAAGCCGGGCGCGGCGATGTGAATACCCAGCGTGACCGTGCCGCTACCGATGCCCTGGACTGACAACGCATCGTCAATCTCAGTGGTGGCGGAGTCGTCGATTGAAAACGCCTGCACGCTGGCCAGTGACAGTTCTTCAGTGTGAACTGGCGCTTGAACCGCTGGAAAGCCCGTACCTTTCGGGAAGTTTTCAAACAAAAAGCGTTTGTAATGAAATTGGTAGGGCGACGCAATCGCACCTGATTTTTGCAGCAGGTCCAGCGGCGCGATGTGGGTGGTTTTTGATGCCTCGACCACTGCCTTGTACTCAGCGCTGTTTTTGTCAGGCTTGAACAAGATTTTGTAGAGCTGATCCCGGATCGGCTCCGGGCAGGTGCCTTGCGCCAAGTCTGTAGCCCAAGCCGTGATTTGCAACGCGATCTGCTTTTTCTTTTCAATCGCGGCCAAGGCCAGTTGCAAAATCTCCAGCGGGGCTTTTTTAAACCGCCCTTTGCTGGCGCGTCGAAAATAATGCGGTGCATCGAACAGTCTGAACAGCGCAGCGGCTTGTTGTTCCAGCGTGGCGGGTTTGGCCGGGTCAGCACTGAAGTAGTCACGCGCCAAGTCGGCAAAACCAAACTCGTCGTCGCTGGCGAATTCCCATGCCAGTTCCAGTTCAATGTCAGCGCTCAACTTTTGAGCAGAGGCAACAAAATCAGCAGGTGACGGCTTTTCAAACTTCAGCAGGGCGTTAACAGCCTTGACCTTGACACGTTTGCCCGAGTCCAACTCCACTTGCAGCGAGCTGTCTGCCTCAGACAATATGCGGCCAGCCAAATGCTTGCCGGCTTCTTCAAACAATACGAACAAAATGAGCGCCTTTTAATGGTGATCGACAAGTGTAATCAGGCGGATAAATTCAGAAAATCAAGAATCTCAGGCAAATGATCGTCAAAGTCGCTCAGCGCATGGTTGCTGCCTTCAATGAGTTTGACTTTTGCGCTGGCATAACGGGCATGCATCTCGCGCCAGCTCAGCACTTCATCGCCTTTGGCAATGATGGCTAAATATTTGTCGGGGTTTGTTAAGGGACCCGCGTCCAACGCACGCAGCTCATCAATGAATTCAGGTTTGAAGAAAAAGCGGTCGCTCGGGTCGTGCCAGCTGGTTTGCTCGCCAATGAATTGGGTTAAATCGCGTGCCGGATGCACCGCGGGGTTGAGCAACACGGCTTTGCACCGCATTCTTGAGGCCACCCAGGTCGCATAAAACCCGCCGAGTGACGAGCCCACCACGGCCATGCTTTCAAACCCTGCCTCCGATGGCCAGCCCCCCATGTGCGCCATTACCTCTGCCATA
This sequence comes from Polaromonas sp., assembly GCA_031414215.1. Classification (GTDB taxonomy): domain Bacteria; phylum Pseudomonadota; class Gammaproteobacteria; order Burkholderiales; family Burkholderiaceae_C; genus Polaromonas. The sequence goes on along the minus strand of JANNVB010000016.1, from coordinate 106,159 downwards.
GCGCTCGCAGGCGAGGGCGGCAGTTGCGGGCAGTACCAGGTGACGCCCGGGTAGCGGCTGGCCACGATACTCGCCATCTTTTGCGACTTGGTGGACGAGGGGGATGACCGAAAGCCGTGGAGGTACAACAAATGGGTGGTTTTCATACAGGCATGGTAGTTCGGCTGGAAGATAATCAGGCCATGGCTGCTGTATTTGACAAACCCTCACTTTTTCGGCGTGTTGCACCGCTGTTCAGCGGCTTTGACGGCCCGCTGGCGTTTGCGGTGTTTTTGCTCGCCAGCGCGGGCTTGCTCATCATGTATTCGTCGGGTTTTGACCATGGCAGCCGCTTTGTCGACCATGGCCGCAACATGCTGATTGCCGGTTTCATCATGTTTGTGGTGGCGCAAATCCCGCCACAGCGCTTGATGGCGCTCGCCGTTCCGCTTTACCTGGTCGGTGTTGGCCTGTTGATTGCAGTGGCGATTTTCGGCATCACCAAAAAAGGCGCACGCCGCTGGCTGAATGTGGGCATCGTGATTCAACCGAGTGAAATCCTGAAAATCGCCATGCCCTTGATGCTGGCCTGGTGGTTTCAAAAGCGTGAAGGCCAGTTGCGTCCGCTGGACTTTATTATGGCGGCGGCGCTGCTCATCGTCCCGGTGGGTTTGATCATGAAGCAGCCGGATCTAGGCACAGCGCTGCTGGTGCTGGCGGCCGGGTTGGCCGTGATTTTTTTTGCAGGCTTAAGCTGGAAACTGATTGCCCCGCCTGTCGTTTTGGCACTGGTCGGCATGTTTTTAATCGTCTGGTTTGAGCCCGCACTGTGTGCTGACGGCGTACGCTGGCCAGTGCTGCACGACTACCAGCAGCAGCGTATTTGCACCCTGCTCGACCCATCGCGCGACCCGCTGGGCAAGGGCTTTCACATCATTCAGGGCATGATTGCGATTGGCTCAGGCGGCCTTTTTGGCAAGGGCTTTATGGCGGGTACGCAAACGCACCTTGAATTTATCCCCGAGCGCACCACCGACTTCATCTTTGCGGCGTTTTCGGAGGAGTTTGGACTGGCCGGCAACCTGCTGCTGATTGCCGGATTCATCTTTTTGATCTTGCGCGGCTTGACGATTGCCATGGACGCCGCCACGCTGTTCTCCCGCCTGTTGGCAGGTGCGGTGACGATGATCTTTTTCACCTACGCTTTTGTCAACATGGGCATGGTCAGCGGCATCTTGCCGGTGGTTGGCGTGCCGCTGCCCTTCATCAGCTATGGCGGCACCGCCATGGTCACGCTGGGCTTGGCGGTGGGCATACTGATGTCGATTGCCAAAGCCAAGCGGCTGGTGCAGTCGTGACAGTTGCCCAATCAGTTTTGATTGTTGGTGTGGGCAACATGGGCGGCGGCATGGCTGCCAATTTGCTGTCTAAGGGCTGGCAAGTCGCTGTGAGTGATTTAGATGCTCAAAAAGTCAAAAAATGGGTATCAAAAGGGGCTTTTGACCAATCAATACGGGCGCAAGCAGCTCCTGAATTCATAGCTGCTATTGTTTGCGTGGTAGATGCTGCGCAGACTGAAAGCGTTCTGTTTAGCGCAAACGGGCTGGCGCATAGCTTGCCCAAAGGCCAAACCGTCATCTTGTGCCCCACCATCTTGCCGCAAGATGTGGAGTCGTTCGCCAGCCGATTGGCCGAGCGCGGCATTCACACCATTGATGCGCCCATGTCTGGCGGCCCAGCCAGAGCTGCCGATGGCACGATGAGCCTGCTGGTGGCATGCCCAAAGGCAGTGTTTGCGCAGCAAGCGGAGTTGCTCAATGCGTTGTCAAGCAAACTGTTCAACATCAGTGAAAAGCCGGGTGATGCAGCTCGTACCAAGCTGGTCAACAACCTGCTGGCAGGTATTAATCTGGTCGGTGCTGCCGAAGCGATGGCGTTGGCACAGCGCCTGGGCCTGGATGCGACCAAAACGCTGGATGTGATTGAGCAGTCCAGCGGGCAAAGCTGGATAGGTTCTGACCGTATGCGCCGAGCGATTGCCGGCGACTACGCGCCGCGTGCCCATGTGACTTTGCTTGAAAAAGACACCCGACTGGCGCTGCAATGCGCTCTGGAGGCAGGCTTTGCCGGGCCGCTGGGCGCAGCGGCCAGTGCCGTCTTTGCGCAGGCGCATGCTGCCGGGTTTGCCGAACAGGACGATGCGGCAGTCTTCAAGGTTTTGAGCGGATAAACATCGCTGGCGTGACCCAATGCCTGAATAATGTGTGCGCTTGTAAAAGTGGCCTTGCTTTTTAATCATTCAGCGGCTACAAATACAACTTTCTAACTCAAAGGAAATTTGCCATGGCCGGAAAATTCGAACTGAAGAAATCCAAGAACGACAAGTACTTTTTCTCGCTGCTGGCGGGTAATGGTCAAACTATTTTGGGCAGCGAAATGTATGAGACCAAGGCCAGTGCCCTCAACGGCATTGAGTCGGTCAAGAAAAACGCGGCTGATGATGCGCGCTATGACCGCCTGATGGGCAAGGGCGATGCACCGTACTTCGTGCTCAAAGCCGGTAACCACCAAGTCATTGGCAACAGCCAGATGTACGCCAGCGAGTCCAGCCGCGACAACGGTATTGCGTCCTGCAAAACCAACGCCCCAACAGCGCCAACTGACGACCAGACCTGAATCGCCTTGATTCAGCGGGGGCGCAGCGTGCTGCCTACAATGATGGCATGACCACACTGCGCTCCTCCTCATCGTCCGCTCTCAACGCCTCCACCACCTCATCGACAGCCAAGCCCACAGCGGCTTCGACGTCTGGTCGTTTAGAAATTGCGCAAAAGTTGCTGCTCACGCCTTTCGGTTTGACCGAGGCGCATTTGTCCAAAGCGCTAGCTGAAATCACGTCCAAAGGCGCAGATGACGCCGATTTGTACTTTCAATACACCCGCAGCGAAGGCTGGAGCCTGGAAGAAGGCATTGTCAAAACCGGCTCTTTCAGCATTGACCAAGGCGTTGGCGTGCGGGCTGTCAGCGGTGAAAAAACTGCATTCGCCTATTCAGACGATATTTCAGAAGCCTCCTTGATGGACGCAGCGCGTACCGTGCGCAGCATTTCAGGCGCAGGCAAGTCCGCCAAAATCAAAACACCCACCCGCAAAATTGCCAACAGCCGTACCTTGTATGAAGGCGGTGACCCGATAGCCACGCTGGGCAGCACGGCCAAAGTCAAGCTGCTGGAGAAGGTTGAAAAGCTCGCCAAAGCCAAAGACCCACGCATCGTGCAAGTCATGGCCGGCCTGGCCAGTGAATACGACGTGGTGATGGTGGCGCGTGCCGATGGCACACTGGCCGCAGACGTACGCCCGCTGGTGCGCTTGTCAGTGACCGTGATTGCAGAACAAAAAGGACGACGTGAAACGGGTTCTGCCGGCGGTGGTGGCCGCTTTGGCCTGGCGTATTTCGACGATGCGCACATTGGCCAATATGTTGATGAAGCGGTGAAAGCTGCTTTGACCAACCTCGAAGCTCGCCCGGCACCTGCTGGTGAAATGACGGTGGTTTTAGGCTCGGGTTGGCCCGGCATTTTGCTGCACGAAGCCATTGGCCACGGGCTGGAAGGCGACTTCAACCGTAAGGGCTCCAGCGCGTTTGCAGGCAAGATCGGCCAGCGCGTTGCCGCCAAAGGCGTGACGGTACTGGACGACGGCACGATTGCCGACCGACGCGGATCATTGAACGTCGACGACGAAGGCAACGCCAGCCAGCGCAATGTGCTGATTGAAGACGGTATTTTGAAGGGCTACATACAAGATTCATTGAATGCGCGCCTGATGAACGTCAAACCCACAGGTAACGGCCGCCGCGAAAGCTACGCCCACACACCGATGCCGCGCATGACCAACACCTACATGCTGGGGGGTGACAAAGACCCACAAGAAGTCGTTGCCAGCATCAAAAAAGGCCTGTACGCCACCAACTTTGCCGGCGGGCAGGTCGACATCACGTCCGGCAAGTTTGTGTTTTCAGCCAGCGAAGCGTATTGGGTTGAAAACGGCAAAATTTTGTACCCGGTCAAAGGCGCAACAATAGTCGGCAGCGGTCCAGATTGCCTGAAGAAAGTCAGCATGGTCGGCAACGACATGGCGCTGGACAGCGGCGTGGGCACCTGCGGCAAAGAAGGCCAAAGCGTACCCGTGGGCGTGGGCCAGCCGACGCTGCGGATTGATGGGCTGACGGTGGGCGGCACAGCTTGATACTGACCACTTTTTAACCTGTGCTACATTTCTAGCCATGCACCAAGCATCGTTTTATTTTGGTTACTTCTGGTTCTCAAGCGCCTCTGGCGGTAGAGAGACTTTTGCGTAACCCCTGAGAAACGCACAAATCTTTTAAAACCGCCGGACACCCGGCGGTTTTTTTTTGGCTTTTTAGCTCGTTTTAGTTTTTATAAAAAGGAAATCCGTGATGCCCAACTCAGCCACTCCCACATGGTATGCGCCCGTCGACAAAACCAGCCAGACCGACGACGAACGCATCAAGGACATCACCGTGTTACCACCGCCCGAGCATCTGATCCGCTTTTTCCCGATTCAAGACACACCGGTTGAATCGCTGATCACCAACGCCCGCAAAAGCGTTCACAACATCATCGCTGGCACCGACGACCGGCTGCTGGTGGTGATGGGGCCGTGCTCGATTCACGACCCGGCAGCCGCGATGGAATACGCGCGCCGCCTGGTGGAGCAGCGCAAAAAGTACGCTGGTACGCTAGAAATTGTGATGCGGGTGTACTTTGAAAAGCCCCGCACCACCGTCGGCTGGAAGGGCTTGATCAACGACCCGTACCTGAACGAAACCTTCCGCATTGACGAAGGTTTGCGCATCGCCCGCCAGTTGCTGATTGACATCAACCGCCTGGGCTTACCCGCGGGCAGCGAGTTTTTGGACGTGATATCGCCGCAATACATTGGCGATTTGATTGCCTGGGGCGCGATTGGCGCGCGCACCACTGAAAGCCAGGTGCACCGCGAACTCGCCTCGGGCTTGTCCGCGCCAATTGGCTTTAAAAATGGTACCGACGGCAACATCCGCATCGCCACCGACGCGATTCAGGCCGCAGCGCGCGGCCACCACTTTTTGTCAGTACACAAAAACGGCCAGGTCGCGGTGGTGCAAACCAACGGCAACCCCGATTGCCACGTGATTCTGCGTGGCGGTAAAACGCCCAATTACGACGCAGCCAGCGTCACAGCCGCCTGCAAAGAGCTGGCTGCCGCCAAACTGCCCGCCACCTTGATGGTCGATTGCAGCCACGCCAACAGCTCCAAACAGCACGAAAAGCAACTCGACGTCGCCCGCGACATCGCAGGCCAGGTCAGTGGCGGCTCAAAACAGGTGTTCGGCCTGATGGTCGAAAGCCACCTTTTCCCCGGCGCACAAAAATTCACCCCTGGCAAAGACGACGCCAGCAAACTTGAATACGGCAAAAGCATCACTGATGCCTGCTTGTCATGGGGCGATTCTCTTGAGGTGTTGGAGGTGTTGTCGAAAGCGGTGCTGGCAAGGCGGGCGGTTTAAAAATCTACCGAAACACATCAGAGGGTTTGCGAGAATTGCCCCCCAAGGGGTAGTTCGCCGACCATCAACGCATTCAAACCCATCTGGAGCCCACCATGCGCAGCGAAGTCAGCATCACCTTCAAAGGCGCATCGCCTGTGCGGATTGACCTGAATGAAGTGCAGCCCATGCCGCACGACGTGGCCCGCTGGTGGCTGGACGACCAGTTCACCCAGATGGGCTGCGAGCCGCTGCGGCCTACCGGCAAGTTGCTCACGGCGGACAAAGTGGTGGTGGTAGCCCAAGCCGCTGGGCTGGCCAAGTTTGGTGAGGCCAAGTTTGCCGAAGAGTTTGCACGCGCCGCCAGCGCGGCCTTGGGCAAGCCGGTGGTGCACGTGGATGTGGCTACCTTGAGCATCAGTTACTGAAGCTTGAGATTCAAGCGCTATTTTTTTAATAGCTGCTTGCGCACGTATTCATTGGTTTGAAGGCCAATTTGACCTCCTAAAACAGGTATTTTGGCGTTGTTTGAGCGTCTAAAAACCGATTGACACGCGCTTTTTGGCTTGAAATTCGGGATTCTGAGCCTTTTTGAGCCATTTTTAGGTGCAAAATTGGCCTCTAGACCAATAGATATGGGCGCAAGCAGCTCCTAAATTAATAGCGTCTGGATTGCCTGCCAATTAGGCCAAAGCCGCCAGCAGCTTGCCGTGCACACCGCCAAAGCCGCCGTTGCTCATGCACAGCACATGGTCGCCGCCCCTGGCTACAGCTTTGACCTGTTTGACCAGTTGCTCAATATTGTCAGCCACATGCACCCGGTCGACCATCGGGGCCAGCGCTTCCCGCGCGTCCCAGTCCAGGCCGCCTGCATGGCAAAACGCGATATCGGCGGTCTCTAGACTCCAAGGCAATTGGGCCGTCATGGTGCCCAACTTCATGGTGTTGCTGCGCGGCTCAAACACGGCCAGTATCCGGTCAGCCGTCAGGCCCGTCGCATTCAGCTGGCGACGCAGGCCGTCAACCGTGGTGTGGATGGCCGTGGGGTGATGGGCAAAGTCGTCATACACGGTAATGTTGCCGCCGTCTTTTTGTACAACGCCAATCACTTCCATCCGGCGCTTGACATTTTGAAAGCTGGCCAGTGCCTCGGCTGCAAGCTGCGGGTCAACGCCCACATGCTCGGCAGCGGCGATGGCGGCCAGCGCATTGAGCTGGTTGTGAACGCCGCTGACGTTCCACTGAACGCGCGCTACCGGCTTGCCCGCTTTGAGCACTTCAAAGTCGCCTGGCTCACCTAACGCGGTAAATCCCGCCTTATTGACCCATGCTTTGCCGAAGAGTGTCTGCTCACTCCAGCAGCCTTGGGCGATGACCCTTTCCAGGCTTTTTTCAGCCGCATTCACCACCACCCGGCCAGTAGACGGGACAGTACGCACCAGGTGGTGAAACTGCCGCTCAATCGCGGCCAGGTCGTCAAAAATGTCGGCGTGGTCGAATTCCAGGTTGTTCAAAATTGCCGTGCGCGGTCGGTAGTGCACAAACTTGCTGCGCTTGTCGAAAAAAGCAGTGTCGTACTCATCGGCTTCAATCACAAAGGTGTTGCCCGCGCCCAGCCGGGCCGACACGCCAAAATTAAGCGGCACACCACCCACCAAAAAGCCGGGTTGCAGTCCCGCACATTCCAACATCCAGGTCAGCATCGCTGTCGTGGTGGTTTTGCCATGCGTGCCCGCCACCGCCAGCACATGGCGCGGGCCGGTGGCGTGGTGCGTCGGGTGATGCAGAACATGGCCGCTGAGCCACTGCGGGCCGCTGGTGTAGGGCAGGCCGCTGTTCAGGATGGCCTCCATTAAAGGATATTTGGGTGTGCCATCCGCCAGATGCGCCCGCGACACCACATTGCCCACCACAAACACATCCGGGTTAAAGGCCAACTGATCCGCACCATAACCCTCAATCAGCTCAATTCCCAGCCCGCGCAATTGGTCACTCATGGGCGGGTAGACGCCGGTGTCGCAACCCGTCACCTTGTGCCCGGCCTCTACAGCCAAAGCAGCCAGGCCGCCCATGAACGTGCCGCAAATTCCGAGTATGTGTATGTGCATTTGGGTATTCTAGGAGCCAAGCGACTATCTACTCAGCTGTCCTAAACTATTGATTTGATTTTTTGAACAGACATCGACATTGCAAACCCTCAAATCCGAAATAGCTGCCCTAGCTGCCGCCCTGGTGGTTGAGGAAGGCCTGGAATATGGCCCAGCCAAGCGGCGTGCCGTCAAGCAGATGGGGCTGCCTGCGCGGGCTGAGCTGCCTGACAACGCGGAAGTTGAAGACGCCGTCATTGAATACATTGCCGTGTTTTGTGCCGATACCCAGCCCACTGAGCTGGCGGCGCTGCGGGAGCTGGCGCTGGTGTGGATGCAGCGGATGGCGGACTTTAGGCCGCATTTGGCGGGGGCGGTTTGGCACGGCACGGCTACCCGGCTGTCTGACATTTACATTCAGCTGTTTTGTGACGACCCGAAATCGGCTGAAATTGCCCTGATTGAGCACAACGTGGACTACGAACCGCGTACGGTGACCGGGTTTACCGGCGGCAAAGTCGAGGCGCTGAGCTTGAGCAGCCTGTGCAAGCCTTTGAGTGAAAACATTGGCGTGCACTTCATGGTGTACGACCATGACGACCTGCGGGGCGCTTTAAAACCTGACGACAAAGGCCGCAAGCCGCGTGGGGATGTGGCGGCCGTTGAAAAGCTCGTGGCCAAAGAAGCTAAAGTCTGAGTCTATGGACAGAAGAAACTTACTTTATCTAGGTGCGGCTGGCGCAGCTGGCTTGGCTGGAATTGGCGCGGCATGGTTCAAGCATGAGCCACAAAAATTGACACCCGGACAAGCCAATGCCGTCCAGGACGCTTTTTGGGCGATGAGCTTTGACTCGCCAGACGGTCAGCCGCAGCCCATGAGCAGCTTTCGCGGCAAACCGCTGTTGCTGAACTTTTGGGCTACCTGGTGCCCACCGTGTGTGGAAGAGCTGCCCTTGCTGGACGCTTTTTACCAAGAGCAAAAAGCCAAAGGTTGGCAAGTGTTTGGCTTGGCGGTGGACCAGCCGAGCGCGGTGCGCAAGTGGTTGCAGGCCAAACCGCTCAGCTTTGCGGTCGGTATGGCGGGCTTAGGCGGTACGGACTTGAGCAAATCACTGGGAAATTTGGCGGGCAGTTTGCCGTTTACGGTGGTGTTTGGCGCGTCAGGCGCACTTTTGCATCGCAAGACGGGAAAAGTATCCAAGGAAGATCTGACGCAGTGGGCTCAGTTGAAGTAAAAGATTTCAACGGTAGTTAAATAACATTAAAAATCGCTTAAATCGGCCTATTTAATTTATATAAAAATAACAGATTTGCATGATTCCAAATGTTTTTTCTGCTTCAAACGGTTATGGCTTGGAGTACACTCTGCGCTTTCTTTGCCGCAGTGCATATTGGCTGCTGGATTGAAGTTGCTTTTTAAGCGCTTTAAAGTACTAAAGAACAGAGTAAGCGAAAAAAGCGAGAAGATTGGCTCTATTGTCGGCTTCTTAGCTCTCACCGTCGTTGGAGAAAAACATGGACTTAAGAAAACTCAAAACGCTGATTGACCTGGTGTCGGACTCCAACGTGTCTGAACTCGAAATCACCGAAGCTGAGGGCAAGGTACGCATTGTCAAATCCAGCGGCGCGCCGCTCGTGATGCAGCAGCCCGCTGTGGCCATGGTAGCAGCACCTTTAGCTGCCCCCGTAGCCGCAGCACCCGCTCTAGAGCCCGCGCCAGTTGTTGAAACCAGCCATGCCGTCAAGTCGCCGATGGTGGGTACGTTTTACCGCTCGGCCAGCCCGGGCGCCAAGCCGTTTGTTGAAGTCGGCGACGTTGTCAAAGAGGGCGAGACCATCTGCATCATCGAGGCGATGAAAATCTTGAACGAGATTGAAGTCGACAAGTCTGGCACGGTCAGCAAAATACTCTGTCAGAACGGCCAGGCCGTTGAATATGGCCAGCCTTTGTTCTTGATCGACTGAGCGGCAAGCAGGTATGTTTAAAAAAATACTGATCGCTAATCGCGGTGAGATCGCGCTGCGCATTCAGCGCGCTTGCCGCGAGCTGGGTGTCAAAGCGGTGATGGTTTACTCTGAAGCGGACCGCGACGCCAAATACATCAAGCTGGCAGACGAGTCGGTCTGCATTGGCCCGGCGCCGTCCAAAGACAGCTACCTGAACATGCCCGCCATCATTTCGGCGGCTGAGGTGACGGACGCCGAGGCGATTCACCCCGGCTACGGCTTTTTGAGCGAAAACGCTGACTTTGCCGAGCGGGTGGAGCAAAGCGGTTTTAAATTCATTGGGCCCACGCCCGAGTCGATTCGTATCATGGGCGACAAGGTGTCGGCCAAGCAAACCATGATCAAAGCCGGCGTGCCCTGTGTGCCGGGCTCTGAAGGCGCGTTGCCCGATGACGCCGCCACCATCAAACGCACTGCCAAGCAAGTCGGCTACCCGGTCATCATCAAGGCCGCTGGCGGCGGTGGTGGGCGCGGCATGCGCGTGGTGCACACCGAGGCAGCTTTGCTGCACGCCGTGCAAACCACCAAGGCCGAAGCAGGCGCAGCCTTTGGCAACCCCGAGGTGTACATGGAGAAGTTTCTTCAGAACCCCCGGCATATTGAAATTCAAATCATGGCGGACCAGCATAAAAATGCGGTCTGGCTGGGTGAGCGCGATTGCTCGATGCAGCGTCGCCATCAAAAAGTCATTGAAGAAGCACCAGCGCCGGGCATTCCCCGCAAGCTGATTGAGCGTATTGGCGAGCGCTGTGTGGCTGCAGTTAAAAAAATTGGCTACCGTGGTGCGGGCACCTTTGAGTTTTTGTTTGAAAACGGCGAGTTTTATTTCATTGAAATGAACACCCGCGTGCAAGTAGAGCACCCGGTGACGGAATGGGTGACCGGCGTGGACATCGTGCGCACCCAAATCATGGTGGCAGCGGGTGAAAAACTGCCTTTTGCCCAGCGCGACATTCAGATCAAAGGCCATTCGATTGAATGCCGCATCAACGCTGAAGACCCGTACAAATTCACGCCGTCGCCTGGCCGTATCACGACTTGGCACACCCCGGGTGGGCCGGGCGTGCGGGTCGATTCGCACATTTACGCCAACTACTTTGTACCGCCAAACTATGACTCGATGATTGGCAAAATCATTGTGCACGGCGATACCCGCGAACAAGCACTGGCGCGCATGCGCACCGCGCTGGCCGAGACAGTGGTTGAAGGCATCAATACCAATATTGCGCTGCACCGCGAGCTGATGGTGGACGCCAAGTTCATGGATGGCGGCACGAACATTCACTACCTTGAAGAGTGGTTGAGCAAGAGAATCCGCTAGTGATGTTTGAGCTGGTTCTACTCGTACCTGAAGGCGGTGTTGAAGCTGTCAGTGATGCGCTTGATGCGCTAGACGCGCTCAGCGTATCGGTTGAAGACGCCGATGCGCACACCGACCACGAGCAAGCCTTGTTTGGCGAGCCCGACATGCCGCCGCCTAAAGCCGGTTGGAATCGTTCACGCGTGGTGTCTTTGTTTGCTACCGAAGCGCTGGCAATTGAGGCAGCTGAGCTACTTAAAGCACAAGATTTTTTTGCTGATTGCGCCGTGGTGTCCATTCAAAATGTGCCTGAGCAAGACTGGGTGCGGTTGACGCAATCACAATTTGCACCGGTTGAAATCACACCTGAATTTTGGATCGTACCGACCTGGCACGAGCCGCCCGCTCAGGCTGTCCAGGTGATTCGACTCGACCCGGGCTTGGCGTTTGGCACAGGTACACACCCCACCACACGCATGTGTCTTAAGTGGACAGCTCAGCAAAAGACTTCCCTGGGCAGGGTGCTGGACTACGGCTGCGGCTCAGGCATTTTGGCGATTGGTACTGCCAAGTTTGGTGCGGTTGATATCGATGCGGTTGATATTGATGAAGCAGCCGTTCAGGCTACCCGCGCCAATGCCGATGCGAATCATGTTCACTTGAATGCAGGTCTGCCAGACAAGGCCAATGGCCAGTACCAAACCGTGTTGGCAAATATTCTGGCAACCCCTTTGAAGGTGCTTGCGCCGCTGCTGTGCGCGCATGTTGCCAAGGGTGGCCACCTGGTGTTAGCCGGTATTTTGGCGCGTCAGGCCGATGAGCTGAAAGAGGCTTACGCGCCATGGTGCGCGCTTGAAGTTGCTGACAGCGAAGACGGCTGGATTTTGATGACGGCAAGGTTCTGAGCTGCATCTGGCTTGTGTGATTTGTGTGATTCTTCAAAGCAACGCCCACTTACAATACAGCGCTAAATGAGCCTGATTACGCGTTGCCCCGCTTGCGGCACGATGTTTAAAGTCGTGTCCGACCAACTCAAAGTCTCCCAGGGCTGGGTGCGATGTGGGCAATGTGCAAACGTATTCGATGCGTCGCTGCATTTGCAAATTGAAAGGGCGCCACAGATTGACCTTGAGATTTCTCATGTCGAGTTGGATGCCGCTCCTGTCGCGCCTGCTGAAATTTTTTCCACAGCCAGCAATCTGCAAAGCGCTAGCCCCAATGCCCGTACACCTGAAACAGCCGATTCTTCTTATGTTAAAGATGTATCTGACGCGTTAAAAGCGGCCGACAGCCCATTGGCTGCAATGCCACCGCCAGAAGTATCTGGGCCGACTCCCTCTGCTCTACAAGACAGCATTTATCTGCCGGATATTGCGCTTCAAGAGATGCCAGCCGATGTGTCTTTCGTGCGTGATGCGCGGCGTCAAGCTTTTTGGCGCAGTCCTTTGGTTCGGGTGCTGCTTGTTCTTCTTGCCTTGTTGTTGATGGGCTTGCTGTCGCTTCAGTTTGCTGTTCAGCAACGAGACCGTCTGGCTGTTGTTGAACCCAGACTCAAACCAGCTTTGCAAATGGTATGCGAGGTGCTGGCTTGCAAAGTCGGCCCGGTGCGGCAGATTGAAGCCATCGTCATCGACAGCTCATCGTTCAATAAAGTCAATGATTCTGTTTATCGCCTGAGTTTTTCGATTAAAAACACAGCGCTAACCCCGGTGGCGATGCCGTCGCTGGAAGTCACACTGACGGACACCCAAGACCAGGCCGTGATACGCCGTGTGCTGGCACCAGCCCAGTTTGGCATGGCCAGTGGTTTGCTCGGCGCTAGTGCTGAGTTTTCTGGTGCACTGACCTTGCAGTTGACGCCGCTAGAAGCGTCGCGCGATGCTGGTGGTTTATCCCGGCGTATTGCCGGTTACCGTCTTCTTGCTTTTTACCCTTAACTTTAAAAATCAACGCTATGCCTGCTGTAATTTGTGGATCTTTGGCCTTTGACACCATCATGACCTTTGAGGGTCGCTTTGCCGAGCAAATTTTGCCCGAGCAATTGCACATTTTGAACGTGTCTTTCTTGGTGCCCAGCTTGCGGCGTGAGTTTGGCGGCTGTGCGGGCAACATTGCCTATGCGCTCAAGCAACTGGGCGGCATACCGCTTCCCATGGCCACCATCGGCAGCGACGGCGCAGATTACGCGGCGCGCATGAAAGCCATGGGGATCAGCACCGAGTTTGTTCGCGAGGTGGAGGGCAACTACACCGCGCAAGCGATGATCATGACCGACCGCGACAACAACCAGATCACGGCTTTTCACCCGGGCGCGATGATGCAGGCGCATATCACGCAAATTGCGGCTCGTAGCGACATCAAGCTAGGCATTGTGTCGCCCGACGGCCGCGACGCGATGCTGCAACACGCTGAGCAGTTCAAAGCCGCCAACATTCCTTTTGTGTTTGATCCGGGTCAGGGCTTGCCGATGTTTGACGGTAAAGAGCTGACTCATTTTGTTGAGCTGGCCACTTGGGTCACGGTCAATGACTACGAGGCCAAACTGCTGTGCGACCGCACCGGCCTGTCTTGTGCCGAGTTGTCACGCAAAGTCGAAGGCCTGATCGTCACCCTGGGCGCGCAGGGTTGTGAGGTTTGGGTGGGCGGCGAAAAAACCTTGGTTGAACCCGTCAAAGCAGCCGAGGTGGTTGACCCGACAGGATGTGGCGACGCGTTTCGCGGTGCGCTGCTTTTCGGCCTCGAGCAAGGCTGGTCACTGGTGCGCTGCGCAGAGTTGGGTAACCGCGTGGGTGCGCACAAGATTGCGTATCGCGGCGGACAAAATTACACCCTTGAGACGTTAAAATCCTCTTGAATATCGGTCAAATCAGGCTGCAGACCAATAAATACGGGTGCAAGCAGCTCATTTTTCAATAGCGCATAAAAAAAGCCCGGCATCGCAGATGCTGGGCTTTTCAAGCAGAAGTACCTTACTGCTTACGGCTTGCTGGCTGTTGGAAACGGCCAGGCAGCTTGCGGGTTCAGAGTAGTCTGAGCCGCAGGGGCAGCCGGTGCAGCGGGTGCTTTGGCAGCGGGTTTTTTCGCGGCTTTCTTCGCAGCGGGTTTTTTCGCGGCTTTCTTCGCAGCGGGTTTTTTCGCTACTTTCTTGGCTGCGGCTTTCTTCGCTGGTGCTTTTTTAGCAGCGGCTTTTTTGGCCGGTGCTTTTTTAGCAGCTACTTTTTTCGCTGGCGCTTTTTTAGCGGGCGCTTTTTTGGCAGCAGCTTTTTTCGCTGGTGCTTTCTTAGCGGCTACTTTTTTTGCGGGCGCTTTTTTAGCCGGTGCTTTTTTGGCAGGCGCTTTTTTCGCGGCTACTTTTTTCGCAGGGGCTTTCTTCGGTGCAGCTTTTTTAGCCGCAGGTTTTTTCGCAGTTGCCATAGTTTTCTCCTTTTTACGTTGCAAAGAGCACTTCGCGTTTGGAGTACGCAAAGCGATTCGCGGTGTTGAGCCAACGGATAACCGGGCCCAGCGCTGCGAACACCGGAGCATTGCCCAACGTGTGCTCTACGGCACGGCTGTTGGTCATTGCAATTCTGAAAAACATAAGTTGGGTTCAGTTCTGAAGCAGAATCAAATTAATCCCATGACAAAGCACCACCCGACTGGTACTCAATCACACGGGTCTCAAAAAAGTTGCGTTCTTTCTTCAGGTCAATCATTTCGCTCATCCACGGGAACGGATTTTCTTCGTTCGGGAACAAGGTTTCCAGGCCAATTTGCGTTGCGCGGCGGTTGGCGATATAGCGCAGATAGCCTTTGAACATCGAGGCATTGAGCCCAAGCACGCCGCGCGGCATGGTGTCTTCAGCGTAGCGGTATTCCAGCTCGACGGCTTGCATGAACAGCGCCTTGATTTCAGCTTTGAACTCAGCAGTCCACAGGCCTGGGTTTTCAAGTTTCAGCTGGTTGATCAAGTCAATGCCAAAGTTGCAGTGCATGGACTCGTCGCGCAGGATGTACTGGTACTGCTCGGCAGCGCCGGTCATTTTGTTTTGCCTGCCGAGCGCCAGAATTTGTGTAAAACCAACGTAGAAGAACAGGCCTTCCATCAGGCAAGCAAACACGATCAGTGACTTGAGCAGTGTTTGATCTGCTTCATGCGTACCGGTTTTGAAGTGCGGGTTAGATATGACTTCAATGAACGGAATCAGGAACTGGTCTTTGTCCTTGATGGACTGCACTTCGTTGTAGGCATTGAAAATTTCGGCTTCGTCCAGACCCAACGACTCCGTGATGTACTGGTAGGCATGGGTATGAATGGCTTCTTCAAAAGCTTGGCGCAACAAGAACTGGCGGCACTCGGGCGCGGTGATGTGGCGGTAGGTGCCGAGCACAATGTTGTTGGCAGCCAATGAATCAGCAGTGACAAAAAAGCCCAGGTTGCGTTTGACCAGACGGCGCTCGTCTTCGGTCAAACCGTTCGGATCTTTCCACAAAGCGATATCGCGTGTCATGTTGACTTCTTGCGGCATCCAGTGATTGGCGCAAGTGGCCAAATACTTTTCCCAAGCCCATTTGTATTTGAACGGCACCAACTGGTTGACGTCGGTCTGACCGTTGATGATGCGTTTGTCTGAAGCCTTGACGCGTTTCATCACCGCAGGGGCAGAGGCGATAGGTTCGACTGCTGCTGCGGTGGCTTGCACGCTAGATACCGCACTAGGTATGTAGGCACCATCGTTCAGCATACGAGCTACAGGAGTGACTTGCTCAGAATTCAAAGACGAAAATTCCACCCCGCGGCTGCTTGGCATGCCGCTGTTGAGAGAATTTCGCAGTGACGGTTTGACTTCTTCGTCCCAGGTCAACATAGGTGTTTCCAATACTTCGTGATTATGAAAGCTGCGATGCAAAATGAAAAGTGTTCATTCACATCTCTGCCAATTTGTGTTGCTCATTTACATCGTCAATGATTCATCGAAAAGTTGCGTGAGTGCATGCGATCGATTTATTGGCAGGCCTCGCAACCAGGATCATCAATCGCGCAAAACTTGATGTCAGTCGCTGGCGTTGCATCCATTTGCGCTTGCGCAGCAGCAGCGGCTTTGTCAAGTGCACTCATGCTGCTCGCTGCAGTGGCTGTGCTTGACGCAACCGAATTCATCTTGCCTGCAGTCACGGTTGATTTTTCAGCGTGCGTGGCGCTTTGTGTGCGCAGATAGTAAGTGGTCTTCAGGCCGCGCAACCAAGCGAGTTTGTAGGTCTCATCTAACTTTTTACCCGATGCACCTGCCATGTAAATGTTGAGCGACTGTGCCTGGTCAATCCACTTTTGGCGACGTGAAGCGGCTTCCACAATCCACGAGGTTTCAACTTCAAACGCGGTAGCGTACAGCGCCTTGACGTCTTGCGGTACACGGTCGATCGGGCGCAGTGATCCGTCAAAGTGTTTCAGGTCAACGACCATCACGTCGTCCCACAAGCCCAGGCGTTTTAAATCGCGCACCAGGTAATGGTTGATGACGGTGAATTCGCCCGACAAGTTGGATTTGACCGACAGGTTGCCAAAGCACGGCTCAATACAGGCATCGACACCAATGATGTTGGAGATGGTGGCGGTAGGCGCAATGGCGACGCAGTTCGAGTTGCGCATGCCGTCCAGTGCAATCTTCTTGCGCAGGGCGTCCCAGTCCATCGTGGCTGAACGATCAACTTCAACATAGCCGCCGCGTTCTTCAAGCAGCATGTCCAGTGTGTCGAGCGGCAAAATGCCTTTGTCCCACAGTGAGCCCTTGTAAGTGGCGTACTTGCCTCGCTCTTTTGCCAGCTCGGTCGATGCCCAGTAGGCGTGGTAGCAAACCGCTTCCATCGACTTGTCGGCAAATTCAACCGCTTCTTGTGATGCATAAGGCACGCGCAGCTCGTACAGGCAATCTTGAAAGCCCATGATGCCCAACCCCACCGGGCGATGGCGCATGTTGGAGTCTCGCGCTTTTTTCACCGCGTAGTAATTGATGTCAATCACGTTGTCCAACATCCGCATGGCAGTGGTGATGGTTTTTTGCAGTTTGTCGTGGTCCAGCACTTTGGCGCCATCAGATGTGGTTTTCAGGTGCTGCACCAGATTGACCGAGCCGAGATTACACACGGCGGTCTCGGTGTCGCTGGTGTTCAGCGTGATTTCGGTACACAGGTTGGACGAATGCACCACGCCCGTGTGCTGCTGCGGTGAACGAATGTTGCAGACATCCTTGAAGGTGATCCAGGGGTGGCCGGTTTCAAACAGCATCGACAGCATCTTGCGCCACATATCAGTGGCTTGCAGTTTGCGGGCGGGTTTGATCTCGCCGCGCTCGGCCTTGGCTTCGTAAGCGGTGTAGATTGTTTCAAACTCTTTGCCAAACTTGTCGTGCAGATCAGGCGTGTCTGATGGCGAGAACAAGGTCCAGCTGCCTTTTTCCATCACGCGGCGCATGAAGAGGTCAGGAATCCAGTTGGCGGTGTTCATGTCGTGCGTGCGGCGGCGGTCGTCACCGGTGTTTTTGCGCAATTCCAGAAACTCTTCAATGTCCAGGTGCCAGGTTTCGAGGTAGGCGCAGACGGCGCCCTTGCGCTTGCCGCCTTGGTTGACCGCGACTGCGGTGTCGTTGACAACTTTGAGGAAAGGCACCACGCCCTGTGATTCACCATTCGTGCCCTTAATATGAGCACCCAGTGCGCGCACTGGCGTCCAGTCGTTGCCCAAGCCACCCGCAAACTTGGACAGCAGTGCGTTTTCTTTGATCGCATCGTAAATACCGCCCAGGTCATCAGCCACGGTGGTCAGGTAGCACGATGACAGTTGCGAACGCAGCGTGCCTGCATTGAACAGCGTTGGCGTGCTCGACATGAAGTCAAACGACGACAAGATTTCATAAAACTCAATGGCGCGCTCTTCGCGGTTGATCTCGTTGAGCGACAAACCCATGGCTACCCGCATGAAGAAAGCTTGCGGTAGCTCAATGCGCTGCTTGCGCACGTGCAAGAAGTAGCGGTCAAACAGGGTTTGCAAGCCGAGGTAGTCAAACTGCAGATCGCGCTCGGGCTTCAAAGCCGCGCCCAGGCGAGCCAGGTCAAACTGCTGGAGCTTTTCATCAAGCAGCTCGTTTTGCACGCCTTTAGCAATGAAGCCTGGAAAGTACTCGGCGTAGCGAGTTTGCATTTCCTCATGCGCGACCTCTTCGCCCAGCACTTCGCGGCGAATGGTGTGCATCAACAAACGCGCCGTGGCGTAGGTGTAGTCAGGGTCTTTTTCGATCAGCGTGCGTGCGGCCAAGATGGACGCCTTGTAGACCTCGTCAATCGGCACGCCGTCATACAGGTTGCGCATGGTCTCGGCCACGATCGGGTCGGGTTTGACATCAGCCCCCAAGTTGGCGCACGACGCTTCAATCAACGCTTGCAAGTTACGGATGTCGAGCGCGACTTTTTTGCCGCCGTCCATGACGTGGATCAGCGTCGCAGCTGGCGCTTGGGCTTGTGGCTGGCGGGCGCGCTCTTGCGTGCGCTTTTCGCGGTACAGCACGTAAGCACGGGCAATCTCGTGGTGACCACCGCGCATCAGGCCCAGTTCGACCTGGTCTTGCACGTCTTCTATATGAAAGGTGCCGCCACCTGGGCGTGAACGCATCATGGCGCGCATGACGGCCTGGGTCAATTCATCAACGGTTTGGCGCACGCTGGCCGACGCCGCGCCCTGGGTGCCATGCACGGCCAAGAAGGCTTTCATCATGGCCACGGCGATTTTGTTCGGCTCAAAAGGGACGACCGCGCCATTGCGGCGAATGATCTGGTAGTTGCTAAAGGGATTGGTTGCGGTGCTGTGATTGCCGCTGACGCCGCTTGCTGCGAAAGCAGGCATGCTGGTTGTGGTGGGGCTGGTATTTTGCGCAGTTTGCATGGGCATCCTCTTGGCTTGTTATATGGGTTTCTAATCTTGGCTTATCTGCTCGGTCTGATGTGAGGCTTATTGACTCATCCCACATGGCTTTTGGCCATTTACAGCTGCTTAGATCCGGCTACAAAATCGATTTTGCAACTGCTTTGAACGGGCTGTGGGTGACTCAATGAACGCTATCCGCACATCAAACATTAAATAGTTCACACACTATACCTAGGGTCTGAAAGGAATTCAAGCACTACAGGTAGTGTTTTCCATGTGTTTTTGCACTGAAACTTATTCTTACGTTTTACAGTGGATTTTGAGGCCGGGTGACTCGTATCGCGTCATGGTGTGTGCAAGCCCTGTGTTATCACGCGGGCAGCCCGAGACGCACGCGTCCATGCGGCTTGGCACAGGGTTTGCGCGGCTAAAGCCCGCCCATGCTCAGTGACGACATGAGGCAGGCAAACAAGTGGCATTCAATGACAAGTTGCGAGCCAATCTAGACCAGTCAAATCCCGCCCCTGGATCCTGTTTGCGGCCAGGTGCGATGTGCTCATGCCCGGCAATATGCGCCACCGGGTAATGCGTCATCATCGCGGCGCACAGGGCAGTCAGCGTTTCGTACTGTGCGGCTTCAAAGCTGTTGCCCTCAAGCCCTTCGAGCTCAACGCCAATCGAGTCGTCGTTGCAGTTGCTGCGACCCCGGTAGTTCGATTGCCCGGCATGCCAGGCTCTGGCATCACAACTGACAAATTGCCATAGCTCGCCCTTGCGGCTGATGAAAAAGTGCGACGACACCTGCATGCCGCGGATACTTTGAAAATACGGATGCGCCTCCCAATTCAATGCATTGCTGAACAAGCGCTGGACGTTGTGGTTGTCATACTCGCCGGGCGGCAGGCTGATGGAGTGCACCACGATCAGGTCAATCAAAGCCGCCTCGGGACGCGGCCCAAAGTTGGGCGATGCCAGCGCTCTGGCGCAGCGGTACCAGCCGTCTTGCCAAAGTGAGCCAGCCGGCGCAGCTTCAGGCAGGTTCATCGCTGCTGTCATGACTGGTGTCTTGGGTGTCGCCGTCGGGCATGGCAATGTTCAGACGCGCAATGCGGTAACGGATTTGGCGCAGGCTCATGCCGAGTTTGCTGGCGGCTGCCGTGCGGTTGTAGCGGGTGTCTTGCAGCATGCGGCACAAAATATCTCGCTCTTGTGCATCCAGATAGTCTTGCAGGTTGTCGGGCAGCGCCAGCAGCGTGGGCGTTACAGGTGCAAGGGGTGTTGCAGACCCAATAGGGGTCGACAAGCTGTGCGTTTGAGACTTGGTAGCATGCGGGGTGTCTAAAAGCAGCTCTCCACCTTCGCTGAGTGCCACTGCCCGATGCAAAATATTTTCAAGCTCGCGCACGTTGCCGTTAAAAGCGTGTGTGCGCAGTTGCTCCAGTACGGGTTCGGCCAGATGCGGCAAACTGAACCCCGACTCTCCGCAAATTCTTGCCAGCAGCGCTTCGCATAGCTCAGGCAAATCTTCCAGCCGCTCACGCAGGGGCGGTATGCCAATCACAATCACGTTCAGGCGGTAATACAAGTCTTGACGAAAGTGCTTGGACGCGACTTCTTCCCCCAGGTCTTTGTGTGACGCGCTGATGATGCGCACGTCGACCGTGTCTTCTTGTGATGAACCCAGTGGGCGAACCACGCGCTCTTGAATCGCCCGCAGCAGCTTGGACTGCATGGCGAATGGCAAGTCGCCAATTTCGTCCAGAAACAGCGTCCCGCCCTGCGCCGCCTGAAAATAACCCACGCGGTCTTGCGTTGAGCCGGTGTAGGCGCCTTTGCGCGCACCAAAGAACTCGGCTTCCAGCAAATTTTCAGGGATAGCGCCACAGTTGACGGCTACAAAAGGGCCGCTGGCGCGGTGGCTAGAGTCATGCACCGCTCGGGCGACCAGTTCTTTGCCCGTGCCTGACTCGCCTTGTATCAAGACCGGTGCCATGCTGCCTGCTACCTTGACGATGCGCGATTTAACGGCCAGCATGCCGGCTGAGCGGCCAACCAGACTTTCCAGTGCAGAAGGGGCAGACCCAAGCCTGCGTTTTGCTGTTGGCACACGCTTGGTTGCATCGGATGTGTTTTTGGTCGAATCTAGGGACGCAGACAATGCGGCCGCCCTAGAGCCCTGTATGGCCGACGCCACCACACTGCGAAACTGTTTCAAGTCGACGGGTTTTGTCAAATAGTCAAATGCGCCAGCTTTTAAGGCCTCGACCGCATTTTCAGCCGAGCCGTGCGCCGTGATCACCACACAGCGTTCTGGCCGCTGCGCCTTGACCACCTCGCGCAGCAGTTCCAGGCCCAGGCCATCGGGCAGGCGCATGTCGGTAATGACAGCATCAAACTGGTGGTTTTCGAGTTGTTGGCGTGCCTGTGCCAAGTCACCGGCTGCTTCTACCCGGTAGCCCTCGCGCAGCAAGGTCAACTCATACAGCGTGCGCAGGTCTGGCTCGTCGTCAATCACCAAAATATGTGCGGGCTGCGGGTGCGAAATGCTGGAATTTTGGGACATGGCTTTCAGGCAAACAAATCGTCAGGAAGAGGGGCCGCAGCGTGGGTTGGGCTGTCCGCTATTTTGAAAATCACAAAAAATTCATTGCCTTCAACGCCTTTTAAGGGGCCTTGGCTGGTTCTTTGGTAGCCAATCAGAGCACCGTAGCGCTCGCACAGCTCCCTACTAATATACAGACCCAAACCGCTGGAGCGGCTCTCAGACGTAAAAAAGGGCTCGAACAAATGTGTTTGCACTGTTTTTTCAAGTGGCAAACCATCGCTCCAGACAGACAGCCGAGCCTGACCCGTTGCAGACAGCTGGGTTGTCACTTGTATGGCGCGGTTGGACTGGCTGGCGTAACGCAAAGCATTGTCAAGCAGGTTGATCATCAGGCGGCGCAAATGCTCAGGGTCAAAAACCACGCAGATCTGGCGGGCATTCAGTAGCACATAGGTACGGTCTTTGGAGGAGGTTTGCTGCATCCAGTCTGCACTAATTCGCGCCACCACGTCATCCAGTACCAACGCCATGCCGTGCTGTTCAGGCGTCAGCACCTGCACCCTTGAAATATTCAAAACATCGTCAACAATTTTGGCCAAGCGCTGGGCATTTTGGCGAACCATGTCGGTGAGTTGCTTGTGCGCAGGGTTTTGCAGGTCTTCTTCTAGCAGGGCATTGGCCTGTGATATGGCGGCCAGCGGGTTTCTGATTTCATGCGCCACCGCCGCAGACATGCGGCCCATGGCCGCCATTTTTTCCACCCTTATACGGGCTTCCATTTCACGCAGGTCTTCAAGAAACACCACGCACAGGGCTTCATCGGCATTGCCTTGGGCCGCTGCTAACCGCGTACGCACATGCAGCAGGCGGGCATAGTGTCCTGAGTGGTTCAAGGCCACATCGGCTTGCTGCGGCAGCTTGTGGATAAAGGTCTGGCGCATGATTTCAACCAGTGGCTGCCATGCCGCCTGTGTTGCCAACACGAAGGGTGCCATTCGCGTCATGTCGCTGGGTGCCAGCAAGCGGCGCGCTGCGGGGTTGGCGGACCGAACGATGCCGTTGGCATCAATCACCAGGACACCATCGGTCAGTGTTTCGATCACCAGTTCATTGACCTGGGTTTGCATGCGCGCCACAAGCTGGCTGGTTTTGACCAACTGTTCTTCGCGCGCCAAACGCAGGGCCAACTGGTTAGCCAGCAGTGCAATGACAAAAAATCCCGAACCGCTGAGCCCAGACTGCAAAAACCGCGAAGCTGACTCACCTGTCAAATGCAGAGAAACCCACCACGCATCTGCCAGCAAGAGTAGCGTCACGCTGGCGGCTGTGCCGAGCGCCAGCAAAACGGGCCCGAGGATGGACGCCAGCAGCACCGGCAGCGCAAACAAAGGGGTGTAGTTAATACCGCTGGAGGGTAAAAAATTGAGCACTGAAAACACCACCACATCCACCCCGACCGTCAGCATCCACTGTGCGTCAAACGTACTGCCCGGAGGCTTGGGGCGAGCCAATAGCCAAACCAGCAGCGTGGCGCACAAGTAGGCCGCGCAAACGGCAATCGACCAAGCGTTGTTGGTGTTTCCTAGCCCGTAAATAAATGCCTGCAGCAGCAGCAGCACACTGGCGATCGTGATGCGCGCCGTCATGAAGGCGCGCCACAATCTGACAAACGAGCTTTGCTGGGGTTCTGTGACCCAGCCGCTGCGCAGGTTGTCTGCCATGCCAAACCAGGAATTGGGCGCGTCTTTTATTGACCGCATTTTGCGCTCTAGTCGTCCGCTTGTTGTCGGTGCTCGGCAGAGCAATACAGGCCCCGTCTGCCCGTCAGGGCGTCGATGCGTGGCAGGTGAACTTGGCACACCGCGCAAGCCACAATTTCTGTGGATTTTGGATATGAGTCAGACTTTTTGGGTATTGAGTTCTGCGTTTTGTCGTTCGCTCTGGCTTGCCTGCTGCTGCGCCAAAGCCAGAAAACAACCAGTACCAAGCCAAAAACCAATGCGTATTTCATACGCGATTTAAAACAACTTCAAGCACGAAGCGAGATCCCACATAACCCAGCAGGAGCAGCCCAGAACCTAAATACAAGATGCGTACCGCCCTCAATCCGCGCCAGCCAAACCGTGCGCGGCCAATCAAAAGCCCCGCAAATACCGCCCAGGCCAGCACTGAAAAAATGGTTTTGTGATTCCAGTTCCAGGTTTTTCCTGTGCCGTAAAGCTGCTCCACAAACAGCCAGCCAACCAGCAATGTGGCTGACAGCAATATAAAACCCGCTTCAACAAACCGAAAAGTTAAGCGCTCAAGCGTCATTAAAGGAACGCCTGCGGTGTCTTGCGTGCCTAATCGCATGGCACGTTCAGACCGCTGCATCAGCCAGCCATGCACTACTGCCGCAGCGAACAAGCCATAGCAGGCAATACCCAGCGCCCAATGAAGCGGCAGCCAGATAGATGTCGCCTGGGTATAACTTGAGCCGGGAAAAATCTGCACCAGAGCCACCGCCACTGCGCCCAGCCCAGCCAGCGCCCATTGCGCCTGTAGCTGCGGAAGCATGCGGCTTTCTATCGCGTAAACCGCCAGCACCAGCCACACAATGGTGGACAGTGCAGGTGCGAAACCAAAACGTTGTGGCTCTCCCAGCAGCCCTTCTGCCAGCATCAACCCATGCAAAACCCAGCCCGCAAAGAGCATCAGGCGAAGCATGTCTGGCGCCATCCGATGCCGCGCCAGCGCCGACACGACATAGCAGATGAACGCGCCAGCGCCCAACATATAAACCCACCACTGAGTCATCGCTAAAATCATGTCTACAGTTTAGCCTTTCTAAAGAAGCTGGCTTCATCTACTTCGCGCTTTGGCGCACCTAACTACTCCGCAGCACCGGAGCCTTCCCATGGCCTCAGCCCTGACCGACAAACTCTCTCGCCTCGTCAAAGAAATGCGTGGCCAAGCCCGCATCACCGAGACCAATGTGCAAGACATGCTGCGCGAAGTACGCATGGCCCTGCTAGAGGCCGACGTCGCCCTGCCAGTGGTGCGCGACTTTATCGCCCGGGTCAAAGACAAAGCCCTGGGCGCCGAAGTCATGGGCTCGCTCCAGCCCGGCCAGGTGCTGGTCAGCATCGTCAGCAAAGAGCTGGCGGCGACGATGGGCGAGGGCGTCAGTGACATCAATCTGGCCGCGCAACCGCCCGCAGTGATTTTGATGGCTGGCCTGCAGGGCGCGGGTAAAACCACCACCACCGCCAAGCTGGCCAAACACCTGATTGAAAAGCGCAAGAAAAAAGTGCTGACGGTGTCCGGCGACGTGTACCGCCCTGCTGCTATCGAGCAGTTGAAGACTGTGACGGCGCAGGCCGGAGCTGAGTGGTTCCCGAGCACGCCAGACCAGAAGCCGGTGGATATTGCCCGCGCCGCGATTGATTACGCCAAACGCCATTTCTTTGACGTGCTGCTGGTGGACACCGCCGGCCGCCTGGCGATTGACGAAGCGCTGATGGCCGAGATCAGAGAGCTGCATGCGGTGCTCAACCCGGTTGAGACGCTGTTCGTCGTTGATGCCATGCAGGGCCAGGACGCGGTCAACACCGCCAAAGCTTTCAAAGACGCGCTACCGTTAACTGGCATTATTTTGACCAAGCTAGACGGCGACTCACGTGGCGGCGCAGCACTGAGCGTGCGGCAGGTTACCGGCGCGCCGATCAAGTTTGCCGGCACGAGCGAAAAGCTCGACGGCCTGGAAGTGTTTGATGCCGAACGCCATGCCGGGCGCATTTTGGGCATGGGCGATATTGTGGCGCTGGTCGAGCAAGTCACCGCAGGCGTTGACGTGGCCGCCGCCCAAAAGCTGGCCGCCAAGCTCAAGTCAGGCAGCGGTTTTGACCTGGACGATTTTTTAAGCCAGCTCCAGCAAATGAAAAACATGGGCGGCCTGGCCAGCCTGATGGAAAAGCTCCCCGCCCAAATGGCAGCC
This sequence comes from Polaromonas sp., assembly GCA_031414215.1. Classification (GTDB taxonomy): domain Bacteria; phylum Pseudomonadota; class Gammaproteobacteria; order Burkholderiales; family Burkholderiaceae_C; genus Polaromonas. The sequence goes on along the minus strand of JANNVB010000016.1, from coordinate 80,818 downwards.
AAGGCCGGCCAGGTCGATATGGGCAAAGCCGAAAAAGACATCAAGCGCAAGGAAGGCATCATTCAAAGCATGACCCCGCTGGAGCGCCGCAAGCCTGAGCTGATCAAGGCGACCCGCAAAAAGCGCATTGCGATGGGTTCAGGCGTTCAGGTGCAGGAAGTGAACCGTTTGCTCAATGAGTTTGAGCAGATGCAGGGCATGATGAAGAAGATGGGTGGGATGAAGGGGATGCCTAAGTTTTGAGGTTTTACGGTTTGTTTTTGCGCTTTTTTTGGGTATCTTTTAGGGCTTTAGGCCAATTAATACGGGCGCAAGCAGCTTCTTAATTGATAGCGGGTTTGACTTTGCTGGGTTTGCCGGGAGTCGCCCGGCGGCGAGTCACTTTTCTTTGCTTCGCCAAAGAAAAGTAACCAAAAGAAAGGCGACCCGCAGTCTGAGTCCCTGCGCTTCGCTTCGGGCACGCTGCGGTGCTCGGGAAAAGCGGGGTCACGCACAAACTCGCTTCGCTCAAACAAGTGCGTGCCCTGATCCGCTTTTCCCTGTGCTCCTCGCCTCAGCCAGGACGGGTAGCAGATAAATTCGGGAACGGATTCGGACTTCATCCCTCTCCCCATCCCGTCCTGGCTGGGCTTGAAAAAGTTGGAGGTGACGGATTAAAAAATCTAGATGTCCGACGGCCGCGAAGCAGACTAGTTTCTAGATTTTCCGGCTCCTTCAGCTTTTTCAAGGAACCGCGAAGCGGCCCAGACTGCGGGTCGCCTTTTCTTTTCCTTAGGTTTCTTTGGCGAAGCAAAGAAAAGTAAGTCGCCCGCCGGGGCGAGTCCCGGCAGCTATGCAAGGCATAACGCTATAAATTAATGAGCTGCTCGTGCCCGTGTCAATTGAGCTAAACAGCTAAAGCCTCATCAATAGTAACAACCTCACCCCTCAGCGACCGCATAGGCGCCTCAGTAATCCTGATATCCACCAACTGCCCAATTAATCGGTCGGAACCGGTAAACACCACAGGCCGGTTGCACTCCGTCCGGCCAAACAAGGCGTTGGGCGTTTTACGGGCGGGGCCTTCCACCAAAACCCGTTGAACAGTCCCAAGTCGACTGGCGCTGATGGCTTCCACGCTTTTGTCAATCGTCGCTTGCAGGTGTTGCAGACGTTTTAGTTTGACGCTGTGCGGCGTGTCGTCTTTGATGTTGGCGGCGGGTGTACCGGGACGGGGGCTGTAGATGAAGCTGAAGGATGTGTCGTAGCCCACGTCGTCAATCAGACGCATCATTTTGTCGAAGTCTTCATCTGTCTCGCCCGGAAAGCCAACGATGAAGTCGCTGCTCATGGCAAGGTCGGGCCTGATGGCGCGCAGTTTGCGTATGGTGCTTTTGTATTCCATGGCGGTGTAGCCGCGCTTCATGGCCATCAAAATTTTGTCGGAGCCGTGCTGTACCGGCAAGTGCAGGTGGTTGACCAGTTTGGGCAGCTTGGCGTACGCATCGATCAGGCTTTGGGTGAACTCGTTCGGGTGGCTGGTCACGTAGCGGATGCGTTCAATGCCGGGGATGTCGTGCACGTAGTCGAGCAGGGTAGTGAAGTCGGCAATGTCTGTGGTGTCACCCATCTTGCCTCTATAAGCATTCACGTTTTGGCCCAGCAGCGTGATTTCTTTCACGCCCTGGTCGGCGAGACCTGCGACTTCAACCAGTACGTCTTCAAATGGGCGTGATACCTCTTCACCGCGTGTGTAGGGCACCACGCAGTAGCTGCAATACTTGGAGCAGCCTTCCATGATGCTGACGAAGGCGCTGGCACCCTCTACCCGTGCGGGTGGGAGGTGGTCAAACTTTTCGATTTCTGGGAAGCTGATGTCTACCTGCGGCTTGCCTGATTTGGCGCGCCTGGCCAGTAGGTCTGGCAGGCGGTGCAGGGTTTGCGGGCCAAACACCACGTCCACATACGGGGCTCTAGCAATGATGGCTGCGCCTTCCTGGCTGGCCACGCAGCCGCCTACGCCGATCAATACGCCCTTTTCTTTCAGGTGTTTCACGCGGCCCAGGTCGCTGAAGACTTTTTCTTGTGCCTTTTCGCGTACCGAGCAGGTGTTGAACAAAATCAAGTCGGCTTGTTCCATGTCTTGCGTGGGCTCGTAGCCCTCAGCCGCGTGCAGCACGTCAGACATTTTGTCGGAGTCGTACTCGTTCATTTGGCAGCCGAAGGTTTTGATGAAGACTTTTTTGGACATGATGTGGATCAATAGATGCTATTAATTCAGGAGCTGCTTGCGCCCGTATTCATTGGTCTGGAGGCCAATTTGATGCCTAAAATGAACCAAAAACAAGCCAAAATACCCGTTTTTGCTCAGTTTTATTGCTTGTACTTGGGTAACTGGTTAAACGGCGTGTTGCCGTCGTCTTTCACCACCGGTGTTTCAAACATCGAGCGGATGTTGCTCAAAATACCGTCTGGCTGGCCGGGCATTTTTTGTTTGATTTCTTCAGCGTTCAAAACCCAAACGCCGTGTACCAGCCCGGTGTTGTCGCGCACGTAGTTCACAACAAGTTTCTGGTTGGTCAATGTGCCTGACAGCACCAGGTTGTTGTTGGCGTCGCGCATGCGCACGGCGGGCGACATCCTGTCGGCCTTGCCGTTCATGGCGATTTCGGGGGCTGTCAGCATCACCAGTTCGCCGCGTTTGGCTTCTTTGGGGAACTGACGGATATTCGGTTTAGGCTCTTCGGTTTGCGCGCTGGCCGTGCTGATGAGCAGTGCGGCTAGTGGCAGGAAGAGTATGGATGTCCAGCGGTTCATGGTGTTTGTCCAGAGGCTGAGGAAGAAACGAGAGAAATCTGGTGGTGATAGGTGGATTTGAACCACCGACATCAGCATTATGAATGCTGCGCTCTAACCAACTGAGCTATATCACCGAGCCGCAAATTATAGCGAACTGTTGGCCGCTGTGCCGGGCCGCCCCAAACAAGGCCAGCCCCCTCGGGGGGCAGAGAACCACACGAAGTGGGGAACGTGGGGGCATCATGACTAGCGGTGCTTGAAGGCTGCTTTTCTTTTGTTCACAAACGCATCCATGCCCTCTTTTTGGTCTTCGGTCGCAAACATGGCGTGAAACAGGCGGCGTTCAAACATCACACCGTCTGTCAAACCGCTCTCAAACGCGCGGTTGACCGATTCCTTTGCCGCCATCAGCGCGATATTGCCGTGGCCGCAAATCATCAAGGCCGCACCCAAGGCTTCATCCATTAGCTTATCCAGTGGCACAACACGGCTGACCAAACCTGCGCGTTCGGCCTCCGCTGCGTCCATCATGCGGCCTGTCAAAGCCAAATCCATCGCCTTGGCTTTGCCAACTGCGCGTGGCAGCCGCTGGGTGCCGCCTGCGCCGGGGATGATGCCAAGCTTGATTTCAGGCTGGCCAAATTTGGCGTTGTCGGCGGCAATGATGAAGTCGCACATCATGGCCAGCTCGCAGCCGCCACCCAGTGCAAAGCCACTGACGGCCGCTATCACGGGCTTGCGAATGCTACGAATCTGCTCCCAGTTACGGGTGATGAAGTCTTTGCCGTAAGCATCGGCAAAGCTGTACTGCGCCATGGCGCCAATGTCGGCCCCGGCGGCAAAGGCTTTTTCGCTGCCGGTGATGATCATGCAGCCAATGTTGTCGTCAGCCTCAAAGGCTTTGAGTGCTGCCGCCAGCTCGTCCATCAGCTGGTCGTTCAGGGCATTGAGCTGCTTGGGCCGGTTCAGGGTGATAACGCCAACTTGACGGCCTTCTGGGCCTTGAACTGAGGTGAGGATGGTCTCGTAAGTCATGAATTCTTTCTGTAGTTTTTGGTTTATTTGGCTAGCCAAGCATCTACTTTAGCGGCATCCTTGATGGCCAAACGCCAGGTGGTCGCAGGTGGCGGTATCGTTAATTCAAGCTGCACAAGGCGTTTGTCGCGCGACACCAGTGCGATAACTTTTTTGGCGGTGCCAGCGTACAAAAGCAGGTCGTCTAAACGCTGTATCCGCCAGCCGTTTTGTTGTTTCACGCTGTCAACACCCAGCCATTCGTCGCCCGCTGCAAAACCAGCTTTTTCAGCCACGCCGCCCGACAAAACGGTTTTAACCACCAAACCGTGTGTTTCACTCACGCGCAGGCCGAGGCGCTGTGCCAATTGGGCCGGATCTTCATGCACAGCAACGCCGTGTTGTTCAAGCAGGGTGCGCAGCGGCAGTGCGGCTTTGCCATGTACCCAAGTTTTCAATTCGTCATCAAACGAGCGTTTACCCAAGGTTTGCAACACATCGGCAAAGTCTGCCTCGTGCATCGGCCCGCCTTCGATCTGGGGTCCGGCTTTGCAGCGCAGCCACAGCGCGCGCATCACTTCGTCCAGCGTGGTGTGGCCTTCGCGCCGCAGCGTCAAGTCAAAACACAACGCCACTAGCGCACCCTTGGTGTAGTAGCTCACGGTGGCGTTGGGCGTGTTTTCGTCCTGCCGGTAGTACTTCACCCAGGCGTCAAAACTGGCTTGGGCCACCGACTGCACCCGTGTACCCGGCGTTTGCATGACCTGGTTGATGGTTTTGTTCAGCAGCTTGAAATAACCCGCGTTGTCCAAGAGGCCTGCGCGGCGCAACAGCAGGTCGTCGTAGTAACTGGTAAAGCCTTCAAAAAACCACAGCAGTTGGGTGTAGTTTTCCTGGGTGTAGTCGTAGCTGGCAAGCTCCGCCGGGCGCAGGCGCTTGACGTTCCAGGTGTGAAAGTACTCGTGGCTGATCAGCCCGCGCAGTGTGGTGTAGCCCTCAGATACTTTGGGCTCACCGATGCGCGGCAGGTCTTTGCGGTTGCAAATCAACGCGGTGGAGTTGCGATGCTCCAGCCCGCCATAGCCATCATCCACGGCGTTGAGCATGAACAGGTAATGGCTAAACGGTGGTTTTTTATTGCCGTGCCAAAAGCGTATCTCTTCTTCGCAAATCTTTTGTGTGTCGGCCAGCAGCTTTGCGCCGTCAAAGCCAGGCAGCGCACCGGCCACCACAAAGCGGTGCGGCACGCCGCAAGCTGTGAAAGTACCGCTCCAAAACGTGCCGAGTTCTACTGGGCAGTCCACCAGTTCGTCGTAGTTCGCGGCGAGGTAGGTGCCAAAACCGCGCTTGTTGGTCTTGTGCGCCGTCAAGCCCGTGGCGACCGACCAATCTTTGCTTTGCTTTGGCTGCGCTACTTCAAGCAAATGCGTTGTGGCCTCTTGCCCTGTCACCTTCAAGCAAACACTGGTGCCATTAAAAAACCCCCGCTCTGCATCCAGCCAGGCGGTACGCACCGAGTTGTCGTGGGCGTAAATTTGGTAACGCAAAACCAAGGGTTTGCCTGGTTTGCAGTCGATTTGCCAGGTGCACTTGTCAATCTGCGATGCGGTGAGTTTGGTTCTGCCTTGCTGCGCCGTCAGGTGAGATAAGTTTTTTGAAAACTCACGAACCAAGTAACTGCCTGGAATCCACACGGGTAGTGCGACGCACTGTTGGGCAGAAGGCGCATCAATCGTCAGTGTGACGCTGAAGGTGTGTGCGTGCATGTTGTCCGCTTCAACCAGACAATGGACGGGAGCGGCGCTGGTGGTTTTTGTCATGGTTGGTTCACACAAGTCTAGATCGCTGCTGCGCCCAATACGCAACTCAGCGTGGCCACTACTGTCAATCGTAGGCGCATGGGTAACCACTGTGCCAAGCCTGCGGGCGGGTAGGTTTTACGGTCAACCAGGTAGCAGGCCAGCAGCACCAACCCCAGCAAAGGCAGGGTGGCATAGGCGGGCATCATCAGGGCTAGCCAAGCGATCAGCGATGGCACCACACCCCAAATGAAGTGAAATCGGGGCGCAGCCTCATCTTTCATAAAGCCAATACCCCAATGCACACCGCCTAGAAATGCAACGATGGTGGCCGCATAGCCGCCCAGTGCGACCGAGACAAACGGTAGCAGTTCAGCGTCGACCAGCCACATGAGCGCCGTGAGCAGCACAAACGGAGCAAGACCTGCGTAGCCCAGGCGGGTGATGGTTGAGTGGGGCGGCATACGAAAAATTTAAAAACGCGATGTGAGGTCTGTATGCAATAACTGCATCTATTAAAGCAAATCAGCGAACGTGCCGGCGTCACGTCGTGCGCGCTCGTAAAACTTGCTGAAGGATCGGCAAGCCATGGAGGGGTTGGGCAGCAGGCGTGGGGCGGGCATCAACATAGTTATTTTTGGCAACGCCGCCCGGTAGCCCGGAAACAAAGTGGCTTGAACGGTCACGCTGCCAGCAGCCGATGTGTCAAGCTCAGTGATGTCTCCCATCCAGATCCCATCTGTCACCTCGGCCATCGCCTTCAATACAAATTGCCAGCGCCCCTCAGACCAGGGCCAAGCGGTGTGTGCGGGCAGGTGGACGATGCCGATACGCAGCGTATGGTCTTCAGCAGGCGGCACCAGACTCCAGGGGTGAACCAGTTCAAGTTTTTTATTCGCTATATTATTTATAGCTGCTTGCGCCCGTATCGATTGGTCAGAAGGCTGATTTGATGTACAAAAATGACCTACAAGTGGTGGTTCTGATACTTTTTCATGCAAACCTGGCTCTGGCCCTGCATCACGCTCGTTGCGCGCCATCACATCAAGCGCTTCGTAGCTTTTATCAATCACGGTGCCGCTACAGTCCCACGCTTGCTGCGCGCTAGGTGGCGCGTACTTCAATACATTCGCAGCGTTGAATAGATAGGGCTTACTTGAAAACGTGCCTGCTACCCACTGCCAGCTCAGGTGGTTGCTGGGCAAGTCACCATCCAGCAAGTGGCCGTACAGCCAGTCAGCCCCGACGCGCCAGTGCACTTTGCGCACATGCACGACGTAGCTGGCTAGATACATGCGCAAATGGTTGTGCAAGTAACCTGTGGCGTACAACAAGCGCACCGCGCTGTCGATGACGGGCACGCCTGTGCAACCTTGCCGAATGTCCAGCGGCAGTACGTCTGCGTAGGGTCCACCCCACGGCGCTTGGCCGTGCATGTCTTGCAAGATGGCGTCAGGATGTTTGCTACGGCTCCAGACATGATGAAAAAACTCACGCCAGCCGAACTCAAAAACCAGTTTGTCTTCAAACGACAGCGGGTGGCGTGCGTGAATGGTTTGTGCTGCTTCCTTGAGGCTCAAAACCCCATGTGTGAAGTAGGGCGACAAGCCAGTAACGGCACCGTCCAGCGCATTGCGACTGCGTGCGTAGCTGGCTGGTTGAACGCCTTCAAGGCGCTGCAGGGCGGCCCTTCGGGTGGGCTCAAATGTTTGTTGTCGCTCGGGTATGCCCAGCGATGTCATCAATACCGTCAAGTTTTAAAAGCGCCAATCAAGCGTTAAAAACTTATTTGGCTTCCGTCAAGAACTTCTCGATCTGTGCCGTGTTGATGGCGCCCGGTACGCGTGAGCCATCTGCAAAAAAGATGGTCGGTGTGCCGGTGATTTTGTGTTTGCGGCCAAAGTCCAGCACCCGGTCAATAGCCGTGGTGTCGCACGTTGCCTTGGGAACTGGCATGTCGCGCACCATCACGTCTTGCCAGGTTTTGGCTTTGTCTTTGGCGCACCAGAGGTTCTTGGTTTTATCTAAAGAGTCAGCGCCCAGCACAGGGTACAAAAACATGTAAACCGTCACATTGTTGACCTGCTGCAAGTCACGCTCAAAGCGTTTGCAGTAGCCGCAGTTGGGGTCTTCAAACACGGCCATTTTACGTTTGCCATTGCCCCGCACCACAGTAAAGGCGTCTTTCAGTGGCAGTGAATCAAACGCGACAGCGTTGAGTTTTTCCGTGCGCTCTTCGGTCAAATTGCGTTTTGACTTGGTGTCAATCAATACGCCCTGGATTAAAAAACTGCCGTCGGCATCGGTGTAAAAAATATCGTTGTCATTCACGCGAATCTCAAACAGGCCGTTCATCGGTGTTTTGCTGATCTCGTCAATTTTGGGTAAATTGGGCAGCCGCTCAGCCAGGTTTTTACGAATCGCAGCTTCTTGTGCAAAAGCGCTGAAGGCCAACACGGCAAAGCCAAGGGTGGCAATTGATTTGAGGAGTTTCATGGGTTAATTTAGCTTTAGCTTCAGTTGATGTTTTTACAAAGATGAACCAGCAGCGCGCTTGGTCAGCCAGTTTTTAAGCGGCAGGCTGGCCGCAAATCCGTTCATGCCCCAGTTACGCAAAGACTGCCACGGGGGTTGAGTTTGTGTAAACAAACGCTGCAGGCCATCAGTGACTGCGCCCACAGCGGCGACTTCAGCCTTGCGCGAGCGTTCGTATTTGCGCAGCAATTTTTCATCACCCAAACCGCGCCAATACTCACGCCCTGCCAGCACTTGGCACAAACTTGCTGCATCGGCCAGCCCCAGGTTCAAGCCCTGGCCCGCCAGCGGATGCACGGTATGCGCGGCATCGCCTGCCAGTGCCCAGCCGGGGCCGACCCAGTGGTCGGCACTGCTCAAGGCCAAAGGCCAGCTGGCGCGCTCGGTGGTCAAGCGCAAGTTGCCCACGCTGTGTTGGCAGACTGCAGCAATCTGGGCGCAAAACTCGTCAGGGGGGAGATTTTCAAGCAAAGTGGCGCGTTCATCATTGACAGACCAGACCAGCGCCAGAGAGTTCCCCTGGCTGCCGCCCATCGGCAAAAGTGCCAGCACCTCGCCATGCTTGGTAAACCACTGGCGGGCCGCGCTGCTGTGCGGCTGATCTGAATCAAGCCGGGCGGCAATGGCTTTTTGCGCATAGGGCTTGCGCGTCCACTGCGCGGCCATATCGCTGCGGCTAGCGCTATTTTTACCTTCGCAAATGATGCTCAGTGGCGCGGTGACTGGTGCATCTGCTGACATATTGACGGTTTCAATCAGGCCTTGGTAGCCACAGGCTTGCAGCAGTTGGGCTTCAAGCTGCGGGACATCAACAATCCATGTGAGCGCATCTTGCCCTGCCGACTGGGCGTTGAAATCAATCTCGCCGCCGTCGTCGCCCCAGACCTGCATGTTGTGAACGGGTGTCGCAAAACGCTCGGACGGCCAAACGCGCAAGCTCTCCAGCAATTGTTTGGAGGTGCGGTTCAAGGCATAAGCCCGAATGTCGGCTGGGCGCGAGCCGGATGCATGCGTCACCAAAGCCACTTTTAAACGCTCTTTGGCCAGCAACAAAGCCAGTGCACGGCCTACCACCCCATCACCGCGAATACACACATCAAAAGACTTGAACATCTGAGCATTTTAGAAGGCAGTGCAAAATGTCGGCTTTGGGTTAATTTTTAGCCCTGCTTGACCCATCTGGACAGACCCCATGAGCGATTTTTTGAACGACCGTTTTGACTTCTCGGGCGTTATTTCCGCCTTGTACGTCTACCCCATCAAATCTTGCGCGGGTGTTCAGGTGCAAGAGTCCATCATGTTGGATACCGGGTTGGAGTTTGACCGTGCCTGGATGGTGGTCGATAGCCAAGGCGAATTTTTAACCCAGCGCGAGTTGCCGCGCATGGCGCTGATCCAGCCGCAGCTCAAACACTACGAGATGGTGCTGCGTGCGCCCGGCATGCTGGCGCTCCACATCAAATTAGACGAGGTCGAGGCACCTGTGCGGGTGCGTGTGTGGGACGACGAGGTAGCCGCGTTTGACATGGGCGCAACTGCAGCGCAGTGGTTCAGCGACTTTTTGGGTATCCAAGCACGCTTGGTGCGGTTTGACCCGGACCACAAGCGCGTTTGTAGCCGTGACTGGACGGGCGACCTTGAGGCGTTGAATCAGTTCAGCGATGGTTTTCCTGTGTTGGTGGTCAGCGAAGCTTCGCTGGCACTGCTCAACAGCAAGCTGATGGCGAGCGGCACCCCCGCCGTCAGCATGTCGCGGTTTCGGCCCAATATTGTTTTGGCACCTAAGCCCGCTGGCGAAGAGTTGGTGCCGCATGATGAAGACCGCTTGGACGTGATGCATATTTCAACCGGGCAGGGAAGCTTGCAGCTCAAACCCGTCAAGCCTTGTGCGCGTTGCCCGATTCCGAATATCGACCCGGTCACTGCCACCAGTAGCCCACAGGTAGGCGACATGTTGCAAAGTTATCGAGCCGACAAGCGCCTAAACGGTGCGATAACCTTTGGCATGAATGCGGCGGTGTTGGCGGATGTGGAGCACACGCTCAAGGTGGGCCAGCAGGTAGCAGCCAACTATCAATTTGACTGATTAGATCGTCCAGGTAGGTTGCTGCACAGCCCGCTTGCCGGGGTCTGTCTGCTCGGGCTCAAACTCTGATTGCGCCTCCAGCGGCGCTGGTTGCGTTATCTCAGGCTCTAAAAAACGTATCGGGCGACGTGTACGCGGACCCATTTTTTGCAGGGTTTCCGCCAGCGCGTTGATGATGTCTACCGCGCCGCCTGGCCTTTCGCCGAGCAGTACTGCGGCCACATGAAACTGCAAAACCACCTCCGGCTTGAGGCCTTTGAGCGGCATCAAACCTGCTGCAATCAGTCTTGCCGCCAATGCTGTCACAACGGAGCGTTCAGTCACGCCCTCCAGGATCAGGCCGAACAATGCCTCATCAACTCGCCCGACGGTGTCCACATCGCGCAAAATGCGCCGCAGCTTGATAACACTGCGCAGCAGGCTTTGCTCGGCCACGGCCACCCCCCAAGTTTTCTTGATGTAGTTGTAGTTGACCAGTTTGATGTAGACCACCGCAGAAGGTTCTTTGTAGCGCAAGCTGCGGCCCACTGTTTGTCGCAACCTGTCTTGAAAAAGATGCGCGGTCAGCAGCCCTGTCAAGGCATCTTGCGTGGGCATGGCTTGAACCCGAACCTCAACACTGTGACGCTCCCGTGAACGCATGTTGAGGGCCACCAAAAGAAACGGCACCTCCACAATCAGCCCCATCATCAAGGCGTAGCGCGTCAGCCAGGACGAAGGTACAAACCCCGTGACATTGATGACCAGCAGCAGGGTGGCCATGGCCGTTGGCGTGAAGGCGAACAGTACCCACATGCCGATCATGTCGCGGCGTTGCCATGTGCTGGCAGCTTTGACGATGCCCAGCAGCGCAACCGTGACCAGGTAGCTGCTGGCCAGCACAACGGATGCGCCACGATCCAGCAGGGCGTAGGCAATCGCGAAGGGTATGCCCGCCAAGCCCAGCACATTCAGAAAGGGCTCAAACCATTTCAACCTGGGGTTCGACCCGCAGATATGGTTGATGAAAAGCAGTGCAGAACCGCCAGTCAAAATGCCCAGGCAGCCCGGTGCCAGGTCATTCCAGGTGCCAAACTGATTCCAAATGAGGTGCCCCGCAACGCCCGTCCATGCTGCCAACGTCAGCATCAAAATAGTCGCATAGGCCGCATACAAGCTGTAGGTGTAGTCGCGGTAAGACCAGCTTTGTGCCAGGCAGGTGATGACCAACAGCACCAGCGTGCCAAACACAACGCCGACGATCAGGTATTCAAGCTGCAAGCGCTGGGTTTGGTTGCCTTGGGTCTTTACTTCGACTGGCACACTGATATTGGCGACGTTGTGTATTTGTACGTAAACGTCTTGCACACTGCTTTCGTCAGTCGCCAGCGTGAACTGAGCGTAACGGCCGGGTGTTGGCCACTTCGCGACGGGTACGGTGTCGCCTGCCGATCGGCTGGTCCATTTGCCAGCAGCCGTACTTTGGTAAACAGTGATGCGGTCTACCAAAGGCTGGGGAAATTCCAATACCCAACGATCTTGTGATGTGGCCTGCACCTCGAAACGGTAGTGCAGCCAGAGTGCCGCTTTGGACCCCAGGGTGTAGACGGTTTCTGCTTTTGAAGGCGAAAACCCTGAGCCGGAGCGAGCTGCGACCTGCGCGACAGTGCTCGTGCCTTGTGCATCTATCCACATCAAGCTGCTGGCGCTGATGTCCTGCGCTGGGTTGCTGTCACTTAGCAGGATGATCGGCTGCGCTAGCACCGCACTCGCCTGAAAAAGCAAAACGCCACTGACCAGCAGCCTAGCAAGGGCGCGGTAAAAAGCTTGAAATAATGGGCTGCCTGCGTATCGAATACACTTTGCAACCTGATTTTTAAGGTTTGTCATGAGTTTGAAATGCGGCATTGTGGGCTTGCCCAACGTCGGAAAATCCACCCTGTTCAACGCATTAACCAAAGCTGGCATCGCGGCTGAAAACTATCCTTTTTGCACTATAGAGCCTAATGTAGGCATTGTGGAGGTGCCCGACGCGCGCCTGGACCTTCTGGCCGCTATCGTTAACCCGCAAAAAATACAAAAGGCCATCGTCGAGTTTGTTGACATTGCTGGTTTGGTCGCGGGTGCCAGTACGGGTGAAGGTTTAGGCAACAAGTTTTTAGCGCATATCCGCGAGACCGATGCCACGGTGAACGTGGTGCGCTGCTTTGAAGACGACAACGTGATTCACGTGGCAGGCAAGGTGGACCCGATATCGGACATTGAGGTGATTCAAACCGAACTCTGCCTGGCCGATTTGGCAGCAGTCGAAAAGGCGCTGCACCGGGTGACCAAGCTGGCGCGTTCGGGCGACAAAGAGTCCGTCAAGCTGGTGGCGATTCTCGAAAAATGCCAAGTGGCGCTGAACGAGGCCAAGCCGGTACGCACGATTGAATTCAGCAAAGAGGAGCAGCCGCTCTTGCAGCAGTTCTTTTTGATCACCGCCAAGCCGGCCATGTTTGTTGCCAACGTGGCAGAAGACGGTTTTGAAAACAACCCGTTTTTAGACCGTTTGACAGCCTATGCCAAAGCTCAAAACGCGCCGGTTGTGGCGATTTGCGCCAAGATGGAAGCCGAAATGGCCGACATGGAAGACGAAGACAAAAAAATGTTCTTGGCCGAGATTGGTCAGACGGAGCCTGGATTGAACCGATTGATCGTCGCCGCCTTCAAACTGCTGGGACTGCAAACTTACTTCACAGCCGGCGTGAAAGAAGTCCGCGCCTGGACAATTCACATTGGCGACACCGGCCCACAGGCGGCAGGCGTGATTCATACCGATTTTGAAAAAGGCTACATCCGCGCGCAAACAATTGCGTTTGACGACTACATCGCCTTCAAGGGCGAGCAGGGCGCGAAGGATGCCGGAAAGATGCGCAGTGAGGGCAAGGAATACGTTGTTAAAGACGGCGACGTTATGAATTTCTTGTTCTCAAGCTGAAAAGCACCTTTTTGGTCATTTTCAAGTATAAAAATGGCCTATAGACCAATAAATACGAGCGCAAGCAGCTCCTTAATTCATAGCAAGCGTGATGCTTGAACCTGTGCGCCTGGCCAAGCGATTGGCTGAAATGTTGCCTTGCTCACGCCGCGAGGCCGAGCAGTACATCGAGGGCGGCTGGGTCACGGTCGATGGTGTGGTGGTTGAAGAGCCGCAGTTTCGGGTGCTGCATCAAAAAATAGAGCTGTCAAAAGATGCCAGCCTGTTAGCGCCCACCGCCGTCACGTTGCTTTTGCACAAGCCGGCTGGTTTTGAGGCTGACCTGAAGCAGGCAGCACATTCGCTAGATGACCGTAGTGGAATCAAACTGCTAAAAAGACATTTAGCGGCCGAATTGGTCACGCAGCTTGCACTGCCGGCCAGTGGTTTGGTCGTTTTTACCGACGACTGGCGCGTCACCCGCAAGCTGGTGGATGACGCAGCCACGTTAGAGCATGAAGTGGTGGTCGACGTTGAAGGCAACATCAAGCCCGGAGGCCTGGAGCGTTTAAATCGCGTCGACCACGGCTTTACCTTCAACGGCAAGCTACTGTCGCCCGCCAAAGTCAGCTGGCAGAGCGAGGCACGTTTGCGCTTTGCCTTAAAAGGCGAGCAGCCGGGGCAGATCAATTACTTTTGCGAAAGTGTCGGGCTGACCATCACGGGTATGAAACGCTTGCGGATTGGCCGGGTGGCGATGAGCGGTTTACAAGTCGGTCAGTGGCGTTATTTGTTGCCTGCTGAGCGCTTTTAATGGAATGACGCAATGCCAGGGAACGCCCAGATCAGGCCGCCTGTCATCATGAAGTAGCGCAAAAATTTGCCAATCGCCATGTAAAAAACGCAGGGCCAAAACGAAAACTTCAACCAGCCCGCCACGGCACACAGTGGGTCGCCGACTATGGGCAGCCATGACAGCAAACAGGCTCTGGGCCCCAGCTTCTCCAGCCACCTGACAGCCCTGCCGTGATGCGAATCGTGTTTGTATTTGTTCACCACCTGGTGCGCGCCGTAGCCCAGCCACCAGTCCAGCGCACCGCCTAAAGTGTTACCTGCTGTTGCAGTCAATATGGCGGGCCAAAACAGTTCGGGGTTTAATTTAACGAGACCAAACACCACAGGTTCGGATCCCAGCGGCAGCAATGTCGCTGAAATAAACGACACCACAAATACCGTGCTCAAACCGTACTCCGGCAGCGACAGCAGTTCTATCAGTTGTTGAATCCAGGCTTGCATAAACGATGCCTATCGTAACTCGGACGCTATCGTTTTTGCTTAAAATTTAAGCAGTTAGAATACGCCTTCTTTTTCAGCACATACAAAAACTCCGTCCCCATGTTCATCGGCTCCTTCGCACTGGCAAACAACGTGTTTGCTGCACCCATGGCAGGCGTCACTGACAGGCCGTTTCGCGTGCTGTGTAAAAAGCTGGGCGCGGGTTACGCAGTCAGTGAAATGGTCACCTCGCGCCGCGACTTGTGGGACACCTTGAAAACATCACGCCGCGCCAACCACGACGGCGAGCCCGAGCCGATTGCGGTGCAGATTGCAGGGACTGACGCGCAAATGATGGCCGATGCCGCCGCCTACAACATTGACCGAGGTGCGCAAATCATTGACATCAACATGGGCTGCCCGGCTAAAAAGGTCTGCAACAAATGGGCAGGCTCGGCGCTGATGCAAGACGAAAAGCTGGCGCTTGAAATTGTTGAGGCTGTTGTCAATGCCTGCGCGCCGCGCAACGTGCCAGTCACGCTCAAAATGCGCACCGGCTGGGCCGAACACCATAAGAACGCGGTAACGATTGCGCGCGCCGCCGAAAGCGCTGGCGTGGCAATGGTCACGGTGCACGGTCGTACGCGCGAGCAAGGCTATAAGGGCTTGGCCGAGTACGACACGATGGCTGAAGTCAAAGCTGCGTTGTCGATTCCGGTGGTAGCCAATGGCGACATCACCAGCGGTGAAAAGGCCCGTGATGTGTTGGCCTACACCGGCGCAGATGCGGTCATGCTAGGCCGTGTGGCGCAGGGCAGGCCGTGGATATTTCGCGAGGTCTCTCATTTTTTGGCCACTGGCACACAGCTTGCGCCACCTTTGGTCATGGATGTCAAACGCTTGCTGATGGATCACTTGCAGGACCACTATGAGTTATACGGCGAGTTCACGGGCGTACGCAGTGCGCGCAAGCATATTGGCTGGTACGTGAAGGCTTTGCCAGGCGGCGAGGCTTTTCGGTTGCAGATGAATGCGCTGGTGGATGCCGAGGCACAACTGAGTGCGGTGGCTGATTTTTTTGATGGTTTGAGTGATGCGACTGACCGCATGCCTCAAGCATTAACGATGAACAATAAAAATGAAGAGGAAGTGTGTGTATGAGTAAAAAACAAATCGAAGAGTGCATTCGCACCAGTCTGGATGGTTACTTCAAAGATCTGCGCGGCACGGAGCCAGACCGCATGTACGACATGATGGTGCGGGTGGTTGAAAAGCCGCTGCTCGAAGTGGTGATGCAGCAAGCCGCACAAAACCAGTCGCGCGCCGCTGAATGGCTGGGTCTAAACCGAAACACCTTGCGTAAAAAGCTGGTAGAGCACAAATTGATCAAGTGAGCCGGTCAAGTAAATCTAAAAATGAAAACAACAATGAACGCACTGATCTCAGTCTCCGACAAAACCGGCATTCTCGAATTTGCACAAGCCCTGCACGCCCTCGGTATCAAGCTGCTGTCTACTGGCGGCACGGCCAAGTTGCTTCTTGACAATGGCTTGCCAGTGACTGAAGTGGCCGACCACACGGGCTTTCCTGAAATGCTCGATGGCCGGGTGAAAACCCTGCACCCCAAAATTCATGGCGGCCTGCTTGCCCGGCGCGACGTACATGAGCACATGGCGGCATTGAAAGAACACAACATCACCACGATTGATCTGTTGGTCGTCAACCTGTACCCGTTTGAAGCCACCGTGGCCAAGCCCGGCTGCACGCTTGAGGACGCGATTGAAAACATCGACATCGGCGGCCCGGCCATGGTACGCAGCGCCGCTAAAAACTGGAAAGACGTGGGCGTGCTGACCGACGCAACGCAGTACGCTGATGTCTTAGCCGAGCTGAAAGCCGATGGCAAGCTGACGGATAAAACCAAGTTTGCTTTGTCGGTCGCCGCTTTCAATCGCATCAGCCAGTACGACGGCGCCATCAGCGACTATTTGTCGAGCATTCAATCAGATGGCAGCCACGCGCAGTTCCCAGCGCAAACCAATGGTCGCTTCGTCAAGCTGCAAGATCTTCGTTATGGTGAAAATGCGCACCAGCAAGCAGCGCTATACCGTGACCTGTATCCAGCACCTGGCTCACTCGTGACCGCCAAACAGTTGCAAGGCAAAGAGCTGAGCTACAACAACATCGCCGACGCCGATGCGGCTTGGGAATGCGTCAAAAGTTTTACTGAGGCGGCCTGCGTCATCGTCAAGCACGCCAACCCCTGCGGTGTGGCGGTGGGCGTGGATGCGCTTGAAGCCTACGATAAGGCGTTTAAAACGGACCCGACCTCTGCCTTCGGCGGCATCATCGCGCTGAACTGCACACTTGACGAGCGTGCAGCGCTGCAAATTTCTAAGCAGTTTGTTGAAGTGCTCATGGCGCCCAGCTTCACGCCTGAGGCGCTGGAAGTTTTCAAGACCAAAGTCAATGTGCGGATTTTGCAGATTGATTTGCCGGCTCCAGGTTCTGGCCGTAACACCATGGACATCAAACGTGTCGGCTCAGGATTGCTGATGCAAACCGCTGACAACCACGAACTGGCTCTCAGCGATTTAAAAGTCGTTAGCAAACTGCAACCCACCCCCGCCCAACTGCAAGACCTGCTGTTTGCCTGGAAGGTCGCCAAATACGTCAAGTCCAACGCCATTGTGTTCTGCAAGGGCGGCATGACCATGGGCGTGGGCGCAGGCCAAATGAGCCGCCTCGATTCCGCCCGCATTGCCAGCATCAAAGCGGGTCATGCCAGCCTGTCATTGGCCGGCACAGCGGTGGCCAGCGATGCGTTTTTCCCCTTCCGCGACGGGCTGGACGTGGTGGTTGACGCAGGCGCCACCAGCGTGATTCAACCCGGCGGCTCGATGCGCGACCAGGAAGTGATTGACGCCGCTGATGAGCGCGGTGTTGTGATGGTGTTGTCGGGTGTGCGGCATTTCAGGCACTGACAGGCCTCAAAACACCTTGTTTTAAGCTACATTCAGGTATGAAATTGGCCTTTAGACCAATAAATACGGGCGCAAGCAGCTACTAAATATATAGCAAATTACATCTTAACGACTGGCAAAATACTGCGCAGCAGCATCCACTGTCGCCTCAATATCCGCTGCTGTGTGCGCTGCGCTGACGAACCCGGCTTCGTACAGCGCGGGTGCGTAATAAACGCCTTTGTCCAGCATGGCGTGAAAAAAGCGGTTGAAGGCGGGGCTGTCGGTTGTCATGACTTTGGCGTAGTTTTGCGGTAACTGGTCGAACAAGAAAAAGCCGAACATGCCGCCTTCGCTGTCGCCACAAAAGCTGACGCCTGCTTTGCTGGCCGCTGCTGTTAAACCTGTGACCAAACTGCGGGTGCGCTCGCCCAGCGCGTCGTAAAAGCCTGGTTTTTGCACCTCGCGCAGGGTGGCCAGGCCGCAAGCGGTGGCCACCGGGTTGCCTGACAACGTGCCAGCTTGATAGACCGCACCGATAGGGGCCAGCATTTCCATCACGGCTTTGCTGCCACCAAAGGCTGCCAGCGGCATACCGCCGCCGATCACTTTGCCCAACGCGGTCATGTCTGGCTTGAAGCCGGGGATCAGCTCGGCGTACAAACTTTGCGCGCCGCCTAAAGCCACTCTGAAGCCGGTCATGACTTCGTCAAATATCAACAGCGCGCCGTACTGAGTACACAGCTCGCGGCAGCGCGTCATAAACGGCAGGCTGGCGCGTACAAAGTTCATGTTGCCGCAAATCGGCTCCATCATCAGGCAGGCGAGCTCTTTGCCGTGCAGCGCGAAACATTCTTCTAGCTGGGTCAAGTTGTTGTACTCGAGTACCAGGGTGTGTTGAACGGCCTCAGGCGGCACGCCTGCGCTGGTCGGGTTGCCAAAAGTGGCCAAACCCGAGCCGGCCTTGACCAGCAGCGCGTCTGTGTGGCCGTGGTAGCAGCCTTCAAACTTGATGATTTTGCTGCGGCCGGTTGCGCCGCGTGCCAAGCGCAGGGCGCTCATGGCCGCTTCAGTGCCGGAACTGACCAGGCGCACCATTTCAATTGAAGGAACGAGTTTGACAATTTCTTCGGCCAGCTCTACCTCGCGCTCGGTGGGTGCGCCGAACGAGAAGCCTTCGAGCATGGCCTTTTGCACCGCTTCAATGACGGCCGGATGGCCATGGCCCAAAATCATCGGACCCCAGGAGCCGATGTAGTCGATGTAGCGTTTGCCGTCAGCGTCCCAAAAATACGCGCCTTGCGCACGCTGCACGAAACGCGGTGTGCCGCCTACGGCTTTAAAGGCGCGGACTGGCGAGTTCACGCCGCCAGGAATCAGTTTTTTGGCGCGCTCAAACAGAACATCGTTGCGGGATTGGGTAGATTCGTTCATGGCTTTGTTGGGTAGGGTGATTAGTGCTTGGTGGTGCCGTGGGGTGGCATGTCAAAAAAAGATCTTTGGGTGGAGATGGTTAAGTCCGCGTCGTCAGTTGCTGGCGATTCTTCAGCCGCTGCGTCATCTGTGCCATCTTCGGCCTGCGCCCAAAACATGCGGTCGGGCACGGTGTGACCCATGCCAGGGTTAAAACCTGCGCTTAATGCTTGGTCAAGGTAAGTCAAAGCTTCAGCGGTTGCGGCTTGCAAATCATGGCCGTTGGCCAGCAGGGCCGTCAAGGCTGCTGAAAGTGTATCGCCAGCGCCCGAAAATACAGCCTCAAATCGCTCAAACTTTTCGCTGTGCAGCACGGCCTGGGGCGTGGCGAGTGCGTTGTCAATGTACTGCTCTGGCAGCGGTATCCCTGTGACCAAGGTATACGGTACACCTAATTGGGCAGCGGCCTTGGCAATATCTTTGGCAGACGGGTTGCGCTCGCCGGGCCAGTCGGGCAGCAGCCAGCGCCACAGGCTGCTGTGGTTGCCCACCAAAATCGTAGTTTGCGGCAACAGCAGTTCTCTGAAAGCATCCAGATAGTTGTCAATTTTGTCTTCGTCCCACCACGACAAATTAGGCATGTAGGCAATCAGCGGAACGTCGGCGTAGTCGGCCGCAATCTCGGCCACCGCGCTGATGTTTTCAGGGTTGCCTACAAAGCCGACCTTGATGGCACTGACAGGCATGTCTTCTAGTGCGGTACGGGCTTGCTCGCTGACGGCTTCTTCGTCAAAACTGATGTGATCAAAAATTTCGGCAGTGTCGCGCACATAAGCGCCTGTGACGATAGCCAATGCATGACCACCCGCCGATGCAATGGCGGTGATGTCGGCTGTCAAACCGCCTGCACCACTCGGATCGCTGGCATTGAATGTCATGACACAGACGGGTGAATCGTCAACATCAAGGGATGATGTTTCAGGAATAGTTACAGTCGGGAAGTTGGGGTTTGCCATAGGCGATGATTTTGCCTTTGAGCGGATTAGCAACGCGACATCGATACAATTACTTGCATTCTATGTGAATGCAATTTAAGCTGGGATGACTTAATGACTTGGATGTGTTTGATTTGTGGATGGATATATGACGAGGCGACTGGTTCACCCGATGAGGGCATTGCGGCGGGCACGCTTTGGGCACAAGTGCCCATGAACTGGACTTGCCCTGAGTGTGGTGCCCGCAAGGAAGATTTTGAAATGGTTCAAATCTGACGATAAACTTCACCAGACTTAATAGTGACTCACGCTGACATCATAATCGCCGGTTATTTGGCCAACAGCCAAAGGCGACTATGCAAGAACTAAAGGAGTTATCAAAGTGAGTATTCCAAGCTCAGGACTCAAAGTCCTTGTCATCGATGACAGCAACACCATTCGGCGCAGTGCCGAGATTTTTTTGAAGCAGGGTGGCCACGAGGTGCTACTGGCTGAAGATGGTTTCGATGCGTTGGCCAAAGTCAATGACTACCAGCCTGACCTTATTTTTTGTGACATCTTGATGCCGCGTCTGGATGGCTACCAGACTTGTGCCATCATCAAGCGCAACCTGCGGTTCTCGGATGTGCCCATCGTCATGCTGTCGTCCAAAGACGGCGTGTTTGACAAGGCGCGAGGACGCATGGTTGGTTCGCAAGATTACTTGACCAAACCTTTTACCAAAGATCAACTGCTGCGCACAGTGACCGAACTGGGCAGCGCTAAGCAAGGAGTAGCGCAATGACAATCAAGAAAATTCTGGTGGTGGACGATTCGAAAACCGAGTTGATGTTCATGACGGATCTGTTGGGTAAAAACGGCTTTTCGGTAAAGACCGCTGAGAACGCAGAAGATGCCTTTCGTCGCTTGGCTGAAGATAAACCAGAGCTGATTTTGATGGACGTGGTGATGCCGGGGCAAAATGGTTTTCAGTTAACTCGCGCCATCTCCCGAGACCCGCTTTACTCAGACATCCCAATCATTATGTGTACCAGTAAAAATCAGGAGACCGACCGAGTTTGGGGCATGCGTCAAGGTGCGCGTGACTACATCACCAAACCAGTCAATGTTGAAGAGTTGATGTCCAAAATCAACGCCTTGGGCTGAGCAGCTCGACTTTATTCCTGAATCCAGAACATGGCGAACAGACAAGCAATTCGAGAACTCCAAACCCGTCTGGCGGATCGACTACAGATTGCACGTACACAAGGTGTGGCACCTTCTTGGTTGGCTGTTGAGGCGAGCGGCAAAAAGTATCTGTTTCCCATGACCCAGTCAGGTGAAATTTTCCCTTGGGTGGCGACTCAGGCTGTGCCCTATACGCAGAGCTGGTTTTTAGGTGTGGCCAATCTTCGCGGTGGCTTGTTCGGTGTGGTTGACCTGGCCAGCTATGTGTCTGGCCAAAACACCAGTTTGAAAACTGAGTTTGCACTCAAAGAATCGCGCCTTGTTGCCCTGAACAGTGCCTTGGATGTCAACTGCGCCTTGCTGATTGATCGTCTTGCCGGGCTGCGCAATCAGGATGCGTTCAGTGATTTTTCTGAAAAAGCGCCCGATGCACCTGACTATTTTGGTAACCAATACATCGACAAATCCGGCCAGTCTTGGCAGGAAATCAATCTTCAGTTGCTGGCGCAGCAAGCGCACTTTTTGACCATTGGCGCATAGCGCATCCCAGTTTTTCCAGAGGGCTCATCATGTCGATCATTGAAAAAATCCAAAACCTGTTCAAACCCAAAAACAAGCTGCCTGAAGACAGCATGGACATGGCATCTGTCGGTATGCCGGTAGATCCTTTTGCAACGGGAGCGATGAATTCCGTGGACAACGGTGTATCGCCCGAGGCCACCGCCAACATCATGGCTAGGCAGGCCGAGTCAGACAAAGAACAGTTTGCCCCAAGCGTCATGTCCACTGATGAAACCCCTGCTGCTGAGGTCAATCCGGATTTGCTCAAATTACCAATTTTGGGCAGCAGGACGATTGCCCAACACCAACGCACTTTGCTGTTGTTCCTGGGCTTGTCTGTGCTGGTGTTGGCTGTGGTGGCTTACCGCGCGCTGACTCAGGCCGATACTGTTACGCGCCAAATTACCGCTACAGGTGATTCTTTGATGCAGTCGCAACGACTTGCTAAATCAGTGTCACAGGCCTTGGTGGGCAGTGCCCAAGCCTTCCCTGACGTGAAAGAAAGCTCTGCTGTGCTGGCTAAATCGGTTCGCGGCTTGAAGTCTGGTGACGATGCATTGGGAGTTGTAGCGGTTGGTGCTGAACTGCAATCCGAGGCTGACAAAGTTATGCCGTTGATGCTGAACGCTGAGAAAAATGCCGCAACCGTAATGGGTCAGCAGGCCATCTTGACCCAGGTGGGTGCCGCGCTACGCACAATTAACCGCCAATCGTCTGACTTGTTGGAAATAGCCGAGACGGTGTCATCGCTCAAACTCCAGCAAAACGCGGCTCCAGCTGAGATTTCTGCATCTGGCCAGCTGGTGATGTTGACGCAGCGTATCGGTAAATCTGCCAATGAGTTTTTGACGCTCGAAGGCGTGAGTCCTGAGGCTGTGTTCTTGCTGGGTAAAGACTTGAACTCATTCAAGGAAATCGCGCAAGGTTTGCAAGAGGGTAGCCCTGAGCTGCGGTTGGCGGGCTCCAAAGACCCGCAAACTCGAGAACGTCTTGAAGCACTCATGGCTTTGTACGAGCAGACGCGGGTTCAGGCTGGCGCTATTTTGGGTAACTTGCAGGGCTTGGTGTCTGCCCGTGAAGCGCAAGCTGCCATCATTTCTGACAGTGAACCCCTGCGTCGCAGTTTGGAAGAGCTGCAAGGAGGACTGTCCAAGCAATCGGGTCTGGGCGTGGGATCAGTGGCAGCACTTATTGGTGCAGCGCTTTTTGGTTTGCTTTGCGCCGTAGGTATTGCGCGAATTCAGCTGCAAGACAGTCGTCAGCGTCAGGGGGTTGCTGAAAAACGGCAGCTTGAAGCCCGTGATTTGGAGCAAGATGCCAAGCGCGTGAACGACGCCAACCAGGCCGCCATTTTGCGTTTGATGAATGAGCTGCAAACAGTGGCTGAGGGTGATTTGACGCAAGAAGCGACTGTGACTGAAGACATTACCGGCGCTATTGCTGACTCGGTGAATTACACGGTCGAGGAGTTGCGCCAGCTGGTAGGTAACGTACAAAACACGGTAACACGGGTTGCACAAACGACGGCGCAGGTAGAGAGCACCTCAACAGAACTGCTGGCCGCTTCGACCGAACAGTTGCGGGAGATTCGTGAAACCGGCCAGTCGGTGCTTGACATGGCATCTCGAATCAACGACGTGTCTGCCCAGGCGCAAGAATCGTCTCAAGTGGCGCGCCAGTCTCTGACCGCTGCTGAGTCTGGTCTGCAAGCGGTGCAAAACGCCATCGGCGGTATGAATTCGATTCGCGATCAGATTCAGGAAACGTCCAAACGGATTAAACGACTCGGTGAGTCGTCACAGGAAATTGGTGAGATCACTGAGCTGATTTCAGACATTACCGAACAGACCAACGTGTTGGCGCTGAACGCCGCCATTCAGGCCGCATCGGCTGGTGAGGCCGGACGAGGTTTCTCGGTGGTTGCTGAAGAGGTGCAGCGACTGGCTGAACGGTCAGGCGATGCAACGCGTCAGATTTCCGCGCTGGTGAAAGCGATTCAAACCGACACCCAGGATGCTGTAGCAGCTATGGAGCGCTCAACGCAGGGTGTGGTCGAGGGAGCCAAACTGTCTGACAGCGCGGGTACGGCACTGTCAGAGATTGACAGCGTGTCACGCCGATTGGCTGAACTGATTGAACAGATTTCACAAGCCGCAACCCGCGAGGCTGCTTCAGCCAACGTGGTGGCCGATAACATCCAACACATTTTTGCGGTGACTGAGCAAACCGGTGAGGGCACGCGATCCACCGCAACACAGGTGCGTGAGTTGTCCCGCATGGCTGAAGAGCTGCGTCAGTCGGTGTCCCGGTTCAAGATTGCTTGAGCCCCTTGACTCTCAATTTTGCGTAAAACAGTATCCTGAATCGGCCCATCATTTATGCAAGCCAATGACCTGAATTCAACCCCTGCTGACATTGATGTTGCTGTCAATGATTTGGGCCCGTTGGCCTGGGTACTTGACGAGCTGCGCAAATCGCTGGATGGTTCTGCAAAAGCGTTAAAGCGCTTTGTCAGGGAAGCCGAAGCCGCTAAAGGCTCTGATCTGGCAACGCTGGACGCCAGCCAACTGCGCATTGCGCGCCAGCAGCTGCATCAAGCGGTGGGGGCATTGGAGATGGTGGGTCTGGCAGGTCCGGCTTTGGTGCTGAGAGCCATGGAAGCCGCGGTTCAAAAGTTTGTTCAACAGCCGGAACAATGCAGTCAGGATGCTGCCACCAAAATTGAGCATGCCAGCTTTGCACTCACCGAATACCTTGAAGGCGTGTTGGCAGACAAGCCGATTTCAGCCGTGTCCCTGTTTCCCCAGTACCGTCAGGTTCAGGAGCTGGTGAAGGCTGACCGCATCCATCCTGCTGATTTGTGGCCTATGGAGTGGCGCTGGCTAGAGCCTGAATTGAACGCTAAACCAGAGCCGCGCAATTACGACACAGAATCCCGCACGATTTTCGACGAGTCTGTGCTGCAGATCATGAAAGGCCAGGCGCCACAGGCTGCTGCTGGCTTAAAGGGTTTGAGTCTGGGATTTTCAGCAAGACAAGCAGATCGTCAACCTAGAATTTTTTGGAAAATTGCCGCCGCCTACTTTGAGGCACTTGAGCATAGCTTGCTGCCGTCAGATATTTATGTCCGTCGGGCCTCATCCCGTGTACTGTTGCAGTACGCCAGCTTGAGCAAGGGCGATGCCGGTATTTCTGATCGTCTGGCGCAAGATTTGCTTTTCTTTTGCTCGCAGGCATCAACGTCCAAAACACCGACGCCTGTGTTGTCAGCCGTACGCACGGCTTATGGTTTGGCCCGCTTTAAACCTGTGGACTACCAAGCGGTGCTGTTCGGCCGTTTTGATCCCGCCCTGCTGGCGCAAGCCCGCAAGCGCATTGTGTCTGCCAAGGAAACCTGGTCATCATTGTCCGCGGGTGATGCCAATAAATTCAAGGTGGTGGTAGATCAGTTCAGTCTGGTGACCGATTCACTGGTCAAGCTGCATCCGCCTAGTGAGCCTTTAGCCCAGGCATTGACCCGCGCAATAGATGCCACTGCGCGCTCTGGTCAAGCCCCAACAATTGAGTTGGCTATGGAGGTGGCGACGTCCGTCCTGTATCTGGAAGCGGCATTTGACGACCTGGATCCGAGCGATGCCCAGCTCGCGGCGCGTACAAAGCATTTGGCTGAACGGCTTGACACGGTGAAAAATGGTGGTGTTGCCCAGCCACTGGAATCCTGGATGGAGGATCTCTATCGCCGCGTGAGCGACAAACAAACGATGGGCAGTGTGGTGGGTGAATTGCGGATATCACTGGGCGAACTTGAAAAGTCACTGGATATTTTCTTTCGCAATCCTAACGACAAATCTGTTTTAACCAGCGTACCCGGTCAATTGGCGCAAATGCGCGGTGTGCTGTCGGTGCTGGGTCTTGACCAGGCTTCTCATGCAGTCATGCGCATGCGTGACAGCGTTGAGCAAATGATTGAGACTGAGATCGACGAAGAGCGCGCCCGTGCGGCCGGCACTTTCGATCAGCTCGGAAACAATCTGGGTGCGTTGAGCTTTTTGATTGACATGCTCAACTACCAGCCTGCGCTGGCCAAAAAACTCTTTGTGTACGACGATGTCAAGGGCGAGCTCAGGCCGCTGATGGGTCGTACCGAGAAAACATTTACCGCTGCTCCCGTCGACGAAGCACCAAGCCAGACCATTTCGCAGGAAGTGACTTCACTGGTGCAGGAAGCCGACGCTGGTGAATCTGACGACGCGCTTGGCTTTAAGCTGGATACCTTGGCGACGCACGCGGCCTTGGCGGGTCAACCTGTTTTGGCTCAAGCCGCGCATGACGCATCCGTTGCGGTGTTGGGTAACGATGCACATGCGACCGCCAGCGCGCTGAACACGCTCGCTACCGCAGCTGCGCCTGCTGCTGGCAGTCATGCCAGTCAGGTTGAAGAAGTTGATTTTGAAGAAGACGACTTGCGTGATATTTTTCTGGAAGAAGCCAGAGAGGTCACAGGCAATGGATTGGAGGCCACGCGCTTGCTGGAGTCTGATCCCGGAGACCTCAACCAGCTAACTATTTTGCGGCGTGTTTTTCACACCCTCAAAGGCAGCTCACGTATGGTCGGGCTCAATGAGTTTGGTGAAGCCGCTTGGTCGATTGAGCAGTTGTTTAACGGCTGGCTGGCAGACCAAAAGCCTGCCAGCCCTGATTTGCTGTCGTTGTCGCTTGACAGTCTGACTGGCTTTGCACGGTGGATTGAAGACATTGCTGCCAACAGCGATGGTGCTTGGGTGGCTTCCGTCTTTCGCACCAGTGCCGATGCCATGCGCACTGAAGGCAGGCTCATCCCGCTGGTGCTGCCGCAAGTAACTTCTTTGGTGGTGGCCAGTGTTGAGTCTGCTGCGCTCGAAGTACCTGCGGTAGATGACACTGCCCCTGTGCTTGCTGCAGAGCCTGCAATCCCCCCAGTTGTTGTAGACGAAGTAATGAAGCTTGAACCTGCCGCTGAGCCGATTGATTCTGAGGTCGATTTCGACTTTTTTGCACCTGGCGATGTACCCGCTCAAGCTGTGGCTGACCCTGCGCCGTTGCCGGATGCCATGCTGCCCGCCGAGCCGGACTTACTCAACATTGAGGGCATTGATTTTGACAGCCTGTCTGCAATTTCGGGACTACAAGAGACGCCATCTGCAGCGGTTGATGCTGCAACTGACAAGCTTCATGAAATGGAAGCCCTGCCAAAGCAGCTTGAAGAATTTGAAGTCCAGGCTCTGACTGGCTCTGCAGATTCGGAGGCTATATCCTCAGAATTCGTTGATGATATTTACATGTCGACAGCTGACTTTCAGGCTGAGTTTTTGACCCAGGCAGTCGCACCGCAATTGGCGAAAGCAGTGCCAGTATCTGTTCAGCCAGACGCTGATTTTGAGTTACCTGATCTTGAGATTGAGGAACCTGCCCTGGCGCTGGATCTTGATGTAATGCCGGCGCCGGAAATGGACGGGTCTGAAAACACGAGTCCTGCAGACGATGAGCAAGTCAAGGTCATCGGCGATTTGCGAATTGGTATTCCGCTTTACAACGTTTACCTGAATGAGGCTGACGAATGGTCGCGCCGGCTGCTGGCTGAATTGTCTGAGTGGGCGATGGAGCGCAGCGTTCCCGTCAGTGATTCTGTGGTTTCTTTTGCGCATTCACTGGCAGGCAGCTCCGCCACAGTGGGTTTCAATTCGCTGTCAGATATTGCCCGCACACTGGAACACGCACTGCAAATGTCGCAGACACATTATTCTGATGCTGCCGCTGCGCAGTACGCGGATTTATTTGTCAACGCTGCTGAAGAAATAAGGCGTTTATTGCATCAGTTCGCCGCCGGCTTCTTGAAAGAGTCTGACCCGGTTTTGTTGTCTCAGCTTCGCGCGCTTGAGTTTCCTGATGCCGAGCCTGAGCTCGAATCTGAGCCTGATTCCGTGGCTTTCGATCTTGACTTCGAGATGGATAGCCCGCCAGCGCAAACTGAGTCAGGAATTTCCATGGAGGCGTCGGCAGGGTCAACAGTTGTTCAACCAGTTCTGCAGCCCGCCGTGCCGCTTGCCACAGTTCATGTCTCAGCACCCGTTATGGCGGTCGACGTTGTTGATGTAGTCCCGGCCCTGTCCGCGCTGCCTGTGATCGCTGCGCATCAGGCTTTTGCGTCCAGCATGGCTTCTGTTCTTCCAGATCTCACTGGTGATGGCGAAGATGACGACATTGACGCGGTCGACGCGATTGACGCTGAACTCTTTCCGATTTTTGACGAAGAAGCCGATGAACTGATGCCCCAGCTGGGTGGCGCGCTGCGTCAGTGGTCGGCTAGGCCTGACAACTTGGGTGCGCGCATGGAGGTTTTGCGCGCATTGCACACCCTCAAAGGTAGTGCACGCTTGGCGGGTGCTTTGCGCTTGGGCGAAATGGCGCACAAGATTGAATCTGAAATCGAGTTTTTGGGCACTGACTCAGCTGCAAGCCAGGATTTTGAGCCCTTGCTCAACCGCTTCGATGCGATGCAGCACGCGCTTGATGTGTTGCGCCGGGCAGATGCGGTTCATGAAACACCTGCTGCACCTGCCGTCGCAACCCCTCTCGTGACCGCTGCTGTCAGTCAAGCGAATAAAACCGACGCAGGACTTGATGAGACGCCAGACACACTGGATGCTACTCAAGCAGACGTTCCCGCTATTGCAGTTGGCAAATCCCTGATTCCTGCACCGCAAACCATGGCCATGCAGCCGCTACGGCAAGCCGCGACTGCGTCGATTCGCGTGCGCTCCCAGTTGCTGGACCGCATGGTAAACCAAGCCGGTGAGGTCATGATTACCCGCTCCCGCCTGGAGGTTGAACTCAATCAACTGCGCGGCTCTCTGGGCGATATGAGCGACAACTTGAACCGCTTGCGCCAACACCTGCGTGACATTGAACTGCAGGCCGAAACGCAGATGCAGTCACGTTTGGCTCAGGCCAAAGAATTACAGGCCGGCTTTGACCCGCTGGAGTTTGACCGTTTCACTCGCGTGCAGGAGTTGACCCGCATGATGGCCGAGTCGGTGAATGACGTGGCGACCGTGCAACGCACCTTGCAGCGCACGGTTGAAGCAACCGAGGACGATTTGGTTGCTCAGGCGCGTCAAACCCGTGATTTGCAGCGTGACCTGCTGAAAACCCGCATGGTGGAGTTTGAAGGCATTTCAGATCGTCTTTACCGCGTCGTGCGCTTGGCATCCAAAGAAACGGGTAAGCAAGTCAAACTCGATTTACTTGGCGCAACCATTGAGATGGACCGCGGCATGCTGGACCGCATGACGCCCGCGTTTGAGCACTTGCTGCGCAATTGCGTCGCCCACGGCATTGAGAGCCCGGCGGTGCGCATTGCCGCTGGTAAAGATGCCGCAGGTTTGATCACGGTTGAATTGCGCCAAGAAGGCAATGACGTGTCGGTCGAATTTCGTGACGATGGTGCAGGCCTTGATTTGAAACGCATTCGTGAAAAAGCCATCAGCTCAGGCTTGATCTCGGCTGATCAAGTCATCGACGACCAGCAAGCGGCCAACCTGATTTTTATGCCGGGTTTCACGACCGCTGCGCAAGTTACTGAGCTGTCTGGGCGCGGTATTGGTATGGACGTGGTGCGTTCTGAAGTCAACGGCGTCGGCGGCAGGATTGAAACCGCCACCACTTTTGGCCAAGGTACCCAGTTCAAGCTGGTGTTGCCGCTGACCACGGCTGTGACCCAGGTGGTGATGATTCGCTGCGGTGGCCTGGCAGTGGGCGTGCCAGCCAACGTGGTTGAAACGGTTCGCCGTACAACTGCAAAAGATTTGCAGCAAGCCTACAACACAGGTACGCTGGACGTGGGCGGTGAGGCTGTGCCTTTCTTCTGGTCAGGCGCCTTGCTCCAGGCCTCCAGCCAGAGCGCTGAAGTTCAAGTCAAAAACTCATCCGTGGTGGTGTTCCGAAGCGCCGCACAGCGCGTTGCCCTGCACGTTGACGAGGTGCTGGGTAACCAAGAGGTGGTGGTTAAAAACTTGGGGCCGCAGTTGTCCCGTTTGCCGGGTCTGGCGGGTATGTCGGTGCTGGCATCGGGTGCAGTGGTACTGATTTACAACCCAGTTGCTCTGGCGTCTGTTTACGGTCTTCAGGCGCGCGGTTTGAGCCGCGATAGTGCTGAACCGCACATGCTGGAAGCATTGACCGGTGACGCTCCGTCTGCACCTGTAGCTGCATCCATGCTACCAGCCGCTGCACCGCAAATCCCGCTCATCATGGTGGTTGATGACTCCATCACCGTGCGCCGCGTGACGCAGCGTTTGTTACAGCGCGAAGGTTATCGCGTGGTGCTGGCAGCTGACGGCCTACAGGCGATAGAGCGTTTGCAGGAAGAGCGCCCAGCGGTCGTGCTGTCTGACATTGAAATGCCGCGTATGGACGGGTTTGACTTGGCGCGTAATATTCGTGGTGATGTGCGGCTAAAAGACTTACCAATCATCATGATCACCTCACGCATTGCTGAAAAGCACCGTGAACATGCCAAAGAACTGGGCGTTGACCATTACCTGGGCAAGCCCTATGCTGAAGAAGAGCTGATGAGCCTGGTCCGGCACTACTGCAACGTTGAAGCCACCGTGTAGGCGTTTTGAGGTGCTTTTTGATACTTTTCAGGTATCAAAAATGCCTCTAGACCAATGAATGCGGGCGCAAGCAGCTATTAATATAATAGCATTTGCGCAGCACCTGATTCAACCCTTTTTCACCACTGCATAGCGCTGCAATGTCTTTGCACGTGCTTCGTCATGTTTGACGATCGGGTAGGGGTAGCTTTTGCCCAATTCCACATCTGCAGCCATCAGTTCCAGTGGCGCTGCCAACCAGGGCGCGTGAACGGCTTTGTTTGACAGCTTGGCCAGCTCCGGTAGATACCTGCGAATGAACTTGCCTTCTGCATCAAACTTTTCGCTTTGACTTGTCGGGTTGAAGATTCGGAAATACGGCTGTGCATCACAACCGCTACTGGCTGCCCACTGCCAGCCGCCGTTGTTGGCTGACAGGTCAAAGTCATTGAGTTTTTCGGCAAAGTAGCGCTCACCCCAGCGCCAGTCAAGCCCCAGGTCTTTGGTCAAAAAGCTGGCCACCACCATGCGCAAGCGGTTGTGCATGTAACCCGTCTGGTTGATTTGCGCCATGGCGGCATCCACCAGCGGGTAGCCCGTACGGCCTTCGCACCAGGCTTCAAACAAAGCCTTGGCTGGCTCACCTTGTTCCCACTGAATCTTGTCATACTCGGCCTTGAAGGCCTCGGTGGCCGCATGCGGGAAGTTGGCCAGAATTTGCGCGTAAAAATCACGCCAAATCAGCTCGCTCAACCACACGGCAGCGCCTTCACTGCCACTTTTTTGCTGTGCCAAACCAGCGCTGGCCAGTTGGCGGATAGACACCGTGCCAAAGCGCAAATGCACCCCCAAATAACTCGGGCCTTTAACGGCGGGAAAGTTACGCGTCTCGCCGTAGCCATCCATGCGGCATAAAAACTCGTCAAACAGTTGTGCGCCACCCGCTGCGCCTGTAGGTATTTTCAAGCTGCTCAAATTGGTTTTTTCAAACCCCATGGCTTCTAAGCTCGGCATGTCATGCGCGTGTCTTGCTTGCAGCGCCGCCAATGCACCTGCATAGTTGTCAATTGCGTACGGTTTTAAGTAGTAGTCATCAACTTTTCTAAGCCATGCATTCTTATAAGGCGTAAACACGCTGTAGGGCTTGCTGGCCAGCGTTAGCACCTCAGTACGCTCAAAAATCACGTGATCTTTGAAGGTGTGAAACGCTGTGCCTTGCGCCTCCAGCAGGGCTTGTACTTTGGCATCTCGCGCCAGCGCCTGGGGTTCGTAGTCGTGGTTGGTAAACACCGCGTTGGCAGACAGCTCTTTTGCCAAAGCAGGCAGTGCGTCGCTGGCCACTGCGTGCAGGGTGATCAGTCCGCCATTTTTGGTTGCCAGGCTTTTTAATTGCTGATTAAGCTGGAAGACAGACTCCCAAATAAACTCCACACGCCGATCTTGTGTGGGCAAAGTGTCCAAAATCTCCCGGTCAAATACAAAAACGCAATGCACTTGTTCGCACGCCTTCAGGGCGTGGTGCAGAGCCGCGTTGTCGAATGCCCGCAGGTCGCGCCTAAACCACATCAAGCCAGTTGCGTATTGTTTTTGCATGACGCAGATGGTAGCGAATTCACCCGGCAGACCGATTCAGCAACCCATAAACCCGACTGTCGCGTAAAATCGGGCCATGAGCATGGAATCAGATTCGATCAACTTCACACACCATTTTTTGATCGCCATGCCCGGTCTGGAAGACGAGATGTTCTCCAAAAGCGTGATTTACATGTGTGAGCATTCCGAGCGCGGCGCGCTAGGCCTCGTCATCAACAAACCCAGCGACATCAACCTCAAAAAATTATTCGACAAGGTCGAACTGCCCTTGCACCGTGAGGATTTGACGCTGGCGCCCGTGTTTCAGGGCGGTCCGGTACAAACTGAACGCGGTTTTGTGCTGCACGAATCCGTCATGCCCGGCAATGAGTCGGTCTATGCCTCGACGATGACGATCCCCGGCGGTTTGGAGATGACCACATCCAAAGATGTGCTGGAAGCACTTTCAACAGGTTACGGCCCGCGCAAGGTATTCATATCGCTGGGTTATTCGTCTTGGGGCCAAGGTCAGCTGGAGTCTGAAATTTCTGATAATAGCTGGTTGACCGTGGCGGCTGACCCTGCGGTAATTTTTGATACGCCGGTTGAGCAACGCTACGACAAGGCCTTGCTCTTGTTGGGCTTGCAAAGCTGGATGCTTTCCCCCGAAGCAGGGCATTCATGAGCACGGTGGCTATGCCATCCTTGGCCGCTGGCCTGCAAACCTTTTTAGCTTTCGACTTTGGCATCAAACGTACCGGTGTAGCTACCGGCAACCGCTTGACACGCACCGCCAGTCCGCAACCCACAATTGCCGCAAGTAACGATCAGCGCTTAGATGCTGTTGCCCTGCGCATCAAGGAATGGCAACCCGATGCGCTGGTCGTTGGTATTCCGTTTCACCCTGACGGTGCGGCGCACGAGAACACCGCGCGCGCACAAAAATTTGCCCGGCAGTTACGCGCCAGGTTCTCACTCACTGTCTTTGAGGTCGATGAACGCTACAGTACGACCGAAGCGATTGCCAGCGGCGCAAAAGATGCCGATGCCGCCTCGGCTTGCATTATTCTTGAGCAGTTTTTAAGGAGCCTTCCTGATGAGTAGCCTGACCCTGGACGCCGAGGCGCTGTACCGTGATTTGCTCAAAGCCGTGCAGTTGCTCTTAACCAGTTACAACGAGCCACCCCAACTCGTTGGTATTGCTTCAGGCGGTGTCTGGCTGGCAGAGCGCTTGCAGTCGGATCTCAACTTGGCCGGGAAAATCGGTATCTTGTCGTCCG
Organism: Polaromonas sp.; assembly: GCA_031414215.1. Classification (GTDB taxonomy): domain Bacteria; phylum Pseudomonadota; class Gammaproteobacteria; order Burkholderiales; family Burkholderiaceae_C; genus Polaromonas. Next base: position 47,809 of record JANNVB010000016.1, on the reverse strand, counting down.
CCATGCACCGCGATGATTTTGCTCAGCGCGGCATGGCTTCTAGCAGCCAAACACTGCTGCCTTTTGATGTGAATGGCGCACATTTGGTAGTGGTTGACGATGTGCTTTACACCGGCCGCACCTTGCGTGCGGTGATCAACGAACTTTTCGATTACGGCCGCCCGGCCAGTGTCAAGCTGGTTGTGCTGGTGGATAGGGGCGGGCGTGAATTGCCGGTGCAGCCTGATTTGGCGATTGCTCGCGTGGCGCTACCTGCCTCGCAGAGCCTGGCGCTGGCACGCTCAGATAGCGGCCATTTCACCTTTGAAGTGCAAGACAGACAAGTTAGCAAGTAAGGAGAACAAACGTGCTGTACAAGCGTAACCCGCAGCTCAATAAAAACGGCGAGTTGATCCATCTGCTGTCGACCGAGGGCCTGCCCAAAGCCACGTTGATGCACATCCTGGACACCGCCGCCAACTTTGTATCGGTCAGCGACCGCGAGGTCAAAAAAGTCCCGTTGCTTCGTGGCAAAAGCGTTTTCAACTTGTTTTTTGAAAACTCCACCCGCACCCGCACCACTTTTGACATTGCCGCCACGCGCCTTTCAGCCGACGTGATCACCCTCGACATTGCCCGCTCATCAGCGACCAAGGGCGAATCGCTGCTCGACACGATTGCTAATTTAAGTGCCATGGCGGCAGACATTTTTGTGGTGCGCCACAGCGAATCGGGCGCACCGTATTTGATTGCCCAGCACGTCGCACCGCATGTGCATGTCATCAATGCAGGTGACGGCCGCCACGCCCACCCGACGCAGGGGCTGCTGGACATGTACACCATCCGGCATTACAAAAAAGACTTCACCAACCTCACCGTGGCCATCGTCGGCGACGTGTTGCACTCACGGGTCGCTCGCTCTGACATCCACGCGCTCACCACGCTGGGCTGCCCTGAAGTAAGGGTGGTCGGCCCCAAAACGCTCGTACCGAGCGACATGGCGCAAATGGGCGTGCGGGTTTGCAACACGCTTGAAGAGGGTATCAAGGGCGCAGACGTGATCATCATGCTGCGCTTGCAAAACGAGCGCATGACAGGCGCGCTGTTGCCCAGCAGCCAAGAGTTTTTCAAAAGTTTTGGTCTTACGCCTGAAAAACTGAAACTTGCCAAACCCGACGCCATCGTCATGCACCCTGGCCCCATCAACCGGGGCGTTGAAATTGACTCGGCGGTGGTCGATGGGGCGCAAAGCGTCATCTTGCCGCAAGTCACTTTCGGTATTGCAGTACGCATGGCGGTGATGAGCATCGTAGCCGGGAGCACCGCATGAAAATACTGATTCAACATGGTCGGGTGATCGACCCAGCTTCAAAATTTGACAATCTGTGCGATGTCGCGGTAGCCAGTGGCCGTATCGTTTCCATCGGCCAGACACCGTCTGACTTTGTACCCAATAAAACCATTGATGCAACCGGCTGCATTGTTGCGCCTGGACTGATTGATTTGTCAGCCCGCCTGCGCGAGCCAGGCTATGAACATGAAGGCATGCTGGAAAGCGAGCTGGCCGCTGCGGTCGCAGGCGGCGTGACCAGTCTGGTCTGCCCGCCTGATACGGATCCGGTGCTCGACGAGCCTGGCCTGGTGGAGATGCTCAAATTCAGAGCTGAAAAACTGCACCAGTCGCGCGTGTTTCCGTTGGGGGCGTTAACGCGTGGTCTGATGGGTGAGGCATTGACTGAAATGGTTGAACTCACCGAATCAGGTTGCGTTGGGTTCAGCCAGGCAGAAGTCCCGCTGGCCAACACGCAGGTGCTTTTGCGCGCGATGCAATACGCCGCAAGTTTTGGCTACAGCGTGTGGCTGCGTCCACAAGAGCTGCACTTGGGCAAAGGCGTCGCTGCCAGCGGCGCGTTAGCCACGCGCCTTGGTTTGGGGGGTGTGCCAGTAGCTGCCGAAACGATAGCACTGCACACGATTTTTGAATTGACACGCGCCACTGGAGCGCGGGTGCATATTTGCCGCATCAGCAGCGCTGCCGGTGTGGCTTTGGTGGCGCAGGCTAAGGCGGAAGGCTTGAACGTGACCTGCGATGTCAGCATCAACAGCTTGCACTTGACCGATGCAGACATCGGCTACTTTGACAGCCGTATGCGGCTAGACCCACCGCTGCGCCAGCAACGCGACCGTGATGCCCTGCGCAAGGGCTTACTTGATGGCACGATAGACGTGCTGGTGTCAGACCACTCACCCGTCGATGAAGACGCCAAAACCCTACCGTTTGCCGAGGCCGAACCCGGTGCGACTGGGCTGGAGTTGTTGTTATCGCTGGCTTTGAAATGGAGCGAAGACAACGGCAATGACGGCCTGATCCGCGCCATCGACGTGCTGACCAGCGCACCGGCACGCGTTCTGGGTGCATCGCTTGGCACGTTGGCGGCCAGTGCGGGTCAATTGGTCAAAGGCGGCGTGGCGGATGTGTGCGTGTTTGACGCAGCAGCCCTGTGGCAGCCTGAGCCAGCAGCGCTGCGCAGCCAGGGCAAGCACACACCGTTCTCTGGCTATCAGTTGCCCGGCAAGGTGCGCTTGACGCTGGTTGGTGGGCATCTGGCTTTTCAGAGTTGATGATTTTCAGTAAATTTATTTTTTCGACGCGCCCATGAACCAACTCAAAGCAGTCTTCAAGCTGCTGCTCGCGCTGCTGCATATCGTCAGCGGTTTTGTCACTGTTCTCTTGGTGTTTCCGCGCTTGTCCCATGAACATCGGCAAATGCGGGTACAGGCCTGGTCACGCGGCATGTTGCAGCGTATTGGTATTGAGCTGGTCGTCAAGGGCCAACCGGACATGCGCGGCCCGTTGATGCTGGTGGCCAACCACATTTCGTGGTTAGACATCACATCGCTTCACGCCGCGCGGTTTTGCCGATTTGTGTCCAAAGCCGACATTGCGCAGTGGCCGTTTATTGGCAAGCTGGCCACTGGTATCGGTACGCTGTACTTGGAGCGAACCTCACGCCGTGACGCCATGCGGGTGGTGCACCACATGGCGAGTAGCTTGCGTGCGGGCGATGTGCTGGGTGTCTTCCCCGAAGGCACCACCAGCGATGGCCGCAGCCTGCTGCCGTTTCATGCCAATTTGTTTGAATCAGCCATTGTGGCCAATGTCCCGGTGCAGCCGGTGGCGATACAGTTCAAAGACCGCAGCACAGGCCAGCCCAGTTTTGCACCCTGCTACATCGACGATGACACGCTGATGGAGTCGGTCTGGCGCACACTGGTCACCCCCGGCATTGTTGTGGTGATTACCTTTGGTGATCTGCAGTGGGCCGAAGGGCGCGACCGGCGGGCTTGGGCCTTGGCTTTGCAGCAAGCCGTGGCTGATTTGCGAAGCTAGCTAGCGGCAACTTCACGTGGGAAGGTCACCACGTGGTCCACCTCAGCGCGTATGCCTATCCATTCGCCCAGCGCATGGTCGTGGTGTGACGGCACATGCGCCACTACTGTTTCGCCTGTGGCAAGCTTGAGCGTATACAAAAATTCTGATCCTCTAAACGCCTTGCGCACAATTTGCGCTTTAACGCTCGCGTTGTCGTCATGCACGATATCGTCGGCTCGCAGCAGCACGTCGCACAGGCCGCCCGGGTAGGCACTGGGCAACGGGCACTCCTCCAGGTCAGTCAAATCGCCCAGCATGGTGCTGACCACCACACCGTTACCTGTGCCGCCTTCACGCTGCTCAATGCGTGCGGGTGCAAACACGCCATGGCCGATAAAGTCTGCTACAAAACGTGTAGCAGGCCGGTGATACAACGCATAGGCTTCGTCCCACTGGTGCAGCTTGCCATGCTGCATCACGCCAATGCGGTCGCCGATGGCAAAGGCCTCCAGCTGGTCGTGGGTGACGAACAAGGCCGTTGCGCCAGCAGCCTTCAAAATTCCGCGCACCTCATGCGCCAGTCGCTCACGTAAATCTACATCCAAATTTGAAAACGGCTCGTCCAGCAGCAGTAACCTGGGTGCGGGCGCGAGCGCCCGGGCCAGCGCCACACGCTGCTGCTGGCCGCCTGACAGCTCATGCGCAAAGCGCTTGCCTGCCGTTGGCATACCGACCAGTTCCAGCACTTCTTGAACGCGCTGGGCGCGTGCTTTTGACGTCAAATGGGTGATACCAAACGCCACATTGCGCGCCACATCCAGGTGCGGGAACAGCGCGTAGTCCTGAAACACCATGCCCAAATGGCGCTGCTCTGGGGGGATATGTAGGGTGGGGCTGCTGATGGTTTGCGAGCCCAGCGTGATGCTGCCATTGTCCGCCCGCTCCAACCCCGCAACCGCCCGGAGCAGCGTGGTCTTGCCGCAACCTGATGGACCAATCAGTACGCCAATCTCGCCTGCTTGCAGGCTGAAAGACACGCCATCAACCGCTGGTTTGGGGCGGCCTGCGTAATGCACTGTCAGATTGGAAATTTGCAAGAACATGTGAAATATTGTAGATGCTTACAATTCTCATTTGCATCTTGCTGGACTTTCCAATCAAACCGCATGCGCCGATTTTCTTTTTTCTCCCTCGTTCTACTGTTGCTGGTCGTTGCCTTGATGCTCCCGGTGTTGAGTGTGACCGCCAGCTGGCTGCAGTTTGATGCCGCAGCCAGCGCCATCCTGCGTGAAATGACGCAAACCGTTTTGCCCGACTACGCCCTCACATCGCTTGTGCTTTGCCTGAGCGTGGCCATCGGTGTGGCGGTGGTTGGTATGTTGACTGCCAGCGCTGTCACCTTGTTTGAGTTTCCAGGACGGCGTGTTTTTGAATGGGCACTCTTGCTGCCACTGGCGATGCCTGCCTATGTGGTGGCTTATGCCTACACCGACTTTTTGCAGTACGCCGGGCCCCTGCAAACCGGGTTGCGCGACACCTTTGGTTGGCAAGGCCGCTTGTTGCCAGAGGTGCGCAGCCTGGGTGGCGCGGTATTGGTGTTTACTGTCGCGCTCTACCCGTATGTGTATTTGCTGGCACGCGCTGCATTGGCCGAACGTGCTGTGCATTTGATGGAAGCCGCCCGCCTGCTGGGTGCGCCGCTGTCGCGCCGGATCCGCGAAGTGGCCTTGCCCTTGGCCCGCCCGGCAGTAGCGGCAGGTGTAGCTCTGGCACTGATGGAAACGCTGGCCGACTACGGGGTTGCCAGCTATTTCGGCATCCAGACGTTTACCGCTGGCATTTACAAGGCCTGGCTGGCCATGGACAACCGCATCGCTGCTGCGCAACTGGCAACGTTGCTTTTGCTTGTCGTTGCCGTTCTTTTAAAAATCGAGCACGGCGCGCAAAAGCGCATGCGCTTTGTCAGCAACCGGGGCGGTGCGTCCAATTCAGCTGACGCCGCACCCACACAACTGCATGGCAAGCGAGCCGTTGCCGCTTGGCTGGTCTGCGCTGTGCCCATCGCGCTGGGTTTTGTGCTGCCCGTGCTGTTCATGCTGCGCCCGCTGGTGCAAGGCTGGGGCACGCTGCCCTGGTCGCAATTTGGCGGCTGGGCGCTCAGCAGCGTCTGGCTGGCTGGGTTAAGCGCCGCATTGGCTACTTTGCTGGCGTTGGCGCTGGCATTTGGCGTGCGCAGCCAGCCTGGGCGCATCACACGCGGCGCTGTGCAACTGGCCAGCTTGGGCTATGCCGTGCCAGGGGCGGTGATTGTGGTGGGCTTGCTGATCCCCGTCGGCTGGCTGCAAACCACCTTCCCAAATTTGCAGGCCGGCTACTGGGTCACCGCCACCGTCATGGGTATTGTGTGGGCGTACTTGGTGCGCTTTAGCGCCGTGGCCTTGCAGTCACTGCAAAGCGGTTACACCCGTGTGCCAGCCAGCCTGGACGACAGCGCCCGCATGTTGGGCACCACAGGGCTGGGGCTGCTGAGGCGCGTGCATTGGCCGCTGCTCAAACGCTCGGTCGCTGTGGCTGCGCTGTTGGTGTTTGTTGATGTCATGAAAGAACTGCCCGCCACCCTGGTGCTGCGGCCCTTCAATAGCGACACCCTGGCCGTGGTGGCCTACCAGCTCGCGCGTGACGAGCGGCTTGGCGAGGCCGCTTTGCCTGCTCTGGCACTGGTGTTGGTCGGGCTGCTGCCCGTGGCGCTGCTCAGCCGCACCCTGCGCGGCAAATAAACGATCCGTAGGCAAGTACCTACGACATCCACCTGCACGCGCCTACTGCGGGCGCAACTCTTGCGACTTATTGTTTGCTTCTGCCGGGACAGGGCGGTACGCCCATCCCGCTTTTCATCCATATTTTGAAGGAGCACAGCATGAACAAAGACACCATTGAAGGCAACTGGATGCAATTTAAGGGCAAGGTCAAAGAGCAGTGGGGCAAACTGACGGACGACGACCTGGACGTGATTGCAGGCAAACGTGACCAGTTGCTGGGCCGTATCCAAGAGCGCCACGGCATCAGCAAAGACGAAGCTGAAAAGCAGTTCAACACGTGGCACGAAAGAACGCCATCCAACTTCTTCAAGCGCGACTAACCGTGCGGTTTGCGCCTATCACCCATTTAATCAAGGATCCATCATGAACATCAAACTCCTCATGCTCACGCTAGCCATGTCATGCACCTTTGCAGGCAGCGCCATGGCCACCACCCGTGCTGAATACAAAACTGAAAAAGACCGTATTGCAGGCGACTACAAGGTAGCCAAAGACAAATGCGGCAGCCTCAAAGCCAACGCCAAAGACATCTGCATGTCTGAAGCCAAAGGCGTTGAAAAGATTGCCAAGGCTGAAGCTGAAGCCGCCTACACACCCAACGCCCGCAACACTGAAAAAGTAGGCATGGCCAAAGCCGACGCGATGTACAGCACCGCCAAAGAAAAGTGCGACGACCTTGCAGGCAACGGCAAAGACGTTTGCATCAAAGACGCCAAGGTCAGTTACACCAAAGCCAAAGACGACGCCAAAATTGCCAAAGTGTCCATGGACACCAGCAAGACAAAAAGCGACAAGATGGCCGATGTGAAAAAAGAAGCCAGTACAGACGAAAACAAAGCCATGTACAAAGCCGCCAACGAGCGCTGCGACGCACTGGCTGGCGCACCCAAAGACACTTGCCAGCTTGACGCCAAAGCCAAATACGGCATGAAGTAAGCACCCGCCAGCTTTCCGCACCAGCGGAATCTGCAAAAAACCCGGTCAGCGCAAGCTACCGGGCTTTTTTGTGTCAAAAATAGGTGTTTTGGGCACTTTTCGGATACCAAATTGGCCTCTAGACCAATAAATACGGGCGCAAGCAGCTACTAAAATAATAGCGTTTTAGGGCTATGGTCAGGTCAGTGATGCAGCACCGTATCATTGCCCGCATGCTAGACGACATCAAAAAAACACTCTGGGCCACGGCTGACAAGCTGCGCGCCAACATGGACGCGGCTGAATACAAGCACCTGGTGCTCGGCCTGATCTTTGTCAAATACATTTCAGACACCTTTGCCGCCCGGCGGACTGAAGTCGCCGACCGGCTGGCTGACCCGAAAGACGAATACTTTTTTGAAGGCGCCACGCCTGATGCATTGGCCCAAGAGATGGAAGACCGCGACTATTACAAGTCCGTCAACGTCTTCTGGGTGCCTGAAGCCGCCCGGTGGGAAGCGCTGCGCGCCGCCGCCAAGCAGCCAGATATTGGCAAACGCATTGACGAAGCCTTAACGCTGGTCGAGGTAGAGAACCCCAAGCTCAAAGGCATCCTCGACAAACGCTACGCACGCGCCCAGTTGCCAGACGGAAAGCTGGGCGAGCTGGTTGATTTGATCTCGACCATCGGCTTTGGCGACAACCCCAGCACTGCGCGCGACATCCTCGGCCAGGTATACGAATACTTTTTGGGCATGTTTGCCAGCGCAGAGGGCAAACGCGGCGGGCAGTTTTACACCCCGGCCAGCATTGTTAAGACGCTGGTGGCCGTGCTCAACCCGCACAGCGGCAAGGTGTATGACCCGTGCTGCGGCTCAGGCGGCATGTTTGTGCAGAGTGAAAAGTTTATTGAAGCCCATGGCGGCAAGTTGGGCGACGTGTCCATCTACGGCCAAGAGGCCAACCCCACCACATGGCGCCTGGCCGCCATGAACCTGGCCATTCGCGGCATTGACTTTAATTTGGGCCGCGAGCCCGCCGACACCTTTGTACTGAACCAGCACAAAGACTTGCGCGCCGACTTCATCCTCGCCAACCCGCCCTTCAACATCAGCGACTGGTGGCACGCCAGCCTGACGGGCGACGCCCGCTGGCAGTACGGCGACCCACCCGCAGGCAACGCCAACTACGCCTGGCTGCAGCACATGCTGCACCACCTCAAGCCCAGTGGTCGTGCGGGAATCGTTTTGGCGAATGGCAGCATGAGCAGCAGCCAAAACAGCGAAGGCCAAATCCGCGCCGCCATGGTGGAGGCTGACGTGGTGGAGGTGATGATCGCGCTGCCCGGCCAGTTGTTCTTCAACACGCAGATTCCGGCGTGTTTGTGGTTTTTGGTCAAGAAAAAGGCGCACCGCCAGGGCGAAGTACTCTTCATAGACGCCCGCAAACAAGCCACGATGATTTCAAGGGTGCAAAGCGAATTCACTAATGAAGTGATTGCTCGCATAGCCAACACCGTAGCAGCGTGGCGCGGTGACCAACCCGTTCACCCTGAGCTTGTCGAAGGGCAGCACACCTACACAGACATCCCCGGCTTCTGCCGCAGCGTAAAACTAGCCGAAATAGCCCAGCACGGCCACGTCCTCACCCCAGGCCGCTACGTAGGCGCAGAAGAAGTTGACGACAACGACGATGACTTCGCCACCAAGATGCAGCAGCTCACGGAAAAGCTCGGTGAGCAGATGGCCAAAGGGGCTGAGCTGGATGGGTTGATTCGGCAGAAGCTGGGAGGGTTGGGGTATGAGTTCTGACATTGCTTGGCCTCGCTCGACTTTAAAGGCCGCTGGTGTCAGATTGATCGACTGTGATCACCAAACTCCACCGGACGCAAAGGACGGCTACCCGTACATTGCCATTCCCCAGTTAAAGAACGGACATATTTCGTTGGAAGGCGTGCGGCGTATCTCCGCTGAGCATTACCTACAGTGGACGAAAAAACTCAAACCTCAGGCACACGACGTCATCGTTGTTAGACGCTGCAACTCAGGAGAAAGCGCACTTGTTCCTCCAGGCTTGGAGTGCGCTATTGGACAAAATCTGGTCATCCTTCGATCAGAAGGTGAAGTCGTTCAACCTCAGTTTTTGAGATGGCTAGTAAACGGCCCAGACTGGTGGGAACAGGTCTCAAAATTCATAAACGTAGGTGCGGTGTTTGATAGCCTGCGTTGCAGAGACATCCCAAACTTTGAGCTGACCATTCCGCCCATTAATCAGCAAAGGGAAATTTCAGCGTTGTTGGATGCCCTCGACGACCGCATCACCCTCCTGCGCGAAACCAACGCCACGCTCGAAGCCATTGCCCAGGCGCTGTTCAAGTCATGGTTTGTCGATTTCGACCCCGTGCACGCCAAGCTGGAAGGCCGCGCCCCCGAAGGCATGGACGAAGCCACAGCAGCGCTGTTTCCCGATGGATTTGAGGAGTCGGAGTTGGGCTTGGTGCCGAGGGGGTGGCGTGTTGAGCCGCTCACTGAAGTATTCGACTTCAAGGAAGGCCCGGGAATACGGAACTGGCAATACACAAACTCCGATCAGGGCACAAAATTCATAAACATTCGGTGTATTCAAGACGGAGACCTTAGTCTTGCCACTGCCAGCAGGATTACAGACGAAGAAGCTAACGGCAAGTACGCTCACTTTCATTTGCAAGAGTGGGATGTGGTTGTTTCAACATCTGGAACGCTTGGCCGCAGCGCCATAGTGCGTCACCAGCACCTACCACTGATGTTGAATACCAGTGTGATTCGATTTCGACCCATAAGACCAAAAATGGATTTCGGTTATTGCTATCAGTACCTTAACTCGGCTGAGTTTTTATACAAACTGGAATCAATGGCATCTGGCAGCGTGCAAAAGAATTTTGGCCCAATGCACATTAAACAGATCTATCTCGTGTGTCCGTCCGAGAGATTGATTGCTCGATACGAATCAATAACACGTCCACTTTTTGAAAAACTAGTCGCAAATAGAGAGCGAATTGCCAATGTCGCCACCCTCCGCGACACCCTGCTCCCGCGCCTGATCTCGGGGCAGCTGCGCTTGCCAGAAGTGGAATCTTTAAAAGAAAAGGCAATCTTATGAATAAAACAGTGGCGGAGCGAAAAACCATATGGGACTCGTTTCTGAGTCGATGGCCTTTGGAAGTCTTGCCCGACATGGGCCTGGCTGACTATTCCACCGCTGGCGACAAGGACTGTTTTGTTTACTGGCTTGAGGCGCTGACGACCGACCTGGGCTCGATGTGGGGCGGTTCTGCCTTCAAGTTCGGCATCTATTCACGTAAAGACCAGACAGCCAAAGAGAGCGGCGGTGGTTCGAGTTACGCAGACAAGTACGCCTGGGCGACAAAGTATGGTGATTCGCCGGAGGAGGCGTATGCGGCCGTACTTGACCTGGTTATCAAGGTGGCGAACGCGGCGCGCGCGGGTGACCTTGAAACGGTAGAACGCACCGACCTGGGCAATGTCACCAAATGGAAGATTGCCTTCCTTTACCAAGACCGCGATGCACCATGTGTGCTTCCTATTTTTAAACTCGACCACCTCCAGGCTGTGATTGACAGCAAGGGTGGCATGAGCGGTGCGCAGATGCATGCACGCTTGCTTGCAGACCGGGGTACCAAAGACCTGCTGGAATATGGCGATGAAGTGTGGGCCAGGGTACAAAAAATCGAAAGCACGAAACTGCAGACTGAAGCCGCACATGAATTCCTGAAAACCTCGTCGAGGGTTTCGGCGATCAAATCCCACACGCAGTACATCGCAGGCTTCAGATTCGAAAACGGGCGTGAAATAGCTTTGGCGCTAGACAACAAAGTTCCAACCTTCTATTTGCCCCCCGGCGAATGGATCAACGCTGTTGGCAGCGAGTTAAGTGGCGTCGTTGAATACGGCGCAGACAAACCACGAAGCAGCAATCTGGCAGCCAATGCGCCAACGCTGGCCCAAGGCAATCCAATGGTCAAAGTCAATGTACTCACCATGGCTGCGTTGATTAACCTGTGTGATGCCTACGAAGGCGCGGATGCCCTTGTTGCAGCGTCGATATTTATTCCAATAGAAGGCAGCGGACTCATGCGTCAAATACCTCTGAACCAGATTCTTTATGGCCCACCTGGTACCGGGAAAACCTACGCGACGGTGGATGAAGCGTTGGCAATTCTTGACGCGGATTTTCTGAAAATACACGGCAACGACAGGGCTGCTCTGAAACGCCGATTTGACGAGTTGGTAAAGGCGGAGCAGGTCCGGTTTGTCACCTTTCACCAGAGCTTTAGCTATGAAGACTTTGTCGAAGGTCTACGAGCCGACAGTGATGAAGAAAGTGACGGCCAGGTCCGGTATGGGGTTGAGAAAGGCGTGTTTCAGTTGATTTGTGAGTCGGCAGTGGAATTGCCTGTCAGCAACGACGGACTCGGGATAGCGGACAACCCCCGGATATGGAAGATATCGATTGACGGGACACAGGCAAGCCAGACACGTCAGTACTGTCTGGATCACGATGAGGCGCGGATTGGTTGGGGTCACGTGGGTAATGTTCAATCAGCCAAACTGCAGGATCCATCGCATCGATTGGGCACTAACGACCAGAGCACCTTGTACAGCTTCGCCAATGAGATCCAAAAGGGTGACATTGTTCTTTGTATTCGCAGCAACGTTGCTGTTGCAGCAGTTGGCGTTGTGAGTGGCGAGTATCGGCATGAGTCCAGCACGCCAACTGGCGTTAGAAGTGACTATAAGAACGTGTTGCCTGTGAAGTGGCTTGTGAAGGACTGCAAGTTCCCCATCCTGCCGCTGAATGGACAGAAGCGGTTCACCCTCAAAACCGTTTACGAGATGACCCGTTTTAGCTGGCCTGAATTGCTCAGCGGCCTGCTGGCAAGTGGTGTTGAACTCTCTGGTCTCAAAACCTTGGAAGTAAAAAATAAGGAAAAACCTCATGTCCTGATCATTGATGAGATCAACCGTGGGAATATCTCGCGTATTTTTGGCGAATTAATCACGTTGATTGAGCCCTCAAAAAGATTAGGAGCCGAGGAGGCTCTGGATGTCACACTCCCTTATTCGAAGAAGCGGTTCGGAGTGCCAGCGAACGTCTATTTGATCGGCACCATGAATACAGCCGATCGTTCGCTGGCAAGCCTGGATATTGCGTTGCGACGCCGATTCACCTTCAAGGAGATGCTGCCGCAGCCGGAGTTGCTTGACAAAGTTCTTGTCTTATCCGCTACGGGAGTTACTGTCAATGCTGGGCAACTGCTGAGAAAGCTGAATCAGCGCATTGAAGTATTGCTTGACCGGGATCATTGTCTCGGCCACTCTTATTTGCTGCCCTTGCGCAACGATCCGAGTCTTGAAAAGCTGGCCAGTATTTTCAGGTCGCAGATTGTGCCGTTATTGCTGGAGTACTTTTTTGAGGACTGGGAGCGGATACGCTGGGTTTTGAATGATCACCGCAAGGCCACTGCGCACTGTTTTGTTGTGAAACCTTCCGCTGGGATTGCCGAGCTGTTCGGCAGTGTCACTGACCTTCGTATTAAAGACAATCGCTGGACAATAAATGACTCTGCATTTGATCGTATTGAAAGTTATGTTGGTACCGTCGAGGTAACTGCATGATCCCGGTGACCGTGCGTGAATATGCACGGTTGACCACTGCCGGGAATTACAACTCGCTTGACGAGCATACGGTGAAAGAGTCGGCGTTCAACTACCTCTGCGAGCTGTCCGCAAGGTTTAAGCGCGGTGGGGCCAATCTTCTGCAAATGGAAGATCGCCTGTCATTGCGACTGGACAACTTTGTTGGTGTGGTTGAAACGCCTTGCGGCACTGTCCTAGAAATTCTTCCTAAACATGCTGACCATGCTGATGATGCAAATTGGGCGCGACGTTTGCTTCGCAAAATGTTGCCGTGCGCACTCGACTTGGCAACGCGGGACGTCGGTACCGCGTGCATCGAGTTATTCAAGAGTCCGCTTACCGAATGGGTGATGGCGCAATTTTTGCAGTCGCTTGATCATCTGGTAAAGCGTGGGATGCGGTTTGACTATGTACGCGTTGAAGAAGAGCAGCGGTTTTTGCGAGGGCAGCTCGACGTTGCACGGCAGATGCGACAGCCGCCGGGGCGGCAGCATTTTTTTCAAATTCGCCACGATGTGTTTTCACCCGACCGGCCAGAAAACCGTTTGCTCAAGAGCGCGCTGGACAAGGTTTGCAAACACACGCATGAGGCAGGTAATTGGCGTCTTGCGCATGAGCTAGCGTCGTTGCTGGCAGAGATTCCGGCGTCAACGCATCAAACCGCGGACTTTCGCGCGTGGCGCAAAGACCGCCTGATGGCGCATTACCAGCCAGTCAAGCCTTGGTGCGAGCTGGTACTGGGTGAGCACATGCCGCTGGCACTCAAGGGCAACTCGCACGGCATTAGCATGCTGTTTCCGATGGAAAAGCTGTTTGAGAAGTATGTTGCGAACAAACTGCGGACTTGTTTGGTTGGCGGTGCGACGCTGAGTTCGCAGGTTAGCGCGCAGTCGCTTTGCACGCACGAGAAGAAAGATTTCTTCAAGCTCAAACCGGATTTGCTACTGACGCATGGCGAAAAGGATTGGGTGCTGGACACCAAGTGGAAGCGCCTGGATGGCGTCTTGCGCGCCTATGGTGATGAAGATGGGGCGCAAAAGTACGGACTCAAGCAAAGCGATTTTTACCAGCTCTTTGCGTATGGGCACAAATACTTGGGCGGGCAGGGCGACGTGGTGCTGATTTACCCGGTGACCAAAGAGTTTGGTGCGCTGTTGCCGGTGTTTAGCTTTTCCACTGAACTTAACTTGTGGGTGGTGCCGTTTGACCTGGACAGCGACAAGCTCCTTCACGGTGACTTTTGGCTGCCGTTGACAAGCGCATTGGCCGTGCAGGCGCCTGTTCGCGTGCCTGATCACGGGGTGGTAGCGGCGGCCTGAAGTCTTGTAGGTCGATTTAAGTGCTATTTATTTAATAGCTGCTTGCGCCCGTTTTTATTGGGCTAGAGCCCGATTTAATACCCTAAAAAGGCGATTTTTGGGCGTTTTGGGTCGTTTTTCAGGTCGGTTGATGCTTTCGCAAGCCAATCTATGAGATGGCGGGACTCATGTATAGAAAACGACGATTTTTATACATGTCATCGTTCACATGTAAAGAAAAACGTGTTTTTTATACATGATGCGGCTAATATGGTGAATTGTTTGTGTCTGCTCACTCAAGGGAGTCCGTGAATGCCGTTTGACCGTGCCGTACCTCACAACGCCTTGCCGGGACTACCGCCAGCGGTTGATCTGGAAACCAAGGCGGTGCTCAAGCAGGTCGTGGCGGCGCGCACGGCACTGGCCGAGCTCAAAGGCATTGCGCGCTTGTTACCCAATCAGGGTGTGCTGATTCAGGCGGTGGGTTTGCAAGAGGCCAAGATTTCGTCTGAAATTGAAAATATCGTCACGACCGACGATGCGCTTTACCGTGGCTTTGCCAATGACGGTGAGGGTGCAGACCCGAAAACCAAAGAGGTGCTGCATTACAAAGACGCACTGTGGCAGGGTTACAAGTGGGTCAAGGACGACAACATGCCACTGACCACCCGGCTGTTTGACACGCTGTACCAGGTGGTCAAGCAGGCTGACGACGGTGTACGGCGCTTGCCCGGCACCCGCTTGGCCAACCCGGCTGGCGAAACGATTTACACACCGCCAGAGGGCGAGGGTGTCATACGTGACAAGCTTGCCAATCTGGAGCGGTTTATCAATGAACCGTCGGAGCTTGACCCGCTGGTGCGGCTGGCGGTGATGCATTACCAGTTCGAGGCGATTCACCCCTTTCCTGACGGCAATGGCCGGGTGGGGCGGATATTGAACATCCTGTATCTGATCTCTGAAAAGTTGCTGGACGTGCCCATCCTTTACCTGTCGCGCTACATCATTGAACACAAGGGTGACTACTACCGTGGTTTGTCAGGTGTGACAGAAGAGGCGAAATGGGAGGCCTGGGTGCTGTACATGCTGCGCGCAGTGGAAAGCACAGCCAGGCTCACGGGTGAGCGCATTCTTGCCATACTCGACCTGAAGCAGGCGGCGACGGCAATGGCTGAGTCGGTGTTGCCCAAGGTGCAAGTACCTGCAATTCTGGATGTAGTGTTTCGCCACCCGTACTGCAAGGTGAAGTTTCTGGAGCAGGCCGGGCTGGGTTCGCGACCCACCTGTACGAAATATCTGCGGGCTTTGGTAGGGGCGGGCTTGCTGCGCGAGCAGCAAGTTTGGCGTGAGAATTACTTCATCAATGACGCCTTTTTTGACGTGCTGGTGAAATGATGGGTAGCCTCATGTTGACATTGTGTACATGAGGGCGTCGTCATGTTAATAAAATCAATTATTCTTTACATGACAACATGCTCATGTCAAAGTCTTTAAGGTGAGGCCATGACCGAAGACCAACTCGAACAAGAAGCGCTTGGCTGGCTGGCCGACGTTGGCTACGGCGTGGTTTACGGCCCTGACATCGCGCCTGATGGCCTCGCGCCTGAGCGCGACAACTACCGGCAAGTGATTTTGACGGGGCGCTTGCGCGCGGCGATTGACCAGCTGAACCCTGCTGTGCCTGCTGCGGCGCGTGCCGATGCGCTGAAACAGGTGGTTGACTTAGGCATTGCCGCGCTGCTGACGGCCAACAGGCGTTTTCACCAATTGCTGGTCACAGGTGTGCCGGTGCAGTACCAAAAGGACGGTGAAACGCGGGGTGACTTTGTTCGCTTGATTGACTGGGCAACTACTGCAAGCAACGACTGGCTGGCGGTTAACCAATTTTCAATCAAAGGCCCGCACCACACCCGGCGGCCCGATATTATTTTGTTCGTCAACGGCTTGCCTCTGGTGCTGCTGGAAATCAAAAACCCGGCAGATGAAAACGCCAACGTCTGGAAGGCGTACGACCAGATACAGACCTACAAAGAGCAAATCTCCGACGTTTTTCAGACCAACGAGGTGCTGGTGATATCAGACGGCACCGAGGCGCTGATGGGGTCGCTGTCGAGCGATGCGGAGCGCTTTATGGCCTGGCGCACGATTGACGGGCAAACGCTGGACCCGCTGGGCGAGTTCAATGAGCTGCAAACGCTGGTACGCGGCGTGCTCGCGCCTAGCTATTTGCTGGACTACCTGCGCTACTTTGTGCTCTTTGAAGACGATGGCGGGCTACTTAAAAAGATTGCGGGCTACCACCAGTTTCATGCGGTGCGGTTTGCCATTGCCAAGGTCATTGAAGCATCGCGCCCCGGTGGTAACCAAAAAGGTGGCGTGGTGTGGCACACGCAGGGCAGCGGCAAAAGCATCACCATGACCTGCTTTGCCGCAAGAGTGATGCAAGAGCCCGCGATGGAGAACCCAACCATTGTGGTCATCAGTGACCGCAATGACCTCGACGGGCAATTGTTTGGCGTCTTCAGCCTGGCGCAGGACCTGCTGCGTGAGCAACCCGTGCAGGCGCGTACCCGGCAAGAGTTGCGCACACTGCTGGGCAACCGGCCATCAGGCGGCATTGTGTTTGCCACGATTCAAAAGTTCATGCCGGGGGAAGACGAAGACACCTTTCCCATCCTGTCAGAGCGGCACAACATTGTGGTGATAGCCGACGAGGCGCACCGCACCCAATACGGTTTTGAGGCCAAATTGAGACTAAAAAAGGCATCAAATATGCCTTTAGACCAATCAATACGGGCGCAAGCAGCTACTAATGTTATAGCAACAGGTGATGGCGTGGTAACGCCGCACAGGGTGGAGTTTGAGCCGCCGATTTACAAGTTTCAAACCCAAGCTACTGAACATTACCAGGCAGGCTACGCGCAGCACCTGCGTGACGCGCTGCCCAAAGCCACCTTTGTCGCCTTTACCGGCACACCCGTCAGCAGCACAGACCGCGACACGCGCGCTGTGTTTGGCGACTACATCCATGTGTATGACATGCAGCAGTCAAAAGAAGACGGCGCAACGGTGGCGATTTATTACGAGTCGCGCCTGGCCAAGCTGAGCCTGAAAGACGCTGACCTGCAGCAGCTGGACGATGAGGTGGACGAGCTGACCGAGGACGACGAAGAAAGCCAGCAAGCTGCATTGAAAAGCCGCTGGGCAGCGCTTGAAAAGATAGTCGGTGCGGAGCCGCGCATCACCAGTGTGGCGGCTGACTTGGTGGCGCATTTTGAAGAACGCAACAAAGCCCAAACCGGCAAAGCCATGGTGGTGGCCATGAGCCGCGACATTTGCGCCCACCTGTATAACGAGATCATTGCCCTGCGGCCCGACTGGCACGACGCTGACCCTGAAAAAGGCGCGATCAAAATCGTGATGACCGGATCAGCCAGCGACAAAGCCCTGCTGCGCCCGCACATCTACAGCGCGCAGGTTAAAAAGCGGCTTGAAAAGCGCTTTAAAGACCCAGCCGACCCGCTGCGCATGGTCATCGTGCGGGACATGTGGCTGACGGGCTTTGACGCGCCTTGCGTGCACACCCTGTATGTAGACAAACCCATGAAGGGCCACAACCTGATGCAGGCGATTGCGCGGGTCAACCGGGTTTTCAAAGACAAGCCGGGCGGGCTGGTGGTGGACTACATCGGGATTGGCAACGAGCTGAAGCTGGCGATGAAGGAATACACCGCCAGTCAGGGGCGTGGCAGGCCAACGGTGGATGCGCATGAAGCTTTTAGCGTGTTGCTTGAAAAGATGGACGTGCTGCGCGCCATGCTGCATGGTTTTGACTACAGCGGCTTTCTAACCGGCGGCCACAAAACATTGGCGGGCGCTGCCAACCATGTGTTGGGTTTGGGCACCGGCAAAACCCGTGACGGTAAAAAGCGCTTTGCTGATATTGCGCTGGCCATGAGCCAGGCCTTTACCCTGTGCTGCACGCTGGACGAAGCCAAGGCGGTGCGCGAAGAAGTGGCTTTTTTACAGGGCGTGAAAGTCATTTTGACCAAGAAGGAGCTGACGGCCAAAAAGCGCACCGATGAGCAGCGCGAGCTGGCGATCCGCCAGATCATCAGTTCAGCTGTAGTGTCTGAAAGCGTGGTCGATATTTTTGACGCAGTTGGCCTGGACAAACCCAACATTGGCCTGCTTGACGACGAGTTTTTAGCGCAGGTGCGCGACCTGCCTGAGAAGAACCTGGCGGTTGAGCTGCTGGAGCGCCTGCTGCAAGGCGAGATCAAAAGCCGTTTTGCAGGCAGCGTGGTGCAAGACCGCAAGTTCTCTGACCTACTGAGCAACGTGATTCAGCGATACCAAAACCGCTCGATTGAAACCGCGCAGGTGATGGAGGAGCTGATCCAGATGGCGAAGAAGTTCCGCGAAGCGTCTTTGCAGGGTGAAAAGCTGGGGCTGACTGAGGACGAGGTGCGGTTTTATTACGCGCTGATAGAAAACGAATCTGCCGTTCGCGAACTGAGCGACGAGACGCTGAAAAAAATCGCTCATGAACTCACCGAAAACCTGCGTAAAAACCTGAGCGTGGACTGGTCAGCCCGCGCAAGCGTGCAGGCCAAGCTGCGGCTGATGGTCAAACGCATCCTGCGCAAATACAAATACCCGCCAGACCACCAGGATGCAGCAGTTGAACTGGTGCTGGAACAGGTGCAAGCCTTTGGGGATGGCTGGGGAGCCTAAATTAGACGGTTTTAGACCGTTTTGGAGTGTATTTTAGGCCTCTAGCCCAATGAATACAGGCGCAAGCAGCTATAAAAATAATAGTACTTGACATTGATTTGTTTGGTACCACCAACAGGAATCGAACCTGTATCTAGCGCTTAGGAGGCACTCGTTCTATCCGTTGAACTATGGCGGCGGCACGGCCTGTATTCTAAACGGTCGCCTATTTCGACAGCAGCTTCATCGCCTCTTCCAGCCCCTTGATCGTCAGCGGGTACATGCGCTGGTTGACCAGTTGCTGCATGACGCTGATTGACTGGCGGTATTGCCACACGCCCTGCGGTTCGGGGTTGATCCACGCGAACTTGGGGAAGGCGTTGGTCAGGCGTTGCATCCACTCGGCACCGGCTTCTTCGTTGTTGTATTCAACGCTGCCGCCGGGTTGCAAAATCTCATAAGGGCTCATGGTGGCGTCGCCGACAAAGATCAGTTTGTAGTCTTTGTTGTATTTGCGAATGATGTCCCAGGTGGCAAACTTTTCGCTGAAGCGGCGGCGATTGTTCTTCCACATAAAGTCGTACACGCAGTTGTGAAAGTAATAAAACTCCAGGTGTTTGAACTCGGTTTTGACCGCCGAAAACATCTCTTCGACCCGGCCAATGTGCTCGTCCATCGTGCCGCCCACGTCCATCAACAAGAGCACCTTCACGTGGTTGTGCCGCTCTGGGATCATCTTGATGTCCAGCCAGCCCGCGTTGGCGGCAGTTGAATGGATGGTGTCTGGCAAGTCCAGCTCTTCAACGTTGCCCAGCCGCGCAAACTTGCGCAGGCGGCGCAGCGCCACTTTGATGTTGCGCGTGCCGAGTTCTTGCGTGTCGTCGTAGTCCTTGTAAGCGCGCTGGTCCCACACTTTGACCGCGCTTTTGTTGCGGCTTTTCTCTTGCCCGATGCGAATGCCCTGCGGGTTGTAGCCGTTCGCGCCGAAGGGCGATGTGCCGCCTGTGCCAATCATTTTGCTGCCGCCTTCGTGGCGTTCTTTTTGTTCTTCAAAACGTTTTTTGAGCGTTTCCATGAGCTCGTCCCAGCCCATTTTTTCGATTTTTGCCTTGTCCTCAGGGCTCAGCTCCAGCTCCAGGTTTTTGCGCAGCCATTCGAGCGGAATGTCTTTGGTGAAGTCCGCCACCATCTCCACGCCTTTGAAGTAGGCGGCAAAGGCGCGGTCAAACTTGTCGTAATGCTTTTCGTCTTTGACGAGGATGGTGCGGCTCAAATAATAGAAGTCGTCGATTTTGTAGGCCGGGTCTTCATCGTCACCCGCCCCGCTGTTGGGCCCCACCACGCCCGCCTGCAAGGCTTCCAGCAGCATCAGGTATTCCTTGACGGATACGGGCAGCTTGGCTGAGCGCAGGGTGTAGAAAAAATCAATCAGCATGTCAGTATCAGGCTCTAGCCTTGTTCAAACCATACAAAAGCTGCGCCTTGGCCTCGGGCCATTCGCCGGCGCGCATGCTGTACATCACGGTGTCGCGAATGGTGCCGTCGCGGCGCATGAAGTGGCCTCTGATCACGCCGTCTTTTTGTGCGCCCAAGCGTTCGATGGCCTGTTGCGACGCGAAGTTGAAGTTGTCAGTGCGCCAGCCCACCACGTGGCAGCCTAGCGTTTCAAACGCATGCGTCATCAGCAACAGTTTGGCCGTGCTGTTGACATGCGTGCGCTGGCAGCGTGCGGCGTACCAGGTGTAGCCAATTTCTAACCGCTTAACTGTTGGCAAGATGTCGTGGTAACTGCTGGTGCCCAGCACGTCGCCAGTGGTGGCGTCCGTCACTGCAAAGGCAAAACGGTTGTCTGTTTCTAGTGCAGTTTCAATGTAGGCACGCGCTTCATGCGGTTCGGGCACCGATGTGACGCGCAGCTTCCACAACTCTCCGTCGCTGGCAGCCGCTTGAATGCCTTGTTCATGTTCAAGGCCTAACGGCAACAAACGGACATTGCGCGATTCAAGGATCACGGGTTCAACAAAAGCCATTTTCAGCTTTCATTCCCAGCGTCTCTGGCCTGTTTTGCACGCTGCGTCGTTCGCACGCGGCGCGCTACTTGCAAGCCCAAACCGCCCCCAATGCCCACCATCACAATGCCAAAAATCGTGCTGTTGCTGTAACCCGCGTCAAAAATATTCAAGCCTAACAAGCGGCCCAGCCAAAAGGCCATCAGCGAGCCACCGACAAAACCGACCGCATCTGCCAGGCCGTCCATCAACAATGTTTTTGAATTCATGATTTTTCTTTTAACCTCAATCTATCGGTTGTTGCGCTGCATAAAGACCAGCTTTTCAAACAGCGTCACGTCCTGCTCGTTTTTCAGCAGTGCACCCACCAGCGGCGGCACGCTGACTTTGTCGTCTTTGCTTTGCAGGGCATCAAGTGAAATGTCTTCGGCCACCAGCAGCTTGAGCCAGTCGAGCAACTCGCTGGTAGAGGGTTTCTTTTTCAGGCCTGGCAAGTTGCGCACGTCGTAAAACGTTTTCATCGCAGCGGCCAGCAGTTCTTTTTTCAAGCCTGGGAAATGCACATCCACAATTTGGCGCATCGTGTCTGCATCAGGGAACTTGATGTAATGAAAAAAGCAACGGCGCAAAAACGCGTCAGGCAGTTCTTTTTCATTGTTCGAGGTGATGAACACCAGCGGCCGGTGTTTGGCCTTGATGAGTTCACGGGTCTCATAAACATAAAACTCCATGCGATCGATTTCGCGCAGCAAATCGTTGGGGAATTCAATATCAGCCTTGTCAATTTCGTCAATCAGCAACGCCACCGGGGTTTCAGACGTGAAGGCTTGCCACAGCACGCCTTTGACGATGTAGTTGTGAATATCTTTGACTTTTTCACCGCCATCAACGGTTGACAACTGCGAGTCTCTGAGGCGCGACACGGCATCGTATTCATACAAGCCTTGCTGCGCCTTGGTGGTCGACTTGATGTGCCATTGCAGCAGCGGCATGCCCATGGCCTCGGCCACTTCCTCGGCCAGCATGGTTTTGCCGGTACCGGGCTCGCCTTTGACCAGCAATGGTTTTTTAAGCGTGGCGGCAGCGTTCACGGCCAGCATCAGGTCTTGTGTGGCAACGTAGTTTTTAGAGCCTTGAAATTTCATGTGATGAGTCAGTCTTTGGGGCGTAGAAATGATTTAAAAAACGCTGGTGGTGGGTTTTATGATGAAGTTGTACCGAGTCAGGAACTGGCGCAGATATAATCAAAGGCTCGTAATGACAACCGTTTCCACCTGAATTTCATCTAATTGTGCGCGCAAAATGAATAAGCTGTTAATCAAGATTTCCGTCCTTGCTGTCTCATTTGTGACGGTTGCCGCCTTCGCCCAGGACATCAAAGGCGATGTCAAGGCGGGCGAAAGCAAGAACGCCATGTGTGCTGGCTGCCACGCCATCAAGGGCTATCAGGCCAGCTTTCCCGAGATTCACAAAGTGCCGATGATCTCTGGGCAGGCTGAAAAATACATCGTGTCCTCACTCAACGCCTACAAAAAAGGCGAGCGCAAGCACCCCAGCATGCGCGGCATTGCTGAAACACTCTCAGACCAGGACATCGCTGATTTAGCCGCTTATTACAGCGCCAGCGGCGTTGCAAAAGATGCCAAACCTTTGGCTGAACAGCCCTCCAAAGAGCCAAATGAGCAGGTCAAGACTCTTTTGGCCAAGGCCAATTGCTCTTCTTGCCACGGCGCCAACTTCAGCAAGCCGATTGATCCGTCTTACCCCAAACTGGGTGGTCAGCATGCTGACTATTTGCTGGTGGCTTTGAAGTCCTACAAAGTTGAAAAGAACGCAAAAGTAGGCCGTAACAACGCCATCATGGCGGGTATGGCCAAGCAGTACACCAATGCTGAATTGAAACTGATGGCTAATTATTTGTCGTCGATCCAGGGTGACTTGAAAACCGTTCCACAAAGCGTGTTTCGCACGTCAAAATAACCCATTAAAAACCGCTGCCAAAGCGGTTTTTTTACGCCTGAAGCCTGAGTCAGTCGCGCGTTGCCCGGCGCTGCACGCAGTCGATGTACGCCGCGCCATCGGGTGGCCGGCCTGCACGCTGGCTCTCCCACACCATCTGGCCCAGGCAGTCCATCGCTTCGTGATGCGCATCGTGCAGGGAGTCACGCTTTGCAGTTAACAACTCAACCGCTTGCCTGATACCGCGTGGCTGGTCGATAGAGCATTGCTCGCTGATCGACAGGTGCATCGACAAGTGCAGAAATGGGTTGGTTTTACCGCCTTCCACGTCGTACATTTTTTGCAGGGCGGCCTCAGCATCGGCAAAGTCGGCGTGGTACTCGGGGTGCTCGGCCAACCACTGGCTTGCTATGGTTTCCAGAGCTTCTAACGGCTGATTTGATTGGCTCTTGGCATACACGAAGCAAAAAAATCGGCGAACATCGGCTTGGGATGGCGTAAACATTCGGATACCTCTATAAATTCATTTTTCGGGCGAATTGCGGCGTTGTGCGGTGCTCGCAATCCTCATGCACACAAGTGCATTCCGGTGTGCTGCGCTCCGGGCGCCTAGCACTTCATCCCGAAAATCTGAATTTCTAGAGGCATCCGCCAGCTCTAATTATCGCGCTGCACACTAATCCCTGGCCAACTTGTGCAAGGCGCCCGGTCGTGTCCTACAGACAAAGGTGTAGCTTGCTCGTAGAGTGTTTGCAGTGCCCGCTGTTACCGGAGACTGGCGGCACTCTTTGTAAATCACAACCGGCGAGGAGAACTCCATGAACGCAGCAAAAATCACAGGCATTATTTTGATCGTTATCGGTCTGGCGGGCTTTTTTACGGGAGGCTTTAGCTTTACCAAGGACACCACGGCGGCCAAGATCGGGCCGATAGAGCTCAAAGTGCAAGAAAGAGAATCCGTCAATATTCCGCAATGGCTCAGCTTGGGCGCATTGGCTTTGGGGGCGGTTGTTTTAGTGGTGGGGTTTCGCAAGCCCTGAAAGGCCTGATCGGTGGCCTGCCGGTTTCCCACATTCGGGGTGGGCTATTATTTCCTCTAACTCAGCGCAGGCGGCATTTGTCGTTCTGCCAGCTGACGTTTGAACAGCAATCTGTTTTTGGAAGTACCGATGAACCAGGCATTTATCTGCGACGCCATTCGCACCCCCTTTGGCCGCTACGGCGGCGCACTCAGCGCTGTCCGCACTGACGACCTGGGCGCGATTCCCCTGAAAGCGTTGATGGCGCGCAACCCAAATGTCGATTGGCTGGCCGTGACCGATGTAATTTATGGCTGCGTCAACCAGGCTGGTGAAGACAACCGCAATGTGGCGCATATGGCCACGCTGCTGGCTGGCTTGCCGATGGAGTTGCCGGGTGCAACAATTAATCGTTTGTGTGGCTCTGGCCTGGACGCCATTGGCACAGCAGCCCGCGCCATCAAAGCCGGAGAAGCTAGCATGATGATAGCGGGCGGGGTTGAAAGCATGAGCCGTGCGCCCTTTGTGATGGGTAAGGCGGAAAGCGCCTTCAGCCGCGCCGCGCAGATGTACGACACCACCATCGGCTGGCGCTTTGTCAACAAGCTGATGAAAGAAAAGTACGGCGTAGACGCGATGCCTGAGACGGCTGAGAACGTCGCCAAAGATTTCAACATCAGCCGTGAAGACCAGGACAAGATGGCCCTTAGCAGCCAGCTCAAAGCGGTAGCGGCGCAAAAATCTGGTTACTTTGATGCGGAAATCACACCCGTGACGATCCCGCAAAAAAAGGGTGACGCCATCGTCGTTAGCAAAGACGAACACCCGCGTGAAACGTCTCTTGAAGCCCTCGCAAAGCTCAAAGGCGCAGTGCGGCCAGATGGCAGCGTCACAGCCGGCAACGCTTCAGGCGTGAACGACGGGGCTTGCGCATTACTGATGGCTGATGAAGTCAGCGCAGCAAAAAACGGCTTGACACCCCGCGCCCGCATTGTCGGCATGGCCACCGCCGGCGTTGCGCCGCGCATCATGGGCATTGGCCCTGCACCTGCCACGCAAAAGGTACTGGCACTGACGGGTTTGACGCTAGCCCAAATGGACGTGATCGAACTCAACGAAGCCTTCGCTGCCCAAGGCCTGGCCGTACTTCGCCTGCTGGGCTTGGAAGACGATGACCCTCGCGTCAACCCCAACGGCGGCGCGATTGCCTTAGGCCACCCGCTGGGCGCTAGCGGCGCACGCTTGGTCACCACGGCTGTTAACCAGTTGCATAAAACAGGTGGCCGCTACGCCCTGTGCACGATGTGCATTGGCGTGGGGCAGGGCATTGCGCTGGTTCTGGAGCGGGTTTAGTTGCTATATATTAGATAGCTGCTTGCGCCCGTATTTATTGGTCAAAAGCCGAATTTCATACGTTTTTTAGACCAAATATGAGTCAATTCAACCCATTTCCTCATAATTTTTGAAGCAAAACATGGCCATCAAACCCCCTCTTGTACCAGCTAGCCTCGACCAACTGTTTATCAAAGCCCGCAGCGCCAATGGTTTTACCGGCCAGCCCGTTCCGCTAGCTTTGTTGCATCAGGCTTATGACATCGCCAAAATGGGTGCGACGTCGATGAACTCGCAACCCACGCCTGTCGTTTGAGCGGGCCTGCACAGTTCTCTGATATCTGTGGGTAGTTTCGGGTTGAATGTCCCCCTCATCACGGATCCGTTTTTTTACGCGGTTGCGGTTCCAGCCGTGCTGTTGCTGGGCATCAGCAAGAGCGGTTTTGGTGCAGGCTTTGGCTCGCTGGCGGTCCCCATCATGGCGCTGAGTATCAGCGTGCCGCAAGCGGCCGCCGTATTGATGCCAGTGCTGCTGCTGATGGACTTGTTGGGTATTGCGGTATTTCGCAAGGACTTTGACAAAGCCTTGCTGAAATTTTTAGTGCCTTTTGCGCTGGTAGGTACAGTGTTGGGTGCGCTGCTCTTCAAGCTGTTGGACGCCAAAGTCGTGGCCGCAATGGTGGGCGCTTTTACGCTGCTGTTTTTGGCGCAGCGCCTGCTTTTCCCGCCAAAGCCAGACAGCCCGCCGCCGCCCAAATGGCTGGGTGCCATCCTCACGATTACCACGGGCTTTACCAGCTTTATTGCCCATGCAGGCGGCCCGCCGATTAGCGCCTACGTGATTCCGCTACGCCTGTCGCCTGTCAAATTCACCGCTACGATGGCGTTCTTGTTCTTCATCGTCAATTTGTCCAAGTGGATTCCCTATGCCTGGCTGGGCTTGCTGGACATGCGCAATATGGCCACGTCGCTGGTCTTGCTGCCGCTGGCGCCCATCGGCGTGTGGATAGGCGTACGGTTTGCACGGCGCGTCAGTCCCGTGCTGTTTTACCGGCTGCTCTATGTCGGTATGTTTTTAACCGGTTGCAAATTGCTTTGGGACGGCCTGGTTTGACAGTCCCTTGCGCACCTGCTGCTATATTGAAACACCCGTGACTTTGACATCGCCCCATGACTACCGTCGTTTTTGCTGATCTTGTTGGCAGCACCAGCCTGTATGAAAGGCTCGGTGATGCGGCCGCGTCGCGCTTTGTCACAGAGCTGGTGGGCATGCTGAGCCAGGTTTTTGAGCAGCACCAGGGCCGCGTCGTCAAGCTATTGGGCGATGGTCTGTTTGTGGTGTTTGCAGGGGAGGGTGATGCCTTGGCCGCCTGCATGCAGATTCAAAAACAGCTCTTTGACAGCCCCTTGCTACCGGGCGGTAGCGGCCCTGCCGTACAAATGCAAATGGGCATTGAATCTGGCGAGGTGGTGGAGATCAATGGCGACTGTTTTGGTGACACCGTCAATTCTGCTGCGCGTCTGGCAGATTTGGCGGGTGGCGGCCAGATATTGACCACGCAAAACGTCTGGGCTGCGCTGCTACCCATCCAGCGTGGTGCGCTGCGCAGCATGGGGCCGATGTATTTGCGCGGTAAAGCCGAGGCCAGCCATGTGTACCGCATCGAGTGGCAAACCGGGCGCGACGAAGAAGCCACCATGGCCGGGCGCTCGATGTTTGCGGTCAGCCAGACAAGTTTTTTAGAGCTGTCTTACGCGGGCTTGCTGGTTCGGCTGGACGCCAAAAGCAAGCCCATCAGCCTGGGCCGGGCGGCAGAATCTGCCCTGCCTTTGAACGACCAGCGTGTGTCTCGCACGCACGCGGCGCTGTTATGGCGAGGCGGGCAGTTTGTATTGACTGACGCATCAACCTACGGTACTTGGGTCTACATGGGCAACCAGGTTGATGCCGTGGTGCTGCGCCGTACCGAGTGCTATTTGGTCGGCAGTGGGCAAATCGTGCCTGGCTGCAGTCGTGAGGACGAGTCCGCGCCCCGGATTGATTTCGCCATCAAAAACTGAAGCGCAAGCGTGATAATGCTCAGGCATAGCGTTTTTGCCCTTGGTACAGCACCTGCAACGTGTTAATTTATAAATCCTCATGAGTCTTAAAAAATTAGGCCGTTACGATTTGCTCCGCGTGCTCGGCAAGGGTGCGATGGGCTTGGTGTACGAGGGGCGCGACCCCAACCTTGACCGCCGCGTGGCGATCAAGACCATCAAGGTTGAAAACCTGTCGGACGAAGCCGCTGCTGAATACGAAGTGCGCTTTCGCACCGAGGCTCGGTCAGCCGCCCGCCTGCAACACCCCAACATCGTCAGCGTGTACGACTCTGACCGCGACGGCGACATTGCCTTTTTGGTGATGGAATATGTCGAGGGCGATGACCTCAAGCACCACCTGGACAAAGGCAAGGTGTACACGCTGGAGCAAACCCTCAGCATCATGACTGAGTTGCTGTCGGCGCTTGGCTACGCGCATCAGCAAAAAATTGTTCACCGCGACATCAAACCGGCTAACCTCTTGGTGCAAGCCAGCGGCAGCGTCAAGTTGGCAGACTTTGGCGTGGCGCGGATTCAAGACTCGGGCGATGCTACGCGCACGCAAGGCTCGATTGTGGGCACACTCAAATACATGTCGCCTGAGCAACTCGAGGGCCGCCCGATTGACGCGCGGGCTGATTTGTTTGCCGCAGGTGTGGTGCTGTACCAGTTGCTGACCAGCCAGCGCCCGTTTGACGGCGACACTGACTTTGCGGTGATTCAAAAAATCGTCAACCACACCCCGGCAGCCGCCACGTTTTACAACGCCAAACTGCCACCCGCCATTGATGCGGTGGTTGCCAAAGCGCTGGCCAAGTCGCGTGACCTGCGTTATGCCACAGCGTTGGATTTCTCAAACGCCTTGCAAGCCGCTTGCAGGCAGGCCAGTGACGTCACAATTGCCCCCGCAGCCGTATTGCCAGCCAAAGGCAACACCACCACCTGGACAGCCACCATGATGCCCGGCGAGTCGCTGGTGGCCACCGAGTCGGGTATCGGCACGGGCAGCGGCATCACCAGCGGCACAAGCGCCTCACTGGTCACCCAAGAAGTCGAGCTGGTGTACTGGAAAGACATCAAAGAGTCGAACGACGTCGAAGACATTCAAGGCTTTTTGGTCAAGTTCCCGTCGGGTATTTACGCCGACCTGGCACGCAGGCGGCTTAAAAATCTGGGTGTTGTAACGCCAATAGAGCCCACCCTGGTGACCCCACGCACTTTGACGGCTGCCGTAACAACTGTAGAAACTGATGCCGACAAGACGTTGATCCTGCCCAGGCAGGACAACACTGACATTGAAGCGCCTGCAGGCTCGGCGAAACCGGCGGTTGAAGCAGTTCAAGCTGCGCAGCAGTCGTCCGCAGCACTGACAACCCCCGCAGCATCGCCTAAAAAAGTGGTGTGGTTAGTGGCTGGTGTGGCCGCGCTCGCCGTCGTCGGCGTGGCTTTCAAGCTGCTGTCTGGGCCTGGTGCTGCGCCTGAAACAGCGGGAGCCATCGCACCTGCCAGCAGCGCAACACCGCAGTTGTCTGCATCAGCGCCTGCCGTGGCCGCGCAAGGAGCGGCGTCTGCTGCGGTCATGCCTGCCTTGGCTGCCGCTTCGGCTGCACGCCCGGCGGCATCGGCGCCTGGGTTTGCTGCCCGCGCAGCACTAGCTGCATCTAAAGCAGCTGCCGCATTGGCTGCCAAAAGAGGCGCCACTGATAAAGACAAGCCCGGAAAAGACGAGGCAACCGCCGCGCCAGATGCTGCGCCACAAGCTGCCAGAGCGACGCCCGCCGCCACGTCGTCCACACCCGCCGTAGGCAGCGGTCCCCGCGCCGCCTGTGAAGATCGCATGCTGCTGGGCTTTCAGACCTGCATGTCTGAGCAGTGCGCCCGCCCGGTGTTCACCCAGCACCCGATCTGCATCGAACGCCGGGCCATGGAAGAACGCCGCCGTGAAGAACAGCGCAACCGTCAATAGATTTTTTGCTATATATTTAGTAGCTGCTTGCGCCCGTATTCATTGGGCTAAAGGACAGTTTTATAGATAAAAAAGGCTTTCCCAGGCCGTTTTCAAGTCAAATTCAGGCTTTTTTATCTGAAACATCAGCTGCAGCCTCGTCATGCCAGCCCGCTGGCCTTTTTTGCGCTAGTTGCTCACGTTCTTGAGCCATTTGCTCTTCTAGCTGGGCGCGGCCTTGTTTGGCGACGGCTATCACTTTGGCGCGGTCTTTGTGGTGCGGGTACAACTGCTCGAACAGCGCCAGGTTGTGTTGCCGAAAGCGCATGGCGCTTTGGCGTGCTTCGTGCGGTGGGTGGCCTAGCAGCTCCAGTACGGCTCTAGCGCTTCGCAAGCTGGACTCAAACACCTCGCGCTCGACGCGCATCACACCCCGGTCGCGCAGCTGGTTCCAGTGCGTCACGTCTCGGGCTCGGGCGACGATTTGCAACTGCGGAAAATGCTCTTTGGCAATGTCGACGATCTTGATGGACTGCTCCAGGCTGTCAACCGCCACCACCAAAATTTTGGCACTGGCCGCGCCTGCGGTGCGCAGCAAATCCAACCGCGCGGCATCGCCGTAAAACACGCGGTAGCCAAAGGACCGGGCCGACTCAATCATGTCGGCATCGTGGTCCAGCACGGTGGGCGCAATGCCTTGGGCCAGCATCATGCGGCCAACGATCTGGCCATAGCGGCCAAAGCCGGCAATGATGATGGGGGCGGTTTGGAGTTCAGTGATTTCTTCGACCGCTGTGGTGTTGCGGTTGGCGTATTTGGGCAGCAGCAGCTTGTCGACGGCAATCAAGATCAGCGGCGTGATCAGCATCGACAGCGCGACAGCACCGATCAGCAGCGACGATGTTTGCATTGAAAACACCTTGGCCCCGCTAGCTGCTTGAAACACCACAAAGGCAAACTCACCGCCTTGCGCTAGCAGCACGGTGAACACCGGACGATCCTGAAAAGGCAACTTCATGGCTCGGGCCAAGCTGTAAATGACGACCAGTTTGAGCCCCAAAAAGCCAAACAAAATAGCAGCCATCAAGCCGGGCGATTGCATGAGCACCCCAAAGTCAATGCTCATACCGACGGCGATGAAGAACAGGCCCAGCAGCAAGCCTTTGAAGGGCTCGATGTCGGTTTCAAGTTCGCGGCGGTATTCGCTTTCAGCCAGCAGCACACCGGCTAAAAACGCGCCTAGCGCCATCGACAAACCAACAAACTGCATGAGTGCTGCAATGCCGACCACCAGCAGCAGCGATGCAGCGGTAAAAATCTCGGGCGTGTCGCTGTTGGCTATCCAGCGCAGCACGGGGCGTAGCAGCAGGCGGCCACCCAAGATAATCCCGCCAATAACCGCTATGATTTTAAGAGCTTCTAGCGCCCGATTTGATTGGGCTACAGCTTCCCCATCTAGTGCTACCGCACCCAAAAGCGGCAGCAACGCCAAAATCGGGATGGCCGCTACGTCCTGAAACAGCAGAATTGAAAATCCCGCTTGGCCACTCGATGTGGGCATCAGGTTGCGCTCGCCAATGGCTTGCAGGGCAATCGCTGTGCTTGACAGCGCCAGGCCCAGGCCAGCGACGAGTGCGATTTTCCAGTCCACACCAAAAGCCATGGCCAGGCCCGTGATGATGGCCGCACAGGACACGACCTGCGCACTGCCCCAGCCAAAAATAGGGCGGCGCAAGTTCCACAGGCGTTTGGGTTCTAACTCCAGCCCGACCAAAAACAGCATCAACACCACGCCAAACTCGGCAAAGTGAAGGATGTCTTGCACGTTGGTGACCAGTTTTAAGCCCCAGGGGCCAATGGCGATGCCTGCGGCCAGGTAGCCAATGATGGAACCCAGGCCGAGCTTTTTGGCAACGGGGACGGCGATGACCGCAGCGGCGAGATAGATGAAACTGTTGACTAACCAGGCAGGTGCATGTTCCATCAGTCGTCCCCTTGCTCAACAGGTCTGTCTTTCATCGGCACCACACAGGCTGGACACTGTTCCAGGTCATCCATTTCAGGCCAATTGGGGTAGCTTTGCAGGCGCTGGCTGAAAGTAGCGGTGTGCTGTGCGACCTCTTCTTGCGCCACAGCATGCGCGCCATGCAAAATCAGCGGCGGTAAAAACCGCATGCCGCACAGCGCAGCGGTTTGCTCATAGGGCGGCAAAAACGCGTCGAAAAAATAGCGGTTGTAGCCCTGCGGGTGGTAAGACGCCTCCGGCCCGCCGGTAGTGGCCACCAGCCACAGGTCTTTGCCTTGCAGCTTGTTGCCGCCTTCGCCGTAAGCCCAGCCATAGGTCAGTACCTCGTCAAGCCACAGCTTTTGCAGCGCGGGCGAGCTGTACCACTGGATCGGGTGCAGCAGCACCACCAGTTGCGCTTTTTCAAGCGCGGCTTGTTCAGCCGCCACGTCAATCGTGTAGTCGGGGTAGCTGGAATACAGGTCTTGCACCCGCACCCTCGGCAAGTCCTGCGCGGCTTGCATCAAGGGGCGGTTGACCCGCGACTCACGCCAGGCGGGGTGGGCTGCTATCACATAGATGTCTGTATCAAGTGCATTCATACCGTTACCATAGCGCAAAACAACGGATCATTTACATGAGGAGTTTCGTATGCCAGTCATCGTGATTGCGAATCCTAAAGGGGGCGTGGGTAAAACGACGCTTGCCACCAACGTTGCCGGCTACTTTGCCAGCAAAGGCCATGCCGTCATGTTGGGCGATGCCGACCGGCAGCAGTCGTCCAAGCTGTGGCTGAGCCTGCGCCCGCCCGCTGCCCGTCCGATTGCCACCTGGGACTTGAACGCGGACCTCATCGCCAAGCCGCCAAAAGGCACAACTCACGTGGTGCTGGACACCCCCGGCGGCCTGCATGGCTGGCGTTTTAACGATGTCATCAAACTGGCTGACAAAATCATTGTGCCGCTGCAACCCAGCGTGTTTGATATTTTTGCCACCCGGGCTTTTTTAGACCAGCTGGCTGAGCATCGCCATGCGGGCAAACTGCAGGTCGGCATTGTGGGTATGCGGGTCGATTCCCGCACGATTGCGGCGGACAAGCTGCGCGCCTTTGTTGACAGCCTTGGGCTGCCGGTGCTGGGCATGGTGCGTGACACGCAAAACTACATTCACCTGGCCGCCCGCGGGCTGACGCTGTTTGATGTGGCGCCGGGTCGGGTTGAAAAAGACCTGGAGCAGTGGAAAAGTATTTGCGAATGGCTGGACAAATGAAAACTTTTCAAACGATTGCCGACTTAAGCGCTTGTGTAGGCCAAGAAGTTGCCGTGAGCGAGTGGTTACTAATTACCCAGCAGCAAATCAATTTATTCGCCGAAGCCACAGGTGACCACCAGTGGATTCACGTGGATCCGGAAAAAGCCGCCAAAGGCCCTTTTGGCGGGCCGATAGCGCATGGCTTTTTAACGCTGTCGTTGATCCCCAAATTTTTTGAATCGACTTTTGAGATTGTTGGCTCGCGCATGGGCGTGAACTATGGGCTGAACAAGGTGCGCTTTACCTCGCCCGTGCCGGTGGGTAGCCGCTTGCGGGCCCGTATGAAGTTGCTGGCAACTCAGCCGATTGACAACAATGGCGTCCAAATGACTTGGGAAGTCACGGTTGAGCGTGAAGGCTCTGACAAGCCGGTGTGCGTGGCGGAATCGCTGGTGCGCCGCTACCCTTGACGCATGTTGACTAGTCTTTTGACGGCTTGAAGTCAGGTTGAATTTTGGTCAGTTGGGCGGCAGGAACCCAGCCCGCAAACACGCTGATCAAATCGTTGATGCGCCCTGCGGCCACGCTTTCGGTGTGCACTTGTGCAATGCACTGGTGCAAATCACTGCGCATTGCCCACAACTCGGCTGGCGTTTTAGCCAAGTCGATTTTGTACAAAAGACGATCGGTACGAACGCCTTGGCAGCCGCCAAGGGCTTCTCGTAGGCTGAGCTGAATACTTGATAGCGGTGCGCGCGCGACAGGAAGGGGTTTGGGCGCTGGTGCGCCGAAAATGCGTCGAAGAACCGTTTTCACGAAAATGCTCCGTCCAGTCTTGTGAACCGGGTGGGTGGGGGGGGGTGTGGGTCAGATTGCCAAGATTGTTAGCAAGCTAATATTTGAGGTTTAAAGCATATTCTAGGGTTTCCCCTTGTTTTTTGCAAGCCCAAGCTTTTCAAAAACGACTGTCTAGTCTTCAAGGTCTAAAACTATGCGGCTCAATCAGACCTACAGGTAAACGAGCGGCTTCAAGTGTTGTTTCAGATCGACGCACCAACAAAACCGTTTTGCCGCCAGGCCTCAAACACCGTCACAGCTACCGCGTTCGACAGGTTCAGGCTGCGCTGGACGGCCTGCATGGGGAGCCTCAAGCGTTGGTCGGGCGCAAAAGATTCCCGCAGCGCCGCGTCCAAACCCTTGGTTTCAGAGCCAAACACCAGCCAGTCTCCGGGTTGAAAGGTGATGTCATACAGGTTGCGCGAACCGCGCGTGGTCATGGCAAACAGGCGGCTGGCGTCGGGCTTTTCGTGGGCTACAAATGTCTGCCAGTTGGCGTGGCGTTTCAGTTCAGCGTACTCGTGATAGTCCAGCCCGGCCCGGCGCATGTGCTTGTCATCCATCGAAAAGCCCAGTGGCTCAATCAGGTGAAGGCGGCAGCCGGTGTTGGCCGCCAGGCGGATCACATTACCCGTATTCGGCGGGATTTCAGGTTGGACTAAAACGATGTTGAACATGAGGTTTTTTTATAGGGGAGTTCTGGCCAATACGATACCCGTGATGTGAGCCGCGCCCGCAGCCTTGAGCGCCTGAGCCGCCGTAAATAGCGATGCGCCGCTGGTCATCACATCATCGACAAGTATCACGCGCTTGCCTTTGATCTCAGGCACCCGCAGCGGGTCAACTTGGAACGCGCCTTTCACATTCGCTAACCGCTCTTGCCGCAGCAGCTCGGTTTGGGGACGGGTATTTTTAACCCGCAGCAGCAAGCTGCTGTCGGTTTTTGCTTGGCTGCCCGATTGCTTGGCCAGCGCATGCGCCAACTCCCAAGCCTGGTTAAAACCGCGTGTTTGCAAACGCTCGCGCGACAGCGGCACGGGCAGAATCAAGTCGGTGCTTTGCAAGTCTGCGAATACTTGGCCAATGCCAGGGGCTTTTAACAGCATGGCCGCAAAAAAGGGTGCCCATCCGGGATGCTCGCCAAACTTGTAGCGGCTGATCAAACCAGACCAGGGGTAGGCGTAGTCAAGTGCGGCCAGTGCGCTGTCAATGGCTGGTGGTTGTTTGATGCAGCCCAGGCACACGCCAGGGCTTGCGCGCAGGCCCATCGACAAATCAACGGGCAGGGCGATGGCGCAGCTTTTGCAGCGCAGCTTTTCATTGGAGAAGCGCGCCATGCAGGCGCTGCAAACCGGCTCCGACGGCCAACTGCGGCAAACCGCACACTGGCTGGGCAGAAGATTCGATAATGGGGATTGAAGCAGACGTTTGAACACTCGGTCAATATACTCGGGGCGCTGTGATGCCTAATTCATGAAGACCGAACGCCCCCCGACCCTTGACCCGATTGCCGTTGCCCGATGGCAGCGCATTGCGCCGCTCGCGTCCCCCTGGTTGCATGAAGAAGTCGCCAGCCGCATGCTGGACCGGCTGCAGTGGATCAAACTGCAGCCGCTGGCTTGGGCACATTGGGGTGCGGTGCGTGGCGGGCTGCAAAACCATCAAAAACTGGTCGAAAGATATCCAAAATCACTGTGTTTTATAGCTGAAGCCCAACAAATACGGGCGCAAGCAGCTATAAAAAATATAGCGAACAAGTGGTGGCAACCAACTGCATGGTTTGCCAAAACCCCCCGCTTTGAAGCACCGCCACTGGCCAGTGTGGACATGCTGTGGGCCAACATGGCTTTGCATGAGGCGGCTGACCCCCAGGCGCTACTGGCCGAGTGGCACGCGGCTTTAAAGGTCGGTGGGTTCTTGATGTTTTCATGCCTGGGGCCCGACACGGCCATCGAGTTGCGCGATATCTACAAAGAACTCGGCTGGCCGCCTGCGGGGCACGAGTTGACCGACATGCACGATTGGGGTGACATGCTGGTGCAGGCTGGTTTTGCCGAGCCAGTGATGGACATGGAGCGCATCACCTTGACGTTTGAAACACCTGCCAGGTTGCTGCAAGAACTCGCCGAGCTAGGCCGCAACTTTCACCCCGCGCGGTTTGCCGGGCTGCGTGGCCAGCAGTGGCGGGCCACGCTTGAAAACGAATTGACCCAGCGCCTGAAAACCGGAGTCGATGGGCGACTGTCGCTGACGTTTGAAGTGATTTACGGCCATGCGCTTAAACCGCAGCCGAAAATCAAAGTCAGCGCGATGAGCTCGGTGTCGGTGCGCGACATGCGCAGCATGCTGGGCATAGGCCAAAACCCATCGCAATAAGCAGGTGCGCTGGTGGGATTTGCGCTGCCTCACGGGCTGGCAGCATTCAAACCCCGCTATACTAAGTTTGTTGTTTTTGGGCATGTTCCCACGCCTCAATCAGCCCGCTAGGCTGCCATTTTTTGAGTGTCGCACTGTGTCACAACCTCTTAGTCCATCTTTTACATCAAGCATCCCGGCCTTTCGCTTTGCCACACAGTCCAATTCTGGCGACGCGGGTCAAACTGGCGTGCAGTGGCTGCTCAAGCGCAATTGTTCAGTCACACCCGCGCAACTGTTGGGGCTATTCATGTCGTTGAGCGTGGTGTCTCTTGGCATTGCTACTTTTTTTTGGTTTCAAGGCGCTACGCTGGTCATGCCGTTTGCCTGGGCTGAATTGATTCTGGTCGGTGCGGCCTTCATGATTTATGCAAGGCATGCGCGGGACGGTGAAAAAATTTCGCTTCAGGGTGGGCAATTGGTAGTTGAGCTGGAAACCGCAGGCCGTTTGCAGCGTGCAGAATTTAACCGCGAATGGGTACGCGTAGAGCCTAAAGACGGCGATGGGTCGCTGATAGAAGTTTCCGGCCAAGGGCAGACGGTACGGGTGGGGCGACATGTGCGGCCGGAACTGCGGCCTGCGCTGGCCAGCGAGATTCGCTATGCGCTGCGGGGCTGCTAAAAACGCGCTGTCAGGCTTAATTAAGCCGAAACTGGCAAGCTAGGTGCTTGGCTAACTTTATAATCAGTGGCTTTGCCGAATTGGCAAATTGAGTTCGTAATTTGAGTCGGTAATTGAGGTACTAGAAGTGATCACGATGAATGTACGTAAAACCACCAGCAACATGACACGCTCAAGCATCCAGCTTGCAGGTAGCGCATTGGCATTTTTGGGTAGTTGGATCTGCACTGCGGCCTACGCGGTCAACGACCTGCCCGGCGGCCCGGCGGTACGCCAGCTCAACTTGCCCATTGGCGTCACCAAAATAGCCGGGGAACAGCACTGGCTGCATTGGTTCATGATGATCATCTGTCTGGTCATTTTTGTAGCTGTATTCGGCGTGATGTTTTATTCCATCTGGAAGCATCGCAAATCCGTTGGTCACAAGGCGGCGAATTTTCATGAGTCGGCTGCCGTAGAGATCGCCTGGACCATTGTTCCCTTCCTCATCGTGATTGGTATGGCCTTGCCCGCTACCAAGGTGCTGGTCGCGCAAAAAGACACCACCGCCGCCGACTTGACCATCAAAACCACAGGTATGCAGTGGAAATGGGGCTATGACTACATCAAGGGCGAAGGTGAAGGCATTGGCTTTGTGTCAACACTCGACAACACTCACCGTGTGATGTCTAACGCTGGTGGCCCCAAACCAGGCGAAGTGGTGGACAACTACCTGCTCAAGGTAGACAACCCGCTGGTGGTGCCGGTCAACAAGAAAATCCGCATCATTACCACCGCTAATGACGTGATTCATGCCTTTGCCGTGCCGGCCTTTGGCATCAAGCAAGACGCGATCCCTGGTTTTGTACGCGACACCTGGTTTCGCGCTGAAAAAATCGGCGACTACTACGGCCAATGCCAAGAGCTGTGCGGTAAAGAGCACGCCTACATGCCGATTCATGTGAAAGTCGTCTCGGCGGCTGACTATTCGGTTTGGGTGGCTGGCAAGAACAAAGAAATGGCTGCCAAAGCCGATGACCCGTCTAAAGTATGGGTGCTGGCTGATTTGAAAGCGCGTGGCGAAAAAATCTATGCCGCCAATTGTGTGGCATGCCACCAGCCAACAGGTAAAGGCGGCGGCGCGATCAAAGCACTCGACGGCTCGGCTATCGTGCTAGACAAGGACCACGCTAAACAAATCGCCATCATGCTCAACGGAGCCAATAACGGTGCCATGCCAGCCTGGAAGACACTGAGCGACACCGATTTGGCCGCTGTTATGACCTATAGCAAAAACAACTGGTCGAACCAGACCGGTGATGTGGTGCAGCCTGCCGAGTTGCAAGCCGCGCGTAAATAAGCCTGTTCAACCATTTAAATTTTCAAGGCATTTGACCATCCCGTCATTTGCCAAGACACGAAGGAAGCCGAGATGAGTGCCGTACTAGACCCGCATGACCACGCACACGATGACCACCACGGCGCGCCCGCTGGCTGGCGCAGGTGGGTGTTTGCCACCAACCATAAAGATATTGGTACGCTGTACTTGCTGTTCAGCTTTTTCATGTTCATGTTTGGCGGTGTGTTGGCTTTGGGTATTCGCGCCGAGCTGTTTCAACCTGGCCTGCAATTGGTCAACCCCGAGCTGTTCAACCAGCTCACCACCATGCACGGTCTGATCATGGTGTTCGGTGCCATCATGCCGGCGTTTGTGGGCTTTGCCAACTGGATGATTCCGCTGCAAATTGGCGCAGCTGACATGGCTTTTGCGCGCATGAATAACTTCAGCTTCTGGCTGATGATTCCTGCCGCGCTGATGCTGGGCACCTCATTTTTCATGCCTGGCGGCGCACCGGCTGCGGGTTGGACGCTGTACGCGCCACTGACGCTGCAAATGGGTCCGTCGATGGACTCCGGTATTTTTGCCCTGCATCTTTTGGGCGCATCGTCCATCATGGGGTCGATCAATATCATCGTGACGATTTTGAACATGCGCGCCCCTGGTATGACGCTGATGAAAATGCCCATGTTCTGCTGGACCTGGCTGATTACTGCGTATCTGTTGATCGCTGTGATGCCTGTGTTGGCAGGCGCTATCACCATGACGCTGACCGACCGTCACTTTGGCACCAGCTTTTTTAACCCCGCTGGCGGCGGGGACCCGGTGATGTACCAGCACATTTTCTGGTTCTTTGGCCATCCTGAGGTTTACATCATGATCTTGCCGGCCTTCGGCATCATCAGTCACATCATTCCAGCATTCTCACGCAAGCGTCTGTTTGGCTATGCATCGATGGTGTACGCCACTGGCTCGATTGCTATTTTGAGCTTTGTGGTCTGGGCGCACCATATGTTTACCACCGGTATGCCAGTCACTGGTCAGCTGTTTTTCATGTACTCGACCATGTTGATTGCGGTTCCCACGGGTGTCAAGGTGTTCAACTGGATCGCCACGATGTGGAAGGGTTCGATGACATTCGAGACCCCGATGCTGTTTGCCGTTGGTTTTATTTTCGTGTTCACCATCGGTGGTTTGACAGGCGTTATTTTGTCCGTTGCACCGATTGACACGCAACTGCAAGATACCTATTACGTGGTCGCGCACTTCCACTACGTTTTGGTCGCCGGGTCCCTGTATGCGATGTTTGCTGGCTATTACTTCTGGTCACCCAAGTGGACAGGCGTCATGTACAACGAAACCCGCGGCAAGATTCATTTCTGGTGGTCACTGATTTCGTTCAACGTCACGTTCTTTCCGATGCACTTTTTGGGCTTGGCCGGTATGCCACGTCGCTACGCTGACTACCCCATGCAGTTTGCCGACTTCAATGCGATTGCATCCGTTGGTGGCTTCCTTTTCGGTTTTGCACAGGTTTACTTCTTCTTCTTTATCGTCTTGCCTGCCATGCGCGGTCAAGGCGTGCCTGCCAAGGCCAACCCTTGGGTTGATGAGGGTGACGCAAACGCCAAAGGTGCTGAAGGTTTGGAGTGGCAAGTCCCGTCGCCAGCACCCTTTCATACCTTTGAAAACCCACCCAAGCTGGACGCCAGTGCGACCCGCGTGATCGGTTAATTGCTGATGTCGGCGAACATGAAAACACCTGAACAAAAGAAAAACAACCTGCGGCTGGGCTTAATCCTGGCTTCGGTGGCGCTTGTCTTTTTTGCAGGGTTCATGGTCAAAATGGTTTTTTTCGGTCGTTAAACCCGACGCCACATCATGTTCATCAAACGAGAAAACGTCAAAATGGTCAGCAAGCTGGGCGTCATCGTTCTGGCGATGTTTGGCTTTGGCTATGCACTGGTGCCGATTTACAAAGCCATTTGCGAGATGACGGGCATCAACATACTCGCATTGGGCGATAAACAAATCCCGGGTGCGACGCCCAAAATGCCTGCCAACACACAAGTCGATCTGTCACGCACCGTCACCATTGAATTTGATGCCAATTCGCGCGGTCCCTGGCACTTCAAGCCAGCGCAGAACACGATAAAAGTTCATCCGGGCGAGCTTACAACGGTGATGTACGAGTTTCAAAACACGCAAAACCGCACCATGTCAGCGCAAGCTATTCCGAGCTATGCGCCTTTGCAAGCAGGCGCACACTTCAACAAACTGGAATGTTTTTGCTTTCAACAGTACACGTTGGCACCCGGTGAAAAAAAGCAGTGGCCAGTGGCCTTTGTGATTGACCCCAAGCTGTCCAAAGACGTACAGACGATCACCCTGTCGTATACATTTTTTGAGGTCGGTGGCCGCACACCCGCTGCGCCGCAAGCAGCCATTGCTGTAGATAACAAAGCGCCGGGTGTATGAGCGACTCCCAGGATTTGCCTGTACCT
Organism: Polaromonas sp.; assembly: GCA_031414215.1. Lineage (GTDB taxonomy): Bacteria > Pseudomonadota > Gammaproteobacteria > Burkholderiales > Burkholderiaceae_C > Polaromonas. Next base: position 7,715 of record JANNVB010000016.1, on the reverse strand, counting down.
CAGCGAAAAGGCTCGATTTTTCGCACGATCAAAGCGGTGATGTGGTCGTTCGTTGGCCTGCGTTCGCGCAGCGGCTATGAGCAAGATGTGGCACAGCTCAATCCGGTGCATATCGTTATCGTTGGTCTTGTGGGTGTTTTTGTATTTGTCGGCAGCCTCATTTTGCTGGCGACTTGGGTTGTGGGCAAGTAAGCTCACCATCACATCAAAGAAATTAATGAAATTGGAAAGAGCAGGAGTTTAAAAAATGTCATCAGCCACTACAACAGGTACCCCGCACTACTTTGTGCCCGCGCCATCCAGCCACCCGGTGATGGCTTCGATTGGCCTGTTATTTGTGATTGTGGGTGCTAGCCAGTGGGTCAATGGCGCTAGCTGGGGCTCTTACTCGGTAGCGTTTGGCATGGTCTGGTGGCTGGCGACTTTGTACCGCTGGTTCAGCGAGTCAGTCCGCGAAAGCGAAGGCGGCTTGTATGGCCACAAGATTGACCTGTCGTTCCGCTGGTCCATGAGCTGGTTCATCTTTTCTGAAGTCATGTTTTTCGGTGCGTTTTTTACCGCGTTGTGGTGGGGCCGCATGCATTCTGTGCCTGCACTGGGTGGACTTGAGAACTCGCTCCTTTGGCCAGACTTCAAAGCTGTTTGGCCGAGCGTGGCAGCGGGCGTCACTGCATCACCGGCTGATATCGTTGAGCCCTTCCAAACCGTTGGGCCTTTCTGGCTGCCAACCATCAACACCGCCTTGCTGTTGACCTCTGGCGTCACCATGACGATTGCACACCACGCACTGCGTGAAAACCAACGCGGTAAAACTATTGCGTTCATGTGGATGACGGTTGTGCTTGGATTTACATTTCTGTGCGTACAGGGTTATGAGTATTACCACCTCTACACAGACTTGAACCTCAAGCTCAACTCAGGTATTTTTGGCTCCACCTTTTACATGCTGACAGGCTTTCACGGCTTTCACGTATTTGTCGGAATGCTGATGCTTTTCTTTATCACCCTGCGCTTGCAAAAAGGCCATTTCACGGCTGACAAGCATTTTGGTTTTGAGGGTGCCGCCTGGTACTGGCATTTTGTCGACGTGGTGTGGCTGGGCTTGTACATCCTGGTGTACTGGCTCTAACGCGGCCTTGATCCTCAGAATACAAAAAGGCCGCATTGTGCGGCCTTTGTTGTTTCTTAAAGCGCGAAATTATTTACCAACAGGCAAACCGGTCGGCTGAATGTAGCCCATCTTCCAGGCAATCAAAATGCAAACAAACAGCAGCACTGAAAAGCCAATCCGAAACGCCAGAGCCCGCGCCATGTTGCTGGTTTTGGCTTTGCCGTCTGTGCCGTCCTTCATCATGAAAAAAAGCGCAGCGGCCAGGCTGGCAATGATGGCTAAAAAAGCGATGGCTACTAAATACGTCATGCGAAGGATTATCGGCTGATGGCTAAACTTTCGTCAAAGTCAAGGTTTTGGGTGCTTACTCTGGCTGCCGTGTTGGTTGCGGGTGTCACCTTCTCGCTCGGCCAGTGGCAACTGCGCCGGGCTGCACAAAAGCAGGCGCTGATGTTTGCCATTGAAGCGCAAAGCAACGAGGCGATCTTGAAGGCGGCTGACCTGGTTGTTTTTAAAAACCTGCAAGAAGCGGTGCATCGCCGTGCCACGCTCAAAGGTCTCTGGCGGGCAGAGCACACTGTGTTTCTGGACAACCGCCAGATGAGCGGCAAAACAGGCTTAATAGCCGTTACCCCTCTGGTACTGGACGGCACAGGTCAAATTATTTTGATACAGCGCGGATGGGTGCTGCGCAATTTTGCCGACCGTGCGGCGCTGCCCACGATTGATACACCTTCAGGCCCGGTCACGGTGCGTGGCCGCATTGCCCCGCCGCCCTCCAAGTTATACGAGTTCAAGGGTGCTGACAGCGGCCGCATACGGCAAAATATTGATATCGCCGCCTTTGGCCGCGAAATCGCTTTGCCTTTGATGCCCGTTTCGATGGTGCAGATGGGGCCTGCCAATGAGGGTTTGCTGCGCGACTGGGCTGCACCCAACGTCGGCATCGACAAACACTACGGCTATGCGTTTCAGTGGTTTGGCTTGTGTGCTTTGGTCATTGGCTTGTATGTCTGGTTTCAAATGATTCACCCGTGGCGCTTAAAGCGCAAACAGTTAACGTAAATACCCTCCTGATGTCTGAAAATTCCTCTCCATCAAAATCGCAACAGGACGAGCCGCTGAACCTGACAGTTCACACCTTACCCAAGCTGGGCGACGACAACTCACGAAGCAGAGCTGGCCGCTGGAAAATGATCGCCGTGTTGCTGGTGTGCGCGTCACCCGTCATTGCGTCTTACTTCACTTATTACGTGATACGCCCAGAGGGTCGCCGCAATTATGGCGAGTTGGTGACGCCGCAGTTGTCACTGCCTGCCATCGCAACAACCGATTTAAATGGCAAAACTGGCGAGCTGACAGCGCTTAAAAACCAATGGCTGCTGATCAACGTGGCCAGTGCTGGCTGTGAAGCTGCCTGTCAGCAGCGCCTGTATTTTCAACGGCAGTTACGTGAATCCTTGGGCAAACAAAAAACCAGGCTAGATCGTGTCTGGTTGATCACTGACAACGGTCAGGTGGACGCGCGGTTACAGCCTGCACTGGCAGACGCTTCTGTGCTGCGTGTTCCGCTTGATGCGCTAACGAAGTGGCTAACACCCGGAGCCGGTCAGCAACTCGAAGACCATCTTTATGTGGTGGATCCGTTAGGTAATTTGATGATGCGTTTTCCTGCCAACATGGATGCCGCTGGCGCGGCTAAAGCCAAACGTGACCTCGACCGGTTGCTACGCGCATCTGGTAGCTGGGATATGGAAGGCCGCTAATCGCCATGGACACGCAAGACCTCTACAACCTCAGTCCCACTCTGCAGCTGATGCTCATGGGCATGATCGTCGCCGTAGGCCCACTGGCCTGGGTGTGGCTGAAGAGCCGCAACGCACCACCGGCGAAGCGTTTACGCACGCTAACTTGGGTCACTCTTTTCCTCACCTTTGATCTGATTCTTTTTGGTGCTTTCACACGGTTGACAGACTCTGGCTTGGGCTGCCCCGACTGGCCTGGCTGCTATGGCCACGCCAGCCCGATAGGTGCGCTTAAGCATATTGATGCCGCACAGGCCGCCATGCCAAGCGGGCCCGTGACGCGCCCTAAAGCCTGGATTGAGATGATTCACCGCTACCTGGCAACCGGGGTGGGGGTGTTGATTTTGACCTTGGCCATCACCACCTGGCTTGAGCGCCGCAGGCAATCGCGCCGCGATGCCGGGCCCACAGAAACTGCGGCAGACACGGTCAAAGGCAGTGAGCTAAATCCGCTGGACATACGCAAGACCGACATTTCTCCCTGGTGGCCAACTTTCACGCTGTTTTGGGTTTGCCTGCAAGGCGCGTTTGGTGCGCTCACCGTCACGATGAAGCTCTTCCCGGCCATCGTCACGCTGCACCTGTTGGGCGGCATGGTGCTGCTAGCGCTGCTCAAGGTGCAAAGCGTTCGTTATGCGCAGGCACAGGGCGAGTTGTTGCCGGTTGCTCTGCAAAGCAAGACACGCGTTTGGGTATTTGCCACCTTTGCATTGCTCTGGCTGCAAATTGCGCTGGGCGGATGGGTCAGTACCAATTACGCGGTGATGGCGTGTACTGACTTTCCGGCCTGCCAAAACTCATTCTGGCCAGCCATGAACTTCCGTGAAGGCTTTACCCTGTGGCGCGAACTGGGTGCGGGCCGCAACGGCGACAACATCAGTTTTCAGGCGTTGACAGCGATACATTATGTGCATCGGCTCAGCGCCTACGTGTTATTTGCGGCTGTGCTGGTGGTGTCTTTCAAGCTGTACAAAATTCAGGCTTTGCGCAATATGGCCTGCTGGCTGACTGGCCTGGCTTTGTTTCAAATGGCCACGGGTTTGGGCAACGTGCTGCTCGGCTGGCCCTTGGCTGCTGCTGTGATGCATACGGGCGGCGCTGCGGCGCTGGTGGTGGTGCTCACGGGCATTGTTTGTGCCAGCCGCAGCGCCAAGCAAACGGTCAGTGCGTCAAAATTCAGCTCATCCCGATTGTTCGCATGAGCGCCACTGAAGTCCTTCCATTGCCCCACGTGCCGTCCAAGTTCCGGCAGTTTTACGTGCTGACCAAACCACGCGTGGTGCAACTCATTGTGTTTTGCGCGCTGATTGGCATGGTGCTGGCCGTGCCCGGTGTGCCAAGCTGGGCCGAAGTCAAACTGGGCTTGATCGCATGCGCTGGCATTTGGCTGGTGGCGGGTGCGGCAGCAGCGTTTAACTGCCTGGTAGAGCAGGGCATCGATGCCCGCATGAAGCGCACCGCCATGCGGGCTACGGCGCAGGGGCAGATCAGCAGTTGGTTGACTTTGAGCTTTTCAGCCGTGCTGTGCGCCATTGGTGCTGTGATTTTGTACGTGTGGGTCAACCCACTGACCATGTGGCTGACCTTTGCCACCTTTGTCGGCTACGCGGTTGTCTACACCGTGATTTTGAAACCCCTGACCCCGCAAAACATCGTGATTGGCGGCGCATCAGGCGCCATGCCGCCGGTACTTGGCTGGGCCGCCATGACCGGCACAGTTGGCCCGGAGGCGCTGATACTGTTCCTGATCATCTTTTTATGGACACCGCCACATTTTTGGGCGCTGGCACTGTACCGGGTCGAAGACTACCGCAAAGCTGGCTTGCCGATGCTGCCAGTTACCCACGGGAACGAATTCACGCGACTGCAAGTCTTTTTGTACACGCTGGTGCTGTTCCCGGCTTGTTTGATGCCGTTTGTCTTTCAGATGAGCGGCTGGTTGTATCTGGTGGCGGCGGTGGGTTTGAGCTTCGGCTTCAGCTGGTACGGTTTCAAGCTGTGGCGCAATTACTCGGACGCGCTGGCGCGCAAGACGTTTCGTTTTTCACTGATTCATCTCTCGGCTCTGTTTGCGGCGCTACTGATTGATCATTACCTCATATAGGTTTTTATGACCACACGGAATGCTATTAATTTAGGAGCTGAAAAACTTTTCATTTTGGCCCGTATTCATTGGTCAAAAGCCGTTTTCATACCTCTTTTTGTGCTGTTTTTGGCCGCTTGCAGCCCAGACAAGCCGCAATTCAAAAGCATAGACCTGACAGGAGCCGACTACGCCAAAGACTTTGTATTGCCGGACCAAAACGGCAAAACCCGCAGCGTCAAAGACTTTGCAGGCAAGGTGGTGGTGGTGTTTTTTGGCTTTACCCAGTGCCCGGATGTGTGCCCCACATCGATGGTCGAGCTGGCAGGTATTAAAAAATCATTGGGTAGCGACGGGGACAAGCTGCAAGCGGTGTTCATCTCGGTGGACCCGGAGCGCGACACGCCAGAAATTCTCAAAGCCTATATGGGCAACTTTGACCCCACGTTCTTGGCCCTGCGCCCCAGCATGGAGCAACTGCCTGTGATTGCCAAAGACTTCAAGATTTACTACAAAAAAGTAGAAGGCAAAACCCCCACCAGCTACAGCATGGACCATTCGGCGGGCAACTACGTGTATGACACCCAAGGCCGTTTGCGCCTTTACAACCGCTATGGCAGTGGGGCTGAAGGCTTGACGCACGATATCAAGTTGCTGCTAAAAGGCAAATAAGTTTCAGCTACAAAAAAGCCACGGCTGTTTTCACAGCAGTGGCTTTTGGTGGGCTGGTCAGCGCTTAGGCGTATTCAACCAGTACCTTCTTCATTTTCTTCATCGCCGCCACCTCAATCTGGCGAATCCGCTCGGCGCTCACGCCGTAAATGGCTGCCAGGTCATGCAGCGTCATGCCGCCTGAACCGTCGTCGTTTACCTTCAACCAGCGCTCCTCCACAATCTTGCGTGAGCGGTCGTCCAGCCCTTGCAGCGCAGTGGCAATGCCGTCAGTGGCCAGGTTGTCCCTGGCATGCGCTTCCATCAGCGCGGTCGGCTCTTGTGCGCTGTCGGCCAGGTAGGCAATCGGGCCAAACGCCTCTTCACCATCGTCGCTGGGAGATGGGTCCAGCAGCACATCGCCGCCCGACATGCGTTGCTCCATCTCAATGACTTCTTCACGCTTCACGTTCAGCGTTTTCGCCATTTGATTGATTTGGTCTTCGCTCAGCGTGTCGCGGTGGGTTGCCACATCGGCGTCGTCTTTGTAGCCCTGCTTCATCGAGCGCAGGTTAAAAAACAGCTTGCGCTGCGCCTTGGTGGTGGCCACTTTCACCATGCGCCAGTTTTTCAGGATGTACTCATGCATCTCGGCTTTGATCCAGTGCAGCGCATAGCTGACCAGCCGTACGCCTTGGTCCGGGTCAAAACGCTTCACGGCCTTCATCAGGCCAATGTTGCCTTCCTGAATCAAATCGCCGTGCGGCAGGCCGTAGCCCAAGTATTTGCGCGAGGTAGAGACCACCAACCGCAAGTGAGAGAGCACTAACTTCTCAGCCGACGCCATGTCGTTCGACTCACGCAACTGGCGGGCAAAGGTTTGCTCCTGCTCCAAAGTGAGCATGGGCAGGCGGTTAACCGCCGAAATGTAAGCGTCCAGGTTGCCCAAAGGCGGCAACAGCGACCACGGATTGGCGCCAGCAACGCTTGTTGAAGCGGCTAAACCAGGGGCAGCAAGAGGAAATGACGAAATAGAGGCAGTGGACACAGCAAAACTCCTTTTGGAAAACTGTATTCAAGCTAAATATTAGCACTCTGTTGGAGAGAGTGCCAAACAATAGGTTCAATCGCTTTCATAGGGTATGGCTAATGGGTAAAAACCCTAGGAAATGCTTGATGAGTGAAATGTAGCCTGATTTGGCTGGGGGTGCTGGCAAGGCGTTGGCGATGGTTTTTGTAGGTGTGGGGCTTGGGCGGGGTTGCGACTTTGAAGATAACCCTGCATTGCCGTCCTTCGGGGCGTGCTCTTACACTCGCCAAGGAGTCGTCTGCCGCCTAGAATGAATCAAGGAGAGGAAATGAACCCTGAGGCCAAAGCCAGAGTCAGCATAGACGCGCTTTTAGTTGCTGCAGGCTGGCACGTCTGCGACATGGCCCAGGCCAATATCCACGCCGCCCGTGGCGTTGCCATCCGCGAATTCCCCCTCAACACCGGCTACGGCTTTGCCGACTACCTGCTGTACATCGACGGCAAAGCCGCTGGCGTGATTGAGGCCAAAAAAGAAGGCACCACGCTGACCGGCGTGGAAGTGCAACCTGCCCGCTACGCCCAGGGCCTAGACCCTGAACCCCGGACTAGAGCCGTATTTGCATTCCTTCGCTCCGAGACGCAACGGCAATCAGTTCGTCATCAGGCTTTTGAGCTTTGAGCATCATGATCGATATGACAACATTTTGGCCTGACTCAATGCGGCACCTGGCAGTACCCTATGACGATGGGGTTTCCGAACACCTTGTTATTGCGGAAATTAATGAAAGTGCTGTCAATGGATGCAAAGGCGCAAGACACGTATGCACTGCGCTGATCCCACTTGAAATCGTCGACGAAGTTTTGGTTTCGGAGGGCGGCATTGGATGGGAGGTGTGTTGAATGCCACCCAGAATTGACCCCTTTGATGGGGTAATTTCCATCCAAATTTGACCCCTGTTAGAAAGTCTGTGCGTTCGAAGATATCGAAGTTATGCACAGGAGAAACAGGAGTGATCAAAGTGGGAACATTGGCAA
>JANNVB010000015.1:0-3958 GCA_031414215.1 Polaromonas sp. | reverse complement strand
CATAGCCGCCAACGGCTTCAGGTTTCGTGTGCCCTACGGCACCCTGCTGTGCGTGAGCGACAAGCCCCTGCACGGCGAAATCAAACTACCCGGCATGGCCAACCACTTCTACCGCGAGCGGGTAGACCAGCACTTGCGCATTGGTATGCGGGCGATTGAATTGTTGCGCGCTGAGGGGTCAAGCCAATTGCATTCGCGGAAGTTGCGTAGCTTTTCTGAGGTGGCGTTTCAGTGATTTGTGTGAATTGATTTACGAATTTGAAATACTGACACTTTGGCGAAGGCGTCCGGCGGCGTATTTGGCAGCCGTTGATTTGTTGGGGACACCACTTATTCGCTATTTTTTTAGGAGCTGCTCGCGCCCGTATGTATTGGCTTGAGGTCACGTTTGATAGAGTAAAAGTACTCGAAAATAGCTTTTTTACGCTGCTTGACGCTGCGGCGCCCATGGTCGGTTTGCTTGGTCCATCTATCAGTGCGATCAACCAAAGACGCGACAAACCTTGGCCGGAATCGACGACAAAGCGGAAGTAGCGGTGCAAAGTCATTGCCCTGAAGCAGACATCTGATCGCGTTCGCGTCTTCAAGTTTCTGAGCTAGCCGGTCGACAGAACCTCCGCGGCATCGCAGCTGGCCTATGGGCTCCGGCTATCCCTGTTTCGCCCACGTTCTATTCGGCTTGAGTTCGCCAGCTGAGCGCGCAGCCATACTCACCTGCAACGATCATGCAATCGGGCAACAGTCGGAACTGGTAGTCTGGCAAAATTGATCCATGCATTCAAACTACTGGCACCCCAAGGGTACGTCCCCAGATCCAGCGTTTGTAGAAGAGCTACGAGCAAGTGCGAGTGTCCAGGACATAGATGAACTGAAGTCGACAATCTCCAAAAGCATGGCAGGTCGAAAGGTCACGACAGTGTCATTGAAGGAAGGGACTTTTGTCTACAGGGCAAGAAAGCTCAGCGACCAATTTTGCAAAGAGAGCCCCATAACGCTAAGGGACCTTAGCTATCCACCGGCGGCAGTCTGTTCTATGGGGCGGTTGAATCGCGCAGGCCATCCCGTTTTCTACTGCTCAACCTCAAAGTCACCACTGCTCTACGAACTCGATGCCGCTGTCGGAGATGAGTTCATACTTTCCATCTGGAAACTTCAAAAACCAGCCCTTGTCAACAACATTGGCTATACGAAGAAGGTGTTCGAATCACTTGGAAGCTCAAGAGAGCCGCAGATGTGGGGAAGCCCTCGACTGGACGATCTTGAAAAGGGTCTTGATCCTTTACACGCCGACTATTTGAGCGTTCTTTTTGCTGAAAAGGCAGTTGGCCTGACGGACGAGACGTATAAGCTTTCGGTCGCCATCGCCGAAATTCATTACGGCAATATTGAAGGCCACAGCAATGTGTTTGCCGGCGTGCTGTATCCGACAGTGGCGGGAAAGGCTAACGGGGACAACTTGGCACTGCTGCCTTGGTATGTTGATTCGTCGTTGGAATGGCTGAAAGCCATTCACATTAGGGTTACTGCGGTTCACGCTGACAGCTGGTCAATCGACGAACTAGATTCAGCTCGGGGCGCCGATGCAACTGGAAATCTAGTGTGGGCTGGTCACCCACCGCAAATCGTTTTGAACAGACAAGGCGCTCAGTGCGAATGCGTGTTTAAGACAGGCGTTGATCTACTAGGCGACTACATCCACGGCAAAGATGGAATCATTGGCCATTGGGACTGTTTTGATCCTGTGACCGGTGAGAAGTACTTCTTTTGATTCCTTGATCTAGCGACTGTTGACCTCTGTCAGAGACATTCGCAGAGAACAAGCCAATAGCAGCTTCCACACCACTAGAGTCAATTAACTTAGTTTCGGATATCGGTCATTTGCCAACGCCCGTTATTGGCCCGAAACCGGTCGTTCGCCCATTTCTAAAGTCGCCAAACTTCATGTGCCCCCCGTGCACGAAAAGTCGACGAGCACGCCGCGCGCGGCTTCACCATCCCGGCGGCCTTCTTCACATTCACCCGCGCCACTTCCACATCCGCATCAAAAGCCAGCGCCACGCTCATGCGGCGTTTCATAAAACTCTCTAGTTTGCTGAACAGAAGGATGTATGAGTTGGAAACGCGCAGTGCCTCGGCCACGCCGTCAAACACGATGTATTTGGCCTCGATGCGATGGATGACCGAATTGCAATCTTGGCTGCTAATTCAACACCAAGCTCCGGAATAACCGACACCTCAAAAATATATGTATAGTATGCATATGTCTTTTAAATTCGATCCGAACAAAGCTGATGCGAACTAGCAGAAACATCGGATTCGCTTTGAAGATGTAGAGCCTGTGTTTGATGACCCCTATGCGTTGACAAAGCCAGACCCCGATACCAAAGATGAACTACGCTGGTTGACGGTTGGCTGTGATGCGCTAGGGCGGGTGGTGACTGTTTGCTACACCCTGCGTGAACCGAAAATTCGATTGATTTCTGCACGACTTGCAACAAAAAAGGAACGCACTCACTATGAAAGCTGAATACGATTTTTCTGATGCCAAGCGTGGCGCTGTCAGGCCGGTTAAGGGCAAGACCCGCATCACGCTGTACCTGGACGACGCAGTGCTTGATGCTTTTCGGCTGCAAGCGCAAGACCAGGGCTTGGGTTACCAGACGTTGATCAATGAGGCTTTGCGCGGCAAGGTTTTAACCAAGCAGCCAAAGCCTGTGACAGTTGCTGACTTGCGGCGAGTCTTGCGGGAAGAGTTGCACGCGGCCTGACCAGGGTCAGGTTCGCGATTTGATTGAGCACCTTGAAAAACTGCGCTTGTTTTCACTTCGCCCGCTAAATTCTTCGGTATGCCCGCAGCAACTGCGCTGGTGGTGCTAAGCCTGCCACACGCCAAATCCGCCCGCTCGCAGATCAATCCCCAGTTCAACTTCCAAACTGCAAGCTTCTTCATAGGTCAGCGGGTTGTACAGCTCGTAGAGTTCTGGTAACAGTCGCAAACCGAACTCCAACACATAGCGGTTGGACTGAATACCTGCCTTGTGTTTGTCAAAACGCACATCAGGGTCAAGCCCCGTCATACCCACGTACACGCACGGCTTGCCAGTCACGTAATGCGGATTGCATTTGACAAAACGCGGTTTTGAAAGTACCTCGCTCGACAGCTCAATCACATAGACGTGGTGGTGTTTGCGCTTGGCCATGTTTTACTGCGCGTGGCTGAACACCTATTGCCGCACCAACAAAAACTCAGGCAGCGGCGCGTGGCTTGACCAAGCCAGCCGCCTTCTTTGCATTGACCCGCGCGACCTCGACATCCGCATCAAACGCCAGCGCCACGCCCATGCGGCGTTTCACGAAACTTTCGGGTTTGCCAAACAAACGAATGTCAGAGTTGGGTACGCGCAGGGCGTCGGCCACGCCGTCAAACACGATGTATTTGGCCTCTACCCCGCCGTAAATGACGGCGCTGGCGCCTGGGGTGCGCAGGGCTGTGTTGACGGACAGGCCCAGGATGGCTCTGGCGTGCAGTTCAAACTGGGTTTGTACTTGCGTACACATGGTGACCATGCCGGTGTCGTGCGGGCGGGGGCTGACTTCGCTGAACCAGACGTCGTCGCCCTTGACGAATAACTCGACGCCGAAGACGCCCTGGCCACCGAGGTTGTCTGTCACGGCTTTGGCTATTTCGCGGCTGCGTTTTAAAGCCGCGCCTGCCATAGGGTGAGGCTGCCAGCTTTCTACATAGTCACCGCTGACCTGGATGTGGCCGATCGGTTCGCAAAAATGGGTTTCGACTTGGCCATCTGCGCCCAGCGCTCGCACGGTGAGCTGCGTGATCTCGTAGTCAAAGTCAATGAAGCCTTCAACAATCACGCGGCCATGGCTCACACGGCCGCCGGCCATGGCGTAGTCCCACGCCGTTTTGACATCATCGGGCACTGCGATTTTGCTTTGGCCT
>JANNVB010000014.1:0-10260 GCA_031414215.1 Polaromonas sp. | reverse complement strand
GGACTCGAGGGCTTTTTCCAGGCTCATCCATGAGGCCAGGCGCTTGGCTTTGTCGCGCGACAGCAAGGTGTCGCCGTAGCCGTTTTCGACCGAGTCGATGGCAACAGACACAAAGTCGCCGACTTGAACTTCAAGCTCGCCTTGGTCGTTTTTAAATTCTTCGAGCGGCACATAGGCCTCGGACTTCAGTCCGGCGTTGACAACGACGTGGTTGTGGTCGATGCGAACGACTTCAGCGGTGATGACTTCACCGGTGCGCATTTCAGAGCGCTTGAGCGATTCGTTAAATAGGTCAGCAAAAGATTCAGACATTGATTTTCCTTGTCCACAACGCAGGGTTCAGTCAGCACAATTGCTGAAAGGTTTTTAAATCTGCTTGGGGCGTGTTGTGCTGTCCTAAGACGGCGGGTTAAGTTAATGTTCCGTTTGATCAATACACCGCAGGGTGCATGCACGTGAATGCCAGGGATCAAAAGGGCCGGGTGCTTTGCCACCATTCAAGCACCTGACTTGTTGATTTTTCAATCGACAAATCAGAGTTGTCCAGCAGCTTGGCATGTTCAGCAGGCTTTAAAGGCGCTGTAAGTCGCGCCATATCGCGCGCATCGCGAGCCTCTAAATCTTGCTGAATGTTCGCCAGTGTAGCTGAATTCCCCTTTGAAATCAACTGCTTATGGCGCCTTTCAGCCCGGTGGCGGGCACTGGCTGTCAGGTAAATTTTGAGTGCAGCGTCAGGAAAAATCACGCTGCCCATGTCTCGCCCATCGGCCACCAAGCCAGGCAAGCGGCGAAAACCGTGCTGAAGTGCCACCAAAGCGGTACGAACTTCGGGGTGAACCGAAACTTTGGATGCGGCCATGCCCGCTTCTTCAGTGCGGATGGCATGCGAGACGTCTTCGCCGTCTAAAAACACATGATCGGCCGTAAAACGAACGGGCAGCGACTTGGCAATTTGCGCCACCCGAGAGCCATCGTCCAGCGAAATGCCAGCACGACTGGCGGCAAAAGCAGTCAAACGGTACAAGGCGCCAGAGTCTAGGTAGTGGTAGCCCAAACGCTGTGCAACCTGAGCTGCAAGCGTGCCTTTGCCCGACGCAGTGGGGCCATCGATACAAATAACCGGAATGTCGGTGATGTTTGCCTCGGTCAGTGCAAACAGGTCTTCAAAATAATCGGGGTATGTCTTGGCGACGCATTTTGGGTCAAGGATGCGAATAAGCGCCTGAGCCGGGTTGAATGCCGCCAGCGAAAAGCACATTGCGACGCGGTGATCGTCATAAGTGTGTATGGACGTGCTTTTCCAGCCCACCAACGTAGCTGGCGGCGTAATTTTGATGTAGTCACTGCCTTCTTCAACCACGGCGCCCAGCTTGCGCAGCTCGCATGCCATCGCCGCAATCCGGTCGGTTTCTTTGACGCGCCAACTGGCAATGTTGCGCAGCGTGGTCGTGCCTTCAGCGTAAAGTGCCATCACAGCCAGTGTCATTGCTGCATCGGGCATGTGGTTGCAATCCAAATCAATCGCGCGAAGCGGCCAGCCAACACCAGGTACCCCGCGCGAGATCCGTAGCGAATTGGGCGTGGTGTCAATTTGCGTACCCATCATGCGGGCGGCATCTATGAAACGAATATCGCCTTGAATGGAGTCCGCCCCCACGCCAGAAATTTCAATGCTTGCAGACTCTGTAGTGCCCGTAGCTATTGCGCCAAGCGCTATAAAATAACTAGCAGATGAAGCGTCACCTTCAACATAAACATTTCCCGGCGACCGGTACTGGCTATCAGCGGGAATGGTGAAGCGCTGCCAGCCATCACGCTTGATCTGTATGCCGAATTTCGCCAACAGATTGAGCGTGATTTCAATGTAAGGCCTGGAGATCAATTCGCCCACCACCTCAATGCAAATGTCCTGGTCTGCCACCAGAGGCAAAGCCATCAGCAGGGCGGTTAAAAATTGGCTGGACACATCACCGCGAATGCGAATGGGCTCATTCAGCTTGAGGCTACCTGGTTTGTAGGGAAGAAGCCGCAACGGTGGAAAGCCGTCATTGCCCAAGTAATCAATATGGCAGCCCAGCTGACGCAACGCATCAACCAGGTCGCCAATCGGCCGCTCATGCATGCGTGCCACGCCAGACAATTCAAATTCACCACCCAACATGGCCAATGCGGCAGTTAAAGGCCGCATGGCGGTACCTGCATTGCCCATGAAAAGTTGCGATTTCTTGTGAACCAACTGCCCACCCAGGCCATCGATGACCACCCTGTCGTCAGTTTGTTTGATGGTGCAGCCCAGCTGCTTGAGGGCTGTCAGCATCACGGCGGTATCGTCTGATGCCAGGACATCATGAACCGTTGTTTTGCCTTGACTTAAAGCCGCCAGCAACAAGACGCGATTGGAAATACTTTTTGAGCCTGGCAGGCGAACCTTGCCGCCCGCCCTGATCAGTGGCGGGATATCCAGGTACTCAATATCGAACATGTCGCCGCGTTACTTGTGTGGTTTTTGCGAGCTGATGCGCCAGTTTGCGCGCGTCTGACTGGCTTGTTCCAGCAGTTGTTCGAGCGCATCTCCATCGCTGGCTGCAATGAGCTTTTCAAGCGATTGCAATGTTTGCTGAAAAATCTTTGACTGCGCCAGCAGTTCTTCCCGATTGGCGATCAGGATGTCGCGCCACATTTTTGAATCACTGGCTGCAATGCGCGAAAAATCTCTGAATCCTGGCCCGGCCAGCGACAGGTAGTCCGCTCCTTGAGCCTGCCCAGAAATGCTTTTCATCAATGTAAAAGCGATCAAGTGCGGGAGATGGCTGACGGCTGCATAAGCCGCATCGTGTTCCTGCGGAGACATCTGCAACACATGGCATCCTAAAGCGGTCCACAGCGCAGTGGCTTTATTCAGCTGCGCCGTATAAGTGCGCTCAATAGGAGTCAGGATGACCTGCTTGCCCGTGTACAAATTGCTATCTGCATACTCGACGCCGGACAGCTCTTTGCCTGTGATCGGGTGCGCAGGCACGAAGCAACCCACATCGTCACGCAAAACTCGGCGTGCAGCGTCGACGACATCGCGTTTGGTTGAACCCACGTCCATGATCAGCGTGTTGGGTGTGATCAGATGGCGAATGGCTTTAAAAGAGGCTTCAGTGGCAGAAACCGGAACGGCCAGCAGCACGATGTCGGCACCCGAGACAGCCAAAAGCGCAGAAGGTGCTTCGACATCAATCACGCCCATCTGGCGTGCACGTTCAGTTGTTGAAGGCGATTTGCTGTAGCCCACCACACGCTTGACGAGGCCGGCGCGCTTGAGCGCCAACGCGAATGAACCGCCCATCAAGCCGCAACCAATAAGACCCAATTGTTCAAACATCAAATAAGACCTGCATTTTTGTTATTCATTGACGGGATAAGTGCCGAGCACTTTATAAAACGCACATAGCCGCTGCAACTCAAGCAGCGCTTGCTTGACATGAGGCTGCGATGGATGACCTTGTAAGTCGATATAAAAATAATATTCCCATTGCCCTGAGCGAGCCGGGCGCGACTCAAAACGCGTCATGGAAACGCCGTGCTCTTTCAATGGCACCAGCAAGTCATGTACCGCACCTGGCCGGTTCGATACTGACACCACCAAGCTTGTGCAGTCTTTGTCAGATGCGGGTGGCGAGGGCAGGGTCTGCGGCAGACAGACGACTGCGAACCGGGTGCGGTTGAACGCGTCATCTTGTATGCCGTGTGCTGGCATGTGCAGTCCGTATTGGGTTCCAGCGCGCTCACTGGCAATACCCGCCCAAGCGGCGTTGGTGGACGCAAGACGCGCGCCTTCGGCATTGCTGGATGCGGCATGCCTGGCTGCATTGGGCAAGTGCATAGTGAGCCAAGCTTGGCATTGCGCCAATGCTTGCGGATGGGCATAAACCGCCTCAATGCCTTCCATGCTGTCCGTCAAACGCAGCAAGTTGTGCCGCACCATCAAACTGGTCTCACCCACAATATGAAGCGGTGAATTCAAGAAAAGATCAAGCGAGCGTGAGACAACGCCTTCGGTCGAGTTTTCAACAGGCACCACGCCGTAATGAGCAGTCCCCGATGCTGTGGCACGAAAAACCTCGTCGATGCTTGGGCAGGGAATGGGGTCAATGCTGCTGCCAAAAAATTGTATGGCTGCTTGCTCGCTGAAAGTGCCTGCGGGGCCTAAGTAAGCCACGCGAACGGGAGACTCAAGCGCCAGGCAGGCCGACATGATTTCACGCCAAACCGCTGCAATGTGCTCGTTTTTCAGCGGGCCCTGGTTGGCATGCTGAATCTGTTCAATGACCTTGGCAACCCGATCTGGCCTGAAAAAGGGTGTGCCTTCGCGCTTTTTAACTTCGCCGACTTTTTCAGCCACTTGGGCGCGGCTGTTCAATAGAGCCAGTAATTGCTGGTCTATGGCATCAATTTGGCCACGTAAATCCGCGAGATCCAAGCTCATTTCTTGGCTGCTGGCTTGCTCTTGTCGGTCGCGGCAGCAGCAGGAGCGGTGGTTGGTGCTTTTGGGGCTGCGCCCACAATTTTGGTTGCCGCGTCGTCAAATACCTTTGCCCGAGCGGATACGTCGGCACGGGTTTCCATGATTAACTGATTGACAAACACATTACCCAGTTCTGGTGCTGCCGCTTGGTATTTTTTGACTGTTGGGGACTCAAAAAAAGCCACCAACTGCTTGAGTTCATCCAGCGAAAAACGCTCCATGTAGACCGGAATCAAGCTGTCAGCGCTGGCTTTGTTGACCTTGCTTTTGATGATTTTCGACACATCATCGTTGTATTTTTTCAGCTCTACATTCAGGCTTTCAGCGGCTTTTTCAATTTGATTCCTTGGTACGTCTGCGCGCAGTTTCACGCCCCAGCTTTGCACCAGATCCTGAGACGATGACTCCGCCAGTTGGCCGATCAGCCTCTCCAGCTCTGGGCCTTGCTGCAATGCGACAGCCTTGGTGGCCCATTCCAGTTTGGAGTCCGCAGTTTGCGCTTGTGCAGTGATTGAAAATGCAAGGCCAGCTAAGGACAAAGCGGTAAGAAGTTTTTTCATTCGTTGATATCCGGGTTGGAAAACGTTGAGTCTGTTGACGGGTCGGCGATAGACGAATCACTGGGTGAGTCGTTCAATGCAGCATCGTTTTCAACAATGCGCTGCAGGCCACTCAATTGTGAACCTTCATCCAAACCAATCAGTGTCACGCCTTGGGTAGCCCTGCCCATTTCGCGGATTTCGCTGACGCGGGTACGCACCAGCACACCTTTGTCGGTGATGAGCATGATTTCGTCGTCTGTATGCACCAAAGTTGCAGCCACAACTTTGCCATTGCGCTCACTTTGCTGAATCGCGATCATGCCTTTGGTGCCGCGCCCGTGGCGGGTGTATTCGGTGATCGATGTGCGTTTACCAAAACCATTTTGCGTAGCGGTCAACACGCTTTGTTGTTCGTCTTCAGCCACCAGCATGGCGATGACACTTTGACCCACATCCAGCGCCATACCGCGCACACCGCGTGCGTTACGACCCAACGGGCGAACATCGTCTTCATCAAAACGAACCGCTTTGCCGCCATCACTGAACAGCATCACATCGTGTTTGCCGTCGGTCAGCGCAGCGCCGATCAAATAGTCGCCGTCATCGAGGTTGACGGCAATGATTCCGCCTTTACGTGGATTGTTGAACTCATCCAACGCAGTCTTTTTGACTGTGCCCATCGAAGTTGCCATAAAGACATATTGGTCTGCGGGGAAGACGCGCTTGTCGCCCGTCAGAGCTAAAACGACGTTGATTTTCTCGCCCTCTTGCAGCGGGAACATGTTGACGATAGGTCTGCCGCGCGAACCGCGCGAACCGGCGGGGACTTCCCATACCTTGAGCCAATACAGGCGCCCACGGTTTGAAAAACACAAAATGTAGTCGTGCGTGTTGGCAATGAAAAGTTGGTCAACCCAATCGTCTTCTTTGGTGGCGGTAGCCTGCTTGCCGCGCCCGCCGCGCTTTTGTGAACGGTACTCAGACAAGGGCTGGCTCTTGATGTAGCCGGTATGCGACAACGTGACCACCATGTCGGTCGGGGTGATCAGGTCTTCGGTACTCAAATCAAAAGAAGAGTGCTCAATGTGGCTGCGGCGTGCGCCCAGTTTGGTTTGGCCAAACTCCTGTTTGATGGTGGCCAGCTCTTCACCAATGATGACGGACACGCGACCAGGCTTGGACAAAATATCCAGCAAATCATCAATCTCTGCCCTGACTTCTTTGTATTCGGCCACAATTTTGTCTTGCTCAAGACCCGTGAGGCGCTGCAAGCGCATTTGCAAAATTTCTTGCGCTTGTGTTTCAGACAAACGGTATAGACCGTCGCTGCCCATACCGTAAAGCTTTTCCAGTCCATCGGGCCGGTAGTCGTCAGCATTCACGGTGCCGCCATCAGCACGGGTGCGGGTCAGCATTTCGCGCACCAGTTTGCTGTCCCAAGGCCTGACCATCAATTCGGCCTTGGCAACGGGAGGTGTAGGCGCATTGCGGATGATGGCAATGAAGTCATCAATATTGGCCAGTGCTACGGCCAGGCCTTCGAGCACATGACCGCGCTCGCGTGCTTTGCGCAGCGTGAACACGGTGCGGCGCGTTACAACTTCACGGCGATGCGACAAGAAGACGGAAATCAGATCCTTCAAATTGCAAAGCTTGGGCTGGCCATTGATCAACGCCACCATGTTGATGCCGAAGGTATCTTGCAACTGGGTTTGCTTGTAGAGGTTGTTCAGCACCACCTCGGGCACTTCTCCGCGCTTTAGCTCGATCACCAGGCGCATCCCTGATTTGTCGCTCTCATCTTGTATGTGGCTGATACCTTCAATCTTCTTTTCATGCACCAGCTCGGCCATGCGCTCTTGCAGCGTCTTTTTGTTGACCTGGTACGGCAACTCGTCAACGATGATCGATTGGCGTTGGCCTTTGTCGATGTCTTCGAAGTGGCATTTGGCGCGCATCACTACTTTGCCGCGCCCCGTGCGGTAGCCGTCTTTGACACCATTGATGCCATAAATAATGCCAGCGGTCGGGAAGTCTGGTGCAGGGATGATGTCCATCAGGTCATCAATCGTGGCTTCTGGGTTGTGCAGTAAATGTAGGCAGGCATCGACCACTTCATTCAAGTTGTGGGGCGGGATGATGGTCGCCATCCCCACAGCAATACCCCCAGAACCGTTGACCAGCAGGTTGGGCAGGCGCGTTGGCATGACCAGCGGCTCTTGCTCGCTGCCGTCGTAGTTGGGGCCAAAGTCAACGGTTTCTTTATCCAGGTCGGCCAGCAACTCATGCGCAATCTTGGCCAGCCGGATTTCGGTGTAACGCATCGCGGCGGCGTTATCACCATCGACCGAGCCGAAGTTGCCTTGACCATCCACCAGTAAGTGGCGCATAGAAAAGTCTTGCGCCATACGAACGATGGTGTCGTACACCGACTGGTCGCCGTGTGGGTGGTATTTACCAATCACGTCACCCACAATGCGGGCTGATTTTTTATACGGTTTGTTCCAGTCGTTGTTCAGTTCATGCATGGCAAACAGCACGCGCCGGTGGACGGGTTTAAGTCCGTCTCGGGCATCAGGCAATGCCCGACCAACGATCACACTCATCGCGTAATCTAGGTAGCTGCGCCGCATTTCTTCTTCAAGACTGATGGGCAGGGTTTCTTTTGCAAACTGGGTCATGAACGGCCTGGTTGGATTTTTTTGTCGCAGAGCGCGAAGTCAACCTGTTATTTTACGGCCTAGGCTACTGCGGCAGGTTGTGGCTAGACAGCAACAAACGTAGAAGTTTCTTATCTCTGTGTCAGACGAAAGCGATTGTGGGCTTGTACCCGCAAATGTCTGTGGCACAATAAACTCAACGTTTCGGGTGATGGTCACCCAGAACGTATAACTCATCAATCGCAGCAAGTCTGCGGCTTTTCTCTAGAGGAGAACCATGAAGAAACTCAACAAAGTGGCAATGTTGTTTGCTTCCGCAGCGCTTGTTACAGCCGCTGGTGCGCAAACTGTCGACAATTGGAGAAACAGCACAAACGAGCTGGTCTGGAAAAACGGTACCAATGAACTGTGCTGGCGTGATGCCTTCTGGACGCCTGCAACGGCATTCCCAGGCTGCGATGGCGCTATTGTTCCTGTTGCTGCTCCAGCACCAGCACCTGCTGCAGTAGCACCACGCGCTGCTCCAGCTCCAGCTCCAGCTCCAGCTCCAGCTCCGGCAACTGTTGCTACCAAAGTAACCTATGCCGCTGACGCTTTCTTTGACTTCGACAAAGCTGTCGTCAAGCCAGAAGGCAAAGCCAAGCTGGATGATCTGGTTAGCAAGATCAAAGGTATCAACCTTGAAGTCATCATTGCTGTTGGTCACACCGACGCAGTTGGCGGCGACTCTTACAACCAGAAGCTGTCGGTTCGCCGTTCAGAGGCTGTCAAGGCTTACTTGGTGTCCAAAGGCATTGAGAAAAACCGCGTTTACACCGAAGGCAAAGGCGAGAAACAGCCAGTTGCTGACAACAAGACTGCCGAAGGCCGCGCGAAAAACCGTCGCGTAGAAATCGAAGTCGTTGGTACCCGTGCCAACAAGTAATCCCTAAAGATTGCTCGAAAAAACCGCGCTCAGGCGCGGTTTTTTTATGCCCGAACGATAATACAAATATGCAGACCCAAGACAACTTCGACCCTGCCGAGCTGGCTAAATTTTCTGACCTTGCGCACCGCTGGTGGGACAAAGAAAGCGAGTTTCGCCCGCTTCACCAAATTAACCCGTTACGCCTGGAATGGATTGAAAACATCGTCCCCCTCAAAGGGCTGCGCGTACTCGACGTAGGCTGTGGCGGCGGTATTTTGGCCGATGCCATGGCTCGCAAAGGCGCCGATGTATTGGGCATTGACCTGGCCAGCAAAGCATTAAAGGTAGCGCAACTCCACGCGCTTGAAGCGCAAACCGAAGGCGTTGAATATCAGGAAATCAGTGCCGAGGCGCTGGCTGCTGAGCAGCCCGGCCGCTTTGATGTTGTCACTTGCATGGAAATGCTGGAGCATGTGCCTGATCCGTCATTGGTCGTCAAAGCCTGCGCCACCTTGGTCAAACCCGGTGGCCATGTGTTTTTTTCAACCATCAACCGCAATGCGAAAGCTTTTTTGTTTGCGATTGTGGGGGCTGAATATGTTTTAAACCTTTTGCCGCGCGGTACGCACGAGTACGCCAAGCTCATCAAACCCAGCGAGCTAGCCGGGCATTGCCGCGGTGCAGGGTTGGATCTAACGCACACCAAAGGCCTGCAATACAACCCCCTGACCAAGCACTATTGGCTGGATGCTGATACCAGTGTCAATTACATGTTCGCCACGGTAAAAGCGGCCTGACATGTTTACAAATATTGATGCTGTGCTGTTTGACCTGGACGGCACTTTGATAGACAGCGCCCCTGACTTGGGGGCCGCAGCCGACAAAATGCGTACTGATCGCGGATTGCCGTCCTTGCCACTGGCTCAATACAGGCCGATGGCGGGTGCGGGCGCGCGCGGCATGATTGGTGTGGGCTTTGGCATTGCACCAGACCATGCGGATTTTGAAGCACTCAAGCAAGAGTTTTTCGCAAACTATGAAGCCTGCATGACCCAGCGAACCTACGCGTTTGACGGTGTGGCAGAGTTGATCGCGCAAATCAACAAAGCGGGCCTCAAGTGGGGCGTGGTAACCAACAAATCCGAGCGCTTCACATTGCCGCTAACCCGTGCCATGCCGCTTTTTAGCACCGCGCAGACGATTGTCGGCGGCGACACCACCCCCCACGCCAAACCGCACCCCGCGCCTTTGCTAGAAGCCGCGCGTCAAATTGGTGTGGCGCCTGAACGCTGTGCCTATGTGGGTGACGACGAACGCGACATCATTGCCGGGCGTGCAGCCGGTATGCCCACTGTGGCAGCAGCTTACGGCTATTTGGGCGCAACGTCTGATACGGCGCACTGGAAAGCAGACGCCACCATTGCAACGCCCGCCCAGCTCTTGCAATTATTGCGAATGGCTTAAACTACTTGTTTGGGGCTGCATTGGTTTCGACGTGGGTTCGGACGCGGTGTGGTGCATGTCGAGCTGAGTGTGCTCGTAAAACTGATTCAAACAAACTAACTGCAAACGACGAACGTTTCGCACTCGCAGCTTAATTGCCTGTGAGCTTTACAACAGCAGGCCGATGGGCTGGGC
>JANNVB010000013.1:0-77551 GCA_031414215.1 Polaromonas sp. | reverse complement strand
GCCATGGTTGGCCGAATCAACATAGGTCTGCAACCAGTCTTTGCCCAAGATTTGGTTTGCCATTTCGACAACTATGTAGTCGGCCTCCAGCAAACCGTTTTTCATGTCGTCCTGGTAGCGCGACAGGCCTTGCAGGCAGCTGGGGCAGCTGGTCAAAATTTTGACATTTTGCTTTTCAGCTACTGCGCCAGATGCTCTTAACTGCGCTTCACCCTTTTGCAATTCTTCTTCTTTTCTGAAGCGTACCTGGGTCGAAATATCAGGCCGCGTCACGCCCAGCGTACCGGACTCGCCGCAACAGCGCTCGTTTTTCAGCACGTTGTCGCCCAGCAGCGCTTTCACAGTTTTCATCGGCTCTTGAAGCTTCATCGGGCTATGGCAGGGGTCGTGGAACAAGTAGCCGTTCCCATCGCCATTTTCGGGCCGCAGGGTAACGCCTTTTTCAAGCAAATACTCGTGAATGTCAATGATGCGGCTGCCGGGGAAAATCTTGTCAAACTCGTAGCCCTGCAACTGGTCGTAGCAGGTGCCGCAGCTCACCACCACGGTTTTGATGTCGAGGTAGTTCAGGGTGTTGGCCACGCGGTGAAACAGCACCCGGTTGTCGGTGATGATTTTGTCGGCCTTGTCAAACTGGCCACTGCCTTTTTGCGGGTAGCCGCAGCACAAATAACCGGGTGGCAACACGGTTTGCACGCCTGTATGCCACAGCATGGCCTGCGTGGCCAAACCGACCTGACTGAACAGCCGCTCAGAGCCACAACCCGGAAAATAAAACACCGCTTCCGTTTCAGCCGTGGTGGCCTTCGGATTGCGAATAATCGGCACGTAGTCTTTGTCTTCAATGTCCAGCAAGGCACGTGCGGTTTTTTTCGGTAGCCCACCCGGCATTTTTTTGTTGATGAAGTGAATCACCTGCTCTTTGATGGGCGCTTTGCCAGTGGTGGCAGGCGGCGTGGCCGTTTGCTTGCGCGCCAGTCGCTTGAACAGGTTGTTGGCCAGGCGCTGGGCTTTAAAACCGACATCGACCATCGCACTGCGCATGAATTTAATCGTCTGCGGATTGGTAGCATTCAAAAACACCATCGCCGCCGCGTTGCCAGGTCGGAAGGTTTTTTGACCCATTTTGCGCAGCAGGTTGCGCATGTTCATCGAGACTTCGCCAAAGTCAATATCGACTGGACATGGGCTCAAACACTTGTGGCACACCGTGCAATGGTCGGCCACGTCTTCAAACTCTTGCCAATGCTTGATGCTCACGCCGCGCCGGGTTTGCTCTTCGTACAAAAAGGCTTCAACCAGCAACGACGTCGCCAAAATCTTGTTGCGCGGGCTGTACAGCAGGTTGGCACGCGGCACGTGGGTGGCACACACCGGTTTGCACTTGCCGCAGCGCAAGCAGTCTTTGACCGAATCAGCAATCGCGCCAATGTCGGACTGTTGCATGATCAAAGACTCATGACCCATCAGGCCAAAACTTGGCGTGTAAGCGTTCGTCAAATCAGCCAAAAGAGGTTCTTTTTGGTCGTTTTTACCTATCTTTTTGGCCTCTAGACCAATAGATACGGGCGCAAGCAGCTCCTGATTTCGCAGCAACTTGCCTTTGTTGAAACGCCCTTCCGGGTCAACCTTGGCTTTGTAATCGGCAAACGGTTTCAGCTCCGCATCGGTCAAAAACTCCAGCTTGGTGATGCCAATGCCATGTTCGCCAGAAATCACCCCATTAAGTGAGCGGGCCAGCACCATGATGCGTTCGACCGCATGGCGTGCGGTTTGCAGCATCTCGTAGTCGTCACTGTTGACTGGCAGGTTGGTGTGCACGTTGCCGTCGCCCGCATGCATGTGCAGCGCGGCCCACACGCGGCCTTTAAGAACGCGTTTGTGAATTGCCACGCACTCGGTGAATATCGGCAAAAACGCGCCACCAGTGAAGATGGCTTGCAATGGCGCTTTGAGCTGCGTCTTCCAGCTGGCGCGCAGGGTGTGGTCTTGTAATCCGAGGAACAGTGCATCGACGTTTTGCAGCCAGCCTGCCCACAGCGCACGTGTTTCAGCAACCAGCGCCAAGGCCTGCGCAACCCGGTCCTCCAGCATCTCGGGCGAAGGCACATCGCTGGCATCTTCTGCCTTGCCCAGCGGCAAATTGCCTTTGCTCAAAAAAGCCGCCAGCGCATCGCACAGCTTGATTTTGTTGGCCAGGCTCAGTTCGATGTTGATGCGCTCGATGCCGTCGGTGTATTCGGCCATGCGCGGCAGCGGGATCACCACGTCTTCGTTGATTTTGAAGGCGTTGGTGTGGCGTGAAATAGCGGCGGTTTTCTTGCGGTCCAACCAAAACTTTTTACGTGCTTCAGGGCTGATCGCGATGAAGCCTTCGCCGCTCCGTGAATTGGCAATGCGCACGACTTCACTCGTCGCACGGGCTACCGCATCTGCGTCGTCACCGGCAATATCGCCAATCAGCACCATCTTGGGCAGGCCACCGCGTTTTGATTTGGTGGCATAACCGACGGCGCGCAAATAGCGGTCGTCCAGATGCTCCAGGCCCGCCAGCAGCACGGGTGAGCCAACGGCTTCGCTGCGCTTTTGCTCGGCAAACATGAAGTCTTTGATTTCCACAATGCTGGGCACGGCGTCTTTGGCGTTGCCAAAAAACTCCATGCACACGGTGCGGGTGTGCACCGGCATGCGGTGAACAATCCAGCGGGCGCTGGTGATCAGGCCGTCACAGCCTTCTTTTTGAATGCCGGGCAAGCCGCTTAAAAATTTGTCGGTGACGTCTTTGCCCAAGCCTTCTTTGCGAAAGCTCTTGCCGGGAATGTCCAGCCGCTCTTGCCGCAGAAATGTTTTGCCATCTGCTTCAAAATATTTAAGCTCAAAGCTGGCCAACTCGGCATCATGAATCTTGCCCAGGTTGTGATTGATTCGCGTGACTTCCAGCCACTGCGAATCGGGCGTGACCATGCGCCAGCTGGCCAAATTGTCCAGCGCTGTACCCCACAGCACGGCCTTTTTGCCGCCCGCATTCATGGCGATGTTGCCGCCAATGCAAGACGCTTCAGCCGATGTCGGGTCTACCGCAAACACATAGCCGCCCCGGTCAGCCGCATCAGCCACACGCTGCGTGACGACGCCGGCTTCTGTCCAGACTGTGGCCACAGGTTTGTCCAATCCCGGCAGCATGACCATTTCCACCTCGGTCATGGCCTCTAATTTTTCGGTGTTGATGACAGCTGACTTCCAGGTCAGCGGAATCGCGCCGCCGGTGTAGCCCGTGCCGCCGCCGCGCGGGACAATCGTCAGCCCCAAATCGATACAGCCCTTGACCAGCCCGGCCATTTCCACTTCTGCGTCTGGCGTGAGCACCACAAACGGGTATTCGACCCGCCAGTCGGTGGCGTCTGTGACGTGCGACACACGCGACAGGCCATCAAACTTGATGTTGTCTTTCAGCGTGAGCTTGCGCAGTTTGCGCTCGGTCATGCGGCGCAAATCGTACATTTCTTCAAACGAGCGTGCAAAGCGGGTGACCGCATCACGCGCTGCTGCCAAAAGCTCGCCCACCACCGCATCACGCGTCGGGTCCACGCCCGGTGTGCGGCGTTTTTCAACTTCGCCCAGGCGGTGCTGCAAGGCATCGACCAGCAGCTTGCGGCGCTTGGGGTTGTCCAGCATGTCGTCTTGCAGGTACGGGTTGCGCTGCACCACCCAGACATCGCCCAACACCTCGTACAACATGCGGGCAGACCGGCCGGTTTGGCGCTCGCCACGCAGCTGGTTCAGCAAGTCCCAGCCGCGCGTGCCCAACAGGCGGATCACCACTTCACGGTCTGAAAATGAGGTGTAGTTGTAAGGAATCTCGCGGATGCGGTCTTCCTGCGTCTTTGGCTGGTCAGCAAAAACGTTCAATTCTTCAAGTTTTGTGGGTGCGTTCATCGTGCGGATTCAGTAGCTTTGAGGGGCATACCTCAGGCGAAGACCAATGTTACCGCAGTGCAACATCCGTGACAGACGCGCTGGCTAACCCCATACAAACCCGGCTTGCTAAAAATTTGCGCTGCCTTTAAATAACACTGTCATAAACCAGACATATGCTGATTGCTGGCTTTTTTCGGTTCTTAATCAGGAGTTTTTATGAAATACCGTTATGCGGCAGCCGCTTTGGCTGCATTTACCGCCTGCCTGCCACTGAGCAGCCATGCACAAACTGAAATTCAGTGGTGGCATTCGATGGGTGGCGCTTTGGGCGAATGGGTCAACGACCAGGCCAAGGACTTCAACGCCAGCCAGAAGGACTACAAAGTCGTGCCGACCTTCAAGGGCAGCTACGACGAGTCCATGACAGCTGCCATTGCCGCATTCCGCGCAGGCAACGCGCCGCACATTTTGCAAGTGTTTGAGGTCGGCACCGCCACCATGATGGCCAGCAAACAGGCGATTGTTCCGGTGACTGAAGTCATGAAAAAAGCCGGTATCAAGTTTGACCCGGCAGCCTATGTGCCCGCTGTTGCAGGCTACTACACAGCTCCCAGCGGCGACATGCTGAGCTTCCCTTTCAACAGCTCTACGACAGTCTTTCATTACAACAAAGATGCCTTCAAAGCCGCTGGAATCGACAACGTTCCGACGACTTGGCCAGAAGTCGCATTGGCAGCAGCCAAGCTCAAAGCCGGTGGCCACAAATGCCCATTCACCACCAGCTGGCAAAGCTGGACCCAGTTGGAGAGCTTCTCCGCTTGGCATAACGTTGAATTTGCAACCAAAAGCAACGGCATGAAGGGGCTGGACACGCGTTTGGCCTTCAACACCCCGCTGCACGTACGCCACATTGAAAACCTGGCCAACATGTCCAAGCAAGCTCTGTTTGTGTACAAAGGCCGTGGCAATTTGGCAGACGCCACCTTTGTGTCGGGCGAATGCGCCATGATGACCGGCTCATCAGCGCTCTACGGCAACATCAAGCGCAACGCCAAGTTTGCTGCCGGTACAGGCGCACTGCCGTATTACCCAGACGTGCCGGGCTCACCTCAAAACACCGTGATTGGCGGCGCTAGTTTGTGGGCCATGTCGGGCAAACCAGCTGCTGACTACAAAGGCGTTGGCCAGTTTTACGCCTTCTTGTCGCAACCTGCCGAGGCCGCCAAAAGCCACCAGCGCACAGGCTACCTGCCGCTGACCAAGGCGTCTTTTGAGATGACTGAAAAATCAGGTTTTTACAAGCAAAACCCGGGTACCGATGTGTCAGTCAACCAGATGATCCGCAAAACCACCGACAAGTCGCGCGGCATTCGCTTGGGCAACTTTGTACAGATTCGCGCCATCAACGACGAAGAGCTGGAACAAGTCTGGGCTGGTAAAAAGTCAGCCAAAGAAGCGCTGGACACCGCCGTGAAGCGCGGCAATGAGCAACTTGAGCGGTTCCAGACGGCCAACAAAGGCAAATAAACCTGAAAATAACCTGAAAACGGTCTGAACACGCCGTTTTCAGGTGTCAAATATGGCTCTAGCCCAATAAATACGGGCGCAAGCAGCTCCTGAATTAATAGCGAACTACTTTGTTAATTTATAAAAAGAAGCACTGAATTGGAAAAACGAGTCCTCTTCAAATCAGCCTGGCTGCCGTGGGTGCTGGTTGCGCCGCAAATGGTGATTGTGCTGGTCTTTTTCTTCTGGCCTGCCAGCCAGGCCGTGTGGCAAAGCGTGCTGAGTGAAGACGCTTTTGGCACGTCGAGCGAGTTTGTCGGCATGCTGAACTTTTCACGCCTTTGGGCTGACAGCACTTACCTGAATTCGTTCAAAGTCACGGCGCTGTTTTCAGTGCTGGTGGCTGGCTTTGGTTTGGCGATTGCGCTGTTGCTGGCGGTGATGGCCAACGGCGTGATTCGCGGCGCAGGCACCTACAAAACCCTGCTGATTTGGCCCTACGCGGTAGCACCTGTCGTGGCGGGTGTGCTTTGGGTCTTCATGTTTTCGTCGCCGATGGGCGTCATTTCGTTTGCGCTGCAGTCGGTGGGCATTGAATGGAACCATTTGCTGAATTCCACCCACGCGATGACGCTGATTGTGGTGGCTGCGGTGTGGAAGCAGATTTCATACAACTTTTTATTCTTTTTGGCAGGTTTGCAGTCGATCCCCAAGTCGCTTTTAGAAGCTGCGGCCATTGACGGCGCATCGCCCGCCAGACGCTTTTGGACGATTGTTTTCCCGCTGCTCACGCCGACCACGTTTTTCTTGCTGGTCATCAACATCATTTACGCCTTTTTCGACACCTTCGGCATTGTGGACGCAGCCACCCAAGGCGGGCCGGGCAAAGACACGGCTATTTTGGTTTACAAGGTTTACTTTGACGGCTTCAAGGCGATGGACATTGGCGGCTCGGCGGCGCAGTCGGTGGTGTTGATGGTGATTGTGATTGCGTTGACGGTGTTGCAATTTCGCTTCATCGAGAAGAAAGTCAACTATTGATGTTAGCCACCCATGATTGAACGCCGCCCCATCGCTAACTTTTTTTCGCACGCCATTTTGTTGCTGGGCGTGGCGATTGTTGCCTTTCCGTTGTATTTGGCCTTCGTCGCGTCTACACAAACCCAAGAACAAATTGCCGCATCCAACCCGCTGTCACTCATCCCCAGCACACACGCGCTAGAAACCTACCGCATCGCCCTGTTCGGCGGCGAAAACTCACGCGGCGGCACCTTCCCACCCGCACTGCCGATGATGTGGGTCAGCCTGGTCACGGCGGTCGTGATTGCCGTCGGCAAAATAGCCATTTCGCTGCTGTCAGCGTTTGCGATTGTTTACTTTCGCTTCCCGGCCAAAGGCCTGGTGTTCTGGATGATTTTTGTCACGCTGATGCTGCCAGTGGAGGTGCGTATTGGCCCGACATATGCCGTGGTGTCTGACCTGGGCATGCTCAATAGTTACGCAGGTTTGACGATTCCACTCATTGCATCGGCCACCGCCACATTTTTATTCAGGCAATTCTTTTTAACCGTGCCTGATGAGCTTGTCGAAGCGGCGCGAATGGACGGCGCCAGCCCGATGCGCTTTTTTTGGGACGTGCTGCTGCCGCTGTCAAAAACATCGATTGCCGCGCTGTTTGTGATTCAGTTTATTTACGGCTGGAACCAGTACCTGTGGCCGCTCTTGGTCACCACCAACGAAAACATGTACCCGGTGGTGCTGGGCATCAAGCGCCTGATTGCAGGTGAGGCCTACACGGAATGGAACGTGGTGATGGCCACCGCCATTTTGGCTATGCTGCCGCCTGCACTGGTGGTGATCCTGATGCAAAAGTGGTTTGTTAAAGGTCTAGTGGACACTGAAAAATAATGGCATCAATCAACCTCAACAACGTCACCAAAAGCTACGGCAACGGTGCGAAAGCGCTGCAGGTCATTCACGGCGTGACAGCCGCTGTGGCTGACCATGAATTCATCGTCATCGTTGGCCCATCAGGCTGCGGCAAATCCACCCTGCTGCGCATGGTGGCGGGGCTGGAAGACATTACCGGCGGTGAGATCAGCATTGGCAACCGGGTCGTTAACCAGCTAGAACCAGCAGAACGCGACATTGCCATGGTGTTTCAAAACTACGCGCTGTACCCACACATGAGCGTGTTTGACAACATGGCGTACGGTTTGAAAATCAAAAAAGTTCCTACTGAAGAAATCAAACAACGCGTAGACAAAGCAGCAGGCATTCTGGAACTGGGCAAGTTTTTAGACCGCAAACCGCGTGAGCTGTCAGGCGGGCAGCGCCAGCGCGTGGCCATGGGCCGGGCCATCGTACGCCAGCCGCAGGTGTTTTTGTTTGACGAACCCCTGAGCAACCTGGACGCCAAGCTGCGGGTGCAAACGCGGCTGGAGATTCAAAAACTGCACCGCGAACTCGGCATCACATCGCTCTTCGTCACGCACGATCAGGTCGAAGCCATGACGCTGGCCCAGCGCATGATGGTGATGAACGCCGGCCGCATGGAGCAATTTGGCACGCCAGAAGAGGTCTACCACCGCCCTGCCACGACGTTTGTGGCCAGCTTTATCGGCTCTCCGCCGATGAATCTTTTAAAACATGCGCAAGGCGCAAAGGCAGGCCACATTCTGGGCATTCGGCCAGAGCATTTAGACATTGGTACGGGTGGATGGCAAGCCGTGGTCGAATCCGTTGAAATGCTCGGTGCCGAGCGCCTGCTGTACTGCCGCTTGGGTGATGAGCAATTGGTGGTTCGCACCGATGAGGCCACGGTAGCTCCCGCTTTGGGCCAAACCATAGCCCTCACGCCGCGTGCTGACCGGGTGCATCACTTCGACGCGACAACCGGCATGCGCATCAGCGATTGAATTCATAATTTGTGAATGACACATCGCCACATCACCCGAAGTTTTCTATACCTTTTATTGGCCAGCACGCTTGCCGCCTGCGGCTTTTCAGACGGCAAATTCACGCTTGATTTTTCAGCCAAACAAATTCAGGACGCGATAGCGCCCAAGTTCCCGGCTGAAAACTGCCCGCTGCCGCTGGCCTGCATCAAGCTGCAAAACCCGGTGGTGTCGCTGCAAGACAATTCTGACCGGATTACTTTGAGCCTTGGCACGACGGTCACGCTCTTGCAGCAGCCCGTCACAGGCACGGCCGTGGTGTCAGCCAAACCGCGTTACCAGGCCAGCACGGGAGAGATATTTTTGGACGATTCACAGATTCAGGATTTGAAGTTTCCCGGCGTATCAGCCAACGTGACAAACCTGGTGACGCAATACGGCTCGATCTTGGCCAAGCAAAGCCTGGAGCGCACGCCGATTTACAACTTTAAAAGCACCCAAACTGAAAAGATGGCGCGCATGAGCATTGCCGATGTCAAAGTGGTGGGCGGCAAATTGCGGGTGTCGATTGACCCCACCATGCAACAGCTGCCCAAGACAACACCATGACGCCTGATTGGCCGTACCCACGCTGGGTAGGACACCGTGGCGCTGGCAAACTAGCCCCTGAAAACACACTGGCCGCCTTCAAACTCGGCGCCAGCCACGGCTACCGCATGTTTGAATGCGACGTGAAACTCAGCAGTGACGGTGTGCCTTTCTTGCTGCACGATGACACGTTGGAGCGCACCACCAATGGCACTGGCGTTGCTGGCCTGCAAACTTGGCAAACCTTGCAAAAACTGGACGCAGGCAGTTGGCATTCACCTGCTTTTGCTGGCGAGCCCATACCCAGCCTGGACACCATCGCCGCGTATTGCATCAGCAACGGCTTCGATCTGAACATCGAAATCAAACCCACCGCTGGCACCGATGAGCACACCGGCACGGTGGTGGCGAAGCACGCCGCCCGCCTATGGCAAAACGAATCGCGCAAGCCCTTGCTGACTTCCTTCAAACCCGATGCCCTGCAAGCCGCGCTGGACGCCGCACCCGACTTGCCGCGCGGCCTGCTGCTGCACGAGTTGTGGACCGGCTGGTTAGAAACTGGCCTCATGCTCGGCTGCCGGGCCATCATCTGCAACCACAAGCTGTGGGACACGTCCAGCGTGACGCAGGCCAAGAGCGGGGGCTTTAAATTACTGAGCTACACCCCGAACGACAAAGCCGAGGTAGATCGCCTGCTGACTTTGGGCACGGACGGCATCATCACCGACAGTGTGGATGTGTTCAAGCCTTCCAGCCTTTGAATAAAACCCACTGGCACACGCTTGAGGCCAGCACCATCGCGGCATAGGTTGCCATCTTGCCGTCGTTGCCAAAAAACACCAAGCCAGCGGCGAGTACTGCCACATTGACTATAAAAATAATAGCTGCTTGCGCCCATATTGATTGGGTTTGAAGTCTTTTTGACATCAAAAAACGGCCAGAAATACGGCTTAACAGTACCAAAAGCAACGCCACTACGGCTGCCGGGGCGATGAAATTCAGGATATGGTCTGTCAGCAAATAAGCGGTCATGGCTGTTTGTAGGTGGTTTCTCTAGTCAGGCTACCGACCGGTCACATAAATTTTATAATACGGGAATGACTGTCTGGGCTCTTGGGCTGAACCATAACACTGCACCGCTGGATTTGCGCGGTCGGTTTGCGTTTTCAATCGAGCAGATGGCCCCCACGCTCAAGGGCTTGCGCGAGTCGCACAGCAAGCATCCTGAAGCGACCATTCTGTCAACCTGCAACCGTACCGAGATCTATTGCGCCAGCCAAACCCCAGCGCTGGAGCACACGCTGGAGTGGCTGGCCAGCAGCGGCGGCGTGTCGCCCGCGCTGCTGCGCGCGCATGCCTACACGCTGGAAGGCGACCAGGCAGCGCGCCATGTGTTTCGGGTCGCCAGCGGGCTGGACTCGATGGTGCTGGGCGAGCCCCAAATTTTGGGTCAGATGAAAGACGCGGTGCGCGCCGCTGAAGGTGCCGGCGCCATGGGAAGCACCTTGCACCAACTGTTTCAACGCACCTTTGCTGTGGCCAAGGAAGTGCGCAGCTCAACCGAAATCGGCGCCCACAGCATCAGCATGGCGGCAGCCAGCGTGCGTCTGGCGAGCCAGTTGTTTGAAGACCTGAGCAAGATCAAGATCCTGTTTGTGGGGGCAGGCGAGATGATTGACCTGGCCGCCACCCACTTTGCCGCTAAAAATCCGGCCCTGATGGTGATCGCCAACCGCACCATGGAGCGTGGCGAATCGCTGGCCCAAAAGTTTGGCGCGCAAACCATGCCGCTGGCGGATTTACCGGCCCGGCTGCAGGAGTTTGATGCGGTCATCAGTTGCACCGCGAGCGTGCTGCCCATCATTGGCTTGGGCGCGGTCGAGCGGGCCGTCAAGTTGCGTAAACGCCGCCCGATTTTCATGATTGACCTGGCTGTGCCGCGCGACATTGAGCCCGAGGTCAAAGCCCTGCCAGACGTGTACCTCTACACCGTGGACGACCTGGCCCAGGTAGTGCAAACCGGCCGGGACAGCCGACAGGCGGCGGTGGCTGAGGCAGAAGTCATCATTGACGCAGGCGTGCAAAACTTCATGAGCTGGTTAAACCAGCGCGGCACAGTACCGCTGATTCAACAGCTCAATGCCCAGGCTGACGAGTGGCGCGCGATGGAAATCACCCGAGCCAAAAAGCTGCTGGCCAAAGGCGAGTCGATTGACAGCGTGCTCGAAGCGCTGGCGCGCGGCATGAGCCAAAAAATGCTGCACGGCACATTGGCCGAACTGCATGCTGGGGATGCGGACCACCGGGAAGCCACAGCCCAGACGGTGTCAAAACTGTTTTTGCGCGGGCAGGGCAGGTCCAAAGCGGACGACGCTGAGCGTTAGCTGAAGCGTTCAGCCGCGCTAACCCTCACCCAAGCCCTCTCCCGACGGGAGACAGAGTCATTCAGAGCTCCCAAATGAAACCCTTTTTAAGACAAACCCTGGACCGCCAATTGCTCCGCCTGCATGAGCTCGACGCACTGCTGTCTGCCAGCGACGTGGTCAGCAACATGGAGCGCTTTCGCACCCTGAGCCGGGAGCATTCAGAAGTCAGTGTTGTGGCCGAGCAGTACCGCAAACTCACCAGCCGCGAGGCCGATTTGGCGGGTGCCCAAGAGCTGTTGGCCAGCAGCAAGGGCGATGCAGACATGACAGCCATGGCTGAAGAAGAAATTGAGGCCGCGAAAGCCGACATCACGCAAATTGACGACGCTTTGCAACTGATGCTGATCCCGAAAGACCCAGACGACGTGCGACCCGCGTTTGTAGAGATTCGCGCTGGTACCGGCGGCGACGAGTCTGCCCTGTTTGCAGCGGACTTGTTTCGCCTGTACACCCGCTATGCCGAGCGAAGCGGCTGGCGCACCGAAATCATCAGCGAGTCCAACAGCGAGCTGGGTGGCTACAAAGAAGTGGTGCTGCGCATTGAGGGCGCGCCCGATGCGCAGGGGGTGGGCGTCTACGGCAAGCTGCGCTTTGAATCCGGCGGCCACCGCGTGCAGCGCGTGCCCACCACCGAGACACAGGGCCGCATTCACACCAGCGCCTGCACGGTAGCGGTGCTGCCCGAGCCTGACGAGCTGGAGGCCATCAAAATCAACCCCTCAGACTTGCGGATCGACACCTACCGGGCCAGCGGCGCAGGCGGCCAGCACATCAACAAAACCGACTCGGCCGTGCGCATCACCCACCTGCCCACCGGCATCGTGGCCGAATGCCAGGACGGCCG
The DNA here is from genome assembly GCA_031414215.1 of Polaromonas sp. Classification (GTDB taxonomy): domain Bacteria; phylum Pseudomonadota; class Gammaproteobacteria; order Burkholderiales; family Burkholderiaceae_C; genus Polaromonas. The sequence continues at coordinate 65,372 of JANNVB010000013.1, read as the reverse complement.
CAGCCAGCATGGCAACAAGGCGCAGGCATTGAAAGTACTGACAGCACGGATTCATGAAAAAGACCGCTCCGAGCGCGCAGCTGTAGATGCCGCGATGCGCAAAGGCCTGGTTGGCACAGGTGACCGCAGCGACCGCATTCGCACCTACAACTTCCCGCAAGGGCGCTTGACCGACCACCGCATCAACCTGACGCTGTACAAGTTGCTCACCATCATGGAGGGCGACCTGGACGACGTGGTGACCGCCTTGCAAGTGGCGCGCGGTGCCGAGCAACTGGCGGAGCTGGAAACGGCTTCGCAGGGCTGAAATGCCTGAAAGCAGGCTAGAAAATGTCAAAAACAATGAAATTATGCTCTTTTTAGGCATCAAATCAGCCTTTAGCCCAATGAATACGGGCGTAAGCAGATCCTATTTTAATAGCATGTGCAGAACCGCGATTTGACCGCCCTCACCATCAGCCAAGCCCTCGCAAGTGCACAAACCTTGGGCTTGGACAGACTGGATGCACAACTGCTGCTGCTCCACGCGCTGGGCAAACCAGCAGACGCGCGCGCCTGGCTGCTGGCGCATGACGAAGACGCACTGCCTGCGCAAGCGGCCGACCTGTTTCGCAGCTTCAGCCTGCGCCGCGCTGCCGGTGAACCCTTGGCCTATATCGTGGGATACAAAGAATTTTTCGGGTTGACCTTTGCCGTCGATGCCCGGGTGCTGGTGCCCCGCCCGGATACCGAAACCCTGGTGCAGTGGACGCTCGACGCTATAAGCGACCTGGCAAAGCCCGAAATACTTGACCTGGGCACGGGCAGCGGTGCGGTGGCTATCGCGCTGGCGCATAGCCTGAAAGCCCGCGTCACGGCAACTGACTTCAGCTTAGACGCCTTGGCAGTCGCATCACATAACGCCAGGCAGCTTGGCGTGGAGGTGCAGCTTGTCCACAGCAACTGGTTTGACAAAGTCAGCGGTCACTACCACGTTATCGCCAGTAATCCCCCATACATAGTCGATGCAGACCCCCACTTGTCAGCATTGACACACGAGCCGATCAGCGCCCTCACCTCAGGCTCTGACGGCCTGAGCGACATCCGGGAGATCATCCAGCGTGCGCCCCAACACCTGCAACCGGGCGGCTGGCTGCTGCTGGAGCATGGCTACGACCAAGCGGACGCGGTGCGCGATCTGCTGGTTGAGCGCGGCTTTGCGCAGGTGCAAAGCCGCAATGATTTAGCGGGGATAGCTCGCTGCTCTGGCGGTATTTGGCGGGTCTGAGATAATTTGGGATCGGCCAAGATACTGTGGAGGTTTAAATGATTAACGGATTAATCGGGGTGCACAACCCTCTAAGCACTTGGAAACAGGGCAACATGCCAAGCAATCCTGTTGTTCAGCTTTTGCTAAACCAGAACTTAGGACAAAAAGAGGGGTTTCCGCTGCTCACATCAACTCTATCAAGTGATGCTGAAATAGATGAGGTTGTTGCCTCATTTAAAGTAGGCCTTGATCATGCGGCCAATAATGCAAAAAAGATGCTGCGAATGCAGCGCGACAAAATGATTGCTGCTACTGAAAGTCAAACTGATTGAAGAGCAGCAGTGACAGTCGACTGATAAATTGCGGCAAACTTGAAACACAAATAAGGAATAGTCATCATGGATCCAACGATTAAAAAATTTCTAGACAACTTTGTTGAAACCGCTTCAGGCCCCCTTGCAGCACAATTAAAGGTAATGACCGATCGAGCAGCAGTGCTACATCAAACTGGTTTAAGTCCAGATGATGCCCTTAAACGAGCCGCTGAAGAATTAGGATACGCCGACTCAAGTCAGTCGCAAACAGCTGAAGATAACCCCACTTTTGACCGCATTGACCAGATCGTTAAATCCAGCGATGTGGTGCTGTTTATGAAGGGCAACCCCAATTTTCCGCAGTGCGGCTTTTCAGGCAAGGCCATTGCCGTGCTCAAAGCCTGCGGCGTGACGAAACCCGTCACCGTTAATGTGCTGGAAGACGGCGACATTCGCAACGGCATCAAGGAATACAGCAACTGGCCAACGATTCCGCAGCTTTACGTCAAAGGTGAGTTTGTGGGCGGCTCGGACATCATGATGGAGATGTACGAGAGCGGTGAGTTGCAGCAGATGCTAAGTGCACCAGCCTAGGCACAGCTATAAATTCATTTTTCGAGCGAATTGCGGCGTTGCGCGGTGCTCGGAATCCTCATGCACGCAAGTGCATTCCGGTGTCCTGCGCTCCGTGCGCCTTGCACTTCATCTCGAAAATCTGAATTTCTAGAAGTGCCTGCAAAAGCTTATTTTGTATAGCCGCTACATGCGCCCGCGTCTACCTGGCCCTTGCATTCGCGTGTCAATCGGGCTGTGCGTTCTTTTTTAGTCTCTTGAGAACCTGGAATAAATTTGGCCTTGGCTCCAGATTGCGTCTTGGGCTTTTTGGCTTTTTTCTTGGTGGTAGATTTGGTGGGCGGGTTCAGCACTTCAGGCGCTTGCGCATGGGCCCCCGTTGCCAGCAAGAATCCGCACAGCGCTGACATCCATAAAATTTTGTTCAGCATCGTCCGTCTTTCTCGAAGTTATTGAAGTTTCGGATCGCCGTAAGCCGCATCATCGGGCGGCGTGTCCGCTGGCAACCGAAAGCCTTCGCTGGCCCAAGCGCCAAAGTCAATGTTTTTGCAGCGTTGGCTGCAAAACGGACGATAGGAATTGCTGGGCGCATACACGCTGTCTCCCTTGCACACAGGGCAAACAACGATTTTTTCAATAGCGGAATCGGCCGACATTTCTGCCACCTTCAAGAGCAAAGCGTCAATTCAAAAGACGCATCTGTGTTGGCTGCATGCAGGCGATCATCGCTTTCATGACGCATCAGCCGCACCGATACTATCAGGCGATTGCCGCTGATTTCGGGAATCAAACCCAATGCCGGGTCAATGCGCAGCCGTAGCAGTTGAAAGGTACGGCCTTGCGGCAAATTCTGCTGATACACGCCTTCAGGCGCAGTGACCATTTGCGGCGCACCAGAGTCACGCAGCATTTGCAGCAGGAGGCGAATCGACTCTGCCAGCGGCACCAGGGTAGCCGTCCAGCGCAGCAAGTCTTGTTGACGGGTTTGCGCAGCCAGATGCTGCCAGGCATAGTACGCAGGCAGGTCAAATTCGCAAGTACCGCCGGGGATACCTACGCGGCTTCTGATGCTCATCAGCCAATCGTTTTCAGTCAATGACTGCCCCGCCTTGCCTGCCAAAGCATTCAGGTTTGAAAAGCAAGCTTCGAGCTGACCTGTGACATCGTCCAGCACGCCCTCAGCAATCGCCGGGTTGCCACGGTAGCCGTTCAAAATATGTTTTTGTTTTTCCAGGTCTTTGAGGACATCGGTTTTCAAATCGGCCCGCGCTGCCACATCCATCACCTCAAAAATCGTGGTGATGGCGTAGTGATGATCTGTCGGATGCTCACGCGCCACCAACTCGCTCAAGCGCTGAAACAGATGCTCCAGTCGCAAATAGGTGCGTATGCGTTCATTGAAAGGGTATTCGTAAAGAATCACGGCGCGGTCTTTGTCAGCACAGTTGGCTGTTAAAAATACGAATCATAGCGTGATGCGCTGCATGATTTGACTGGCTTGCGCGGCCAATTCGTCTAGCGACAAGCCGTCGTTATAAATCACCAGGTCTGCAGCCGCCAATCGTTGGGCTCTGGTTGCTTGGCTCGCGATGACTTTTTTTGTCGCCTCAGCAGTCCAGCCGCTGCGCTGAGTGACCCGGCTGATTTGTGTAGCCTCTTCACAGTCAACTACCAGCACCTTGCCCAATTGCTGGCGCCAGCGCTTGGACTCGACCAGCAAAGGAATATCGAACACCAGCAGCTTGCAGCCTGCCAGACGAGCCTGCTCGGCCTGACGAGCTGACTCAAGGCTCACCAGCGGGTGAATAATCGCCTCAAGCTGCAGCCGTGCGTTTGCATCGGCAAACACACGCTGACGCATGACGTCACGATCCATTGAGCCATCTGCCGCGATGGCCTCCAGGCCAAACTGCGCAGCAATTTGTGAGATAGCAGAACCGCCCGCCGCAGTGGCGGCTCGCGATATGGCGTCCGCATCAATCAGTGTTGCGCCCTGACCCACCAGCATCTGCGCGACAGTGCTTTTGCCACTGCCAATGCCACCGGTCAAGCCCAGGCGCAGCACTTAAAGACCTGCAAAACGAAGGATAGACTGTGGGCCAAACACCATGGCGGTGAAACCCGCACCCGCCAAGAACGGCCCGAATGGTACGTAGCCGCCTTCGCGCAAGCCGCTTGAGAACTTCATGCCGATACCGACTACAGCGCCAATCACCGAAGCCATCAAAATGATCGGTACCAGCGCCGACCAGCCAAACCAGGCACCGAGCGCGGCAAAGAGTTTGAAGTCGCCGTAACCCATGCCTTCTTTGCCCGTGACCAACTTGAAACCCCAATACACCAACCAGAGCGACACATAACCCGCAACTGCGCCCCACAAGGCATCGGGCAAATTAACGGCTGGGTTGAACCGCAGGCCGGCAAAAATCAAGCCCGCCCAGAGCAGCGGCAGCGTGATGTCGTCAGGCAGCAAGGTGGTGTCCCAATCGATCACGGCCAAGGCCAGCAAAGCCGCTGAAAAGCCGCACCAGGCCAACGCCGCAGGGGTGTTGCCCCAGCGCCAGGCACAAAAGGCAAACAGCAGGCCTGTGCTCAGTTCTATAGCGGGATAACGAATGCCAAAAGGCGTGCCGCAAACCGAACATTTGCCGCGTAAAAAAACATAACTGAGCAGCGGAATGTTTTCATACCAGGCGATCATGTGACCGCAGTTGGAACAGCGTGAGCGGGGCGAAACGAGGCTGAGCTTTTCTGCTGCAGGCTCAACGTTTTGGCCAGACAGCTCTGCACATTCAGCCGCCCATTGCTGCTCCATCATTTTGGGCAGACGGTAAATCACCACATTCAAAAAGCTGCCGACCAGCAGACCCAAGAAACCAGCCAGCGCTAGGAGCGCTTCTTGCGGCAAGCCGTCCAGCATCAAACGACTTGGCCCAGCTTGAAAATCGGCAGGTACATGGCGACCACAATGCCGCCAATCAAAGTACCCAAAAAGACAATGATGATAGGCTCCATCAGGCTAGACAAACCAGCCACCATTTCATCGACCTCAGCCTCATAAAAATCAGCCGCCTTGCCCAGCATGTGATCGACCGAACCGGACTCCTCGCCAATCGCGCACATTTGCAGCACCATGCTTGGGAACAAGTTGGCATTGGTCATGGCGGCGGTCAAGCTGGTACCGGTCGAGACCTCTTGCTGGATTTTTTCAGTCGCATCCGCGTACTTGGAGTTACCCGACGCACCGCCGACCGAGTCCAGCGCCTCAACCAACGGCACACCTGCGGCAAACATGGTGGCCAGGGTTCGCGTCCAGCGGGCGATGCATGATTTTTCAATCAGTACGCCAAATACCGGGATTTTGAGAACTGCCCTGTCCATGAAACGCTGCACTTTCACGCTGCGCCTCCAGGCCTGCCTGAAAAAGTACCCGCCCCCCCCGATACCACCAAAAATCAGCCACCAATAAGCCAAAAAAAACTCACTGATAGCAATCACGAGCAGTGTCGGAGCGGGCAAATCTGCTCCAAAAGACGAAAACACGCTTTTAAACGCCGGAATCACAAAAATCATGATCACCGTCACCACCACAAAAGCCACAATCACCACCGAAATCGGGTACATCAGTGCGGATTTGATTTTTGACTTGATCGCCTCGGTTTTTTCCATGTAAACCGCGAGACGGTCCAGCAAGGCCTCCAAAATACCGGCGGCCTCGCCCGCTTCTACGAGGTTGCAATACAGCGCGCTGAAGTACAAAGGATATTTGCGAAAAGCCGCACTCAACGATGTCCCGGTTTCAACATCGGTACGCACATCATTGAGCAGCTTGGTGACGCTGGCATTGGCGTTGCCTCGGCCCACAATGTCAAAGGATTGCAGCAGCGGCACGCCGGCTTTCATCATGGTGGCGAGTTGACGGGTAAAAAGGGCAATATCTTTAGGCTTGATGGATTTGCCCGTGCGCATACGGCGCTTTTTGATTTTGGTGGGTAAAACACCTTGACGCCTTAAGGCAGCCTTGACCTGGTTTTCACCGACGGCACGGATCTCACCTTTGACCTGTTTGCCACCCCGGTCTTTGCCTTCCCACTCGAAAACGAATTCCTGAATACCTTTGGATGCAGTTGCCATGGTGCTTTCTCGTTATTGAGGTCGTGACAGGTCAGGCATTCGTACAGCCCAACACCTCTTCCAGAGAGGTCATGCCCAGTTTAACTTTGTACAGCCCGGACTGGCGCAGGCTGTTGACACCTTCCCGCTGTGCCTGCTCGGCTATTTCCAGTGCTGTCCCGTCGCGCAAAATGATGCGCTGGATTTCTTCCGTGATCGGCATGACCTGATAAATACCGACCCGGCCTTTGTAACCGTTGTTGCACATCGAGCAGCCAACCGGACGATAGGGTGTCCAGCTGCCATCGACGTCTTCTTCTTTGAAGCCAGCTTCCAGAAGCGTTTCACGCGGGATATCGGTCACGGTTTTGCAGTTAGAGCACAAGCGTCGCGCTAGTCGCTGCGCAGTGATCAAAATCACGCTGGATGCAATATTGAAAGGCGCAATGCCCATGTTGCGCATTCGCGTCAGCGTCGTCGGCGCATCGTTGGTGTGCAGGGTAGACAACACCAAGTGCCCGGTTTGTGCGGCTTTGATCGAAATATCTGCCGTCTCTATATCGCGAATCTCACCAACCATGATGATGTCCGGGTCCTGTCGCAAAAATGCCTTCAAAGCGACGGGGAAGGTCATGCCCGCCTTCTCATTCATGCTGACCTGGTTCACGCCCGGCAAGGTGATCTCTGCCGGGTCTTCTGCCGTGGCAATGTTAATGCCGGGTTTGTTCAAAATATTCAGGCAGGTGTAGAGCGACACGGTTTTGCCCGAGCCGGTCGGTCCCGTCACCAGCACCATTCCGTAAGGCCTGCCAATGGCAGCCAGCAAGCGCTCTTTTTCAACTGGCTCGTAACCTAGCGCGTCAATGCCGAGCTTGGCACTGCTCGGGTCCAAAATACGAATCACGATTTTTTCACCAAACATGGTGGGCAGCGTGCTGACCCGAAAATCAATCACCCGATCAGGCCCGATTTTCAGCTTCATTTTTCCGTCTTGCGGCACGCGCTTTTCAGAGATATCGAGTTTCGAAATCACCTTGATACGAGCGGCGAGCTTTTCCTTGATGGCTACCGGCGGCGTGGCAATCTCGCGCAGCTCACCATCGACCCGAAAGCGCACCCGGTAGTAGTGTTCAAACGGTTCAAAGTGCAAATCAGATGCGCGCATGCTGAAAGCATCGAGCAGCATTTTTTGCAAAAATTTAACAACGGGCGCATCTTCGACCTCTGACACCGCGGCTTCTGCGGTCTCGCCCGCCATCTCGGCGCTACCTTCATCAAACTCAAAGTCGTCGCCGATGATGCTTTCCATCGCCTCGGCAGCCGTGGTGGTGGAGGCCTCGACCAGTTTGGACAGCTTGTCATATTCGGCAATCACCCAGTCCACACCCATTTGCGTGGAGAACTTGATTTTTTCGGCCGCTTCCTGGTCAGACGGATCGGCCGTCGCAACAACCAGTCGATTCCCGCGTTTGCTTAAAACAACGATGCGGTAAGTCTGGCAAATTTTGGCGTCTAATAGGCCCTTGGGCAGGCGCTGCGTGTCAATCGCTTCCAGATCGAGCAGAGGCGCTGCAAATGCCGTCGACATGGTGTGTGCCAAATCCGACGCTGATACTGCCCCAGAGCCGGTCAGCTCGGCAATAAAACTGGTGCGCCCGCTTTTGGCTTTGCTGAAAATATCTTCCGCTGCTTTTTGACCCAGCTTGCCCGCAATCACAAGTGCCCTGCCCAAGCCAGGCAAGGCAACGGTAGCGGTTTCTTTGGTCAGGGATTCAACAGCGGCCATGGGTGTGTCAATGTCTCCAATTTAAGGCAAAGGTAACAGTTTGGGCGAAAGTCATCAAGCGCGTCTGTCCAGCAACTGCGAGGCCAGTTGCTTCAATGCATCAGCATAGGGATTTTGCGGCATGTTTTGCAAAGCGTCTAGCGCGCGTTGCGCTTCCGCAGCAGCGGCATCGCGGGTGGCGGTCAAAGCACCGGTTTTTTGCACAATTTTTATGATTTGCTCCATGTTGGTGATACCTCCCGTCACAATCGCCTGCTCGATAAGGGTTCGCTCAGCGGCTGTGGCCCGCTGCATAGCGATGATAAGCGGCAAGGTGGCCTTGCCCTCTCGCAAATCGTCGCCCAGGTTTTTGCCCATTTCCTGCACATCGCCGTCGTAGTCCAGTACATCGTCAATCACCTGAAACGCGGTGCCCAGCGCCTGTCCGTAATCCGCGCAGTTTTGCTCGACAGCGGGCGAAGATTTAGCCAGCAACGCCGCCAGCCTTGCGCTGGCTTCAAACAGTTTGGCCGTTTTGGAGCGAATAACCAGCAGATAACCGTCCTCAGACAAGCTGGCGTCATGCATGTTCATCAGTTGCAACACCTCGCCCTCGGCAATCACATTGGTGGCCTCAGCCAGGGTTTGCATGATGCGCATGTCGCCCGCATCCACCATCATTTGAAACGCCCGGGAGTACAAAAAGTCACCCACCAACACACTGGCAGGGTTGCCAAACGCCTCGTTGGCGGTGGCTCTGCCGCGGCGCAGCGTGGATTCGTCGACCACATCGTCATGCAGCAAGGTGGCGGTGTGGATGAATTCGACCACCGCCGCCATGTTAAAGCGCTGTTCACCCTTGTAGCCCAGCGCGCCGCATGTCAAGAGCAGCAAAGCTGGCCGCAGGCGCTTGCCGCCAGCGGCAATGATGTACTGGGACACTTGGCTGACCAGCGGCACATCGGACGTCAGGCGGCGCTCAATCACCGCATCCATCCCGCGCATATCGTCAGCAATCAGTGCGAGCGCGGCGGCGGTGCTGGAAGAATTGGCAGACAAAAGAAGTAAACCCCAACTATAAGAAGCCTTGATTATAGGAAGCCAGATGACACAGAGTGGCGGCACTTTGAGGCGCATTTGGAGGATCTGGCTATTTTCAGCACAGCATGCTAGAATCTTGGGTTCTGCGGAAATCCGTCTGCAGAACTCAATTTAAGAGGTCTTACATGTACGCGGTCATAAAAACCGGCGGCAAACAATACAAAGTTGCTGCTGGTGAAAAAATTAAAGTAGAACAGATTGCTGCGGACGTAGGCCAAGAGATCGTTTTTGACCAAGTGTTGGCTGTCGGTGACGGCGCTAGCATTAAAGTCGGTACGCCCTTGGTTCTAGGTGCCAGTGTTACTGTGACAGTCATCTCTCACGGCAGAGGCGACAAAATTCGCATTTTCAAAATGCGCAGGCGCAAGCACTACCAAAAGCGTCAGGGCCATCGGCAGAACTACACAGAACTGCAAATCGGCGCTATTGCTGGTTAATTCCAGAATCATCAGGAGTAACTGAAAAATGGCACAGAAAAAAGGCGGCGGCTCTACGCGAAATGGGCGTGATTCACAGCCCAAAATGCTTGGCGTCAAAAAATTTGGCGGCGAAGTCATCAACGCAGGCAGCATCATTGTTCGCCAGCGCGGTACCCGGTTTCACCCTGGTACCAATGTCGGTATTGGCAAAGACCACACCCTGTTTGCACTGGTAGACGGTCAAGTCTCCTTTGCCATCAAAGGTGCGTTGTCCAAGCAGACTGTTAGCGTGACGGCTGTAGCCACCCCGGCATAAGTCAATCACTTCGACAAGTCCACGCGACTGAACCGAAGCCCCGACCCGTCGGGGCTTTTTTATTTGTAGCGGGTGTTCCTATAAATTCATTTTTCAGGCGAATTGCGGCGTTGCGCGGTGCTCGGAATCCTCATGTACTGAAGTACATTCCGGTGTCCTGCGCTCCGTGCGCCTTGCACTTCATCCCGAAAATCTGAATTTCTAGAAACACCCTAAACTCCCCCTGATTAGCACTCTCAGAAATTTGAACCATGAAATTCGTTGACGAAGCCTTTATTGACATTGCCGCTGGCGATGGCGGGGCGGGCTGCGTCTCGTTCAGTCATGAAAAGTACAAAGAGTTTGGCGGACCCAATGGCGGCGACGGTGGACGCGGTGGGCACGTGTATGCGGTGGCCGACATCAACCTGAACACCCTCGTCGACTTTCGCTTTTCACGCCGCCACGATGCCAAAAACGGCGGGCATGGCATGGGCTCGGACATGTTTGGCGCCAAGGGCGATGACGTGATCTTGAAAATGCCAGTCGGCAGCATTTTGAGTGATGCTGAAACAGGCGAAGTGCTGTTCGAGCTGATGGAGCCGGGCGAGCAGATTTTGATCGCCAAAGGCGGCGATGGCGGCTTTGGCAACTTGCGCTTTAAAAGCTCCACCAACCGCGCGCCACGCAGCAAAACACCGGGCTGGCCTGGTGAGCGCAAAAGCTTGAAACTTGAATTGAAGGTGCTGGCCGATGTCGGCTTGCTGGGCATGCCCAATGCAGGCAAGTCCACCTTTATTACCGCTGTGTCTAACGCCAGACCGCGTATTGCCGACTACCCTTTCACCACCCTGCACCCCAACTTGGGCGTGGTGCGGGTTGCACCCGAGCAAAGCTTTGTGGTGGCCGATTTGCCGGGTTTGATTGAAGGCGCATCTGAAGGCGCGGGCCTGGGACATTTGTTTTTGCGCCATCTGGAGCGTACCCGGCTGCTGCTGCACATTGTTGATTTGGCGCCGTTTGACGAGGGCGTTGACCCGGTCGCGCAAGCCAAAGCGATTGTGGGCGAGCTGAAAAAATACGACGATGCGCTGTTTAAAAAACCGCGCTGGTTGGTGCTGAACAAACTCGACATGATCGACAACGACAAGCGCGCCGAAATCGTCAAAGATTTCGTCAAGCGCTTCAAGTTCAAAGGCCCGGTGTTTGAAATATCCGCCTTGACGCGCGAAGGTTGCGAGCACCTGATCAAGACGATTTACCAGCACGTCAAGAAAGTGCAAAAAAGCGAGCAGCCGGTAGAAGAAATCGATCCACGCTTTGCGGTTCTGCCGCCTGAGTAATTTCGCGGCCTGTTAACCGCTATTATTTAAATAGCTGCTTGCGCCCGTATTCATTGGGCTAAAGCCCTAAAAGATACCTGAAATCAGCTAAAAATCGCCCTTTAATCGCCTTAAAACACTAAAAATGCAAGAAAAAGCCAGCGCCAACGTCCTTTTGAATGCCAAACGCATTGTGGTCAAGGTCGGCTCCAGTCTGGTTACCAACGAAGGTCGTGGGCTGGATGCCCAGGCGATCGGCCAGTGGTGTGAGCAACTGGCTGCGTTGGCCAAAGGCGGGCGCGAGGTCATCATGGTCAGCAGCGGTGCGATTGCTGAGGGCATGAAGCGCTTGGGCTGGGCCAGCCGCCCCAAAGCCATTCACGAGCTACAAGCCGCCGCCGCCGTCGGGCAAATGGGCCTGGTGCAGATGTACGAAACCAAGCTGCGTGAAAACGGCATTGGCAGCGCACAGGTTCTGCTGACGCATGCCGATTTAGCCGACCGCGAGCGCTATTTGAATGCCCGTTCAACCTTGCTGACGCTGCTCAGTTTAGGCGTGGTGCCTGTCATCAATGAGAACGACACCGTCGTCAACGACGAAATCAAATTTGGCGACAACGACACACTGGGCGCACTGGTGGCCAACCTGGTTGAGGCCGATGCGTTGATTATCTTGACGGACCAAAAAGGCCTGTACACCGCTGACCCGCGCAAAGACCCGAACGCCCATTTTGTAGACGTTGGCAAAGCGGGTGATGCGGCGCTGGAAGCCATGGCGGGCGGCGTCGGGTCGAGTATTGGCAGTGGCGGCATGATCACCAAAATCCTGGCGGCCAAGCGGGCGGCGGGCTCTGGCGCATCGACCGTGATAGCCTGGGGGCGTGAGCCCTCAGTGCTGCTGCGCTTGACGCAAGGCGAAGCTATCGGCACGCTGCTGGTGGCGCAAACCGCTAAAAATCAGGCCCGCAAGCAATGGATGGCGGATCACCTGCAAATGCGCGGCTCGGTGACGGTGGATGCGGGCGCGGCAGCCAAGGTGGCAGGTGAGGGCAAAAGCCTGCTACCGATTGGCATGACGGCTGTGCAGGGAGAGTTTTCACGCGGGGATGTGATTGCCATCAAAAGCCCAGACGGCCTGGAAATCGCCCGGGGGCTAGCCAATTACTCAAGCATTGAAGCGCGGCTGATATGCAAAAAAGCGTCTAGCGCGTTTGAAAAGCTGCTGGGCTACACCGGTGAGCCGGAGATGGTGCACCGCACGAACCTGGTATTGATGCGCTAGTTCACGGTGGGGCTTTTCAGCCTTCTCACCAACTCACGCACATCGCTGACAGGTGCCGCGTTCTGGCAAGCGGCCGCCTTCGCAAATCGCAGCGAATGGCGTGGCAATGAAATGTCATACGCCGATTTCCACTCAGAATTGACCACAGGCACCCAGCTGCCGTCAGGCTTGGCGCGCGCATAGGTTCTGACCTCCCCCGTCGAGCATCGAATGCCTTCGTACATCACATTTTTAGCCCCGGCTGTGGTTGTGGCCACCACCACGTAACGCACAATGCCGTCAGTATTTGAAATGCTGACCGACGCTGGATCAACGCCATACACCAGCGGTGATGATCGCGTGACTTCAAACGTCAGCAGCTTGCTCATGTCGTAGGCGGGCGGCGGGGGTACGTCAGATTCTTTCCAGTCTGCGGGGTCTGTAAATATCTGGGCGCTGGCCACATGGGCCGCTAACAAACTCACAAGCAAGCATCCAAACGCCTTGGGGGCACGTACAAAATTAATCATCAAGACTCCAGATTCTTTATGGGGGGCGCGCTGGTGCGGGGGTCTGGCTCAAAAGTTGCGCCGGGCGGCAGCTCAAGCAATGCGCCAGACCGACTGTGAAAATGCCCCACGCCAGCTGAATGGTCATGGAGCGGCTGTTGCCGCAAGTCAGGCCTGTTGTCGTTGCGTTCAATCCGGTCAGGTCTGAACTCCAGATTTGGCACAAACCTGGCCAGCTCTAGCAAAGCCATTTCATACACGCCGCGCTTGAACTCGACCACCACATCGAGGGGTACCCAGTAGTCGTTCCAGCGCCAGGCATCAAACTCAGGGTGGTCTGTGGCACGCAGGTTCAAGTCCCAGTCGTGGCCAACCAGTTGCAGCAGAAACCAGATTTGTTTCTGGCCTTTGTAATGGCCACGCGCATCGCGTCTGATGAACCTGTCAGGCACCTCATAGCGCAACCAGTCACGGGTTCGGGCCAGCACCTGTACATGCTGCGGATGCAATCCCACCTCTTCATGCAATTCCCGGAACATCGCCTGCTCGGGGTTCTCACCCCGGTCAATGCCGCCCTGTGGAAACTGCCACGAGTGGGTGCGGATACGCTTGCCCCAAAACACCTGACTTTTATGGTTGAGCAAGATGATGCCGACGTTGGGCCTGAAGCCGTCCCGGTCGAGCATAATCAAACCTCAAATTTTTTAAACTGAGTCCATTATGCACAGCGAACTCAGCAAAGCCAAGCGTCAAGCGCTTGGGTAGACCGCCAACCCTCAAAAATCAGCCTGAAACCAGCCCATGAAAGCCTCGCAGTTTTACATTTCTACCCTCAAAGAAGCGCCCGCTGACGCAGAAATCGCCAGCCACCAGCTAATGACGCGCGCCGGCATGATCAAAAAACTCGGCGCAGGAATTTACAGCTACATGCCGATGGGGTTGCGCGTGATTCGCAAGGTCGAGGCCATCGTGCGCGACGAGATGAACAAGGCCGGGGCAATTGAAATGACGATGCCGGTGATTCAACCCGCCGAGCTGTGGCAAGAGACGGGGCGATTTAGCGACATGGGTCCCGAGCTGCTGCGCATCAAAGACCGCCATGACCGGGACTTTATCGTGCAGCCGACGAGCGAAGAAGTGGCTACCGACGTGATGCGCCAGGACATTAAAAGCTACAAGCAGTTACCAAAAAACATTTACCAGATTCAAACCAAATTCAGGGATGAACGACGCCCGCGTTTTGGCCTGATGCGCGGGCGTGAGTTCATCATGAAGGACGCCTACAGCTTTGACCGCGATGAGGCTGCAGCCAAAGTCAGCTACCAGAACATGGCCGCTGCTTATCGTAAAATTTTTGACCGCTTTGGCTTGACCTACCGCGCGGTAGCAGCGGACAGCGGCGCGATTGGTGGCGACTTGAGCGAAGAGTTTCAGGTGATTGCCGCTACAGGCGAGGACGCCATCGTGTATTGCCCAACCAGCGACTATGCGGCGAATATGGAGAAGGCTGAAGCGCTGGCACCGCAGGGCGCGCGCAAGGCGGCAACGCAGATCATGACCAAAACTGCCACACCGGGCAAAGCCACCTGCGCCGATGTAGCAGAACTTTTGGCTATACCGCTGGCATCAACCGTCAAATCTTTGGTTCTTGCCACCGACACCCTGAATGACAAGAACGAAGTCGTTAAAACCCAAGTCTGGCTACTGCTGCTGCGCGGTGACCATGACATGAATGAAGTCAAGGTTGGCAAGATTGAAGGCCTGGGAGGCTTCAGGTTTGCCACCGTGCCGGAGATTGAAGGCCACTTTGGCTGCAAGCCGGGCTACCTCGGACCGCTCAACATGCTCAAGCCCGTCAAGCTGGCAGTAGACCGTGAAGTGGCCGTGATGGCCGACTGGGTCTGCGGCGCGAATGAGCCTGATTTCCACATCACTGGCGTCAATTGGGATCGTGATTTGCCCGAGCCCGATTTGATTGCCGACCTGCGCAACGTCGTTGCTGGCGATGCATCCCCAGACGGCAAGGGCGTGCTGGCGATTGAGCGCGGCATTGAAGTTGGCCATGTGTTTTACCTGGGCACCAAGTACAGCAAAGCCATGAACGCCACCTTTTTGGGTGACAACGGCAAGCCGCAGTTTTTGGAAATGGGTTGCTACGGCATCGGCATCACGCGGCTGCCCGCCGCCGCGATTGAGCAAAACCACGACGCCAAAGGCATCATCTGGCCAGACGCGATTGCGCCCTTCACAGTAGTCCTGTGCCCCATCAGTCCCGACCGCTTTGCAGACGTCAAACTGGCCGCCGACACGCTGTATGCCGATTTGATAGCGGCTGGCGTCGACGTGATTCTGGACGACCGCAACGAGCGCCCCGGCGCCATGTTTGCCGACTGGGAACTGATTGGTGTACCGCACCGGGTGACGATTGGCGACCGGGGCTTAAAAGAAGGCCATGTCGAATACCAGCACCGCCGCGACACTGAATCAACCCAGGTAGAGGCTGCGAATGCGTTGACCTTCATCAAAGGCAAGTTGGGGCTGTGAACGCGATCGGTTTTAACAGAAGATTAGCCCTGCAGAGCACAATCATCGGGTGCGGGCAGCTCCTGTTTTCAGAGCGCGCCAGGGCTGGTGCACAGCTTGAAGAGCCACTCATCGACTCGGTTCGTACCGCTTTAAGCTCGGCTATTGCCAACCATGCTCCACCCATACCCGAGTTCAAAGACACCGAGGCCAAGCTCCAGCACCTGCGCTGGCTGGCCGCTATGAGCGACCGTTTGCTCACCAAAAAAGCCGAGCTGCAAGCCCGTAAAGAGTTTTTGCAAACCGTCTGGTATGAAAGCCGCCGCGCCGGGCTAGACACGGCCTTGGTGCTCGGCCTGATTCAGGTCGAAAGCAACTTTCGAAAATTCGCCGTCAGCGTGGTGGGCGCACGCGGCTATATGCAAGTGATGCCGTTTTGGACCCGCGTGATTGGCGACGGGGATGCGAGTAAACTTTTTCACATGCAAACCAATTTACGTTTTGGCTGCGTGATTTTGAGGCACTACCTGGACCGCGAAAAAGGCGATTTGTTCATGGGCCTGGGCCGCTACAACGGCTCACGCGGCAAAGCGCCCTACCCCGATGCGGTTCTCGGCGCTAAAAAGCGATGGGAATTCAATGGCTAAAGTTTCATTCCTGATGTGTATGGCCTTGCTTGCCGGCCATCTGCCGTTGCTGTACGCACAAGACAGCAACAATATTCTGGGCTTGCCCGCTGTGCCGCAGAACCCTTCACCCGCTTCAACAGCCGCATCGGGCGCTAAAAAACCTGCCGTACCTGCCAAGCCCAGCGAAGCCGACATCAAGTCTGTGTTGGCGGGCAATCTGAGACTGGCCTCGTTTTACCAAGAGGGTTTCATCATTGTGCGGGTGACGAGTGACAAAACTTTTGTCGGCGACGCGCTGCGTGCACAGGCCGTGCAAGCCGCTCGCTTGGTGCAGCGCGATGCACGTGTGGCTTGCGGCAAGCTGTGCAAGCCGGGGCCCATGCCTGCGCCCACGCTGCAGCCTGACAACACGCTCAGCTTTGACGTTGTGGTCAGTGGCTATGAAGGTACCATGAGCAGCGCAGACATGGTCAATCTGGTCAGTGGCAAACGCGTTGGTGCAGGCGCCAAGCCGCCGTAACCATGCTGAAGAAAGTGCTTGCAGGCTGGTTTTTTGCACTTGCGCTGTGCCTGCTGAGCACACCCACGACCTCAACAGCAGCCGTCTTCTCCGTGCAGCCTGCCGACAAATTTGGCCCAGTATCAGTACTCATCAAAGGGCGTATCGATGCCGGTGACTTTGACAAGTTCAAAAACTTTTTGCTCCTGCCAGGGCATCTAAAAGCCTATGCCAACTACGTCTGGCTGGACTCAATTGGCGGCGACTTGAACGAGGCCATGAAGTTTGCCAACCTGTTTGAAAAAAGCAGCGCCAGCGTGGTGGTGGGGCCCGACGGCAAGTGCTACAGCGCCTGCTTCATGATGTTTGCTGGGGCGGCAGACCGCTGGCTGTACACCTTTGGCGAGTTGGGCGTGCACAGGATCACCGTCAACAGCCCGCAAGCCGACCGCGCACAGCGCAAAGAGATTGCAATCAGCGTCTCCAACGACTTGCGGCGCTACCTCACCACCCAGGGCATACCCGCCACGCTGATTGACCAGATGATGGAGACACCTGCTTTTGACATGACCATCATCGACACAAAAATGCTCAAACGCATGGGCTGGCTGCGCGGTTTGGCCAGTCGGCCGTCGTTTCTGGCAGCGGTTGAAAAGGCTTGCGGCCCACAGCCCGATTTAGAGACCGTCAACACAGCCAAGCCGGGCGCGTGGACAGCCTGCAAGATTGACTACCAAACCAAGAGCACCAAAGCGTTTGCGGCGGCTGAACTGGTGCTGCTTGAGGCCGGCCAGCCCAGCTTGCTGTTTGCGCCTGGCAAGCTGACTGAGGCCAAGCGTGCGCTGACTGAGCTGCAATAGCCTCAAGCCATCAGCGCAACATTTCCCCCCGCTGCCGTTGTATTCACTGTCACGGTTTGTTCACTGCAAAACCGCATCAGGTAATTCGGCCCACCCGCTTTGGGCCCGGTGCCGCTCAAGCCCTCACCGCCAAACGGCTGCACGCCAACCACCGCCCCCGTCATGGCGCGGTTGACGTACACGTTGCCCACATGCGCGCGCGCGGCCAGCTGCTGGGCGCGTGAGTCGATGCGGGTTTGAATGCCCAGTGTCAGGCCGTAACCCAGCGCATTGATCTGGTCAATCACGCCCGCCGGATCGCCGCCCCAGCGCACGATGTGCAGCACAGGGCCGAAGATTTCGGTTTTCACGTCTGCAATGTGTTGTACTTCAAACGCGTGAGCAGACACAACATTTATCGCTACGATATTAGGAGCTGCTTGCGCCCGTATTTGTTGATCCACGATCACTTTTGATGTGTTTTTTAGGCGTTCAATGTGCTTTTGAATGCTATCGAACGCCTGTGCATCAATCACCGGACCTATATCGGTCGCCAGCAGCGCCGCGTCACCTGCTACCAATTCAAGCGCTGCGCCCTGCACCATCTCAATCACCTTGTCGGCAATGCTTTCATGCACACACAGCAGCCGCAGGGCAGAACAGCGCTGGCCTGCTGAGCGAAACGCACTGTGCACGACGGCATCGACCACCTGCTCGGGCAGCGCGCTGGAGTCCACCAGCATGGCGTTGATGCCGCCTGTTTCGGCGATCAGCGGCACGATGGCACCGTCTTTGGCGGCTAAAGCCCGGTTGATGATTTTGGCGACCTGGGTTGAGCCGGTAAACACCACACCTGCCACGCCGGGTGCGGCGACCAGCGCAGCGCCCACCGTATCGCCCGGGCCGTGGGCCAGTTGCAAGGCACCCTCGGGCACACCCGCAGCATGCAGCAGTTTGACGGCTTCCCAGGCAACACCGGGCGTTTGTTCAGCCGGTTTGGCCACCACCGCATTGCCGGTAGCCAGCGCCGCAGCCACCTGCCCAACAAAAATCGCCAGCGGGAAGTTCCACGGGCTGATACAGACCCACACGCCGCGCCCCCGCAGGCGCAGCTCATTGGTTTCACCCGTCGGCCCGGGCAGCGCAATCGGCACCATGATGCGTTCAGCCTCGTTCGCGTAATAGCGCAAAAAGTCAATTGCCTCGCGCACTTCGGCTACCGCGTCGCCCCAGGTTTTAAAAGCTTCCTTGACCAGCAGCGTGCAGAACTTGGGCAACTGCATTTGCAGCTCGTCAGCCGCGCGGCGCAGCACCACTGATCTTTCAGCAACAGCTATATTGCTCCATTTCTGATAGCTGCTTGCGCCCGTATTTATTAGGCTAGAGGCCAATTTAGCATCTAATAGTGGCGCTTCTGGCACGTTTTCAATCTGCCAGGCAACCACAAGCGGCTGGCGCATGGTGTGAACGGTCAAGTCAAGTCCAGCACTGTTTTTGCGGTGGCCCAACAGGTCGGCGGGTAGCGGCAATGACGGCACTGCATTGGCATAAAGCGGTGACAGCAGCAGTGTGTCCATACCCACGGACTCGTCTGCCAACTGGTGTACAAAGGACGAATTAGCCCCGTTCTCCAGCAACCGCCGCACCAGGTAAGCCAGCAGGTCGCGGTGTGAGCCAACGGGTGCGTAAACGCGGCAGTCGATTTGCGGGTTTTTGAGCACTTCACGAAAGATGCCTTCGCCCATACCGTGCAAGCGTTGTAGTTCATAGGGCACGCTATTTTTAGAGGCCATCTGAATGATCGCCGCAATCGTCCCCGCGTTGTGCCCGGCAAACTGCGGGTACACCGCATCTGGTGCGGCCAACAGCGCTTGGGCACAGGCCAGGTACGCGATGTCAGTGTGGTGCTTATGGGTGAACACCGGGTAGTGCGGCAAACCAAGCTCTTGCGCGCGTTTGATCTCAGAATCCCAATACGCGCCTTTGACCAAGCGGCACATCAAACGCAGCTTGTATTTGCGCCCCAACGCGATGATGTGCTGAACCAGGCTCAGCGCACGCGACTGGTAGGCCTGCATGGCTAAACCAAAACCTTGCCACTGTGGGTGATGCTGCGCAACCAATGCAGCCAGCGCCTCAAATACGTCCAGCGACAATTCAAGCCTGTCGACCTCTTCCGCATCAATTGTCAAATTGATATTGGCCTTGGCCGCCAGCTGGCACAGCGCCCAAACGCGCGGCACCAGCTCGGCCATCACTCTGGCGCGCTGCGCGTCTTCATAGCGCGGGTGCAGCGCACTCAGCTTGATGGATATACCATCATTTAGCTCTGTAGCCCAATCAATACGGGTGCAAGCAGCTATTGATTCAATAGCATTTTTGTAGCTGGCCAAATACTTTTTAGCATCCACCTCGGTGCGCGCCCCCTCGCCCAGCATGTCGTAGCTAAAGCGCAGGTTTGAAATTTTCTTGCGCGAACTCGTGGCTTCATCCATCGCCTCGCCAATCGTCTGGCCCAGTACAAACTGCCGGCCCAGCAACTGCACGGCACGCAAGGTAGCCGCCACCACGCTTCGAGCGCCCAGCTTGCCTAGCAAGCTACTGCCTTGATCATCAGGCAAAAACTTTTTAGACAAACCAATCGCACTCGACGCCAGGCGTGCCATCGTCTTGTCGCCACTGGCTTCAAAATCCGCCCGGCCCAGCTGGTCCGCCGTCAGCGCAATGGCGGTTTCAACATCGGGCACACGCAGCAGCGCCTCGGCCAGCCGCATCAATGCTAAGCCTTCCGCGCTGGATATCGGGTACTCCTTGAGCAGGCTTTCCATCGCCCAAAACGGCGGCGGGTTGTTACGCACCGCATGCACCCACGGCTGGGCAGTTTGCGCAGCAGCGGCCCAGTCAAGCGCGGCTTGCAGCGGGGCCAAGAGGCTGGAGACAACCGCTGACTCACTTTGGTAGGGGTTGGGCAAACGCTGCGGCGGCGGGGGCGAGGTAAACATTAAAAAGCTCCATAAAACCGATTCAGATGCCTGATAATCCATCAAACTTCACCGAATTTTTATCTATATTTAATTCATAAAACCGAATAAAAAGTTAGCTATGACTGAAGAACAAGCCGTAGTAGACCGAATAGACCTCAAAATTCTGAATTTTCTGCAAGCCGATGGACGCATCAGCAACCTCAAACTGGCCGAAAGCGTGGCCCTGTCGCCCACCGCCGTGCTGGCGCGGGTGCAGCGCCTGACGCGAGACGGATACATCTTGGGTTACGAGGCACGCCTAAACCCCCTCAAACTGGGCGTGGGCATGATGGTGTTTGTCGAGGTGCTGCTAGACCGCACCACACCCAACGTGTTTGACGCCTTCAAAGCGGCCGTGCAGGTGTACCCCGAAATCATGGAATGCCACATGGTGGCCGGCGGCTTTGACTACCTGCTCAAAACCCGCATGCTGGACATGGCCGCCTACCGCACATTTGCCGGCACAGCCCTGTGGCAACTGCCCGGTGTGCGGGAAACGCGGACCTATGCGGTGATGGAAGAGGTGAAAAGCACGACTCGGCTGGATTTGAGGTTTTAAAACAACTTATTGCACTTTTGTAAGACAGTTTCAACAATTGCACTTTATATTAAATTCTTCGGAAAAAGAGCAGCTGGTTACCACGATCAGCTTCAATTCATCAAGGGACCACAACATGAAAATAAAATTTTGGACGCTGCTCGGCACTCTGCTGTTGACGTCTTTCAGCACGGCCACTCACGCTGCTGATGTCGGGGTGACAGATTCTGAAATTCGCATTGGCCAGTTCGCCGCCCAGACCGGGCCAGCAGCGGAGCTGGGCAAACGCATGCAACTGGGTATTCAGGCGCACTTTACGGCTGTGAATGCGGCGGGCGGTATCAATGGGCGCAAGCTCACTCTGGTCTCACGCGACGATGGTTATGAACCTGAGAAAGCCGCTGCAGCCGCCAAGGCATTGATTGAAGAAGACAAGGTATTTGCCCTGATTGGCTCAGTCGGCACACCCACCACACTGGCAGCCGTACCCGCCATCAACGCGGCAGGCATTCCGCTGATTGGGCCGTTCACAGGTGCGCAGGCGCTGCGCGAGCCGTTTAACCGCAACATCTTTCATGTGCGCGCCAGCTACTTTGACGAAACTGAGCGAATCGTGCAGCACCTGAACACAGTGGGCATTAAAAAAATTGCGGTTTTTTACCAAAACGATTCTTACGGCAAAGCCGGGCTTGAAGGCGTCACGCGGGCTTTGACCAAGCGTGACCTCAAACCTGTCGCCGCTGTAACAGTAGAGCGCAACAGCGTGGACGTGGCCACCGCGCTGGCAGAAATTTTAAAAACCAATCCTGAAGCAGTGATACAGATAAGCGCCTACAAATCTTGCGCGGCCTTGATCAAGCAGGCTCGCGCCAAGTCTTATGCGGGTCAGTTTTTCAATGTGAGTTTTGTCGGCTCCAAGGCGCTGGCAGAAGAACTGGGTGACGCTAGCAGTGCGGGTGTGAGCATTTCGCAGGTTGTGCCTTTCCCGTACACGCCCTCGGCTTCGGTAGTACGCGAATATCAGCAACGCATGACCGAGGCGGGTAACAAGGACTTCGACTTTTCCAGCATGGAGGGCTTTTTGGCCGCCAAGGTTTTGACCGAAGGGCTGCGGCGGGCGGGCGGTAAAAACCTGAGCCGCGAGAGCTTTGTCACGGCTCTTGAATCTTTACGTGACTACAACATGGGCGGCTTTACCGTGAACTACAGCGCAAAAAGCCACGAAGGGTCACGCTACACAGACTTGACCACCATCGGACGCGGCGGAAAATTTATCCGCTAAGTACCTGGTTAGCGAATCAAGTGCGCTTGATCCATTTTCATACGGATTAAATGGCCTTAAACCCAATTAATACGGGCGTAAGTAGCTATTAATTATGTAGCATCTGTCGCGCCTTTGATGCTGACCAAACGCAGTTGCACCATCGCCCAAGTGGTCAACCCCAGCGTCACGGCGTTCAGCACATGCCAGGCAAAGTGGGTTCCCCAACGCCAGTCGCTGCACAGCGGCATATCGAGTTGGCGCAGGCTCAAGCTGATCGCAAAGCAGGTGGCGGCTGCTGCCAAGGCACGGGTTGAAGGCAGCTTTTGCCAGGCACTGTGCGCACACAGCACCAGCAAGACAGTCCAGGCTGCTAGGTAACCCGCAGCAGCGCCTGGCACTTGCACCCACACCCAAGACAGTACCCGGCTGGCCACAAAAAACAGCGGTACGCCCAGCCAGGCAAAACGCCAGCGCCAACCCAGTGCGCGGTGCAAATACACCGCCAGGTAAAAGTGCAGATAGACCGCAATGAACAATACATCCAGCGCGCCTGCCCAGCGGCCAGCAAAGGTATGAAAGGCAAAACTGCCAGCGCCAATCAGCAGCAGCATGACCAGCAGGCATTGGATGTCTGCGCCCCTGTTCTGCGCATGAGGAGGCAATCTGCGCTGCCAGCAGCGCCAAACCACCCAGGCCGCCAGCCAAAACGCCAGGTTGCTGACGGCGTTGAGCGGCTCGTCCCACAAACCGGGCAGCAAACGCTCGCAGTAGTTGTCGATGTAGGCGGTCCAGTTCATGGCTGAATTACAGCAAGAACTGATGACGGGCTAGTTACTCGGTGACTTGTGTCGCAGCTGCAAAGCCACGCTCTTGTGCAAACCAGTCTAAAACTGGAATCGTGCCGGGTAAAACAGGCGCAACAGCGACTGGCAGGTTTTGCCATGCAAACGATTGGCCTTCGTGCATGTGCAGCTCGCCAGACCAGTCGAATACTTTGCAAAAGTTGAGCCGCACCAGCGCGTGGGGGTAGTCAACCAGCTCGACTTTCCACGGGATGGCCGCGACGATGGTGATGCCGATTTCTTCTTGCAGTTCGCGGCGCAGGGCTTGTTCGACTGACTCGCCCGGCTCCAGCTTGCCGCCGGGGAATTCCCAATAGCCTTCGTACACCTTACCGGGTGGGCGGCTGGTCAGCAAAAAGTCGCCGTTGGGCTTGATCAACACGCCGACAGCGACATCGACGGTTTTGCGGTCTGCACCGCCTTCGCGGGGGCGGTCGCCATCAGCTACCAGCGTCATTTAGGTCGAATGCTTTCCGGCATAGTCGCGGGCGAACTGGTAAGCGACTCGGCCGCTTCTTGAACCGCGCTCTAACGCCCAAACCAGCGAGGTTGGTCTGGCGGCTTCAATCGCAGCCTTGTCAACGCCAAAAGATGACAACCATTGGGCGACGATGGTCAGGTATTCGTCTTGGCTGAAAGGGTAAAAACTAACCCAAAGGCCAAAGCGCTCAGACAGCGAAATTTTTTCTTCCACCACCTCGCCGGGATGCACTTCACCGTCTTCGGTGTGGGTGTAGGTCAGGTTCTCCGTCATGTACTCGGGCAGCAGGTGGCGGCGGTTGCTGGTGGCGTAAATCAGTACATTCGGGGTGGCGGCGGCGATGGAGCCGTCCAGGATGGACTTGAGGGCTTTGTAGCCGGGCTCGCCTTCTTCAAAGCTCAAGTCGTCGCAAAAAATAATGAATTTTTCGGGCAAATCACTGACGACATCCACAATGTCAGGCAAGTCAGTCAGGTCAGCTTTGTCGACTTCAATCAGCCGCAAACCGCGTGCTGAATATTCGTTCAAACAGGCCTTGATAAGCGACGATTTGCCGGTGCCGCGTGAGCCGGTCAGCAGCACGTTGTTGGCAGGCTTGCCATTGACGAATTGCTCGGTGTTGCGCTGGATTTTTCCTTTCTGGTCGTCAATTTCTTTCAGGTCGCCGAGCGCCATGTGGCCGATGTGTTTGACTGGCTCCAGGCTGCCATGGCCCGAGCTGCGCTTGCGGTAACGGTAGGCGATGGATACCGACCAATCGGGGGCGGTGAGTGGCTGCGGCAAGATTGATTCGATACGTGCGATCAGTTGCTCTGCGCGGTCTATCAATCGTTCAAACTTTTCATTCATAGCAGGGTCTCTTCAAGTGCCAGCACGGATCCGGCTTTGCCGGGCCGTAGATGGCGCCCCATGAGGGGGAGACGCCGCAGGCGTATCGGGGGGGAGTCAATTTAGCTTCGGTAGTCCGCGTTGATCTTCACGTAGTCATAAGACAAATCGCAGGTCCACACCGTGTCAGCCGCATCACCCCGGCCCAGCACTACGCGCACGGTGATTTCGCTTTGCTTCATCACGCGCTGGCCATCCGCCTCCACATAGTCCACATGCCGACCGCCGTTTTTAGCAACCAGCACATCGTCTAAGTACAGGTCAATTTTGGTTTGGTCCAGGTCGTCAATACCGGCATAACCGACTGCCGCCAGGATGCGGCCCAGGTTGGGGTCACTGGCAAAAAACGCGGTCTTCACCAGCGGTGAATGGGCTATGGCGTAGGCCACTTTACGGCACTCGTCGCCGGTTTTGCCACCATCAACCTGGATGGTGATGAACTTGGTGGCGCCTTCGCCATCACGCACGATGGCTTGGGCGAGTTGTTTGGCAATGCCCATCATGGCAGTGCGCAGGGCCTGACCGTCAACGCTATCTAGTGAAGTGATGGTCGCATGCTTGGCCTGGTTGCTGGCAATCACCACAAATGAGTCATTGGTCGATGTATCGCCATCAATGGTGACGCGATTGAAAGAGCCCTCAGCCAGTTGGTGCGCCAGTTGACCCATGATGCTTTGTGACACGCAGGCATCGGTAGCCATAAAGCCCAGCATGGTTGCCATGTTGGGTCGAATCATGCCAGCACCCTTGCTGATGCCGGTGATGGTCACAGGCACACCGCCCAGTGTGATGCGGGCTGAAAACGCCTTGGCCACCGTATCAGTGGTCATGATGGCCTCGGCCGCATGGCCCCAGTTGTCAGCCTTGGCATTGGCAATGGCGGCGGGCAAACCGGCTTCAATCCGCTCGTAAGGCAGCGGCTCCATGATCACGCCTGTAGAAAACGGCAAAATCTGCTCAGGTGAGACATTCAGCTCTCGGGCTAGCGCGATGCAGGTGGCTTGGGCACGGGCCAAGCCGTCTTGTCCCGTGCCTGCATTGGCGTTGCCGGTATTGATGAGCATGGCGCGAATACCGAAATTTTGACCCTTGTTTTTGGCCAGATGGTCGCGGCAGATTTGCACTGGTGCGGCGCAAAATTTGTTTTGCGTGAAGACTGCACCGACCGATGCGCCTTCATCCAACAGCAGAACGGCCAAGTCTTTGCGATTGGCTTTGCGTATGCCTGCCTCGGTGATGCCCCAGCGCACACCAGGAACGGGGAACAAATCAGCGGCAGGCGTGGCGACTAGGTTAACGGGCATCGCGTCTCTCTCAAAAAAATAAACTTGAAAAATCAGCTCAGTTTGCCGTGGCATTGCTTGAATTTTTTACCTGACCCGCAAGGGCAAGGGTCGTTGCGGCCTGTGCGTTGCATTTGCTCGGGGGTCAAGGGCTTTAAACCGCGTTGCGTTTCTTCGTCAAACCGCACCTCCACCTCGCCCGTTTCAGTCGGTGCGGTGTAGGTCACATTGGCAATGTTTTCGCCTCGGCTTTCAATCGCTTCAGCGGCCTGGTTCAGCTCCTCGGTCGATTGAATTCTGACCGTCATCAAAGTTTTGGTGACTTCGTTTTTCACACTGTCGAGCAACTGACCAAACAGCTCAAAGGCTTCGCGTTTGTACTCTTGCTTGGGCTGCTTTTGGGCGTAGCCGCGCAGGTGAATGCCCTTGCGCAAATAATCGAGCGAGCTCAAATGTTCGCGCCAGTGGGTGTCAATGCTTTGCAGCAGCACCATGCGCTCAAACTGCACAAAGTTTTCTTCGCCGATTTGCGCCAACTTGTCAGCAAACACCGCGTTGGCGGCAGCGATCACTTTTTCTAAAATCTCATCGTCAGTCATGGCTGACGCGCCTTCGATCTCTTTGGCCAAAGACAGCTCGATTTGCCATTCATCGCGCAGGACTTTCTCTAGCCCGACGATGTCCCACTGCTCTTCAACGCTTTCAACCGGCACATATTGGCGCGTCAGGTCGGTAAAGCAGCCTTCGCGCAGCGATGCAATCTGACCCTTCAAGCTGGCGGCGTCCATGATGTCGTTGCGTTGCTGGTAAATCACTTTGCGCTGGTCGTTGGCCACGTCATCGTATTCAAGCAATTGCTTGCGAATGTCAAAGTTACGTGACTCGACCTTGCGCTGTGCAGACTCAATGCTGCGCGACACAATACCGGCTTCAATCGCTTCCCCGTCAGGCATCTTGAGTCGGTCCATGATGGACTTGACGCGGTCACCCGCAAAAATACGCATCAGCGGATCGTCCAGGCTCAGGTAAAAACGTGACGAGCCGTTGTCGCCCTGGCGGCCAGAGCGGCCACGAAGCTGGTTGTCAATACGGCGTGACTCGTGGCGCTCGGTAGCGATGATGCGCAAGCCACCCAGCGCTTTGACTTTTTCATGGTCTTTCGCCCACTCGGCTCGCAATCGGGCAATTTCAGTGTCTCGTCCAGCTTGAGGTGCGGCCTCTAACCGTTCAACAGCCTCGACCATTTTTTCAACATTACCGCCCAGCACAATGTCAGTGCCCCGGCCCGCCATGTTGGTGGCAATCGTGATCATGCCAAGCTTTCCCGCCTGGGCCACGATGTCGGCCTCACGTGCATGCTGCTTGGCATTGAGCACCTGGTGCGGCAACTTTTCCTTGATCAACAACTGGTCAATGATTTCAGAATTTTCAATCGATGTGGTGCCGACCAGCACAGGCTGGCCACGCTCATAGCATTCGCGAATGTCCTTGATCGCGGCTTCGTACTTTTCACGCGTGGTTTTGTACACGCGATCCAGCTGGTCTTCACGCTTGCTGATACGGTTCGGCGGGATGATGGTGGTCTCAAGGCCGTAAATTTCAGAGAACTCAAAGGCTTCGGTATCAGCCGTACCTGTCATGCCTGCCAGCTTGGCATACAGGCGGAAATAGTTTTGGAAAGTAATCGACGCCAGGGTCTGGTTTTCAGCCTGAATTTGCACGCCTTCTTTGGCCTCAACTGCCTGGTGCAAGCCATCGCTCCAGCGGCGGCCAGACATCAATCGCCCGGTAAATTCATCCACAATGACGATCTCTTTGCCACCGCTCTCGCCGTCTTGCACCACATAGTGCTGATCCAGGTGGTACAGGTGGTTGGCACGCAGTGCGGCGTAAAGGTGATGCACCAACGTGATGTTGGCAGGGTCATACAGCGTTGAGCCCTCAGGTATCAAACCCAAATTGGTCAAAATGCGTTCGGCGTTTTCATGGCCCTGCTCGGTCAAAACAACCTGCTGGGTTTTTTCATCGAGCGTGAAGTCACCCGGCTTGGTCACGCCTTCACCCGTGCGCGGGTCGGCTTCACCTTCTTGCTTGGTCAGCTCAGGCACGACCGTGTTCATGGCGATGTACATCGCGGTGTGGTCTTCAGCCTGGCCGCTGATGATGAGCGGCGTACGCGCTTCGTCGATCAAAATCGAATCGACCTCGTCAACGATGGCAAAGTTCAGGCCGCGCTGCACGCGGTCTTGCGTCTCGTACACCATGTTGTCGCGCAGGTAGTCAAAGCCGTATTCATTGTTAGTGCCGTAAGTGATGTCGCACTGGTAAGCGGCCTGCTTTTCTTCACGCGACATGGTGGGCAAATTGACACCCACCGTCATGCCTAAAAATTCATACAGCTTGCCCATCCAGCGGGCATCGCGGCTGGCCAGGTAGTCGTTGACCGTCACCACATGTACGCCCTTGCCTGTCAGGGCATTCAGGTACACCGGCAGTGTAGAGGTGAGCGTTTTGCCTTCGCCCGTGCCCATCTCAGATATTTTGCCGTTATGCAGAGACATGCCGCCCAGCAACTGCACGTCAAAGTGACGCATTTTCATCGCGCGTTTGCTGCCTTCACGCACCACAGCAAAGGCTTCGGGCAATATGTCGTCAAGCGTTTCACCGCCTGCGATTCGAGTTTTGAATTCTTCGGTTTTAGCGCGCAGTTGCGCGTCGTCCAGCTTTTCGTATTGCGGCTCCAGCGCATTGATTTGCGTGATGGTTTTGCGGTACGTTTTGAGCAGCCTGTCGTTGCGACTGCCGAAGATTTTGGTCAGGAAATTGGTGGCCATACATGCGCAGCCGATGCTGCAACTCCCCTGAGTTGCATCAAGCGGCTTGAGTCCCTTAAAAGAATACTGATTAAGCTGGGGGCGCACCCGACAAGTTCAACCGGGCGCAAACCCGACATTTTACCTGCGGTGGCCTGCTTATCTTGGGCGCTGTGCTTGACCGACGATGGTCGGCAGGTTTTGACCTGCTGTCAGGAATTTTTGCGGGTCCTGAAACACGCCTTGCACCAGCACTTCAAAGTGCAAATGCGAGCCTGTAGAGCGGCCCGTGGAGCCGACTTCTGCGATTTTCTGGCCACGCTTGATCAAGTCGCCCTTTTTGATCAGCACCTTAGAAGCATGCCCATAGCGCGTCACAAGATCATTGCCGTGGTCAATTTCAACCATGTTGCCGTAGGCTGGGTGGTACTCCTGCGCCACCACCACACCGCCTGCAGCCGCCAAAATCGGCGTGCCATTGGATGCCGGAAAATCAAGGCCCGTGTGCAGCGCTGACTGCCCATTGACAGGGTCAATGCGCCAACCAAACGATGACCCCAGAACGCCGCCGACCACGGGTTGGTGGGTGGGAATCATCAGTTTTTTTATCTTCTGGTCAAACAGGCGCGACTCCATCAGCGTCATCAGGTCAACCCGTTGGTCAGTGATTTTGTCGAGGTCGGCCAGCGTGACCTGCAGTTCCTCCATGGTCAGAGAGCGACTGCCGACCAGAGCGCCGCCGCTGCCCAGTGTGGATTTGATCTCGGCAGGGTTGACACCTGCCAGGCCTGACACGCGTTGACCCAATGCTTCAAGTTGCATCATCTTGGCCTGCATTTCGCCCAGCCTTTTGGCCATCACGTCGAGGTTTTCACGCATGAAACGGTCACGCTGTTCAAACTCATCTTTGACCACCAGCTTGACGAGGGTGCCAATAACGGGCCAACCCTCACGAGCACCCTTCAAAAATACCCAGTGGTACATGCCAGCGGCTACCATCATCAAGGCCAGGGCAGCGACAAAGCCCGCCACAACCAAGCGCGTACCGCTTAAGTAAATAGCCCGGCTTTTCGCCAGCCAGGCATCCGTGATAATCAAATGCATCTGTCGTCCTTTTCAAACGCGCTGTGAACCACAACTACCGACCTCTCACAGCAGCCCCCACGCGGCGGGCGATACCGATCACTCAAGCCGTCGAAAACTCAACAACGTTGGCCATGTTGGCCGAGCAGGTGAAGGAGTCCAGTCACCGGCTCAAAACCATTGAATCCCTGATACCCGAAACCTTACGGCCCGCCATTCAAGCTGGCCCGATCGACGGCGATAGCTGGTGCTTGCTGGTGACGGGAAACGCAGCAGCAGCCAAGCTGCGACAGCTGTCTCCCCTGGTACTGTCCAAGCTGACAAGCAAGGGGGTGAAGGTTAACTCAATTCGGCTAAAAATACTAATAGCGCGAAAGCGTTAATCTGTAAGGGTTTGTGAAGAGGGGTGGTGCCGATTATCGGAATCGAACTGATGACCTACCGCTTACAAGGCGGTTGCTCTACCAACTGAGCTAAATCGGCACAAAACTATTTTACTAGAACTATTAACTTGACCTGCTTACTTGAACCGCCTATTTGACTCGCTTTAACGAGGGGCGTGGGCCTTGTGGTTTGGGCGGAGTTGGGGAGTCGTGGTCATCAGCAGGCACCAACTGCACGACCTTGCTGTCAGGCGTGCCCGGTGATGCATTGACCACCGCCAACGGCCCTGTCGGGCTGGCGGGCGCGTCCTCGGCTTGCGGCGCTGCCCCCATCGGGAAGGCCATGCCTTGACCGTTTTCGCGGGCATAAATGGCAATCACACGTTCCATGGGCACCATGATGTCGCGTGAGCTGCCAGCAAAACGCGCTTTGAACTCGATGAAATCGTTGCTGAGCTTGAGCGACGAGGTGGCGTCAAAGCTGATGTTCAGCACAATCTCATTGTTCTTCACGTACTCGCACGGGACCTGCACTGAATCATCTACCGACACAGCGACGTATGGCGTCAGTCCATTGTCGGTACACCACTCGTACAGCGCCCTGATCAGGTACGGGCGAGTCGAAGTGGTGTCTAGTGAATTCATCATTGAAGGTAGTCAGCGGAATTACTTTCTCATCACTTTCTCTGAAGGCGTGAGCGCCTCAATGTAAGCCGGGCGAGAAAAAATGCGCTCGGCATATTTCAGCAACGGTGCCGCGTTTTTAGACAGATCAATGCCGTAGTAGTCCAGGCGCCACAACAGCGGTGCAATGGCTACGTCTAGCATCGAGAAGTTATCCCCCAGCATGAACTTGTTTTTCAAAAACACCGGCGCGAGTTGCGTCAGGCGGTCTTTAATGTGCGAGCGGGCTTTTTCAAGCGCCTTCTCGTTACCCTTGGATGCGCGTGACTCCAGCGTACTCACGTGCACGAACAGCTCTTTTTCAAAGTTCAACAAAAACAAACGCACGCGGGCGCGGTCTACCGGGTCACCGGGCATCAGTTGCGGATGCGGAAAGCGCTCGTCAATGTACTCGTTGATGATGTTTGACTCATACAAAATCAAATCACGCTCGACCAGAATCGGCACCTGGCCGTAGGGGTTCATGACGTTGATATCTTCTGGTTTGTTGTACAAGTCAACATCGCGAATTTCAAAGTCCATGCCTTTTTCAAACAGCACAAAACGGCAGCGGTGTGAGTAAGGGCAGGTTGTGCCTGAATATAAAACCATCATTTTTCTGAACTCCTAAATGCAAAGGAGTGGACGCGGTTTAAACGCCCACTCCACCAAAGCTGAAAACAGATTCCAGCAAAAAAACCTACTTGACGTCTTTCCAGAAGGCGGCATTCAAACGCCACGCAGCAAACGTCATCAGCAACAAAAACATCAACACCCAAACACCGATTTGAATCCGCTTGTTTTGGACTGGTTCAGACATCCACTGCAAGTAGCCGACCAAGTCGCCCATGGCCTTGTCAAACTCGAGCGTTGACATCGTGCCGGGCGTGACTTGCTCCCAACCTTTGAAAACCGATACTTTTTGGCCGTGGCTCATGGATTCAGCGTAAACCGGCTTGCGCTCGCCCTGCATTTCCCACAACACGTGAGGCATGCTGACGTTGGGGAAAGCCAAATTGTTCCAGCCGCTGGCTTTGGTGTCGTCGCGGTAGTAAGTGCGCAAGTAGGTGTACAAATAATCAGCGCCGGGACCCACGCCTGCACTCGCGCGTGAGCGTGCGATCAGTGTCAAATCGGGCGGTACACCACCAAACCAATCTTTGGCGTTTTTCGGATCCATCGCGACTTTCATCGTCTCGCCGACCTTGTCCGTTGTGAACAGCAAGTTGTCCTTGATTTGCTGCTCCGTCAAACCGATGTCTTTGAGGCGATTGAACCGCATGTAAGTGGCCGAGTGGCAATTCAAGCAACTGTTAACAAAAATCTTGGCGCCGTTTTGCAGCGCAGCCAAGTCGTTGGTCTTGTCAGGCGCTTTGTCCCACGCAATACCGCCACCACCGGCAGCGTGTGCGCCAGTTGCCATTCCTGCAGCTAAAAGTAAACCAAATAGAACTTTTTTCATAACTAAATTTCTGTCTTAATGGGCAGCAAAAACAATGCGGTCAGGTACTGTCTTGAACTCACCAAGGCGACTCCACCATGGCATCAGCAAGAAGAAACCAAAGTAGCCCAATGTGAACAGCTGAGAAACGCGCTCTGCAATATCTTGTCCAGCGACCACGCCCCAGACGCCTGGCGCTTGAATGCCAAGATAGCCAAGAACGAAGAACATGAATATAAAGGCGCCATACAAATACTTGTTCCATGACGGGCGGTAGCGAATCGATTTGACTTCGCTGTGGTCCAGCCAAGGCAGGCCAAACAAAATCATCACCGCTGCACCCATCACCACGACGCCCCAAAATTTCGCATCAAACGACCACATCGCGACAGCTGCAACCAGTGCAACTACAACGATGGCAATTTTGAACATGCTGGCCATTTTGACGCGGGTCACGATCAGGACAGCGCCGGCTAGCGTACAAGCAATCATGACGTACATGAACTCACCTGTAATGGCCCGCAGCATCGAATAGTACGGCGTGAAATACCAGACTGGCGCAATGTGCGCAGGCGTTTTCAAAGGGTCAGCCGGTATGAAATTGTTGTATTCCAAAAAGTACCCGCCCATTTCAGGGGCAAAAAAGATAACCGCTGTAAAGACCATCAAAAACACGCTGACTGCAAATATGTCATGGACGGTGTAATAAGGGTGGAACGGAATGCCATCCAGTGGGTGGCCTTTGGCATCTTTTGGAGCGTTCGGCGCTTTAATCTCAACGCCATCCGGGTTGTTTGAGCCGACTTCGTGCAGCGCAATAATATGTGCCGCCACCAGGCCCAGCAGCACCAGCGGCACGGCGATCACGTGGAAGGCAAAAAAGCGGTTCAACGTAGCATCACCGACCACATAGTCACCGCGAATCAGCAGCGCCAAATCTGGGCCAATGAATGGAATGGCGGCAAACAAATTGACGATCACCTGAGCGCCCCAGTAGCTCATTTGGCCCCATGGCAGCAAGTAGCCCATGAAGGCTTCGGCCATCAGGCAGAGGAAAATCGCGCAGCCAAAAACCCAAATCAACTCACGCGGCTTGCGGTAGCTGCCGTAAATCAAACCACGGAACATATGCAGGTAAACGACGACGAAGAACGCCGATGCGCCTGTAGAGTGCATGTAGCGCACCAGCCAGCCCCAAGGCACGTCGCGCATGATGTATTCAACCGAAGCAAACGCAAGCGCCGCGTCGGGTTTGTAGTGCATCGTCAAAAAGATACCGGTGACGATTTGAATCACCAGCACCAACATCGAAAGTGCACCAAAAACGTACCAAATGTTGAAGTTTTTAGGCGCGTAATACTCGCCCAAATGCTCGTTGTACAACTTGCTGGCCGGAAAGCGGTTGTCCAGCCAGTTCAGGGCTTTGGCACCTAGCGGTGCATCTGGGGAGATTTCTTTGAATTCGGCAGCCATTAAAAATCCAGTAACAAAAAAAGTTTCGGCGATTGCGTGAATCAGGTCTGGACAGGCTCAGGCGTGAGGACTATCAGCAAGGACTTCATGCACGGTCGGCAGGTCTTTTGAGTGCGCAAAAACTTGTGCTCTCAGGCCTTTTTATCTTCACCAATCAGCAGCCGGGTGTCTGATAGGTACATGTGTGGTGGAACTTCAAGGTTGTCTGGTGCGGGTTTATTTTTATACACGCGGCCTGCAACGTCAAAAGTTGAGCCGTGGCAGGCGCACAAAAAGCCGCCCGCCCAATTGTCTGGCAACGATGGCTGAGGGCCTGCTGCCAATTTGTCAGAGGGAGAGCAGCCTAGGTGGGAGCAGATGCCCACAACCACCAGCGTTTCAGGCTTGATGGAGCGATTGACGTTGCGCGCATAGGCGGGCGTCAGCTCGCCTGGATTACGTTTTGACTCCGGGTCAGCCAACAAACCGTTGACGCCCGGCAGAGAGGCAATTTGCTCAGGTGTGCGTTTGAGAATCCACACCGGCTTGCCGCGCCATTCAACGGTAACTTTCTCGCCGGGTTTGATGGCTGATATGTCGACCTCGACCGACGCACCAGCCGCTTTGGCTCGCTCAGACGGGTTAAAGGTGCTCACGAAAGGGACGGCAACCGCAGCGACACCCACGCCGCCAATGGCAGCGGTGCCGATTATCCAATTTCTTTTGTCTTTGTCGAGGGGCGCACCAGAGGGTGCCAGGTTCACACTTGCTTGGGTCATGAGAGTCCTTCAAGACTGGCTTGAAATAGGCTTGTAAAGTAGTTTATCGGGGTACTAGAGATTGTAGCGGAGCGCAAATACGATTTTCGAGCTGGGGTTTTAAGGCGCGTTGGCAAGACGCATAATCTAAGCTCCGTTAGTTACAAAGTCGTAAGCTCTAATTTTTATGAACCAGTGGAGAACCGTATGGGAATGATGAAAGAATTCAAGGAGTTTGCAGTCAAGGGTAACGTGATTGACCTGGCTGTGGGTGTGATCATTGGTGCGGCTTTTGGCAAAATTGTTGACTCCATTGTGGGTGATTTGATCATGCCCATCGTCGGTGCTATCTTTGGCAAGATGGACTTTTCGAACCTGTTCATCGTGCTGGGCAACGTGCCAGCAGGCACAGGCACCACATTAGACGTCCTGAAAAAAGCCGGTGTTCCGGTGCTGGCTTATGGCAATTTCATCACTGTGGCGGTCAACTTCGCGATTTTGGCGTTCATCATTTTCCTGATGGTCAAACAGATCAACAAAATGAAAAAAGAAACTCCAGCCGCAGCCCCCATTGCCACACCTGAAGATGTGGTGTTGCTGCGTGAGATTCGCGATAGCCTCAAAAAGTAGACCCAAGCAAACTCGATTGCTATTAAATTAAGAGCTAGTTACGCCCGATTTTATTGGGCTGTAGCTCTTTTTTATTGGTTTTTTGAGTGTTTTTAACCGATTTTCAATGCGCCAGCTTGCGCGCCATGCGAATCGCCGCCAGCAGACTGGCCTCATCTGCCTGGCCCGTCCCCGCGATATCAAATGCCGTACCGTGGTCTGGGCTGGTGCGCACCAGCGGCAAGCCCAGCGTCACGTTCACGCCTTGTTCTACGCCCAGGTATTTGACCGGAATCAGCCCCTGGTCGTGGTACATCGCTACCACCACGTCAAACTCGCCTGGTTGACCATTTTTGGCTCTGGCCCGCATGAACACGGTGTCTGGCGCGAAGGGACCGCTCACATGCATGCCCTCCGCCTTCGCAGCAGCAATCGCTGGCGCGATGATGGTTTGCTCCTCAAAGCCGAACAAACCGCCCTCGCCTGCATGCGGGTTCAAGCCCGCCACACCCATGTGCGGCGCACGGCCCAGGCTTTTGCTTAGAGCCGCATGGGTGATGCGCAAGGTTTGCAAAACGCCTTCAAACGTCACCGCTTCAATAGCATCCTTCAACGACATGTGAATGCTCACCAACACAGTTTTCAGCTCCTCGTTGGCCAGCATCATGCGTACCGGCACGTCTTGCACGGGCTTGCCCAAGAACCTGGCGGCTTCAAATTGCAGCATTTCGGTATGCCCAGGGAACTGCGCTACCCAGCCGCCTGCGGCGCTCAAGGCTGCTTTGTTGACGGGTGCGGTCACCATGCCCCTTGCTCGGCCTTTTAACACCGCCTGAGCCGCCCAGACAATACAATCTGCCGCTGCCTGACCCGCGAAACCATTCACCAGACCAATAGATGCGGGCGCAAGCAGCTCGCATTTTTGTAGCACTTGAATGCAGTTGGGAATCGGCTCGAACGCCTCCAGAGACTCAAGTTCAGCGACCGGAAAAGCCAAAGACGGGCAAACAAGTGCAGCCGCACGGCGCATGGTTGCCACATCGCCCACCACCACGCAGCCTGCCACATCGGCTGTGTGGTGTTGATAAGCCTTGGCAATGATTTCTGGCCCAATACCCGCCGCGTCGCCCATGGTGATCAGCAGCGGTTGGGTGGTCATGTTGGCTTTCGTCAAGGGTTGGAATAGGGGGTAAGTGCTAAGACATTTGTCACACTTCAATGCTACAAAGGTTCAGCGCACCATTTTGACGCAAACGCGATTGAACTACATGCTACCCGCCGCGCCTGAATTGATGTCAACACCGGAATTAATTTTGTGGAGCGCCAGCGTAGGCGCGACAGCTTTGGTCGTGCTACTGGCGCTGGCGGACTGCGTGTACAGCCGCACCCGGGCATCCCTTCAGACACTTACTTACCTGACGGGCTGCTTTTTGTTCTTCGCGCTGATGAGCGGTCTGTTTGGCGCAGCGGCTTCTGCGCTATGGGCTGCCCCCGCAGCGCCTATTCGTACCGCACAAATCCTGATTGGCCCGGTGTGTGCCGTGATGGGGAGCTGGTGGATCAGCCAATGGTTGTCGGCCCACAAGCGCGATCGGTTTGGCAAGAACATATTGCATGGGGTTACGCTGATATGTCTGGTCGGTGGGTTTCTTTGTCTTTTTATCAAGCCGGACCGGGCGCTGTTGATATCTGCGGCGCTGACGATGATCAATGTTTCTGTCGCCTTGCTGATATCAGTGCGCGCAGCTCAGTCGGGCGACAGACTGGCCTGGGGACTGGCTTTGGGTTGTGCCTTGGCATTGCCAACACAAATCGGCCTTTACACCATGGCGCTGGGCAGCACCCGCCTGCCGTTATTGACGCAGTCGGCGGTGGCTTTTGTGGGGCTGCTGAGCATGGTCATCACGGCGCGCATGTTGTGGCTGCGCAATCACCATGCGCAGCAGATCTCCGGAGACGATTCATCGCAGCGCGACCCGATCACGCGGCTGTACAGCAGCGTCGCGCTGGTGCGCAAAATCATTGACGCGCAAAAGCGCCGCTTGCGCACCCGCAGAGATGGCGCGTTGATGGCAGTGGTGCTGTTTGAGCCCGACCGCCTGCTCAAGCAAGTCGGCCAGTTTGGCATGAACGACATTTACATTCAGCTGGCCAGGCGCATGCAGCGCCATACCGGGGTGGTGAACCCGGCCGGCCGCTACTACGACCGCTGTTTTGTGGTGCTGATCGAAACCATGCAGTCGCCACGCTGGATGCGCACGATGGGCCTGCGCGTGGCCAGCAGCCTGCGTCAGCCGCTAGAAGTCACGTCGCTGGCCGGTGAACGCATGAAGATCACACCAGATATTGCCGTGGGCGTAGTGCATTTGTCGTCGCGCGCAGAAGACGTTGACCAATTGCTGCATGAGGTGCAAAAAGTCGCCGTGGCCGCGCGCAGGATGCGCTCACGTGCAGCGCTGCTGGAGCAGGACACCGGGCTGGCCATACCCGTGGAAAATGCAGATTTGAACCGCAGCTGGCGGGCAATGAAGGCCACCAAAGCAACCAAGTCGCGCAAGCGTTCGGGTAACAGCGTCTTGGTCAGCAGCAACTTTCACACCTTGGACGAGTCACGCCCGGCCAGACTGGCCTGAACCAAAAACGCCGCCCTAGGCCGGGTTGTCAATATCAATAAACTGATGCACCAAATCGTGCAGCGCCGCCACATGCGCAGCGACAGCAGGCGCGCCATAGCGCTCAGATGCATGGTGACCGCAGGCGATAAAGGCCACATTCATCTCGCGTGCGTAATGCGCCTGAGGCTCTGAAATCTCGCCCGTGATGAACGCATCAGCCCCGGCGGCCATCGCATCTTCAAAATAACCCTGCGCACCACCGGTGCACCACGCTATATTTTTAATAGCTGTTTGCGCCCGATTTATAAGGGTTACAGGTCGATTTAATACCTTTTCGACGTGTTCTGAGAGCTCCAAAGCGTTTTTGAAGCTGCCGCCATCGGTTTTAGCACCCAAAAACCCCAAGTCCTGATCACCAAAGCGGGATGTGGCTGTTAAACCGAGCTGCAACCCCAGTTGTGCGTTGTTGCCCAACTCCGGATGCGCGTCCAGCGGCAGGTGGTAGGCGTACAGGTTGATGTCGTGCTTTAAAAGCAGCGCCAGGCGCTGCTTCATCCACCCCGTGACGGCGCCCGTTTGACCGCGCCAGAACAGGCCGTTGTGAACGAAGATGGCATCGGCATTGGCTGCTAAAGCCGCTTCAATCAACGCCAGGCTGGCCGTGACGCCCGAGACGATTTTGCGCACCTCGGCTTTACCTTCAACCTGCAAGCCGTTCGGGCCGTAGTCTTTGAAACGCTCGGGCTGCAAGAGCGTGTCAAATTCGGCCAGCAAAAGACGCCGGTTCAAGGTAAAAAACCTTCTACGGAAAGATAACGCTCACCCGTGTCGTAGTTAAAGCCTAGCACCGTACTGCCCGCAGGAATTTCAGGCAACTTTTGCGCAATCGCCGCCAGCGTCGCACCTGACGAAATACCGACCAGCAAGCCTTCTTCCGTTGCGCTGCGGCGCGCAAAATCTTTGGCGGCGTCGCCTTCGACCTGAATCACGCCGTCTAGCAAATCAACATGCAAGTTGGCCGGAATAAACCCTGCGCCAATGCCTTGAATCGGGTGCGGTGAGGGCTTGCCGCCGCTGATGACGGGCGATGCTGCCGGCTCGACCGCGAAGACCTTCATGTTCGGGAATTTAGCCTTCAGCACCTGCGCCACACCTGTCAAATGCCCACCCGTGCCGACACCGGTGATGTAGTAGTCCACGCCGTTCGGAAAATCTGCCAATATCTCCAGCGCCGTGGTGCGTGCATGAATATCGATATTGGCCGGGTTGTCAAACTGCGATGGCATCCACGCGCCAGGCGTTTGCGCCACCAGCTCCTTGGCCCGGGCAATCGCGCCGTTCATGCCTTTTTCACGCGGGGTCAAGTCAAAGCTGGCACCGTAGGCCAGCATCAGGCGGCGTCGCTCGATGCTCATGCTGTCGGGCATCACCAGCACCAGTTTGTAGCCTTTCACAGCCGCCACCACCGCCAGGCCCACGCCGGTGTTGCCCGATGTCGGCTCGATGATGGTGGCACCGGGCTTGAGCACGCCGGACTTTTCAGCCGCCTCCACCATGGCCAAGGCAATGCGGTCTTTGATCGAACCGCCGGGGTTGCTGCGCTCGGACTTGACGTAAATCTGATGCGTTTGGCAGGCCGCGCCAAACAGGCGGTTAACGCGAATGTGCGGCGTGTTGCCAATGGTGGCGAGGACGCTTTGGGCTTTCATGCTGGACTCCTGTCGGTGTGCTGGTGTGTAATTTTGGATTATCGCTTTTTGGTCTTTTGCGGGTTGTAAGACAAAATGCACAGCTTGTGCGAATTTGATGGGAAATCTTTGCATTTAGCAGCACTCGCCCCCATATCGGCATTTGATCCATTCACACCCGGCACACCATGCGCAAATTCTGGCTTTTGTTTTCTCAAACCGTCACCGTGCTGGTCGCGGCATTTTTTGTGGTGGCCACGCTCAAGCCGCAATGGATTGAGAACAGGCCTTTTTCATCCTCTGTCGGCGCGGTGGCGGTGCTTGAAGCGCCCACTTTGCCGCGCGGTGCCAGTCCAGTCGGCAGCTTCAGCTCAGCGGCAAAAATAGCCTCTGCAGCCGTGGTCAGCATCAACACCAGCAAAGCCGCCGCCAAAAACCCGCATGCGGGTGACCCCTGGTTCAAGTTTTTTTACGGCGACCAGGGGCGTGAAGAACCACAAAGCGGCCTGGGCAGCGGCGTCATCATCAGCGCCAGCGGCTACATCTTGACCAACAACCACGTGATTGAAGGCGCGGACGAGATTGAAGTGGTATTGCTTGACGCACGCAAGGCGAAAGCCAAAGTCATCGGTACCGACCCTGAAACCGATTTGGCGATTTTAAAAATCGAACTCGACAAGCTCCCCGTCATCGTGCTGGGCAACTCGGATGGGCTGCAAGTCGGCGACCAGGTGATGGCGATTGGCAACCCGTTTGGCGTGGGCCAGACCGTGACAGGCGGCATCGTCAGCGCGCTGGGCCGCAACCGGCTGGGCATCAACACCT
The DNA here is from genome assembly GCA_031414215.1 of Polaromonas sp. Taxonomy (GTDB): domain Bacteria; phylum Pseudomonadota; class Gammaproteobacteria; order Burkholderiales; family Burkholderiaceae_C; genus Polaromonas. Next base: position 25,312 of record JANNVB010000013.1, on the reverse strand, counting down.
TTGAAAACTTTATTCAGACAGATGCGGCCATCAACCCCGGCAATTCGGGGGGTGCGCTGGTCGACACCACCGGCGCATTGATGGGCATCAATACCGCCATCTATTCACGTTCCGGTGGTTCGATGGGGATCGGCTTTGCCATTCCGGTATCAACCGCCAAACAGGTGCTGGAAAGCATCGTCAAAGACGGCCAGGTCACACGCGGCTGGATAGGCGTGGAGCCGCAAGAGCTGAACGCAGAGCTGATGGAAACCTTCAACGTCAAAGCCAAAGAAGGCGTCATCATCACCGGCGTGCTGCAAAACGGCCCGGCCGGGCAGGCGGGCATCAAGCCTGGCGATGTGATTACCGCTGTGAATGGCAAGCCCGTGACCAACGTGACAGAACTGCTGGGCGCCGTGGCGGCGCTCAAACCCGGTGTGGCTGCGCCACTCAGCGTGCAGCGCGCGGGTAAAACCAGTGATGTGTCGGTGACGCCTGCCAAGCGGCAGCGGCCCAAGGTGCAGAACTAAGGTTTTAAATGCTATATAAAACGTAGCTGCTTGCGCCCGTTTTTATTGGTCTAGAGCCTTAAAACACCCCCAAAAAAGATCTCAAACGGCCTTTTTTAACCGAAATCCAGGCAAACGCTAGAACTTGGCGGCTTCGGTGTCGGTTTTTTCTTCTGGCGCTTTGGTGTTTTTGACAAATATCTGCGCGGCAATGATGCCGACTTCATACAGCCCGCCAACCACGGCCAGCAGCATCAGCATGGAGCCTGCGTCTGGCGGCGTCACCAGCGCTGTGCCGACAGCGGCGATAACCCAGAAGTAGCCCCGATATTCACGCAATTGCGCCACGCTGAGCACGCCCATGCGGACCAGCAAGATGACAGCAATGGGTACCTCAAAGGCTAGGCCGAACGCCAAAAACATGCCTAAGACGAAGTTCAGGTATTCCTCAATGTCCGGCGCGGCGGTAATGGACTTGGGCGCAAAGCTCTGGATAAAACTGAAGACCTGGCCAAACACGACAAAGTAACAAAACGCCACACCGATAAAAAACAGCAGCGTGCTGGAAATCACCAGCGGCATGACGAGTTTTTTCTCATGTGAATACAAACCCGGCGCGACAAACGCCCACACCTGGTACAGCACCACGGGCAACGCAATCATGAAGGCAGCCATGAACAAGATCTTGATGGGCACGACAAACGGTGAGATGACGTTGGTGGCAATCAGCGTTGCGCCTTTGGGCAGGGTAGCCACCAGCGGCGCGGCCATGATGTCATACAGCGCGCCGGGGCCGGGGAAAATGGCCAGGCCGGCCGCTGCAATACCGATAGCGAGTACCGCCCACATCATGCGGTTGCGCAGCTCCATCAGGTGCTGAACAAAGGGTTGTTCAGTGCCTGCGAGTTCGTCGGGCTTGTCTGGCTGGGGGTCTGACATGGGGTTTTATAGAGCTTGCTACGCGCGGGTGTTGGCCAGCTGCGCAATGACAATTAAGAGGATTTGGCAGGCCTGTAACGCGCCACGCGGGCCGCCCCAGACTGAGCCCGGGTACGTGTGCCTGAACGGGCTTTGTACCACTGGGGTGTGGCGCCCTTTTTCAGCCGCCACTTCTTTTTGGGATGCTTGTACTCGGGGAATATTTCCATGCCGGGCAAGCTTGACGATGAACTGCTATCGCCGGTGGCTTCAGACCACGACTTTTCAAAATCGCTGGCGTTGGTCTGGATGGAGTTTTCAACGTCGCGGGCTGCGCCTTCGACGGTTTCTTTCATCTTTTTCAGCTCGTCCAGTTCAAACGAACGATTGACCTCTTGCTTGACATCAGCCACATATCGCTGTGCTTTGCCCAGCAGCGTGCCGATGGTACGCGCCAGGCGCGGCAGCTTTTCAGGACCAATCACGATCAGCGCGACAGCGCCGATCAATGCGATTTTGGAAATACCGAGATCGATCACCGATTACAGCTTTTTGGCTTCTACGTCGATGGTCGTTTTATCGACTGGCTTGTCAGTTGCCTGAGCGTTGGTGACGGCCGCTGTTTTGTCGTCAGCCGCCGCTGCGCCGCCATCTTTCATGCCGTCTTTAAAACCCTTGACCGCGCCGCCCAAATCACCGCCCATGTTGCGCAGTTTTTTGGTGCCAAACACCATGACGACGATCAGCAACACGATCAGCCAGTGCCAAATAGAAAATCCACCCATGATTTGCTCCTAATGCTTCAATTGAAGATATGCCAATAATGGCTTGATTCTAAAGCGGTTGAGTAATTCAACCTTTTAGCCAGGGTCTTGGCCCACCCATCACGTGAATGTGCAGGTGATGCACTTCTTGGCCGCCTTCGGCGCCCGTATTGGTCACGATGCGAAAACCGCCCTCTGGGTAAGGCTTGCAGCCGTTTTCCAGCGCAAGTTTTGGGGCCAAGGTCATCATACGTCCGAGTAAAGCAGCATCTTCAGCCCCGACCTGTGCCATTGACGGGATATGTAGCTTGGGGATGATTAAAAAATGAACCGGCGCCCAAGGGTTGATGTCATGGAAAGCAAAAATCTCGTCGTCTTCATACACCTTGCGGCTGGGGATTTGGCCTGCGGCGATTTTGCAAAAAATACAGTTGTCTGGATGGCTCATGAAGCTCAAAGTGAGGGTTGTTGGGTGGCCGGGCGCTGGCTGGCAAAGCGCATCCAGCCGCGTATGCAGCGGTACAAATACCAAAGCCAGACAATGCCATAGGCGATTGCGCCCGGCAAAAATAGCAGCAGCCACAGCGGTGACAACACCACCAACCACAGCAGCGTCCACCAGAAGGTGCTGATCATGTAGTTGTGGTGGTCAATATAAATCGCGTCTGACTCGTCAGCCCGGCGCAGGTAATTGATGATGAGCGCAATAACGGCAAACACGCCGCCACTGAACCAGGCCAACGTGTGCAGGCCGTACAGCACGTGCATGACGGTGCGGTCGCCACCTGTTTTAACTTCGAATTCAGCCAGATCGGTTTGACTCATGTTTAGGTGCTCCTTGTCAGGTGCTTATCGGTTGTTGGTCGCATCGTCTTCCGCAATTTTGTCGCGCTGCACGGCTTTGCGCAACGCTTTTTCTTCAATCCCACTGGTCCCCTCGCGGCGCTCCAGCTCGGCAATCACGTCTGCCGGGCTCAAGCCGTAGTGGGCCAATGCAATCATCGAGTGAAACCACAAGTCAGCCACCTCGCCGACCAGATTGGCTTTCAGTTCTGGCTTTAGTGCGTTGTAGTCCAGATCCTTGGCGGCCATCACCGCCTCAGTGGCTTCTTCGCCGATTTTTTTCAAAAACGCATCTGGGCCTTTGTGCAGCAAACGCGCGACGTAGCTGGTGCCAGGGTCGCCGCCATTGGCTGCTTTGCGGCTTTCAATGATTTGCGCCAGTCTGGCAAGGGAATCGTTTGAAGTCATACGTCTTGTTTGTAGTTGCTTACTTATAGATGCTTTCCGGGTCTTTCAAGACCGGATCAGTTGCAATCCACTGGCCGCCCGAATAAAGGCTGAAAAAGCAGCTATGTCGGCCGGTGTGGCAAGCAATGCTTGGCTCGTGGCCGAGTTGCGTGACTTTGAGCAGCACCACATCGCTGTCGCAGTCCAAACGAATTTCATGCACGGTTTGCAAATGGCCGGACTCTTCTCCCTTGAACCACAGCTTATTGCGTGAACGGCTGAAGTACACGGCGCGTCCCAGTTCAGCGGTTTTTTGCAGTGCTTCGCGGTTCATCCACGCGAACATCAGCACATCGCCGCTGGACGATTCTTGCGCAATGACGGGGACAAGACCCTTGTCGTCCCATTTGATGTTGTCTAACCAGTTCATAGACGTATTGTCGGGCTTGTCAAAGCCGAATGGGTATGCCGCGCTCAGCCATGAATTGCTTGGCCTGCTGCACCGTGTATTCACCATAGTGAAAAATACTCGCTGCCAGGACCGCGTCAGCGCCGCCGGTTTGAATGCCGTCCGCCAAGTGCGCGAGGTTGCCCACACCGCCAGATGCAATCACTGGCACGCTGACCGCATCGCTCACGGCTCTTGTTAATGCCAAATCAAAGCCTGATTTGGTGCCGTCCCTGTCCATGCTGGTGAGCAAAATTTCACCCGCGCCCCGCTGTGCCATTTCGGTGGCCCAAGCCACGGCGTCAAGCCCGGTGTTTTTACGGCCGCCGTGACTGTACACGTCCCAGCCCGGGCCGCGTGCTTTGGCCTCGTCGTCACTGCGGCGCTTCGCATCAATCGCCACCACGATGCACTGCGCGCCGTATTTGGCAGACGCGTCTTGAATCACCTGTGGGTTGGCAATGGCAGCTGAGTTGAAACTGGTTTTGTCAGCCCCGGCATTGAGCAGCCGCCGCACATCGTCTACCGTGCGCACACCGCCGCCGACGGTGAGCGGAATAAACACCTGGCTGGCCACGGCTTCGATGATGTGCAAAATCAAATCCCGGCCATCGCTGGTGGCGGTGATGTCTAAAAAAGTCAGCTCGTCCGCGCCTTGGTCGTTGTAGCGGGCGGCAATCTCGACCGGGTCACCGGCATCCCGCAGCTGGGTGAAGTTAACGCCCTTGACGACACGGCCACCGGTTACATCTAGGCAAGGAATGATTCGTTTGGCTAGCATTTGCCCCACCCACCAAAATCTATTGCGCTCATCCGTTGAGTTCGTCGGCCCGTGCCTGCGCAGCCTCAAAATCCAGATCCCCGCTGTAAATCGAGCGGCCGCAAATCACGCCTTCTACGCCTTCGTCTTCTACCGCGCAGAGCGCTTCAATGTCTGCCATGTTTGACAGGCCACCGGATGCGATCACGGGTATCAGCAGCGCCTGAGCCAGCTTGACGGTGGCTTCCATGTTGATGCCGCTGAGCATACCGTCGCGGCCGATGTCGGTGTAGATGATGGATTCAACGCCGTAGTCTTGAAACTTTTTGGCCAGGTCAATCACTTCATGGCCTGTCAATTTGCTCCAGCCGTCGGTGGCGACTTTGCCGTCTTTGGCGTCTAGCCCGACGATGATGTGGCCACCAAATGCGGTGCAGGCGTCTTGCAGAAAACCGGGGTTCTTCACCGCTGCGGTGCCGATGATGACGTAGCGCAAACCGGCGTCAAGATAACGCTCAATTGTGTCCAGGTCGCGTATGCCGCCACCTAACTGCACGTCAACTTCGCTGCCGACTTCGGCCAGAATTTTTCTGATGGCCGCTTCGTTTTTGGGTTTGCCTGCAAAGGCGCCGTTCAGGTCCACTAAATGCAGGCGACGTGCGCCCTTGTTGACCCAGTTGCGCGCCATGGCGGCTGGGTCTTCGCTGAAGACAGTGGATTGATCCATGTCGCCTTGCTTGAGGCGTACGCAGTGACCGTCTTTCAGGTCAATCGCGGGGATAAGTAGCATGTGGCGGTTAAAAAACGAGGCTAAAAACGAGTTTAGGGATTCCAGCTCAGAAAATTGCGGTACAGGGCCAAGCCTTGGGTTGCGCTTTTTTCGGGGTGAAACTGGGTCGCGAAAATATTATCGCGTGCAATCGCCGCTGTAAAGCGCTCGCCATAGCTTGCCGTGCCCGCAGTGTGGCGCGCATCAGACGGACAGGCGTAAAAACTGTGAACGAAGTAGAAATACGAGTTGTCTGGCACGCCTTGCCAGATCGGGTGAGTGGGCAACGCTTGCGTCACCTGGTTCCATCCCATTTGCGGTACTTTGTAGCGGCTGCCATCGGCTTGCAACTGGCCTGCCAGCTCAAACCTCAGCACCTCGCCGGGGATCAGCCCCAGCCCCTGCGTGCCCACGCCGCCGTCACCAGGGCGGCCTTCGGCGCTGTGGCTGAGCAGCATTTGCATGCCCACGCACACGCCAAACAGCGGTTTGTTGGCGGCGGCATGCAACACCGAATCAAGCAAACCCGACTCGGCCAGCTCGCGCATGCAGTCGGCGATGGCACCCTGCCCCGGCAGCACGATGCGCTCGGCAGCCATCACGTCTTCAGGTTTTGAGGTGACCACTACGTCAAAGCCGCTACCTTGAGCCACATGCTGAACCGCCTGCGACACAGAGCGCAGATTGCCCATGCCGTAATCGACGACTGCGACAGTTTTGGAGGACATCATTGAGAATTATTTGCTATTAAATCAGGAGCTGCTTGCGCCCGTATTCATTGGTCTATAAGCCTAAAACATACCTAAAAACAGTTGTTTTTGGTCTTTTTTGAGCAATTTGAGGCCAGTTTCGATTACAAAGAGCCTTTGGTCGATGGAATCACGTTCGCCGCCCGTGGGTCAATCTCAAGCGCCATGCGCAGGGCTCTAGCAAAGGCTTTGAACACCGTTTCAGCCTGGTGGTGCGAGTTGTCGCCGCGCAGGTTGTCGATGTGCAAGGTCACAAAAGCATGGTTTACAAAGCCCTGGAAAAACTCATACGCCAACTGGCTGTCAAAGGTGCCGATCATGCCGCTTTTGAACGGCACATGCATCTCCAGGCCAGGTCGGCCTGAAAAGTCAACCACTACCCGGCTGAGCGCTTCGTCCAGCGGCACATAGGCGTGGCCGTAGCGGCGCAAACCCTTTTTGTCACCCACGGCTTTGGCCACTGCCTGGCCGAGGGTGATGCCCACGTCTTCTACCGTGTGGTGGCCGTCAATGTGCAGGTCGCCCACGCACTGAATGTCGAGGTCGATCAGCCCGTGGCGGGCGATCTGGTCCAGCATGTGGTCAAAAAAACCAATGCCCGTCGACAAATTGGCTTGGCCGGTGCCGTCGAGGTTGACTTTGACAGTGATTTTGGTCTCGGCGGTGTTGCGCGAGACTTCTGCGAGGCGTGGGGAAATAGATGTGGTCATAGGGAAGTTTTAAGCGCCGCCAGCATCAGCAGATTTTCGTCCGCCGTGCCAACCGTCAGGCGCAAACAATTGGCGAGCAATAGGTGCATTTTAGAAACGTTTTTAACCAGCACGCCCTGGGCCTTCATACCGTCGAAGGTTTTGGCGCTGTCAGCCACCCGAACGAGGATCATGTTGGCGTCACTTTTCCAGCACTTCACACCAGGCAGCTTGCCCAACACATCTAAAAGCATAGCGCGCTGTTCAATCAAATCAATGGCTTGCGCTACAAATACATCTTTATTTTCAAGTGCAAACAGCGCGCACTCACAGTTGAGGACACTGATGTTGTAGGGTGGCCGCACCTTGTCGATCTCGGCTATCAGCGCCTTTGGCCCCATCATGTAACCCAGCCGCACACCCGCCAGGCCAAATTTGCTCAGCGTGCGCATCAGCAGCACATGGCTGTGCTGGTCGATGCGGTTGAGGTAGCTTTTACTGGCAAACGGCTGGTAAGCCTCGTCCATCACCACCAAACCGCCCTGCTTGCCCACAGCATTGATGATGTTCTCCATCGCTCCGTCATCCCACAAATTTGCGGTCGGGTTGTTGGGGTAGGCCAGGTAAGTGATGGCGGGTTTGTGTTCAGCGATGGCGGCCAGCATGGCGGCTTCGTCGAGTTCAAAGTCAGGTGTCAGCGGCACACCGATAAATTTCAGGCCTTGCAACTGCGCGCTCATGGCGTACATCACAAAACCGGGTAGTGGCGACAAAATTGAAGCATTGGGCACATCGCAAGCCAACGCCAGCAGGGAGATCAATTCATCAGACCCATTGCCCAGCATGATGTCAAAGCCCTCAGGCATCTGCGCATAGTCAGCCAGCGCATGGCGCAAGTCATTCACCCGGCCATCCGGGTAACGGTTAAACGCCAACGCACCGAGACGCTGCCCCAGATGCGCTTGCAGCGCCGCAGGCAAGCGGTGCGGGTTTTCCATCGCGTCCAACTTGACCATGCCAGTGGAGTCTTGAACGGCATAGGCGTGCATGGACTGGATGTCGCGCCTGATTCGGGTTTGTATGAGGTGGGTCAGTTCAGTGTTCATTCTGTAAGGTACTTTTGCTCAAGCCAGCGTGCGGGTCGCCATGTGACTGCAAACCGGGAGTGTGTCAAAACCCAGTTTGCAGGAGGTCGCGCAATACTCGAAAATACGCAATCCTTTTGTTCACACGCCACAGCCATAGTCTACCCATGCCTAACAAGCAAGACTTTGCCGATTATTGCTGCGAACTGATGTCAAGCGCCGGGCCGTGCGTGGCTAAGCGCATGTTTGGCGGTTTTGGCATCAGCACGGACGGGCTGACGATTGCGATTCTTGCGGACTTGGGGGATGGGGAGAAGCTGTGGCTCAAGGGTGACGACAGCACGCGCAGCCGCTACGAAACGGCAGGTTGCAAGATATTCACCTATCCCATGAAGGGCGTACCAAGGTCGATGAAATACTTTAGCGCGCCTGAAGAGGCGATGGATTCGCCTGATGCGATGCGGCCTTGGGCGGCGCTGGCGCTGGATTGCGCTTTGCGGGCGCGGGCTGGAAAAACCAAGCGAAAACGAAAAATTTAGGGCTACTTCAACCGCATTTCTGCCGCGCGTGCATGAGCCTGCAAACCCTCGCCATAGGCCAGCTCTGCCGCAATCTTGCCCAGCACTTGCGCGCCCTGTTCGCTGACTTCAATGATGCTGCTGCGTTTTTGAAAGTCGTACACGCCCAGCGGGCTCGAAAAGCGCGCCGTGCCGCTGGTGGGCAGCACGTGGTTGGGGCCGGCGCAGTAGTCGCCCAATGACTCACTGGTGTAAGCACCTAAAAAGATCGCGCCTGCGTGTTTTAGCAATGGCTCCCATTTGTGCGGATCTCGGCTGCTGACTTCCAGGTGCTCGGGCGCGATGCGGTTGCTGATGTCGCAAGCCTCTTCCATGCTGCGGGTCAAGATCAAAGCGCCGCGATCTGTCAATGACTTGGCGATGATGGCAGCACGCGGCATGGTGGGCAGCAAGCGGTTGATGGCTTCTTGCACCGCGTCAATGTAGGCCGCATCAGGGCACAGCAAAATGCTTTGCGCCAGCTCGTCATGCTCGGCCTGGCTGAACAAGTCCATCGCCACCCAGTCGGCGGGCGTGGTGCCGTCAGCCAGTACCAAAATCTCAGATGGTCCGGCAATCATGTCGATGCCGACTGTGCCAAACACATGCTTTTTTGCGCTGGCCACGTAGGCGTTGCCGGGGCCAGTGATTTTGTCAACCTTGGGTACGGTCTGCGTCCCGTAGGCCAAAGCCGCCACGGCCTGCGCGCCGCCGATTGTGAAGGCGCGGGTCACACCAGCGACGTAAGCTGCAGCCAACACCAAGGCGTTCTTTTCACCCTTGGGGGTGGGTACCACCATGATGATTTCACCCACGCCAGCCACGTGAGCCGGGATCGCGTTCATCAGCACTGACGACGGATACGCGGCTTTGCCGCCCGGCACGTAAATGCCTACGCGGTCTAGCGGCGTGACTTTTTGACCGAGCAAAGAGCCGTGTTCATCACGATAACTCCAGCTTATGCCGTTAGCCTTTTTTTGTGCCTCGTGATAAGTGCGTACGCGCTGGGCGGCTGCAACGAGTGCGTCACGCTGTGCATCAGGTATCGCCTCAAACGCAGCTTTAAGTTCAGCTTGGGTCAATTCAAGCGCGCTCATGGATGCGACTTCAAGCCCATCAAAACGCGCAGTGTAGTCAAGCACTGCCGCGTCACCGCGCTTTTGCACGTCAGCCAGAATATCGGCCACGCGATGTTCGATGGCAGCATCAGTGGCAGCTGACCAATGCAAGCGCGCTTGAAACTCAACCTCAAATGTGCTTGAGATCGTTGAAATACGAGCGGGAGCAGCTACTAAAGTCATAGCGTATAAATTCTACTTTTTGATGGCCAAGGCAAATGAATCAATGATCTTGCGAATCGGTGCCTGTTTTAATTTCAGCGCGGTCTGGTTCACCACGAGATGTGAGCTGATGTCCATGATGCGTTCAACTTCAATCAGTTGGTTGGCTTTGAGGGTATTGCCGGTTGATACCAAATCCACAATCGCGTCGGCCAAGCCGGTCAAGGGGGCCAGTTCCATGCTGCCGTAGAGCTTGATCAGGTCCACGTGTACGCCTTTGGACGCAAAAAAGTCGCGCGCAATGGCGACGTATTTGGTAGCAACGGTCATGCGCGAGCCCTGCTTCATCGCAGCCGCATAGTCAAAACCGTCGCGCACAGCGACGCTGATGCGGCACTTGGCAATTTGCAAATCAAGCGGTTGATACAGGCCTTGAGTTCCTGATTCCAGCAGCGTATCTTTACCGACCACGCCCATATCAGCACCGCCATACTGCACATAAGTAGGCACATCCGTGGAGCGCACCAGCAGCACGCGCACATCAGGCAGATTGGTGTCCAAAATCAGTTTGCGCGATTTGTCCGGGTCGTCCAGCACCTCGATGCCTGCGCTTTTGAGCAGCGGCAGGATGTCGTCGAAGATTCGGCCTTTAGACAGCGCAATGGTTATCATTTTTTAAGTCTCTCAATGTCCGCGCCAATGCCGCGCAGCTTCGCTTCCATCTGGTCATAGCCCCGGTCGAGGTGGTAGATGCGGTCGATTAAAGTTTCACCACTGGCCACCAAGCCAGCAATCACCAAACTGGCTGAAGCACGCAAATCAGTGGCCATCACCGTCGCGCCAGACAATTTTTCAACGCCTTCCATGACGGCGACTTTGCCTTCGATCTGGATTTTGGCACCCAGGCGCACCATCTCATTCACGTGCATGAAACGGTTTTCAAAAATGGTTTCTGTCACCGTAGCCGCACCATGCGACACCGCATTGAGCGCCATGAACTGCGCCTGCATGTCAGTCGCAAAACCGGGGTATTCAGTGGTGCGAAACGACTGGGCTTTCAGACGGCCTTTAGATTTGATGTGCATACCTCCATCAATGGCAGTCACCGTTGCGCCCGCCTCGCGCAGCTTGTCAACCAGCGCATCCTGATGGTCGCTTCTGGCGTGAAGCAGTGTGACGTCGCCACCCGTCGCAGCGACTGCGCACAGGAATGTGCCGGTTTCAATCCGGTCAGCCACCACCTGATGGGTGCAGCCATGCAAACGCTCAACACCTTGAATACGAATGCGGCGCGTGCCGTGGCCTTCAATTTTTGCGCCCATTTTGATGAGCATCTCAGCCAAGTCGCCAATCTCGGGTTCTTGCGCCGCGTTTTCTAAAATCGTTTCGCCCTCGGCAAGTGTGGCAGCCATCAAAAAGTTTTCAGTGCCAGTGACTGTCACCATGTCAGTCGTGATACTGCAGCCCTTGAGGCGTGTTCTGCCCTTGGGCAGCTTGGCAATCATGTAGCCGTGCTCGACCACAATTTCAGCGCCCATGGCCTGCATCCCTTTGATGTGCTGGTCCACCGGGCGCGAGCCAATCGCGCAGCCGCCTGGCAAAGACACGGTGGCCTCGCCAAAACGAGCCAGCAATGGGCCAAGCGCCAGTACCGATGCGCGCATAGTTTTGACCAGCTCGTAAGGCGCTTCAGGCGACGTCAAACTGCCAGCATTGATGGTGATGGTGCTGGGTACGTCTTTGTTGCGCTCTGCGACGACTCCCATGTTACGGATCAGCTTGAGCATGGTGGACACGTCTTGCAAACCGGGCACGTTTTCTAACGTCACCGTATCGGCTGTCAGCAGCGCGGCACACAACTCTGGCAGCGCAGCGTTCTTGGCACCAGAAATGGTGACAGTACCGTTCAGCGTTTTGCCACCTTTAATGAGTAATTTATCCATGATTTAGCTGAAAAATTAATTCGAAGAGTTGCTTGCCCACTCGGCGGGCGTGAAGGTTTTCATCGACAGCGCATGCACCTCATTGGTCTGGATGCGGCCACCCAGTGTGGCATAGACTTTTTGGTGCCGCTGAATCAGGCGCTGGCCTTCAAAACTACTGGACACAATCGTCGCATACCAGTGCTGGCCGTCGCCTGACAGCTCAATGTGCTCGCACAGCAAGCCGCTGGAGATGATGGTTTGGAGTTCTTCGCTGGTCATATGAGTAATGGATTAACTTCTGATTTTGTAGCCGGTGCGCAGCATGTTGACGGCGATGGCGCTTACGACGATCAACGCGGTTGTCACGATGCCCAGGCTGAGCCAGGGTGACACATCACTCACACCAAAAAAGCCATACCTGAAACCGTCAATCATGTAGAAAAACGGGTTCAAGTGACTGACGGTTTGCCAGAAAGGCGGCAGTGAATGAATCGAATAAAACACGCCGCTCAAAAAAGTCATCGGCATGATGACGAAGTTTTGAAATGCTGCCATCTGGTCAAACTTGTCTGACCACAACCCGGCAATCACGCCCAGAGCACCCAGCATGGCGGCTCCCAGAACGGCAAACAAAACAATCCACAGCGGGTAGGCAAAGTCGGGTCGGCCAAAATAAACAGTGACGATAAACACGCCGGCTCCCACCAACAAACCGCGCGCCACCGATGCGCCGACATAGGCAAAAAACCAATGCCAATGCGACAGCGGCGTGAGCAGCACAAACACCAGGCTGCCCATGATTTTGCTTTGAATCAGTGACGACGAGCTGTTGGCAAAAGCGTTTTGCAGCACGCTCATCATGACCAAACCAGGTACCAAAAAAGCCGTGTAGCTGATCGTGCCATAAACCTTGACTTGGCCTTCGAGCACATGGCCAAAAATCAGCATGTACATGACCGCCGTCAGTACCGGGGCGCCTACGGTTTGAAAACCGACTTTCCAGAAACGTAAAGTTTCTTTATACAGAAGTGTTTGCATACCGTTCATGCTGTGACCTCTGCTGTCCCAATCTTGCCAGACATGACATCCAGAAAAACATCTTCCAAATCAGCTTTTCGAATTTCCACATCTTCTGCCACTAAACCAGCCTGGCGAATAGCCGCCAGGTATTGTTCAATTTCATTCGCGTTGTGCGCAGGGAACTGCACAATGCGCCCTGTGATGCGGGCTTTTTCAGCCAGCGCTTTGGGCAATTCACTGTCAATTTTGAAGCGCAGCACGTTAGATGAAGCGGCCTTGAGCAGCTCAGACGTATTGGCCAATGCCACGACTTTACCCTGCTTGAGCATGGCAATGCGGCTGCACAGGGCTTCGGCCTCTTCAAGGTAATGCGTCGTCAAAAGCACTGTGCTGCCCTGCTTGTTGAGCTTGGCGATGAACTGCCAGAGTGTTTGGCGCAGTTCCACATCAACACCGGCGGTGGGCTCGTCCAGCACGATGACTTGCGGCTTGTGCACCAACGCTTGCGCTACCAGCACTCGCCGCTTCATGCCGCCTGAAAGCTGGCGCATATTGGCGCTGGCTTTGTCGGCCAAGCCCAGGCTTTCCAGTAGCTCGTCAATCCACGCATCGTTGTTTTTGATGCCGAAGTAACCCGACTGAATACGCAAGGCCTCGCGTACGCTGAAAAACGGGTCAAACACCAACTCTTGCGGCACCACACCGAGCGTGCGGCGGGCTGACGCATAGTCGGTCACCACGTCGTGACCATGAACTGTGACGCTGCCGCTGCTGGCACGCGACAAACCTGCCAAGATGCTGATGAGAGATGTTTTACCTGCCCCGTTGGGCCCCAGCAGGCCGAAAAATTCGCCTTGCTGGATGTCAAAACTCACGTCGTCAAGTGCCCTTATGACACTGTTTGCTGCGCCTGACTGACCGCGTTTGGTGGAATAGGTTTTGGAAACTGATTGGAATGAAATAGCTGGCATGAACCGGCTATTTTAAGGGTTCACAGGGCTACCCCAGAGCAAGCGTCAAGATGGCCTGACCGGAGACGGTCTAAGCCGCCTTTGGCACCAACTCAGCCACGCCATACAAGCCTGCCAATTGACCCAGCCTGGCAGGCAAACCCTGCACTACAAAGCTCTTGCCATTGGCCAGAGCCTCGCGCCTGCAGGCCAGCATGACGGCCAGTGCGGATGAATCAAACTGCGTCAAGGCACTGGCATCGAGTACCACGGCCGTTGCCTGGGTGGCCACTTGCGCCTTCAAGCCGCGCGCAGTCTCAAGCGCCTGGGCGTGCGTGACAACTGCGGGCAAGCTCAGCACATCGGCCCTTCAGGACTTTTTGGCGTTGTTGGTTTTGTTGCGCTCAGCAAGCGACGCAATCAGCCCATCAATACCCTTGGCATTGATTTCTTGCGAAAACTGGGTGCGGTAGGTCTCTACCAACCAAACGCCAAGCACGTTCAGGTCATAAATCTTCCAGCCAGTGGCGACTTTTTCTAACCGGTAATCCAGCTGGGCTGGGTCGCCCCGGCCCAGGATCTCGGTGCGCACCACGACTTCAGTTTCGCCAGCCGCCGCACGCAAAGGCTTGACGCTGATGGTCTGGTCTTTGACCTGAGACAGTGCGCCTGAGTAGGTACGGATCAACAGGGTTTTAAATTCGTCTTGCAGCTTTTTTTGCTGGTCAGGCGTGGCTTGGCGCCAGCTACGGCCCACCGCCGATGCCGTCATGCGGGTGAAGTTGACGTTGGGCATGATCTGGCTGTCAACCAGTGCCATGACTTTGCTCATGTCACCCGTCTGCACGGTTTTGTCGGCTTTAATCTTGTCCAGCACATCGGCAGACAGGCGTTTGATCAAGGCGTCAGGCGCTTCCTCTTGCGCGTAAGCGGCGGGCGCAGCAATCATGGCTGAGCTGATCAATACAGCAGCAAGTTGTGCAAGGGTTCTACGTAGCATGTTTGACTTTCAAAAAGTATCAAGCCTGTCCATAACGCGTTATCGCATCAGGGGTATACAGCTCGAATGTGATTTATTTGGCGGGTGGCGCAGGTAAATCGTAGCGCTCTTCTTTGACTGCCGTGTCTTTGCCAATAGATGCGGCCCTGCGCTGCAGGTACAAATCGCGGGTAAAACTGTATTTGTCCAGGGCCGCCTGCTCGAGTATTTCAGTAGCGCCAAGGAGTTGCGCGCGCGTATCAACCACGCGCAGCACTGTCAATGAGTTGCGGGTCGGAACGTTGCGGGTATTGCTGACCAGATCAGCACTGGTGTCAACCACTCTGCCTGCCGTGTCACGGACTGACGACGGCCCAAACAGCGGCAACACCACATAGGGACCTGCATCAAAACCCCAAACCCCAAGCGTTTGACCGAAATCCTGTTTGTTCTTGGGCAAGCCGGCTTCAGTACCAATGTCCACCACGCCGCCAAAACCAAAAGTGGAGTTGACACTGACCCGCATGAAGGTTTCCAGCGATTCCTTGAGCTTGCCTTGCAGCAAGTTGTTGACCACTGACCAAACATCAGAAATGTTGCCAAAAAAGTTTCGTACACCCGTTTTAACCGGCGAAGGCGTGACCTGGTCGTAAGCCGTGGCAACAGGCTGCAAAACCGCGCGGTCAAGCCCGTCATTGAAATTGAAGACGGCGCGGTTCAAAGGCTCCATCGGATCCTTGGGATTGGCATTGGGACCCGTGGCGCAGCCTTGCGCCAAAACCACGACTAAGCCGAGCGCCATCACGCTCAGGCCTTTTTTGATTGAATAAGGCAAGTTCATTTTTTATCGGTGCTCCCTGTTGCCGGCGTCGTTTTATCGCTGTCGGCGGCTTTGCTAAACAAAAACTGGCTGATCAAATTCTCAAGCACCACAGCAGACTGGGTTTGCTTGATGACATCGCCCGCCGCCATGTTCTTTTCGCTTGCACCGGCCTCTATGCCGATGTATTGCTCGCCCAAGAGGCCGCTGGTCAATATTTTGAGCGATGAATCTTTTGGGAAAACATACTTGCTTTCCATGGCCAAATGAACACTGGCCTGATAAGACTTGTCATCAAAACTGATGTTTTCAACCCGGCCAATCACCACGCCTGCGCTTTTGACGGCTGCGCGAGCCTTCAAGCCGCCAATATTGTCAAATTTGGCGGTGACTTTGTAAGAGGAGTCGAAGTTCAGGCTCAGCAAATTCGCTGACTTGAGCGCCAGAAACAAAATAGCGGCTGCACCTATCAGTACAAACAGGCCTACCCACACATCATTTTTTGAACGTTGCATCGTTTTCTTTCAATACCCTTGTGGCCTGCTTGCAAAAAACAAGCCATTTTTGAATTCTCGCACGACTGGTTGAATCTGGCAGCAGGCGGTTTAAATACTGGTTTAAATGCTGAACATCAAGGTAGTCAACAAAAAGTCCAGACCCAACACACCCAGCGACGCGACAACGACTGTTCGGGTGGTGGCTCTGGACACGCCTTCGGGCGTCGGCTGGGCTTCAAAGCCCTGATAAAGCGCCACAAACGTCACGGTGATGCCAAAAACAAAGCTTTTGATGATGCCGTTGCCCACGTCGCGCCACACATCAACACCTGATTGCATTTGGCTCCAAAACGAGCCTGCATCAACGCCAATCATCACCACACCGACAAACCAGCCGCCCAACACGCCCACCGCACTGAACACCGCGGCTAGCAATGGCATGGCAATGATGCCGCCCAAAAAGCGGGGCGCCAAAATACGCTGCACCGGGTCCACCGCCATCATTTCCATGGCCGAGAGTTGCTCACCGGCTTTCATCAAGCCGATTTCGGCGGTTAAGGCTGTACCTGCGCGCCCGGCAAACAGCAAAGCAGTTACCACCGGACCCAATTCACGCACCAGACTGAGCGTGACCAACAGACCCAATGTGTCTGCCGCACCAAAGCGCTGCAAGGTGTAGTAGCCCTGCAAGCCGAGCACAAAACCCACGAACAAGCCAGAAACAGAAATGATGGCCAGGGAATAATTGCCCAAAAAGAATATCTGGTCACGCACCAAGCCGAAACGCCTGAGCGCCGGCCCCATCATCACAGTCAACCGGATAAAAAGGCGAGCAGCATGACCCAGATGGCTGAGCTGCTCGCGCACGGCCAAGCCCAGATTCGAGATAAAGTTTGATTTGGCTTGGGTCATGAGCGCTGACCAATTGAGCTGGAAGCAGAAGGGCCAAAATCAGTCGCCACGTCCGCGCCGGGGTAGTGAAACTTGACCGGCCCTTCACTCAGTGCATTGACAAACTGGTGCACCAGCGGGTCTGTGGAATGACGCACCTCGTCAGGTGTGCCCTGCGCGGCAATGCCGCCGTTGGCCAAAATAATCACCTTGTCGGCAATGCGAAAGGTTTCTTCAAGATCATGCGACACCACAATAGACGTGATGCCCAGCGTGTCATTGAGCTGGCGAATCAATTGCGCGGCCGTACCGAGCGAGATCGGGTCCAGCCCGGCGAAAGGCTCGTCGTACATGATGAGTTCCGGGTCCAGCACGATGGCGCGTGCCAGCGCCACGCGGCGTGCCATGCCGCCTGAAATCTCACTTGGCATCAAGTCGCGTGCACCGCGCAAACCTACCGCGTTGAGCTTCATCAGCACAATGTCACGGATCAAATCTGCACTTAAATCAGTGTGTTCGCGCAGCGGGAAGGCAACGTTGTCAAACACACTCAAGTCAGTGAACAGTGCACCAAACTGAAACAGCATGCCCATGCGGCGACGGGCGGCATATAAGTCTTTTTGATTGAAATCAGCGACGTTTTTACCGTCAAACAGCACTTGCCCGGCGTTGGCCTTTTGCTGCCCGCCAATCAAGCGCAACACGGTGGTTTTACCGCCCCCAGATGCCCCCATGAGCGCCGTGACTTTGCCGCGCGGCACGGACAGGGTGACCTTGCCAAGAATGACGCGGTCGCCGCTGGAACCTGGGTAGGAAAAGGTGACGTCCTTGAACTCAACCAAGGCGGTGGGGTCTGGCTGCGGCATTGAAGATAAGAAGCTGATGGGATGCAGAGATTTACGCGAGTTTGCGGTAATCATAAAGGGATTGACTACCGCCAAATAACCCCTTTATGAATGGGAAAAGGCTCAAAAAACGCATTATTGAGCCTTTTTATCTCGACAATACCTATCATTTATGCCTCTAGCCCAATAAATACGGGCGCAAGCAGCTCCTGTTTTTATAGCGTTTAAGGAGCTGTTAAAGAACTGTATCAGCGAGGTAAATCGCTGAAGCCCATCAAAAATTCATCCACCGAGCGCGCCGCCTGGCGGCCTTCACGAATCGCCCACACCACCAACGACTGGCCGCGCCTAATGTCGCCCGCCACAAACACCTTGGGAACATTGGTGGCATAACCGCCGATGAAGGCGTCGCTGGCTTTGGCGTTGCCTCGGTTGTCTTTGTCGATGCCAAACGATTCCAGAATCGAGGCGACCGGCGACACAAAACCCATGGCCAGCAGTACCAGGTCGGCTTTCAGGGTTTGCTCAGAACCTGCGACTTCGACCATCTTGCCGTTGACCCATTCAACACGCACGGTTTTCAGACCGGTGACTTTGCCTTTTTCACCCAACAGCTCTTTGGTAGAAATAGCGAACTCGCGCTCACAGCCTTCCTGGTGGCTGGACGAGGTGCGCAGCTTGACGGGCCAGTACGGCCAGGTCATGGGGCGGTTTTCTTCTTCTGGCGGCTGGGGCATCAGCTCAAACTGCGTAACGCTGACTGCGCCGTGGCGGTTACTGGTACCCACGCAGTCGCTGCCGGTGTCGCCGCCGCCAATCACGATGACGTGTTTGCCGTCGGCGCGCAATTGGCCTTTGACCTTGTCGCCTGCATTGACCTTGTTCTGCGATGGCAAGAACTCCATGGCGAAGTGCACGCCGTCCAGGTCACGGCCCGGCACAGGCAAGTCGCGCGATTGTTCAGCGCCGCCGGTCAGCATCACCGCGTCAAAGTCTTTTTGCAGTTGCTGTGGGGTGATCGTTTCTTTTGCCCAGTTGGTGACTTTGCTGTCTTTAGGCAAGTTGCCCACCATCACACCGCATTTAAACGTCACGCCCTCAGCCGTCATTTGCTCAACACGGCGGTCAATGTGGATTTTCTCCATCTTGAAGTCAGGAATGCCGTAGCGCAGCAAGCCGCCAACGCGGTCGTTCTTTTCAAACAGCGTGACGTCGTGGCCTGCGCGCGCCAACTGCTGGGCGGCGGCCATGCCTGCCGGGCCAGAGCCGATGATGGCGACTTTTTTGCCGGTTTTGTGTTTTGGCAATTGCGGTGTGACCCAGCCTTCAGCCCAGGCGCGGTCGATGATGGCGTGCTCAATCGATTTGATACCCACCGCGTCGTCGTTGACGTTCAGTACGCAGGCGGCTTCGCACGGTGCGGGGCAGATGCGTCCTGTAAATTCGGGGAAATTATTCGTGCTGTGCAGCGTCTCAATCGCGTTTTTCCAGTCGGCGCGAAACACCATGTCGTTGAAATCAGGAATGATGTTGTTGACCGGGCAGCCCGTGTTGCAAAACGGCGTGCCGCAGTCCATGCAACGGGCCGATTGGTCTTTGGCCTGCTTGTCGTCTAAACCGATGACGAACTCTTTGTAGTTCTTCAGGCGCTCGGGTACGGGCTTGTAGCCCTCTTCCAAACGCTCGAATTCCATGAAACCGGTAATTTTTCCCATGATGCTGTCCTGTACGAATAATTTGCTTCAAAAAGGCTTTTCAGAGCCGTTTCAGGTGTTTTTCAGGTATGTTTTAGTGCTCTAGACCAATAAAATCGGGCGCAAGCAGCTACTAAAATAATAGCGACTTGTTACCCTTACTTGGCGCCTACCGGTTCACGGTTGGTCTCCACCTGCGCTCGTGTGGTCTCGGTTGCTGCATTCAAGCGGCGGTCTTTGCGCTCTAGCAGCGCACGCTTGTACTCGTTCGGGAAGACCTTCACGAACTTCAAACGTGACTCAGACCATGTGTCGAGCAACTCACGCGCGCGCTTGCTGCCGGTCCAGCGGTTGTGGTCTTGCAGCAGGCGTTTGAGGAGTGCCTCGTCGCTCTCCTCAGCATGCCAATCTGACTTGTCATGCGTATGCTGCTCGGCAGTCGTCACCACTTTGTCCATGCTGACCATCGAGGTGTTGCAACGGGTGGCAAACTTGCCGTCTTCGTCGTACACATAAGCCACGCCGCCGCTCATGCCGGCTGCAAAGTTGCGGCCAGTTTTGCCCAGCACGGCCACTGTGCCGCCGGTCATGTATTCGCAGCCGTGGTCGCCTGTGCCTTCAACAACTGCGGTGGCGCCTGACAGACGCACTGCAAAGCGCTCGCCCGCCACGCCACTGAAAAACGCCTCGCCGGTGGTTGCGCCGTACAGAACGGTGTTGCCAACGATGGTGTTTTTGTGCGACTCGCCCCGGAAGTCAATGCTAGGCCGGACCACGATTCGTCCACCGCTCAAGCCCTTGCCGGTGTAGTCGTTCGCGTCACCAATCAAATACATGGTGATGCCTTTGGCCAAAAACGCGCCAAACGATTGGCCGCCTGTGCCTTCAAGCTGGATGCGCAGGGTGTCGTCTGGCAGGCCTTCGGGCCGCACGCGGGTCAGTTCGCCCGACAACATTGCGCCTACGGTGCGATTGACGTTGCGTGCCACTTCAATGAACTGGACTTTTTCGCCCTTTTCAATCGCGGCTTTTGACTTTTCAATCAAGCGCACGTCAAGTGCTTTTTCAAGCGCGTGGTCTTGCGTTGTGGTGTGCAGGCGCGGCACGTCAGCAGGCACATTCGGCTGGTAGAACAGGCGCGCAAAGTCAAGGCCGCTGGCCTTCCAGTGCTCAATGCCTTTTTGGGTGTCGAGCAAGTCAGCGCGGCCAATCAGTTCGTCAAACGTGCGCACACCGAGTTGCGCCATCAACTGCCGCGCTTCTTCGGCCACAAAGAAGAAATAGTTGACGACATGCTCGGGCTTACCGCTGAATTTTTGACGCAACACCGGGTCTTGCGTGGCCACGCCGACCGGGCAGGTGTTCAGGTGACATTTGCGCATCATGATGCAGCCTTCAACCACGAGCGGGGCGGTGGCAAAGCCAAATTCATCCGCACCGAGCAGCGCGCCAATGACCACGTCACGGCCAGTTTTCATCTGGCCGTCGGCCTGCACACGAATGCGGCCCCGCAGGCGGTTCAGCACCAGCGTTTGCTGGGTTTCGGCCAGGCCGATTTCCCATGGGCTGCCAGCGTGCTTGATAGAGGACCAAGGCGAAGCGCCCGTACCGCCGTCGTGGCCTGCTATCACGATGTGATCGGCCTTGGCTTTGGTCACGCCTGCAGCGATGGTACCGACACCCACTTCGCTGACCAATTTCACGCTGATGCTGGCGCGCGGATTGACGTTTTTCAAATCGTGAATCAACTGGGCCAAGTCTTCGATTGAATAAATGTCATGGTGCGGCGGTGGAGAAATCAAACCCACACCGGGCACTGAATAACGAAGTGCGCCAATGTACTCACTGACCTTGCCGCCGGGCAACTGGCCACCCTCGCCCGGCTTGGCGCCTTGGGCCATTTTGATTTGAATCTGGTCAGCAGACACCAGGTATTCAGCCGTCACGCCAAAGCGGCCCGACGCCACCTGCTTGATTTTTGAGCGTAGTGAGTCGCCATCTTGCAACGGCAAGTCAACTTCAACGACTTTCTCGCCAATCACGCTTTTCAGCGTTTCGCCTTTTTTGATCGGGATGCCTTTGAGCTCCTGGCGGTAGCGGTTCGGGTCTTCACCGCCCTCACCGGTGTTGCTTTTGCCGCCAATGCGGTTCATGGCCACCGCCAGCGTGGCGTGCGCCTCGGTGCTGATCGAACCCAGCGACATGGCGCCAGTTGCAAAGCGCTTGACTATTTCTTTGGCCGACTCGACCTCGTCAATCGGGATGGCTTTGCTCGGATCAATCTTGAACTCGAACAACCCGCGCAGCGTCATGTGGCGACGGTTTTGGTCGTTGATGAGCTGCGCGTACTCTTTGTACGTGTTGAAGTTGTTGGAGCGCGTGGCGTGCTGCAATTTGGCAATCGCATCAGGTGTCCACATGTGGTTTTCACCCCGCACCCTGAAGGCGTACTCACCACCTGCATCGAGCATGTTGGTCAGCACCGGGTCGTCGCTGAAAGCAGAGCGGTGCATGCGCAGCGCTTCTTCGGCAATCTCAAACACGCCCATGCCTTCCACCTGGCTGGCGGTGCCGGTGAAGAACTTGGCAATGGTTTCGCGGTTCAGGCCAATCACCTCAAACAACTGCGCACCGCAGTAGCTCATGTAGGTTGACACGCCCATTTTGGACATGATTTTCGACAGCCCTTTGCCGATGGCTTTGGTGTAGTTGTAAATCGCTTTTTCAGTCGACAAATCGCCCGGCAAGCCGTTGTGCATTTCAGCCAATGTTTCCATCGCCAGGTAGGGGTGAACCGCTTCTGCACCGTAGCCCGCCAACACTGCAAAGTGATGGACTTCACGAGCAGAGCCGGTCTCAACCACCAGGCCAGCCGTGGTGCGCAGGCCGACACTGACCAGGTGCTGGTGAATGGCCGACAGCGCGAGCAGCGCCGGAATTGCGACTTGGGTGGCACTCAAAGCGCGGTCACTGATGATCAGAATGTTTTTGCCCGTTTTGATGGCGTCAACCGCTTCAGCGCACAGCGATGCCAGCTTGGCCTCTACACCTTCATGACCCCAGACGAGCGGGTAAGTGATGTCCAACGTGTAGCTTTTGAACTTGCCTTGCGTGTGCGATTCAATGTCGCGCAGCTTTTGCATGTCTGCCACGTTCAGCACCGGCTGCGCGACTTCCAGCCGCATCGGTGGGTTGACCTGGTTGATGTCCAGCAGGTTCGGCTTGGGGCCGACGAATGACACCAGCGACATCACAATCGCTTCCCGAATCGGATCAATCGGCGGGTTGGTGACCTGGGCAAACAACTGCTTGAAGTAGTTGTACAGCGATTTGTTTTTGTTGGACAACACCGCCAGCGGTGAGTCGTTGCCCATCGAACCGGTGGCCTCTTCGCCGTTAGCGGCCATCGGCGACATCAGGAACTTGATGTCTTCTTGGGTGTAGCCGAAGGCTTGTTGCAAATCTAGAAGCGAGGTGTTCGCTGGTTCAGGTTTTGCTGGCGCTGCAGCCTTCACATCATCCAGCTTGATGCGCAAATTCTCAATCCATTGCTTGTACGGCTTGCTGTGCGCCAGCGTGGCCTTGATCTCTTCGTCATCGACCATGCGGCCTTGCTCTAAGTCAATCAAGAACATCTTGCCGGGCTGCAAGCGCCATTTACGCACGATTTTGTGCTCTGGAATCGGCAGCACGCCAGACTCTGATGCCATGATCACCAAATCGTCATCCGTCACGCAGTAACGCGATGGGCGCAGGCCGTTTCGGTCCAGCGTCGCACCAATCTGTCGGCCGTCGGTGAACACAATTGATGCCGGGCCGTCCCACGGCTCCAGCATGGCGGCGTGGTATTCGTAAAACGCTTTGCGGCGCTCGTCCATCGTGGTGTGCTGCTCCCACGGCTCGGGGATCATCATCATCACCGCCTGGCTGATCGGGTAGCCGGCCATCGTCAGCAGTTCCAGGCAGTTGTCAAACGTGGCGGTGTCAGACTGGTCGGCAAAGCTGATGGGGTAGAGCTTTTGCAGGTCAGCGCCGAGCACGGGCGACGACATCACGCCTTCGCGCGCTTTCATCCAGTTGTAGTTGCCCTTGACGGTATTGATTTCGCCGTTGTGCGCGACGTAGCGGTACGGGTGCGCCAGCGGCCATTCAGGAAAGGTGTTGGTCGAAAAGCGCTGGTGGACCAGACCGAGGGCCGAGACGCAGCGGGTGTCGGTCAAGTCCATGTAATAGGTACCCACCTGGTCAGCCAACAGCAGTCCTTTATAGACCACGGTGCGGCTGGACATGCTGGGCACGTAATATTCTTTGCTGTGCGTCAGGTGCAGGTTTTGAATCGCGGCACTGGCGGTTTTGCGAATGACGTACAGCTTGCGCTCCAGCGCGTCTTGTACGATCACGTCGTTGCCACGGCCAATGAAGATTTGGCGCAGGATGGGCTCTTTGAGGCGCACGGTGGGCGACATCGGCATGTCGCGGTTCACCGGCACATCGCGCCAGCCGAGCAAAACCTGACCTTCGGCTTTCACGGCACGCTCAAGTGCCTGCTCACAAGCCATGCGCGACGCATGCTCTTTCGGCAAAAACACCATGCCCACGCCGTATTCACCGGGCGGCGGCAATGCCACGCCCTGCTTGGCCATTTCTTCACGGTACAGCAGGTCTGGCAGCTGAATCAAAATGCCGGCGCCGTCGCCCATCAGTTTGTCAGCGCCCACTGCGCCCCGGTGGTCCAGGTTTTCAAGAATCTTCAAGCCCTGCTGCACGATGGCATGCGACTTGTGCCCCTTGATGTGCGCCACAAAACCTACGCCGCAAGCATCATGCTCATGGGCAGGTGAATACAAACCGTGGTCTTGAATATGCTTGATCTCAGCAGCCGTGGTCATGGCGCACTCCTAAATTTATCGGGGGATGCAGATGATAAATCGGAGCAACAACAATGCCAAATACTTTAATTGGGGTCAGACTCCAATTAATTGCTTGATTTGGTCATCTCGCATTAATTGGGGACAGATTCAATACAAAATTTTGTATATGTAAATCAATAACTTAACTCACAGTGGAGTTTCACGCGCCTCAGAAAAAGGCCGCCCGGCCTTGGTTTTGTTCACTCGGCGTTCGGTTCTTTTTTGTAAATCTGCGACAAAATCAGCCTCGCCCAGCGCCCAGCCCGCCAACGCTGACTGGGTCAGAGCTACCTGCTGCTCAACACGGATGCCCGCTCGCACCAAATCGGCGTAGGCTGCCTCCCGGCCAAACGGCGTGTTGGCCAAGTCCCAAAACAGCGCATGGGGCGTGACGAGTTTGTCACTGCGCGCACCCACGTAAAACCCATGGCTGGACCAAGCGTAGTCCAGCGGCTCAGCCACCATGGCCGCGCGCACCGGGTTCAAATCGATATAGGCCATGCACGCCAACAGATAGCGGTCAGTTTCAATCAAGGTAGACCGATAACGCCCCTCCCACAGCGAGCCCGTGCGGCGCTGCGAGTCATTGAAATAGCGCACATAACTGCGCCCCACCGCCTGCATCAGCTGCGGCAAGCCAGTGTCAGTCTGCGGTGTGGCCAGGAGGTGAAAGTGATTCGTCATCAGCACATAGGCGTGCACATCAACTTCAAACTTTTTGGCGTTTTCTTCAATCAGGCCCAGGAGGTACTGGTAGTCAGCCGCAGTCACAAAAATCGCCTGACGGTTGTTGCCGCGCTGAATGACATGGTGCGGGTAGCCAGCAAGCGTCAGGCGGGGGAGGCGGGCCATGATTTTTAGAGGTTAATTTCGGAATGTGAATTTTAACTGGAGTCTGACCCACTACTGTCCGGAGATGCGTTCGCATTTGGCCTGCAAGCTGTTGATTTGATTGCCTAATTTGGCAACCATAGTGCAAATCTACTTGAACTTCATTTTCTTACAGGCACCACACTTGGCTCATTTGCCGAGGTGTGGTCA
>JANNVB010000012.1:0-19664 GCA_031414215.1 Polaromonas sp. | reverse complement strand
TGCACCTGGCTGACCCGCACCGTTCCGCCCAGCGCCAGTCCGCGATACCAGGCAAAAAAGCCCAGCCACATAGAAAACACCGCCACATAAGCAAAGCCCCACCAAGCGCTTGGTTGTATGGTTTGCGTTGGCCAAGAGTAGATGCTGAGCGGCAAAGTAATTGGCAACGAAATAACCAGAGCCCAGCAGATCACATGCTCGGCGCGCATGTGGTGCGCCAAGCGGCCACCGTAGCAGTACCCCACCGCCGCGCACAGCATTGCCGCCAGCAGCAACAGGTCAGCAAAGCTCAGGCCAATGCTGGAACTGCCAGAACGCAGCACAGCAAACACCACCACCAGCGCACTGCCCAGCGCAGCACACAACCAAAAGCCGATTGATGGGCGTTGGCGATGCAGCAGCGCACCCACCGCTGCGGTAGCCAGCGGCAGCACGCCCACAATCACGCTGGCGTGCATGGCCTCTACGTAGCGCATGGCAATCGATGTGAAAAGCGGAAAGCCAAATACCACGCCGCTTGCGGTAATCGCTAGCGGCATCCAATCGCTGCGTGCGGGCCACGGGGCGCGGGTGATTAAAAGCAGCGCGGCTGATAATCCGGCTGCCACCACGGCGCGCCCCATGGCAATAAACAGCCCCGACATTTGCGGCGCATCCGGCGTGCCAACAGCCAAACGCGTCATGGGCAGCGTGATTGAAAAAATCACGATGCCCAGCAAGCCCAGCCACAGGCCTTTGGTGATGGATGCTTGAGTGGTCGTCGTCATATGGAAATCATCCAAAAAGCAGTCAGTACCAATACCAGCGCCATGGCCCGGTTAAACCACGTCAATCGCTTGCCAGAACCGTCCGGCCCCGCCAGCCAGTCTTTAAGCAGCGCACCCACCAGCGCGTACGTCAGGTTGCTAACAAACGCAAACGCCAGCATCAGCGGCAGCACAATGGCAAAACGCTCACCCGGATTGGCGCGCCCCGCAATCCAGCCGCTCACGATGGCGAGCGCCAGCATCCACGCCTTGATATTGACAAACTGCAGCGCCACGCCCTGCATGAACGTGACGTTGAGTTTGTTGGCGTCAATCGGCGAGTGGGGTGGGGAATTAATTGGAGTCTGACCCCAATTAAACCGACCCCAATTAAACCAATTAAAGAGTTTGAACGCGAGGTACAAAAGGTAGCCTACGCCGATGGCTTTGACGGCTGTGATCAGCAGCGGCACGGCCAGCAGCAGTGCGCCCATGCCAAACACACAGCCGGTTAGTAGCAGCCCCCACCCTACGGGCACGGCGCAGACGAAAAGCAGGGCACGCTTGAAACCATGGTTGGCCCCCAGTGCAGTAGAGAGCGTCGTGTTGGGACCCGGGGAAAAGCTCATGGCGGTTGCTAGTACCAGTAGCGCAGTAAATTCTTGCCAATTCATAGGCTTGACTTTATAGTCAAGACAAGCACACCATCAATACACTTAAGCGCACATATCTAGAAACTGTACTGCTAGCTTTAACAACACACCGAGGCTTCCCATGTTGATGAAAACCGCCTCCCAGTCGCTGACAGAGCAGTTGGCCAACCGCTTTGCCGAGCGCATTCGCACCCGCCTGCTGGCAGGCGGTGCGCGTTTGCCGTCGGTACGCCAGTGCGCGCAGCAGCAGGGCGTGAGCGCCTCGACCGTGGTGGCGGCTTACGACCGGTTGTTGGCGATGGGCTTGGTTGAAGCACGTAAAAATCGTGGTTTCTATGTGCGAGATAGTATACAAAAAATGGCTGTAGCCCAACAAATACGGGCGCAAGCAGCTCCTGAATCAATAGCTTTAGAGTCCCAATATTCACACTCACCCCAGCACAACCCGATCAACGCCACGGCGCTGATACGCGGCATGTTTCATGGCATCAGTAGCAAGCCGCAACCGGGTATGGGCGTGTTTCCGCCAGACTGGCTGGAGACGACTTTTTTACCCGCAGCCGTGCGGCGCTATACCGGCGCCAAGGCTTTACATGGCTATTCGCTGCATTACGGTGAACCAGCGGGAGATAGCGGCCTGCGCCGTGCGTTGTCGCAAAAGCTGGCCAGTATCAACGTGATTGCCACGCCTGGCCAGATCATCACCACCGTCGGGGCTACCCATGCGCTGGACATTGTCAGCCGTACCCTGCTGCGCGCGGGTGACTACGTGATGGTTGAAGAACCCGGTTGGGCGATTGAGTTTGCGCGGCTGAACGCACTGGGCATGCGCATCCTGCCCGTGCCGCGCTCAGCCGCCGGGCCGGACCTGGAAGTGATGGCACGCTACTGCGAGATGCATCAACCCAAACTGTTTGTCAGCGTCAGCGTGTTGCACAACCCAACGGGTTATTGTTTGAGTCCCGGCAGCGCTCACCGCGTGCTGCAACTGGCCAATAAACACAACTTTCATATCGTCGAAGACGACACCTACTGCCACCTGGCGCCAGAGCACGCCACGCGCCTGTCGGCACTCGACGGCTTGCAGCGCACCATCTACGTCAGTGGTTTTGCCAAAATTTTGGCGCCTGGCTGGCGCGTGGGCTACCTGGCTGCACCGCCTGATTTGTTTGAGCGGCTACTGGATACCAAACTGCTGGCATCGCTAACTACCCCGGCGCTGCTTGAAAAAGCCTTGGCCTGGTGCATTGACCAAGGGCAACTACGCCGCCATGCCGAACGCATACGTGGGCAATTGGCTGTAGCCCGTGCCCGCAGCGTGAAGTTGGCACTTGCACACGGCTGCACTTTTGCCGCAGAGCCCGCCGGGCTGTTTGGCTGGGTTGATACGGGTACTGACACTGAATTGCTGTCTCAACGCATGTTGGACGAAGGTTATTTACTCGCACCCGGTGCGCTGTTTCATAGCACGCAGCAGCCCTCGACTTTGATGCGCATCAACTTTGCCACCACCCAAGAGGCGGCTTTCTGGAAGGTGTTTGCGCGCTTGCGAGACGCATCGACATGATCTGTATATGAGCACCATCTCAAACAAAGACGATTCAATAACTATCAAGGCAGCGCCCCTTCCGCGTTGGTTGGCCGCTTCGATTTTGTTGTGCGCCGCCTTGCTTTTGGCATCGGCAGGCCAATGGGCTGCTCAAAGGGAGATTCGCTCACAAGTGGATGTTCTTCAGAGTAGTCTGGACGTTTATGCGCTTGGCCTGCGTTCCGTCGCAACGCGGCACAGCGATTTGCCCTATGCCGTTGCACAGCAACCTGATGTGTCAGCACTGCTCAACGCTGGTAAAGACGCAGCGGTCACATCGCAGGTCAATCAGTACCTTGAAAGCCTCAATCGCCATGCGGGCTCAGATGCGCTATTTGTGATGAATCTCAAAGGCACCACGGTAGCCGCCAGCAACTGGAACAACGCCAGCAGTTTTATGGGTCAAAACTACTCAAGTCGCCCCTACTTTTTGAATGCACTGGAAGGTCGAAGGCAGCTCTTTTATGGCATCGGATTAACCACCGCCATACCTGGGCTGTTTATCGCTGAGCCGGTTCGACACGCAGGGCAAATTGTCGGTGTGGTGGCCGTCAAGGTGAGCCTGCGGGAGATCGAAAAAGCATGGGCTAATTTACCCACTCCGGTGATGCTGGCAGATGCGCGCGGCATATTTTTTCTTGGCTCAGTGGCAGAGTGGAAATATCAAACCCGACAAAAATTAACTCCGGGTGATATTGAGTGGGTACTCAGACACAAACAGTACGGTAGCCGTGACAGTTTCCCAGTCGTCAACTGGCAGACCGAACAAGTGGCTGGGCAAGCGAACTACACAACGGAATCCAACATAGAAAAGCAGGCGCATCGTTATCTTGCCTTAGACCAAACTCTGCCCGAATTGGACTGGACTTTAACCATCATGACGGACTACGCACCGGTTGAAAAAGCCCGCTGGTTGACCTGGATTTTTGGCAGTCTGGCAGCAGGTATTTTATTTCTGGGCTGGTTGAACTGGCGTTTGCGCGAGCAGCGTCTGATCGAAAACAGCCATGCCCGGCAGATGCTGGAAACTCGCGTCAAAGAACGTACCAGTGAGTTGCAAGACGCGCACGCTTTTCAAAAAGCAATGGAAAATTCTCTCCTAGTGGGTATGCGAGCCAGAGACAGTGAGGGATGCATTATTTATGTCAATGCGGCCTTGTGCGATATGACTGGCTTTAGCGCGCAAGAGCTTATCGGGCAAGTACCGCCCTACCCGTATTGGCACCCAGAAGAGCTGGATAAGCATTGGCGCGACAACAACACGGCCATGGCGGGCAATGCCGCGTTGACGGGTTTTGAGTCCCGTATCAGACACCGCGATGGCCACGATGTACACACCATGGTTTACACCGCACCACTGGTAGATGCTTCGGGCAAGCAAAAGGGTTGGATGAGTTCAGTGGTCGATGTCAGTGAACAAAAGCGTGCTGAAGTGCGCTTACGGTTGCATGATCAGCAACTCCAGCGCTCGGGCAGACTGGCCAGCTTGGGTGAAATGGCTTCAACGCTGGCACATGAACTGAACCAACCCTTGATGGCGATGAGTAATTTTTCTAGCGCGGCAAAGGCTTTTGCGCAACAGGGCAATCAGGCACTTTTAATCAACAGTCTGGACGACATCACCGCTCAAGGGCAACGCTGCGCAGACATCATGCGCAGAATTCGCGGTTTTGTCAGGCCACAAACATCTGGGGCGGAGGTTTGCAGCCTAAATACTGTTGTGCGCAATGTCCTGGCGCTTCTCAAGCCGGAACTAGGGCATCAGCAGACCCGGGCAGTGTTCAGTGCGCTTGAGAATCTGCCAGATGTTCACGGCGATCAGGTCTTGCTGGAGCAAGTGGTGATTAATCTGGTCATGAACAGCTATCAAGCCATGCAAGGTATGCCGCCCGTTCAAAAAATAATAGAAATTGCAACCTTTGTGAACAACCGCACAGTAGGTGTACGGGTTGCTGATGCCGGAACGGGCATCAGCGCTGAGATTGAAGCCCAATTGTTTGAACCATTTTTCACCACCAAACCGCAAGGCTTGGGTCTTGGCTTGAATATTTGTAGAACCATTGTTGAAAGCCATAGGGGGCAGTTGTATTTTGAAAACCGTCCTGTCCGTGGCACTGTATTTACACTGCAACTGGAGATAGCGACATGACAACTGAAGGTCGGCATCTTTTTGTCGTCGATGACGATGAGGCAGTACGGCGCTCACTTGGCATGCTGTTTTTGTCGCGCGGACACGCAGTTCAAACCTTTGCTGGCGGCGAGGCTTTTTTGGCAACAGCCAACCTGTTCGATGGCGGCTGCGTTGTTCTTGACCTGCGAATGGGCGCTATGAGTGGTTTGCAGGTGTTTGACGAATTACGAGCCCGTTCCAGCGCGCTGGCGGTGCTGTTTTTGTCGGGCAATGGCGACATAGGCGTCGCCGTCGAGGCGGTTCAAAAAGGCGCGTTTGGCTGGCTTGAAAAACCTTGCGATGACCAGCGCCTACTGGAAAAAGTTCAAGAGGCTCTGGTGTGGTCATCCGCACAGCGGATCAAGCTTTGCGCCAAGCGCGAGGCAGAAGCGCTTTGGCAAAAGTTAACACCCCGCGAAAAAGAAGTTGCCCGACTGGTCGCTGATGGCAAACCCAACAAAGTGATCGCGCGTCAGTTGGCACCCATAGAGCCGCGTACGATTGAAAGTCACCGGGCGCATATCTTTGCCAAATTGAGGCTGTCAAACAGCAATGAGCTGGATCGGTTCTTGCGTGAGCACGCCTTGTGATGCGTGCTCACGACGTGATTGAATTACTCAATCTTAAGATTTTGCTTAGCCACAACAGTCTTGTAAATCTCAAACTCAGCCTTGATTTGTGCTGAAAATTCCTCCGGTGTGTTGCCCAAAACGATAGATCCGGTCTCTTCAATACGCTTGCGCACAATCGGGTCTTGCAAAACCTTGAGCATGGCTGCGTTGACTTTGTCGACGACTTCCTTCGGGAGTCCTTTGGGGCCGAGAATCCCGTAAAAGGCCATGCGGTTCACCGGCTCCAAGCCGACTTCCTTGAAGGTCGGTATGTTCGGCAATATAGTCAACCGCTGCGGTGCTGCAACCGCGATAGGTACCAACTGCTTGGAGTTGATGAACTTCAACGCTGACGGCAGGTTGTCAAAAATAATCGGTACTTGACCCGCAACGGTGTCGGTCAATGCAGGTCCTGCGCCACGGTAAGGAATGTGCGTGATGAACGTACCACTCAGGCTTTTGTATAGCTCCATTTGCAAGTGGCCAATTCCGCCAGTGCCTGAAGACGCATAGGAGTGCCTGCCTGGACGACTTTTGAGCTCAGCCACAAAACTTTTGTAGTCTTTGGCAGGAAAGCTGGGATTCACGGCAATCACATTCGGCGTTGCAGCAATGTTGATGATGGGCGTGAAATCTGTCAGCGGGTTGTAGGCCAGTTTGGGGTTGATCGCGGGGTTGGCTGCTGTGGTGGATACAGTCGCCATCGCCAGCGAATAACCATCGGGTGCAGACCGTGCCGTCTCCAGTGCGCCCACCACGCCGCCGCCGCCAGCTTTGTTTTCAACAATCACGGGCTGGCCCAGTGCCTTGCTCAATGGGTCCGCAATGGCGCGCGCAATGATGTCGGTCGTGCCGCCGGCTGCAAAAGGCACCTGCAACTTGATGATCTTGTTGGGGTAGCCCTGTGCTGACGCAGCAACAGCGGCGGTGCAAAGCGCCATCGCCAAAATTGTGCGACGCAATACGAGGGGAGTAGTTTTCATGGGTAATTCCAGAGTTGTCGACGATGAAGCGATGGATGTTCAAAACACAAGCAGCAACCAAATGCTTTGGTATTGCTTAGGCAGATAGTTTCCTGCGCCACCTGCGCAATCGCATCTGTGAATTTACGCAGCGAATGCCTGCGTAAATTTACGCAAAGGTTTTTACCGTCGCCCATCGTTAGCGTTCATGATTCACTAGTTACCTCGTTGTAACTTGGAGACAAAAAAATGAACACCCTAAAACTGAGCTTGATAGCGACTTTGTTCGCCAGCTTTTTGCATGTGGCCAGTGCACAAATACGCATTGGTCAGACTGCCGGGTTTACCGGGCCTGTCAGTGCAGGCGTTAAGGAAACAACAGACGGGGCCAAGCTATATTTCAACGCCATCAATGCCAAGGGCGGGGTGTTGGGTCAAAAAATCGAGCTGATATCACTGGACGACAAGTTTGACCCCAAACTGGCGGCCGAAAATGCCCGCACCTTGATAGAAAAAGACGAGGTATTGGCTCTCTTCTTGACGCGTGGAACACCCCATACGCAAGCTGTCATTCCGGTGATTGATGAGCATCGTGTGGCACTGGTTGGCCCTTCAACCGGCGCCATGGTGCTTCACCAGCCCTTGCAAAAGCATGTTTTTAATGTGCGTGCCACTTACCAGCGTGAGGCTGAAAGAGCGATTGCTCACCTGCATTCCATAGGCATGTCGCGCATCGGCGTGATTTATGTCGATGATTCGTTTGGTGAAGACGGCTTGGCTGGTGCGGAAAAAGGTTTCATGAAGACAAATCTCAAACCGGTGATGGTGGAAAAATTCAATCGATCAAAGCCAGACTTTTCGTTGATCACCCCCAAGGTTGTGGAGTCCAGGGCGCAAGCCATTTTGATGGTGGCTGCCAGCCAAGCCATTGTTGATGGACTCAAAGCCTTTCGAGACAGCGGTTCACAAGCGCAACTGGTCACGCTGTCCAACAACGCTTCAAGCGGCTTCGTTAAAAGCATGGGTACCATGGGGTATGGCCAGATCGTGATGCAGGTTTACCCGAGTGAACGCTCGATTGCCAGCCCCATGGTCAAACAGGCTCTTGACATGGCGAAAGCACAAAATGTCGCTCAACTGAGCCCCGCCATGCTGGAGGGCTTTGCCGCTGCCAAGGTGCTGGTCGAAGGCTTGCGCAAAGCGGGTCGTAAACCCACGCGCGAAAAATTAATCACTGCGCTTGAAAGCTTGCGCCAGTTTGATGTGGGCGGGCTCAAGGTGACTTACAGCAACACCAGCCATACAGGCCTGGACTTCGTTGATATGTCCATCATTGGCACAGACGGCCAGTTCAAGCGATAGCATGGTGCTGACTTGCACTCATTTAATATAGTGTCAACTTTAATTTTTTTATGAGCCAACCTTGATAGATATGCAAGCTCACCAGTTGTCGATGACGGTCCTGATGACACCCGACACCGCCAATTTTTCCGGCAATGTTCATGGCGGTACGATTCTTAAATTGCTGGACCAGGTCGCCTATGCATGTGCCAGCCGCTACGCAGGTTGCTACGTGGTCACATTGAATGTGGACCAGGTGATCTTTCGCCAGCCGATTCATGTGGGCGAACTGGTGACGTTTCTTGCTAGTGTCAACCACACAGGGACTTCCTCCATGGAGATTGGCATCAAAGTGGTTGCAGAGGACATTCGTAGCCGCCAGCTGCGCCATGTCAACAGCTGCTTTTTTACCATGGTTGCAGTCGACAAAGATCGAAAGCCCATACCCGTCAAGCCGTTTCAACCTACTTCACCCGACGAGCGTCGCCGCCATGCGTTGGCGGAGGTCAGAAAGCAGATGCGGCTGGAAATGGCCAAGCGCTTCGAGGCGATTCTTTCTGCCATCCCCGACACGACTTAGAGACAAGTTCACAGTGCGCTGACGTGTTCTGGACATTAAAAGCTAGGACCTGGCAAGATTTAATGCTATAAAAATTGTATGTAACTGCAAGCGTTGAAAGAGTTTGCGTGACTGTCTGTATTTTTTGCATTTGCTCGGTACGCTTGGGTTTTATTCATCTGCCTTGCATTTATGGCCGCGCAACCCGACGTCCTTCTCAACTGTTATCAAGCCGCTGCCAGCGCGGCGCGGCCAGCCTTGGGGCGCTGTATCGACTACGCAGTTGCAGAGCTGCAAACACTTGAAACACAAAGCCTGAAACTGGCTGAGCGTGATGCGCTGGTTGACAGCTGGCGCTATCTTCTTAGCCACAAAGTCGTGTGGGGTGAACGCTACACCAGTGACCTGCTGCTGGAGTTTACAAAACGTGTTTCCACCAAATTAGAGTTGGGATCCGGCGGGGATGTGAGGGTCGTACCCAGCGGGTTTGACTCTTTTGGCCTGGTCGATGACGCTGAACTGAAGCAGAAAATCGACTCCCAGCGCTTGCTGCAAGACCTGCTGCCGGGAACGGAGCATACGCTGGCCGAGTTGGATGCTCTGGTCAGCTCGGCGCTGGGTTTGGGTCATGTCGCACCAGAGCGCAACCCGCTACGGCCCGAAATTTTCACGCGAGTCTTGCAGCAACTGATGGGCGCCAGCCTGGAGGACGCCGCAGCTACCGCCCTATCGATCAAGCACATCGCCAAACCAATGGGGCGCGAGCTTAATTTGATTTACAAGCAAGCCATCAAGGCGCTCACGCAGGCCAATGTTCCGGCCGCCGGCTACCAGTACCGGGTTCAGCCTTCTGCGCCAACGTCGATCAAACCAAAGGGTTGGGGCGAACAGCAAGACGCTTCAAACAACACCGGTTTTGATGGCGATGCGTACGCCGCCAGCAGGCCTCAAGAGTTGGCTGATTTGTCAGACCAAGGCGTCAAGGCTGGCTTGTTGAATGACTTTTTATCGAACCGTGGCGGCGGAGCCGAGCAAGGCTTGGCAGCGCCGTATTACGACAACATTGAAGAAGAGTTGGCAGCGATCAAAGCGGCCTCTAACAACGCCGCTTCAGCATCAGACAGCACGTATTCAGCCAGTACTGCTGCGCCGCTGTCACCTACGGCGCAGGCCAGGCTGGCGGCTATGCCTGCTGTCGACAGGCCGCAACGCACCATCGACGCATCCAGTTCCTTAAGCGAGCAGGTTTGGGGTCCGTATGGCACCTCGCGCGCGCGCTCGCTGGTGCGCACGCAACTCAAAAAAGAAGCCACCAAAGTCAGCCAGGTGTTGGGGCTGGACGTGGTGCGCGAGTTGGTCAACCATGTGGCGCAAGACCCGCGTTTGCTCGGCCCGGTGCGCGAAGCGATTGTGGCGTTGGAGCCGTCACTCTTGCGGCTGGCGATGGTGGATCCCCGGTTTTTCAGCGATGAACGCCATGCTGGCCGCCAGTTGATGGAGCGCACGGCACAGCGAAGCTTTAAATACAACGATGAGTTCAGTCCTGAGTTTGCCGAGTTTTTTCAAGCGTTGACGGAAAGCTTTACCCAGCTCAATGACAGCGCAGTTGAAGACATCAAACCCTTTCGCATCGCGCTGGCAACGCTGGAGCAAACTTGGAACGCGCAAGACCAGCAAGACTTTGACAGACGCCAGCAGGTTTTGCAATCCCTTCGTTTTGCAGAGGAGCGGCAAGAACGAGCAGACCAGATTGCGTTTGACCTCAGTGCCAGGTCTGACCTCGAAAAAGTACCCGGTGTCGTGCTCGACTTTTTGTTCGGCCCCTGGGCGCTGGCGATGGCCAATGCCAAGCTGATGGACACACGCAATCAGGTTGACCCGGAGGGCTTTGGCTCGGTTGTGCCAGATTTGGTATGGAGCGTCAAACGTGACGTGACGCTCAAGCAGCCCGCCAAGCTGATTGACATGATTCCCGGCCTGCTCGACAAATTGCACAGCGGTTTGGCCATGCTGGGCCAGGACCCGAAAGAAAACGAAGCGTTTTTTGAGTCGCTCATGAAGCTGCACCGCCCAGTACTCAAGCTGCGCCGCCTGAAAAGCCAGCGTGATGCTGAGGAGTCCAGCGCAGCGCCGTTGGAGGCTGAAGAAGAAACAGTCACCCCCGCCGAACGGCTGGAAAAATTGCGTGCCCAGGCTGAAGCCCCGCTCTGGATGGGTCGTAACGATCTGGACGCCGCAGGCTTTGAAGACACCCAGCCGACGCAACCTGCAGAGCTCACTGAATTGATGACAGCACAAGACAAGTCCGATGAGTCGATCGTTGGCGAGGAAGTAGAAAAGATAACACTGGTACATCTGCCCGAGGCCACCTTGCCATTGCCTCAAAAGCAGGATATCGGTCACCACAGCGAGCAAGCCAAAGAACAGGCCGCCTTTGTTTTGAGCCGCCTCAAAACCGGCAGCTGGGTTGATTTGTACTCAAAACGCCAATGGTTGCGCGCACAGCTGATTTGGGCATCCAGTCATGCCACGCTGTTCATGTTCATCAGCCAGGGTGGCCAGCCGCATTCGATGACCAAACGCAGCTGCGAAAAGCTCATCGCCCAGCGCCTGCTCAGACCCGTGGGTACACAGGGTGTGGTGGCTCAGGCGCTCGATGCGGTGGCGGAGGCAGCAGCGGCGCAAAGCCGCGCTGCCCAGATGCCTGCGCAAGTAGCCGCCGTCCACGATGCGTTTGAAACCGTTTGATAGATAGTTAACACGGACGTTTCACGATTTCACAAGGTACAAATACAAACCGTCTATGTTTTTTTGCTGGTCTTGCCGGATGGGTAGAGCCAGCGTTTTAACCAGCACAAACCCATGCATGGCAGCCAATGTCCGCAGGTAGCGATCTGAATGCGCATAACGCTGGCTTGTAGTGAGGTGAAAGTCTTGCGAGTCGTTCCCGACTTCGACTGAAAAGCAAAACACACCGCCCGGCTCAAGTACACGCGCCGCACCGGAAAAGACTGCTTCCAGTGCGCCCACATAGATGAACACATCGCAGGAAAGCAAGAGGTCATAACGCTGGTCTGTAGTTTGCAAATGCTCGGCCACGTCAGCTTGAACCAGATGCTCGTACAAACCCAATACACGTGCCTGGTCTAGCATCCGGCTCGACAAGTCCACGCCTTCCAAGCGGCTCACCTGGCTGCGCACTAGAGGTGCGCAAAGACCCGTACCGCAACCCAAGTCAAGCGCAGAGCGATAACTGCTTTTACCAATACCTTTCAAGTTTTCTACCAGCACCTTGTGCGCCTGGTAGCCGAGCACCTTGACCAAATGCGTGTCAAAGTGCTCAGCATAGTCATCGAACAGGCCTTGTACATAGCTACGTGGCGGCGCGCTGGGCGGAGTCACGCCTTTCAGAGAGGCAATGAAATAGCCATCAAGGTCGGCGTCACCTCCACGAGCCAGCGACTGCTCAAAAGCGGCCAGCGCATCCGCATTCCGTCCTAGGTCTGTGAGCAAACCCGCCATTTGGCCCCAGACCCGGTGCAAGGCGGGATTTAAAGTCAGCGTTTTTTCAAACGCTGCCAACGCCGCTTCATGCTGCTGTAGCCGTTGCAGCGCCTCGGCGTGCAGCCACCAAGCATCTGGGCTGTCAGTGTCCAGCATTAAAAGGTAGCTCGTTGCGTCTAACATTTCCTGATGGCGACCCAGCTCTTTAAGCATCAGGCAGCGCTGATAAGCCGCTGGGATAAATTTGGGCTGCAGACGAAGCAAGTGATCATGACAAGCAAGCGCTTCAGCATATCGACCCAGGTCTGCCAGCGCCACCCCCCGGTGCGACAGCGCATCCAGTTCATTTGCATCAAGTGCCAGTGCTTCGTCGAGCAGCACCAACGCTGCTGCGGGTCGCCCCAGCTTGATCAGCGTCGCGCCCAGATTACCCAGCGTCGATACACGACCCGGCATCAGTGTCAATGAGGCCTCGAAGCTTAACTGTGCCTGTGCATAGTCACCTGCCTCATACTGGTCATTGCCTTGCAGAAAATGCTGCTTCGCGTCTTCAAATAAGCTGCCTGCGTGTGGCTGCATAGGGGTTGGTGGACGGGCATTTGTGGTCATTTTGACTTAAATCGCTGTTTGTAAACACTGATTTTAAGCATTACATCAAGCAACACGGGCGCGAGCAGCTATGAAATAAATAGCGTTTTACAGTTGGCTTTGTGACTGATTCTGAGCCTGACCCGGCACTGGCTCCGCCACGCCAGCAGAGCCTTGCTGCAGCCAGCTGCCAGACGTCACCAGCAAGTGGATGAAATGCAGCTTTGCAATCACCTCATGCGGCAACACAAACGGGTAAAAATCGGGTTGCCCCATGCTGCGCGACATCTCATTAAGCAGCGTAGTCAGGCGCGTCCAGTCGTTTAAAAAGTCCAGAAATATCTGGGCGCCAGGATGCTCAGGCTGATACAGCGCATCCAGCGTGAAAGCGGTGAACTCCAGGTGCGCGCTGTCGGTCGCCAGCCCCAGGCTGACTGCGGTGTCAATCGTGTCGCGCATGTGCAGGTAGTGCGCCCAGCACTCGGCCCAGTCCTCCCATGGGTGGGTGCTGGCGTAGGCGCTGACGTAGTGCAACCACCACTGGGCGGACGGGCCTTCAAGATAATTTTTTTGCAGGCAGGCGGCGTAGTTTTGTGTTTCGTCGCCAAACAGGGCGCGAAAGCCATCCATCCAGTCGGTGCCGCGCACCAGTCTGTCCCAGTAGTAGTGGCCAATTTCATGCCTGAAGTGACCCAGCAGCGTGCGGTAGGGCTCACGCATCGCGCTGCGCACGGCCTCGCGCACGGCGTCATCAGCCTCCTGCAAGTTCAGGGTGATCAAGCCCGCCTTGTGCCCTGTCATCACGGGCAGGCCGCCGCCAGATGAGCGAAGCAAATCAAAGGAGATACCGCGCACCGGGTCTTCGGTCAGTGAAGCTACCGGCAAGCCGAGCGCCAGCAAACTTGAAAAGAGGCGGCGCTTGGCCAGCTCAATGCGCCCCCACAGCACGCCGTTGTCGGGGTGCGCGGGGTCGTTCAGATCAGGAATCGTGCGGTTCAGGCGACATGCCTGGCAGAGTGTTTGGGGTACTTTTCCGGCTTCAAGGGGAATCAGCCAATTACAAGCGGCGGGCGTGGTCAGGTTGGCGCAGCGTGTGTAAGCCTGCACGGGGTCTTGGGCATCATGCGTTGGCTCTGGCTGCCACGCTGTCCAGGTGTCGATGGCTGGCCCAGGCATCAGGGGAATCAGCTTGGCAAATGCGCTGTCATAACCTAGCGGCGTGCCGCAAGCCAGGCATTTGCTGTTTCTGAAGAAAACCGGGTTGCCGCACTGACAGCGGTAGGCTCGGCCGGCAAGCATGGGCAAGTGGGAGAAGTGTTGCACCGAGTCATTATGATGGTGGTACTTGCACATCCAAGTCAGCCAATGACGCAACAAATTGAAGGAAAACCATGCCCACTTACCACGTTGAAATGATGGAAGGCCGCACCATCGACCAGAAGAAAAAGCTGGTCGCCGAGATCACCCGCGTCAGCGTTGAAATCCTGGGCGGTGTACCCGAGTCGGTCGACATCATCATCACCGACATCAAGCGCGAAAACTGGGCCACCGGCGGCAAACTCTGGTCTGAGCCGCGCGACTGAACCACACGACTGATTCGCATGTGCCAACTGCTGGGCATGAACTGTAATGCCCCGACCGACGTGACCTTCAGCTTTCGGGGCTTTGCCCAACGCGGGGGCAATACCGACCACCACGCTGACGGCTGGGGAATTGCGTTTTTTGAGGGTGAAGGGCAAGGCGATAAAGACGACAAGGGCCTGCGCCATTTTGTCGATCACCAAAGCGCATGCTCGTCGCCCGTGGCCGAGCTGATCAGCCGCTACCCGATCAAAAGCCGCAACGTCATCTCGCACATTCGCAAGGCCACGCAGGGCCGGGTGTCGCTTGAAAACTGCCACCCTTTTGTACGTGAGCTGTGGGGCCGCTACTGGGTGTTTGCCCACAACGGCGACTTAGGCGGCTTTGCACCGCGCCTGCATGGCAGCTTTAGACCCGTAGGCGCGACGGACAGTGAGCGCGCGTTTTGCTGGATCATGCAAGAGCTGGCCAAGTCCCATGCCGATGTGCCCAGCGTGGCTGAACTCACGCTGACGCTGCGCGAGCTGGCGGAGCAAATTGCACCTTTCGGTACCTTTAATTTTTTACTCAGCAACGGCCAGGCGCTGTGGGCGCATGCTTCAACCAAAGCTGATTCTCAGCGTCTGTATTACGTAGAGCGCAAGCATCCGTTTGCGCATGCCACTTTAAGCGATGAAGATGTCAGTGTTAACTTTGCGGACCACACCAGCCT
This sequence comes from Polaromonas sp., assembly GCA_031414215.1. GTDB lineage: Bacteria > Pseudomonadota > Gammaproteobacteria > Burkholderiales > Burkholderiaceae_C > Polaromonas. Next base: position 4,649 of record JANNVB010000012.1, on the reverse strand, counting down.
GAGTGACAAAGTGGCGGTGGTGGTCAGCGCACCCCTGACGACGAATGAAAGCTGGACCGCTTTTGCGCCGGGCGCTTTGCTGGTGTTTGAAGCTGGCGCCTTGGTTGCCGCTTAAGCGCTCGCCAAAGCCGCTTCCAGCGCATCCACAAACATCGCCGCCACATCAAAACCCGTCTGGTCAAAAATTTCTTGAAAGCAGGTTGGACTGGTGACGTTGATCTCGGTCACGCAGTCGCCAATCACATCAATACCTGCCAACAGCAGGCCGCGTGCTGCCAGTACGGGGCCAATCGCATTGGCAATTTCCAAATCACGTGTTGACAGCGGTTGCGCCACACCTTTGCCGCCCACAGCCAGGTTGCCCCGCACCTCCGTGCCTTGCGGAATACGTGCCAGGCTGAAGGGCACGGGCTTGCCGCCAATCACCAAAATGCGTTTGTCGCCCTTGACGATCTCCGGCAAAAACTTTTGCACCATCACGCTTTGGGCACCGTCTTTGTTCAGCGTTTCAATCATGCTGCCCAGGTTCAGCCCATCTTGTTTGACGCGGAAAATCCCCATGCCGCCCATGCCGTCCAGTGGCTTCAAAATAATATCCTGGTGCTCGGCATGAAAGCGTTTGATGTCGCTGGCATCGCGCGTCACCAGCGTGGGGCCGATGAACTGCGGGAACTCCAGGATGGCGAGCTTTTCAGGGTGGTCGCGCAGGGCGCGTGGTTTGTTAAATACTTTGGCACCTTCGCGTTCGGCTTGCTCCAGCAGGTGTGTGCTGTAGAAAAATTCGCTGTCAAACGGTGGGTCTTTTCGCATCACCACCGCGTCGAAATCTTTGAGCGCTTGCGCTCGTTCGTTGGGGTGTGCTTGCTGCGCGGTAAACCAGACATCAGGTGCGCCTGTCAGTTTGATGTCTCTTACAAAGCCCGTCACGCTTTCACCTTGTTGCCAGCGAATGTCTTTGGTCTCACACGCCGACAGCGTGTGGCCGCGCTTTTGCAGCTCGCGCATCATGGCAAAGGTGGTGTCTTTGTAGATCTTGAAAGACTCTAGCGGGTCAGCAACAAAAAGGATTTGCATGGGTATTCTCAAGTCGAATGGGTTTTGGGTTGTCTGTATTGTTGTACAAACAGCGCCAGCGCGCCGGCCACCACGCCCCAGAAGGCTGAACCGATGCCTGCGATGACCACGCCAGACAAGGTGACCAAAAACGTGATCAGTGCGGCTTCGCGGTGTGACTCGTCTTTCACCGCTGCGGCCAAGCCAGCGCCTATCGTGCCCAGCAGCGCCAGCCCGGCAATGGCGGCGACCAGTTCTTTGGGAAAAGCCGCCAGCAAGCTCGTCACGGCTGCACCAAACACGCCAATCACCAAATAAATCAAGCCGCAACTGACCGCTGCTGTGTAGCGTTTGTTTGGGTCAGTGTGCGCTTCTTTACCCATGACGATGGCGGCGGTGATGGCGCTCAAATTCAATGCAAACGCGCCAAACGGAGCCAGTACCAAGGTCGCCAAACCGGTCAATGTGATGACCTTGGACACCGGTATTTGCCCTTCATAACCCGTGGCACGTATCGCCGCCACGCCCGGCAGGTTTTGCGATGCCATCGTGACGACAAACAGCGGAATCGCCAGGCTCACCACGGCGCTGAAGCTGAACTGCGGCATCACAAACACGGGCAGCGTGAAGGTGAAACTGACCGTCGACCAGGCCAGCTCTCCGCGCGCCGCCGCGTAAACGATACCGGCCAGCAGCGTGAAAACTACGGCGTAACGCGGCACCAGTCTTCGGCCAAGCAAGTAAACGCCCAGCATGAGGACTACCAGCGGCAGCGCGGTTTGCGCCGCTGCAAAGCCTTGCATGCCAAAGCGCGCCAACACACCCGCCAGCAGCGCAGACGCAATTGCTACCGGGATGCGGTTCATGAGCCTCTCAAACAAACCCGTCGCCCCGCACAGCGTGATGAGCGCCGCACTGACCATGAAAGCGCCCACCGCCTCTGCCATGCTGAAGCCGCCGGCTACACCTGCGGTGGCCAGCACCGCAGCCCCCGGAGTAGACCAGGCCACCATGACGGGTTTCTTCAGCCATAGCGAGGGCAGCACGGTACACAAGCCCATGCCGATACCAAGCGCCCACATCCAGGATGAGATTTGTGCAGGCGTGGCGTTAAAAGCCTGCGCGGCTTGAAACACAATCGCCACCGAGGACGTGAAGCCGACCAGCACCGCGACGAAGCCAGCGGTAAAGGCGCTGGCATTGAGGTCTTTTAAAAAATTCATGCCGCGATTTTGGCAGTGAATTTCAAATCTCTATCTTGCTGCCTAGCTCAACGACAGAGTTGTTAGGCAAGTTCAAAAAGTCTGCTGCACCGCTGGCGTTGTGGTGCATTTGGGCAAACAGTTTTTCACGCCACACCGCCATGCCGCCGCCAATCGTCGGCACGATGACATCACGCGACAAAAAGTAGCTGGTGGTCATGACTTCCAGCTCACAGCCGCGCCCTTTGATTTGCTGCAAGGCTTTGGGCAAATCCGGGTCGTTTTTAAAACCGTAATTGACAATGACCTGCCAGCAGTCGTGGCCCAGTGATTCAATTTCCAGTCGCTTGTTCATGCCAATCCACGGCACCTCGTGGTTGCGTACCGTCACAAACAGGTTTTGTTCGTGCAGCACCTTGTTGTGCTTCAAATTGTGCAGCAACGCATTGGGGACAACGCCGGGCTCAGCGGTCAAAAACACGGCTGTGCCTTCAACCCGCGCGGGCGGGCTGACAAAAACCGCATCCAGAAAACTCGGCAGATCGATGGCGTCAATGCGCATTTTTTCATTCAGAATATTTCGGCCCTGTTTCCACGTCATCATCAAGGTAAAGACCACGCCGCCTATCACCAGTGGGAACCAGCCGCCGTTGAACAACTTCAACAAGTTGGACGCAAGAAACGCGAAATCGATGATAAAAAACACGCCAGTTGCCGCCAGGCACAGCCCCAGCGGGTACTTCCAGCCGTAGCGGATGACGTAGAACGTCAAGATGGTGGTGATCAGCATGTCCATGCACACCGCAATACCGTAAGCAGCTGCCAAATTGCTCGACGAGCGGAACATGACCACAGCCAATACGATGACGGCAAACAGCCCCCAGTTGATGAACGGCATGTAGATTTGCCCGGTGTCCCGCACGCTGGTGTGTAAAATGCGCAGGCGTGGCAAATAACCCATTTGAATGGCTTGTTTGGTCACACTGAAAGCGCCCGTGATCAGCGCTTGCGACGCAATCACCGTGGCCGCTGTGGCCAGTACCACCAGCGGGATCAAAGCCCAGTCGGGTGCCATCAGATAAAACGGGTTTTTAACCGCAGCTGGGTTTTCAAGCAACAGCGCGCCTTGACCAAAGTAGTTCAGCACCAGGCAGGGCATGACCACGGTGAACCAGGCGATGCGAATCGGGCGTTTGCCAAAATGACCCAGGTCGGCGTACAGCGCCTCAGCACCTGTGACGCACAGCACCACCGCGCCCAAAATAATAAAGGTGGTGCCCGGATTGGCCCACATGAAGCCGACCGCATAGTGCGGGCTGATGGCCTGCAGAATTTCTGGGTGGTGGATGATTTGCGACATGCCCAGCAGCGCGATGGTCAAAAACCAGATCAACGTGATCGGGCCAAAAAACTTGCCTATGCCCGCTGTACCCTTTTTTTGCACCGCAAAAAGTGCAAACAAAATCACCAGCGTGATGGGAATCACACCTTTGGCAAAGGCCGGGGAAACGACCTCCAGGCCCTCAACGGCAGACAGCACAGAAATCGCTGGGGTGATCACGCCATCACCGTAAAACAGCGAGGTGCCAAAAATACCAATAATCAGCAAGAACCGCCGCAGCTTGGGTTTGTCTTTCACAGCATTCGACGCCAGCGCCAGCATGGCGATCAAACCGCCTTCACCGTTGTTGTCAGCCCGCAGCACCAGGGCCACGTACTTGATGGACACGATCACTGTCATGGTCCAAAAGAAAATCGACATCAGCCCATACACATTGTCAGGTGTGACAGCGACGTGACCGTGGTTGAAAACTTCTTTGACCGCGTACAGGACGCTGGTACCGATGTCACCGTAAACGACGCCGATGGCGCCCAGCGTGAGCGCTGCGAGAGATGATTTTTGACTTGACACAAAAACGACCCGCCTTGGGGCTTCGGCGGGGGTGAAAGCTCCGGGAACGCTATTTTGCACGCACCGGGCGTGCTTTTAGCTTTGGTCTTAGCGCAAAGACAACTAATTCAAACTAATTCGATTTGTGTTGCATGGCGACAACTGGAACCAGCCCCAATTTAAGCGCTATAATATTCATAGCTGCTTGCGCCCGTATTTATTGCGCCAGGCACCGAATCGGTTACTAAATCATCGAATTTCATCAGCTCAGTCGTAAACCTCGGCCAACGGGTCGGTCGCCTCCAGCTCGTAGCTGGCCGCCAACATCGCCAGGCGCGCCACCACGCCGTACATGTAAAACCGGTTCGGGCTGCTGGCGCCAGACTTTTCACCCGGCTGCGGTAAGCGCCCACTGTCGGCAAACGCAAGCGGTACATAACTGGCGCCTGGCGCATTCAAGTTTTCGTCAATCCCCCGGTCCGCGTGGATGCGGTAAAAACCGC
>JANNVB010000011.1:0-27549 GCA_031414215.1 Polaromonas sp. | reverse complement strand
CCCGAGCGCTGAATATTTGGTGACCACGCGCATATCGCAAGCCGTTGGGCACAGCTTTAAAACCGAAGGCAAGGTGCTCGTCAAGCCGGGCTGGCTGGCCATTTACGGCAAAGAAGCGCAAACCGATGATGACGACAAAGACGGCAAATCACTCGTGCCGGTCAAGCCGGGCGAAATGGTGCGCACAGAAGTCGCTGAAGCCAAGGGCCTGAAAACCCGGCCACCCGCCCGCTACAGCGAGGCTACGCTGTTGGGCGCCATGGAAGGTGCGGGCAAAACCATTGACGACGACGAACTGCGCGAAGCCATGCAAGAAAAAGGTTTGGGCACGCCAGCCACCCGCGCCGCCACAATTGAGGGTTTGATTGCTGAAAAGTACATGCTGCGCGAAGGCCGCGAACTGATTCCGACCGCCAAGGCTTTCCAGTTAATGACGCTGCTGCGCGGGCTGGACGTGCAGGAGCTGTCCAAGGCCGAGCTGACCGGCGAGTGGGAATTCAAACTCGCGCAAATGGAGCACGGCAAGCTGAGCCGCGAAACCTTCATGGCCGAGATTGCCGCCATGACCGAGCGCATGGTCGCCAAAGCCAAAGGCTACGACAAAGACAGCATCCCTGGCGACTACGCCACGCTAGCCGAGCCCTGCCCCAACTGCGGCGGCATCGTCAAAGAAAACTACCGCCGCTACACCTGCACCGGCAAAGCTGGCGCACTTGAGGGTTGCGGCTTTAGTTTTGGCAAAACGCCTGCTGGCCGAACCTTTGAGAACGCTGAGGTCGAACAGTTTCTGCGCGACAAAAAAATTGGCCCGCTGGAAGGCTTCCGCTCCAAAGCGGGTTGGCCTTTCACGGCCGAGATGGTCATCAAGTTTGACGAAGAAACCAAAAACTACAAACTTGAGTTTGACTTTGGCGACGACAAAAACGCCGAGACCGGTGAGATTCAAGACTTCAGCGCGCAAACATCGCTGGGCAAATGCCCCAAATGCGGCGATGAACATGGTGGAAAGATCTTTGAGCTGGGTAAAAACTACGTCTGCGACAAGTCTGTGCCCACACTGGCCCAGCCCACCCCCAGTTGCGACTTTAAAACCGGCCAGGTCATTTTGCAGCAGCCGATTGAGCGCGAGCAGATGGTTAAGTTGCTGGAGACTGGCAAAACCGACCTGTTAGACAAGTTCGTGTCGATGCGCACCCGCCGCGCCTTCAAGGCCATGCTGGCGTGGGACGCCACTGCCGGCAAAGTCAACTTTGAGTTCGCACCGTCCAAGTTCCCGCCGCGCAAACCGCCAGCGTCAAAGACAGGCACGGCAACCATCAAAACACCGTTTGGTAAGACCGTGGCGGTGAAGACTGCCAAGCCAGCGGCTAAAAAAGTAGCCGCTAAAAAAGCCCCCGCTGTAAAAGTAGCCAAACCAAAAGTGGCGAGAGTCGCAAAGCCAGGCTCAGGGCTTAAACCCAGCGACGCACTGGCCGCAGTGATCGGCAGCGAGCCCGTCGCCCGCACCCAGGTCATCAAAAAGCTGTGGGACTACATCAAAGCCGAGAACCTGCAAGACAGCGCCAACAAGCGCAACATCAACGCCGACGCCAAACTGCTACCGGTCTTTGGCAAAGCGCAGGTCACGATGTTTGAGCTAGCTGGGATTGTGGGCAAGCATTTGAGTTGATATCAAAACTCGCACTTGCAAATACCCCGGGCGGCAGGTGGTATCGACTTCAGTGTGTAATGAAGTTTGACTATTACCCAATGCATCATGCTGACACAAGTAAGCGATCTCATCACTGCGGCCAACGTTGGCATCATGCTGTTTTTTTCAGTTGCTGTGGCGCCCACCATCTTCATGGTGTTGCCGCCTGAATGGTCGGCGGCGTACGTTCGAAAATTCTTTCCCAAATACTTTTTGTTTTTAGGTGTCACCAGCGCCATCGCGGCGGCGCTGCACAGCTTGCCACTGGTGCAGATCAGCTTGGGTCTATGTGCTGTGGTTTTCTTTTTCAGCGTTTTCTGGCTGACGCCGCGCATCAATTTGGCGCGTGACAACAAACAGATGAAAAAATTCAACCTGCTGCATTACACCAGCGTGGGTTTAAACCTGGTGCAATTGGTGGCGATGATTTGGATACTGGTTAAAAGCGTTCTGGCTGAATGACAACAATACCCCCGAGCGCACCAAGAACGCTGGCTGCTGGCAAAATTCTGGTTTGTAGCAAGATTCCCGAGACACCTCAAAACGCACCATGCTGATACAACTCACCTACGCCAGCCGAACCTCCAAAACATTGGTTCCTGATGATTTGCCAGCCATCCTGGCTGCCTCACAGCGCAACAACGCGCGGGTGGGCGTGACGGGCGCGCTGTGCCTGGCCAATGGCATTTTTTTGCAGCAGCTTGAAGGTGACCGCATTGCCGTGAACCAGCTGTACCACCGCATATTGGCCGACCCGCGTCACCGGGACCCGGCGATTCTTGACTTTGCAGAAATCCCCTCGCGCAAGTTCACCCAGTGGTCGATGGGTTCGCTGTCATCGCTTGAGTCCAACCGCTCGATATACCTGAAGTATTCACGCTCGGCCAGTTTTGACCCGTACACCATGAGCCCCACCACATTGCGCACATTTTTTGACGAGATCATGCACAACGCAGCGTGGATTGGTTAACTGGCCCAGGACCTACAGCTCAGGCCGCCTGCCACATGGGCAAACGCACGTCACCCAACGCGATTCAAAGCGCAGACGACCTGAGTCGCCTTGGCAATATCGTGCAGGACAAGCGCAACGGCAAACGCTCGGGCGCTAAAAAAGGCCGGCGCAACCGCCACTATGAAAAGCAGCTGATCAGAAACGCCTTGACCACCGGCGTGCTGCAAGAAGATGCCCAGTTAGCCCCTCGTACCTAAACCGCTGAAGTTAAACTGAATACAGGGCACAAGTCGCCCTATTCACGTTATCGGCTTTGTTTTTGACCAGCGGCCTTAGCGCCCGAAACGAACCCATGAAATCATGCATTTACGGCGCAGGTGCAATAGGCGGCTGGATAGGCCATGGGCTGGCGCGGGCGGGCGCTGACGTGAGCGTGGTGGCGCGCGGCGCAACGCTTGCGGCATTGCAACAGCATGACCTGCGACTGAATCAGGGCGGCGCCATCGCATCGCAACCCGTGCAGGCCAGCGCATCACCGCACACGCTTGGCGTGCAAGACCTGGTAATCATCAGCGTCAAAGCGCCGTCGCTACCCGAGGTTGCCCAACACATCGCGCCGCTGATCGGCCCCAATACGGTTGTGCTGACCGCCATGAACGGTGTGCCGTGGTGGTTTTTACAGGGCTTTGGCGGTAGCTTTGCGGGCAAGCCCCTCACCTCGATTGACCCACAAGGCGAGATTGCCCGCGCCATAGCGCCGCAGCATGTGGTGGGCGGCGTGGTGCATGCCAGTTGCTCGGTTGACGAGCCCGGCCTGGTACACCACCACTTTGGCAACAAGCTGATCATCGGTGAGCCGTCTGGGCAAAAAACCGAGCGCGTGCAGCAGCTGGTGGCGCTGCTGGGCAAGGCCGGGTTTGAGGTGCAGTTGTCTGAGCAGATTCAAAAAGACATCTGGTTCAAGCTGTGGGGCAACATGACGGTGAACCCGATCAGCGCGCTGACGGGGGCGACGACTGACCTCATCATGGGCGACGATTTGGTGCGCGGCTTTATATCCAGCGTGATGCTGGAGGCCAAAGACATAGGCGCGCGCCTGGGCATAGCCATAGACCAGCAACCCGAAGACCGCCACGCAGTAACGCGCAAGCTGGGCGCGTTTAAAACATCGATGCTGCAAGACGTTGAGGCCGGCAAAGCGGTAGAGCTGGACGCGCTGGTCACCGCCGTGAAAGAGCTGGGCACGCTAACCAAAGTGCCCACGCCCTGTACCGACGCGCTGCTGGGCCTGGCCCGCTTGCAGGCGCGGGTGCGCGGCCTGTACTGATGACCGCACCCATGGGCACACGAGCCATCAGCGCAGGTGCGTTTGCCACCCTGCTGCTCATCGCGCTGATGATGGGTGCCAACCACGTCGCGGCCCGCATTGCGTTTAACAACGGGGTTGATGTGGCCACGGCGGTGGTGTTTCGCAGCTTTGTCACCGCATTGGTGGTCTCTGGCTTATTGCTGGTGCAGCGCGTGCCGCTGCTTGCAACGCCGCGCCACAAACGGTTTTTAGTCGTCATCGGCCTGCTGATTGGCGTGCAGAGTTTGTGCCTGTATTCGGCCGTGGCGCGGCTGCCGGTGGCGCTGGCTTTGCTGGCTTTTAATACCTACCCGCTGTGGACGGCCTTGTGGGACCGCCTGCTGTACCAGCGCCGCCCCGAGCGCGCCACGCTGCAAGCCATGCCGGTTATTTTGGTCGGCCTGGCGCTGGCGCTGGATGTGATGGGCGCAGCGTCGGGCCTGGGCGCTGCCGGGCAGTGGGCGCGCATTGGCGCGGGCGTGGCGTTTGCCCTGGCCGCTGCCGCTACTTTTGGTTTGGCGCTGGTACTCACGCAGCACGAAACGACGGGACTCGACGGCCGCGTGCGCACCGCCAGCACCATGGTGCTGGCAGGCCTGGTGGCGCTGGCCATGGTGGGCGGGCAAGGCGGCTTTCATTTGCCAACCGCCAACGCAGGCTGGTGGGGCTTGGGCGCGCTGACGTTTTTATACGGCACGGCTTTCACCATCATGTTTACCGTGCTGCCCAAGCTGGGCGTGGCGGGCAATTCAGCCATCATGAATGTGGAGCCTGTGTTTGCACTGGTGCTGGCCTGGCTGATCTTGGGGCAAACCATTGCACCGGTGCAAGTGGCTGGCGCGCTGCTGGTGGTGGGCGCGGTGATGGTGCTGGGGCTGCGTAAGAGCCGCTAGGGTTGGGTGGAAATACCGGGGGCTCTGGGGTCTGGCCCCAATTGATCCAGTCAACATCAAAGCTTGGGACAAAACCCCGCCTGCTCCACGCCTACCGAATGAGATGATTGCGAAGACTGCGGCGAAGTATCGGGAGCCTTTGACAAAGTTGATGGCCTGAAAAGAACGCGATTTGGCTTGAAAAGCCGTGTTAACGCCGTTTTTAGGTCATTTTAGGGCATCAAATTGGCCTCTAGCCCAATAAATACGTGCGCAAGCAGCTATTAAATTAGGAGTGACTTTCAAGGCTCACACCCCCGCAAGAATGTTGGGCTGTGGCCCAATTCTTCTGCAATTGTTCTTTTCGTTTTAAAGTCAATAAAAATGGGTGCGGGTTGCCCCTACTTTTGCAGTGCAGCTTTAACAAGGGTCTGGCTCACTACTGTCCTTGGAGATTGTCCAGTGCGATACTCACAAAAACACCCGCACAGGCGCCATGTCTCAAGACTTATTCCCGCAAAGCTATTACACCAACACGCTGCTTGATGACGGCTTCATCAAGCAAAAAGCGGGTGAACTGCGAGCCAAGCCGATTCCTTATGACCTGCAGGCATGGCTAGCCCAGCATTTTGATGCGGCAGAATTAGCCGACCGCAATGAGGCTCAACTTGAAGAAAAATTTATTGGCCCACTTTTAGCGCAGTTAGGCTGGGCAAAAGCTTACCAAGTCGGCCTGACCGTTCAAGGCAAATTTGCCAAACCGGATTACTGCCTGATGCTGCAGCCAGAGCGGGAAAGCGCGCTGATCAAAAGCCGCGACCACAGCGTCGTCACCGCCATCTGCGAATCAAAAGCCTGGGACAAAACCCTGGACACAGGCAAGGCTGACCGCGAAAACAACCCCCATCACCAGTTGCAGGACTACCTTAGCACGCTGCGTGTGCGCTTCGGGTTTTTAACCAACGGCCGCATTTGGCGCGTGTACGACACCGACAAAATAACCGCCAAAAAAACTTTTATTGAGTTTGATCTTCAGCGCTTGTTGGCACTGGACGACGCAGACGAAAAAGCCGAAGGCCTGGGTCTGTTCGCCTTCTTTTTTGGCCGCAACACCTATGCACCACCCGCCGAGGCAGGCAAGGCCAGCCCCATTGAGCAAGCCATTGCCGCGTCAAGCGACTTCACGCTGGCGGTCGAGGAAAACCTTAAAGCCGTGATTTACGGCTATGCGGGTGAAGACTCACTGTTTGAAATCATGGGCAAGGCCATTCACCATGCCAACCCCAAGGCCAGCTTGGGCCAAGTGTATGAAAACAGCGTAGTGCTGCTGTTCAGGCTGCTGTTTGTTGTTTACTTTGAAGACAAAAACCGCCCGCTATTGGCCAAGCACCCGTTCTACCAACGCTACAGCCTTGACAATATTTTTCAAACCCTACGGCAACCAAGCCCTGACCGCGGCCAGCTCCATGACGGCGTGTACGCACTCAAGCAGCTGTTTGAGATGCTGGACGAAGGTGCAGAAGACATCGACATCCCCCTGTTCAACGGTGGCCTGTTTGACCCGGCACGCGCGCCATTGCTGCTGCGCCCCAAGATTTTCGACAACGCCACTTTGGGCCAGCTGCTGGAAAAGCTGCTGTACAAAACCAGCCGTGGCCAGACCTTGTTTGACACCCGCCGCGACTTTAAAAACATGAGCGTTACCCACCTGGGCCGCATTTATGAAGGGCTGCTGGAGTTTCGCTTTGAGCGGGCGCTAGAAACCGCCGTGTACCTGGAGTATGAAAGCACCGCCACCAAAGGCAAAGCCGTAGAAGCCTATTTTGGCGCTTACGACCAAGCCCTGATACGCAAAGAAAAAGGCTTTAAATCGCTGCGCGAAATCAGCGTTAAAAAAGGCGAGGTGTACCTTAAAAGCGCCAGCAACTCGCGCAAAACCACCGCCAGTTACTACACCGAGCCCGTGCTGTCGCAACCGCTGGTCAAAGCCAGCATCGACCGCGCCATAGCCAGCGCCCAAGCCAGCGGCAATGCCGATGGCCGCGCTTTCATGGCACTCAAAATGTTAGACAACGCCTGCGGTAGCGGCCACTTTTTGGTAGAAGCCTTGGGCTACCTGACTGACCTGGCGCTTGCGCGGCTTGACACCGACACCGCCCTGCAAGAACTGGTGGCCCAAGAGCGCGCCAAGATTACCGAGCAACTCCAGTTTTTAAACCTGCACTACGAGCCCGAAGACGCGCAAATCCTCAAACGCGCCTTGCTCAAACGCTGCATTTTTGGGGTGGACCTGAACCCCTTTGCCGTCGAGCTGGCGCGCCTGTCGCTGTGGATGGACAGTTTCATTTTTGGCACACCGCTGTCGTTTATTGAGCACCATGTGCAGCACGGCAACTCGCTCATGGGGGCCAGCGTGCAAGACTTCATTAATTACAACGCGGTCGAGGTGGCGCAAGACGATATGTTTGTAGAAAACCTGGGCGCAAAGTTTGACGACCTGCGCATGGTGATGCAAGAGCTGGACGCCATGCGCGACACCACTGCGCAAGAGGTCGAGCAGTCCAAAGCGCTGTGGAAAAACACCATTGCCCCCAAGCTCAACCAGCTCGCGCGGGCGTTGAGCTTTGTATGCACCGGCCGCGCCATGCTGGCCGAAGGCGACGCGAAAGCGTGGGAGGCGCTCAAGAAGACGCCCGACATCATTAGCCAACTGTTTGACGACAATGCCAAAAAAAGCGCCGCCCTCAAACAAGTAGAAGCCTACGCCGCCAAATACCTCTTCTTTCATTTTGAGGTGGCCTTCCCCGAAGCCTTTGCCGGGGGCAAGCGTGGCTTTGACATCATCGTAGGCAACCCGCCGTGGGACAAAACCAAGTTTGCCGATACCGACTTCTTTCCGCAGTACCACAGCAACTACCGCAGCCTGAAGAACCTTGACAAGGCCGCCGTGCAAAAGCGCCTGCTGGAGAGCGCGCACATTGCCAGCGCTTACGAAGCAGCAAAACGCGAAATGGAAGTGGCGGACGACTACTACACCGCAGCCTCCCCATTGAACAAAGGCGCGGGCGATGGCAACTTGTTTCGCTTGTTTGTAGAGCGCAACCTGGGGCTGCTGGCCGAGGGCGGCAGCCTGAACTACGTATTGCCCAGTGCGCTGATGTTTGAAGAAGGCTCCACCATACTGCGCAAGCATATTTTTACGCACTGCCAGATGCCGTTTTTCTGGAGCTTTGAGAACAACAAAGGCATCTTTGCGGATGTTCACCGCAGCTATAAATTTGCCCTCATGCAAATTGTTAATGCACAGCCAAAGCCAGATGCTGTGATCGACACCGCCTTTTACGTACTCGACCCCGCCGAGTTGCAACAGCCCCAGCGGCACATTGCTTATCCTTTAGCCACACTCAAAGCGCTTTCGCCAGAGCATTGGGCGCTGATGGAGCTGCGTACTGAGGATGACTTGCGTGTTTTGGAAAAATGCTACGCCGCATTCCCTGCTTTGTCCGCGAACTGGTTGGATTTTCGGCGCGAATTGCACATGACGGATGACAAAGACCTGTTCATTGAAAATGCCGCACCTGGCTTGCTGCCTTTATTTGAAGGCAAGATGATTTGGCAATACAGCCATGTATTTGATACACCGCAATATTGGCTGGATGCACAAGCGTTTGACCAACGCCTGCACAGCAAAGAGTTGCACCGTATGGCGCAAGACCTGGGCGTGCCCAAGGCTGATGTGGCCCAACACGCCAGCGCTATCCGCTATGACCGTGAGTTTGTTCGCATGGGGTTTCGTTCTGTTGCAAGCGACACCAACGAGCGCACATTGATTTTTGCGCTGCTTCCCAAAAACTGTGGCTCTGGGCACTCCATGTTTCTTAACACGCCCAAGCGCTACGCGCTTGATGAGTCGGGTGCGGTCCATGTGCAAGCGGTATCGTCTTTGCGCCTGTTGTTTGCGCTGGCGTTGTTTAACAGCCTGCCGGTGGACTGGGCTGCGCGACAGATGATTCAAATCAACGTTAGCCAAACCTACCTCTACCGCCTGCCCATGCCGCAGCCGACAGACGACGACATCCGCAACCACCCGGCCTACGCGCAACTCGCTAAAAACGCGCTGCTGCTCACGCTTGCTGCATCGTGGGACGACTTTGCCGAGCTGGCACCGCTGTTTAATGTGCAGCCCAAAGACGTGCCGCAAACCGCCAAGGCCAAAGACATGCTGCGTGCGCAAAACGACAAGCTGGTAGCCAAGCTGTACGGCATTACTGATGCTGAACTCACCCACCTGCTGCAAAGCTTCAAGGTCATGGCGGGCAAGCGGGCTGAGTATTTGACGCTCTTGCAGTAGAAACTGACTGGCGAATCAGCGGGCGAATCTGGATCAGACTCCAGTTCTTTCCACAAATGCGTTCAAACCGGCTGATTTAGGTCTTTTGAGGCCGTTTTAGGATGCCAAATCGGCCTCCAGCCCAATAAATACGGGCGCAAACAGCTACTAAATCAATAGCGCTCCTCAAGGCGCACGCTGCTGCACCCCAACCGGCCCGGCGCGCTCCATCACCCGCTCACCAGCCCGCTCGCTCATCCACCTGAGCAAGTCCAGCCACATTTGGCGCATCTCGGCGTCTAGCGGGGTGCGGGTGGCGTTGGGTCGTTCGACGGTGTCGACTAGAGGATATTGAGGTGTGACCCCAAGTGTTATGTTGGTTGTTGTTTAAGGCCCGCCCCTGAGAAGGCTGCACGCGGCGCGGCCTAACCCGTCCATCGTGCGCACACGCCACCGCCAGACGCCGAATTCACAATTGAATTTCACGCAAATTGCTCCCATTCAGCATCGCCTGATTATCTCAAATGTGCTATATTTTGTGCATGAAGTGGGAGATCAAATATCACGATGAGAGGTTGCAGGCTGATGTGCTGGCGTTACCGCCGGGAATTTTGGCCAGGTACTTTCATTGCACTGATCGCATGATTGAGTTTGGCCCAGATTTAGGCATGCCTCACACGCGGGCGATGTGCATGGGGCTCTTTGAGTTGCGTTTGAAATCACATGAGGGTATTGGACGGGTGTTTTATTGAACCTTGGTGGATCGCAAGATCGTCATGCTCCATCAGTTTGTGAAGAAAACTGATAAGACACCGCCCAAAGAATTAGCACTGGCGCGCAAGCGACTGAAGGAATGGAAAAATGTTGACGCATAAACAACTTCGCACCAAGGCACTGGCTAATGCTGAGGTCAAAGCGGAATACGAAAAGCTGACCGATGAGTTTTCTCTTCTGGACGAGTTCTTGAAGGCGCGGGCTGCGCAAGGTCTAACCCAGGCGCAGGTAGCTGCAAAGATCGGCACCACGCAGTCGGCTGTTGCGCGCATGGAGTCGGGTAGCGGCAAGCATTCCCCGTCGCTGGCAACATTGACCAAGTATGCGGACGCGTTGGGGTGCAAGCTGGAGGTGCGGTTGGTTCGCAGGCCTAGGCCAGCGAAAAATTTAACGGGTCGCCCAAGCCCGACAACGCCCAACCGCGCTGCGGCTTGACTTCGACGTTGGCACACTCTCGCCAGCAACCCTATCCACTGCGCAATTGAGTAAAACCGCCTGTTTTAGGCTATTTTAAGGCGCCAAATCGATCCCTAGCCCAATAAATATCGGCGCAAGCAGCTACTAAATCAATAGCGCCAATCAAGACACCCGCTGCTGCACTCCAACCGGCCCGACGCGCTCCATCACCCGTTCACCAGCCCGCTCGCTCATCCAGCGCAGCAGGTCCAGCCACACTTGGCGCATCTCGGCGTCTAGCGGGGTGCGGGTGGTGTTAGGCAGTTCTACCGTGACTACCGGCACGCCTTCGTGTACGCCGCCGTAGTTGCCGAGTGAGCCAAGCAAAATAACATGCGCCAGAAGTTAGTGCAACGTGCCCGGCTTGGCCGGTTTCACGGCCGGCCAGGCAATCACTTTGGACGCTTCTGGTATCGGTACGAGCTGATTGACCACTTGTCCGGCAAACACTTTTTCACGCAGGTCTTTCAGCACATCTTGCGCCCCACCAAACGGTGTCAGTACATCGATCAACCAAACCTGATCGCCGGAGTTCCAGTCGGTCATGGTCAACTGGTGCGGTGCCGTCTTGTAGCGCTGCGCGACCGCATCGCTCAACCTGGCCCATGACACAAATGCAATCGGCGCTTCGTCTTTCAGGTACAGCTTGGCTTGGTCCAGCATCAAAGCTGGAAGTACCCGCCATTCCAGCTCACTGACCAAGGTATGCCTGCTGGCAGGCTGCTGCATCATCAGCCATGTGACAGGCCCGAGCAGCGGGATTTTAGAAATAACTTTTTGGGCCTGTCTTTTTGCCAAAACCGCAAGTGCAGCCAGTTCCTCGGGGGGCAATATATCTGTATCGACGGGTGGTTTATTCGGTTCAGTCATGGGGCGCTTTCGAGTAAATGGTTGATGGCATGTAAATCTGTTTCAGCCAACGTGGCGTTGGAGGCTTTCAAGCGCAGGCTTTGCATCAATGTATCCGTGCGCGCTTTATGCCAGTCGCGCTGGGCAGCATACAGCTGCTGCTCTGCGTTAAGTACGTCTATGTTGATGCGCGTGCCAATGCGGTAACCGATTTTGTTCGCATCCACCGCACTTTTGCTTGAAAAAATAGCGGATGCCAGTGCTTCCACCTGCGCCTGGCCGTTGATCACGCCACTGAAGGCCTGTCGTGCCTGGGACGTTGCCTGTCGACGTGCGGCTTCAAGGTCTTCTTCTGCTTTGTCTTTGAGCGCAATTGATTCTCGCACCCGCGCTTGCACACCACCGCCAGCAAACAGGGGCACCGACAGGCTCAAACCCACCTGACTGGAGCGCACGCGGGTTGAAATATCGGCAGGCGAGCTGATACTGCCAGACGCAAAGTTACGGCCGTAGCCTGCCGTCAAGTCCAGGCTGGGTGAATGCGCCGCCTGATTTTTGACGATTTCCCGGTCAGCGACTTCCAGCGCGGTATGTGCAATGCGCACCGGCAACGACTGCTCGCGCGCGCTGTCAACCCAAGTCTGCACACCATCGGCCTGCAACGCCGGCAAACGGCTGTTGTCGCTCAAACGTGACAAAGTCTGCGGCTGTTGGCCCAAGATGCGCGCCAACTCTGCGCCCTTGTTGTCTACGTCACTGCGCGCAGCCACCGCTTGCGAGCGCGACAAGTCCAGCCGTGACTGAGCTTCATGCACGTCCGTCACGGTGGCGGCACCGACCTCAAAATTGCGCCGCGCCAGCCCCAGCTGCTGCTCGACCGACGCGACCTGGAGTTGCGCAACGCGGGCTGCTTCTTGCGCCACCAAGACATCCAGATAGCTTTGCGCCGTGCGCAAAATCAGCTCCTGCTCGGCCAATTGGTATTGGCTTCGCGCCTGCAGCTCTTGCTGCTCCGCCTGATTAAGAGCAACCCAGCTTGCCGCACGCCACAAGGGCTGGGTGATCTGCAAGTTCCAGTTCCAGCTGTTGACTTTTCGCTCCAGGTTTGCCGCGTCGTTAAATGACGCCAGGCCCGTTTGCTTGCTGTTGGTACTGACCAAGTTAACGGCTGGCAAAAGCGCCGCGCGCGCCTGCGGTACGCGCTCGAGCGCTGCCCGCAACACATGCGCCGCAGCACGGTAAGCCGGGTCACTCGCCTGCGCTTTTCGGTAAACGTCCACCAGGTTGTCTGCCGAAGCCTGCGAAACCCATAGAAAAAGGGTGCAGCCAAATAGCACGACGTTAGTTCTAGCGTTCACGCAACGCCTCCTGCTGGTAGCGCAGCATGGGTGCGATGAAGTATTCAATCATGCGGCGTTCACCCGTGCGAATGTCCGACGTGATGCTCATGCCCGCCGTCACCGCGCCACGCAGGCCGTTCACCGTGTTGGGTGTTTCACCTGCCTTCAGCAAAATACGCACGGGGTACACCGGCCCCAGTTTTTGGTCGTTAACCGCATCAGTGCCGACCCACTGCACCGTGCCCTCGATGTACCCAAAACGCGTGAAGTCAAACGTCTCTACTTTGTTGATCACGCGTTGGCCGACTTTTAAATAGCCTACGTCTCGGTTCATGACCTGGGTTTCAACCTCAAGTGCCGCACTGAAAGGAACAATCGTCATCAAGGCCTGCGCCTGCGTTACCACGCCGCCCACGGTGGTCACTGCCAGTTGTTGCACCACGCCATCAATCGGGCTGTGCAAAACCGTCAAGTCGCGGCGCTGGCTGGCTTTGACCAATTCTTGCCGGGCAGCGTCGTTTTTACGAATCGCGTCCACCAGCTCTGCGCTGGCGCGTGCCCTGAATTCAGCTTGCGCCTGCTTTTGTTGCTGCACCGACGCATTCAAACTGGCGGCCGATTCATTGAGCCGATTGCCCAATACCGCCAACTCTTTTTCCATGTTCAGCAGCTCAAGCCGGGTTTCAATCACACCCGTTTCTGCAATGTGCCCGGTCTTGGCAAGGTCTTCGCGCATGTCGTGCTTTTTGCGCACCAGCGGCAAGCTGGTGCGCAGCTGGGTGATGTTGGCAGTAATCGCATCACGGTCTGCGGTGCGCTTGGCAATGTCAGCGCCCAAAGCCGCCATGCGCGAGTCCTGTTCGGCGCGGCGGCTGGTCAGCACCGACTGCTGATTCACAACCATCGTGGCCGGCAACTCCGCAGATGGCGCCAGTACCGCCTTGCCCCCCAATAAGGCGTTGAGCCTGAGCACATCGGCCTGAGTTTCCCAAAACTCGCGTTGCAGCCTGTCGCGGTCAGCCTGCGTGGCGGTGGCATCCAGCTCCACCAGCAAATCACCGGCCTTGACGGTTTGACCATCTTTAACCGCGATGGCTTTGACAACCCCCGCCTCCAGCGGTTGAATGATTTTGCTTTTGCCAGACGGAATCACCCGGCCTTGTGCCGTCACAACAATGTCTATCGATGCCAGGCAGGTGTAGGCCACACTTATTGCGGCCATGGCGCAAATGGCTATTGTCACCATGCGTGCAACACGTGACGGCGGCTGCTGGCGCAGCGCTATTGATGCAGTGCTGAAAACCGCGTGTTTTTCAGAAGTTGTCATGTTCATAGTCATGCCGCCTCCAGAACCTGATGCGCCCGGTACAACGACGCATACCGACCATTCACACGCATCAGGTCACGGTGATTACCTGCTTCCATCAATCGCCCTTTTTCCAGTACCAAAATACGGTGGGCCATACGCAATGTCGACAAACGATGCGCGACGATAAAAACCGTACGGCCTTCACAGATCCGCGCCATGTTGTCGTGAATCACGCGTTCGCTTTCATAGTCCAACGACGCGGTGGCTTCGTCCAGCAGCAGTATTTGCGGGTTGGTTACCAAGGCTCTGGCAATTGAAATGCGGGCCCGTTGGCCACCCGACAGTTTGCTGCCGCGCTCGCCAATCACGGTGTCGTAGCCTTCAGGCAGTTGCATGATGAAGTCATGCGCACCTGCCAGGCGCGCGCTGTCCATCACGGCTTCGGTGCTGATGGCCGGGTTGCCTAGGGCAATGTTGTCGCGCACCGTGCGGTTGAACAATGCGGTGTCTTGCCCCACCACACCAATCTGGCAACGCAGCCAGGCGGTGTCCATCACGCTCAAGTCCATGCCGTCGAGCAGCAGACGGCCTTTGTCAGGCACGTATAGCCGCTGAATCAAACGCATGAAGGTCGTCTTGCCAGCACCCGATACGCCCGTTATCCCGATGATCTCACCGGGTCGAATGTCGATGTTCATGTCACTCAAAACTTCAGGTGCATTGGCGGCATAGCGAAACGACATATTTTCAAACGTCACCCGCCCCTTGAGCACCGGCGGCGTGCTGCGCCCCGGCCTGAAGGACGGCTCTGGCGTTGCATTCATGATGTCGCCCAGCCGCTTTATGCTGACCTTCATCTGGGTAAAGTCTTGCCACAAAGATGCCAGCTTCAAAATCGGCGCGTTCACGCGACCTGCCAGCATGTTGAAGGCTATCAACCCACCGACTGTCAGGCTGCCATCAATCACCATCAGCGCGCCAAAATACAGCAGCAGCACCGTCAGCACCTTACTGGCTAGCCCAATAAATTGATTGGTGGCATTGGCCAAGTGGCCAGACTCGAAAGAAGCGGTCACGTAGTCACACAAGCGCCGCTCCCAATCGCGCTGCCACGCGCCTTCAACCGCGTGGCTCTTCAGGGTTTCCATCGACGTCACGGTTTCCACCAGGAAAGTCTGGTTTTCAGCGCCCAAGATGAACTTGTCTTCCAGCTTTTGGCGCATCAACGGCGTGATGACCCAAGACGCCAAGAAAAACACCGGTAACGCAGCAATCACGATCAAAGTCAGCGTGACGCTGTAATAAAACATCACTCCCAAAAACAACACGGCAAAAAACAAATCCAGCCAGCTTGTCAACGCAGCGCCGGTCATGAAGTTGCGGGCGTTCTCCAGTTCACGCACCCGCGCCACGGTGTCCCCACTTCGGCGAGACTCAAAATACGACAGCGGCAAATGCATCAAGTGGCGAAACAGCTTGGCGCCCAGTTCTACGTCCACACGGTTGGTGGTGTGGGTAAACAGATAGTGCCGCATGGCGCCCAAAATCACCTCAAACAAACCAACGCCGAGCAGCGCAATCACCATCACGTCCAGCGTTGTCATGGACCGGTGAGTCAGCACCTTGTCTATCACGACTTGAAATATCAACGGCGTGATGAGCGCAAATACTTGAACAAAGAAAGAAGCTAGCAGCACCTCACTGAGCACGCCTTTGTATTGGCTGAGTGATGTCCAAAACCAGCTGACGCCAAAGCCTGTGCTCGGCGCATCGCCGCTACCCACCAGCCCCGCTGCTTGCAGACGCGCCGTGACCCATTCAATATGCACGGCAGGCGCCATTTGCAGGCCAAATTGCTCCCATGTCAGTTGCTGCGGTTGCGCAGCGCCGGCGGCTTGCACCACCACGCCCTGCTTGTCCGCATGGCCAACCAGTAGCCACTGCCCGTCCATGCCGCGCGCCAACGCTGGCAGTGGTCCACCCACCAGCTTGCTCAAGGGTGTTTGGTGATACTTCACATCAAGTGCCAGGCTTTGCAACGCGTTCACCAGCTCAGCACTGCTCGGGCCCGAGCTTGGCCATGCATGGTGCTGCGCCAGCCGCGCCACGTCGGCACTGGTGCCCAACAAATGTAAAAACGCAGCCATCAGGCTGTGTAAATCGCTACCTGAGTTAGCGGCCAGCGCCGCAGCGCCATCGGTCTTAGGCTTGACGGGCTCAAGAAATTCAACGGCCAAGGGGTGAGTCAATGTTTGCATGGTATTTAGTGAGTTGTCGCAGTGCCCGCAGGGCCTGCTGGTGTCGTTACGGATGCAGGCAGCCACGCCGAATAATTACCCCCGCTAAGCTGCAAGCCCAGCTTGGACAAAAAGCGCCCCGTGCGCTGCATGGTTACGCCACTGGCCACGCCGATATACACCTCAGCCGCAGCGCGCGTGCGTGCCCAAGCCCGGAACGCCATCACCATCTTGATGGCCGCCAAGCCGCCGCGATGCTGCGGGTCCACCAGTAAAAAGATAGACGACGCTACCGTTTCACGGCAAAAAAAATACTCGTCAATACTGCCAATCATCAAGCCATGCACTTGCCCAGACGTATGCCGTGCCGCAACAAAAAAAGTGGTGCTCAACGGTTTGTCAATCATGTGTTTAAAGCGCTGCGACACGCGCTCTGCGTCATACGGCAAGCGCGCAAACCGGCTTTCAAGATGGCAGACATGCCCCAGCTCGACCAGCGGCGGTATGTCAAGCAAACTTGGCGGTGCAATGTTCATTTGTTCCTTCCCTGTCCTTATCGGTTCCGCGGCTTTTACAGTAGCCGGCCACAGTTTTTTGCCAACCTGTCAAGCGGCCTGTAGTTGCCCGGTTTGTCCGGCTTGCTCCCACTGCGTTTGCGTTGCCAGCAGCAGGTGCTGCGGGTCGGGTGCATCGCTCATGGGGACAGTCGCCAGTGCTTGGTTGTCTTGCGCCGCGGTAAACGTGTTGATCATTTGCACCATCAGCAAAGCCGTGTGTTCCGGCGACAGGGGCGCTGGAGTGGTTTGCACGGCAGCAATCGCCTTGTCCCCTATTGGGAAAGCCACATCACCCACCGCCCCCGTGCGCCCATCTGCCCAAGTAAACCGTGTCTGGCCAAACTCTGTCACGCCGTCCACCATTCGCAATTGCTGGTCACTGGTCAGGTCAATTTGCACAATGCCGATGTCGTCCAGCGTGATCACTTCTTGCGGCGTACTGGCGCCATTGCCATCTGCGTCTTGCCATACCGCAAACTCGCGCCAGCGCGCATCCAGGCGGCTCAGCACGCCGTCGCCATTGCTGTCAAATGCCACCAGGCCTTCCAGGTCAGTGCGCGCGCCTGGCAAGTAGCTGGTAAACGATATTTCGTCAAACCGGTCAATGGCTCTGTCAACGCCTTTGTCCAGAACCAACAACGCATCGCCCGCCGACACCCAGGCCAGGTGTTCACGCCAGCCATCGCTGTTCACATCAAAGTAAGCCTGCGAATCGTCCAGGCCAATGTAGTGCAGGCCGTTGCCGTCCAGGTCCAAGGTCACTGGTTTTTTACCACCGCCGCCACCGGGGCTGCCGCCATCAAGTTCTGGACTTGTCCCAAAATGCTGCGTATGAATAGGCACTGCAATACTTGCGCCACCACCGTCAGTGACTGCGACAGTAAACGGGTCATAGCCAGTAAATGGATCAAAAATATGGGAGGCGTATTCCCAGCCGCCCGCAGATTGCACCATGTAGTACGGCATGACGCTGACGTCCATGTATGCAATATTGTTCAATGCGGTAGGAATATATTGGTTGATCCACGCATAACCATGCTGTGGCGACTGGGCCAGGCTAAACGTGATTTGAGACGAATCACCGTCCGGGTCGTAAGCCACCATGCCGCCCGGTTGGCGTAACTGAACCGTGTCGTAGTCAATGAACCAAGGCTTGAGTTGGCCATTCAGGTAAAACTGATTGGTTGAACCCGCTAAATCATTGGTACTGTTTAAAAGCCTGGCCTCGGCCTCGTCTGTCACAGCAATTATTGGGTAACCGGTAATCGTACCAACACCATTTTCGTCATAGCTGTAGGTTGTCTCTGATTTATAACCATACACGGGCTGCCCATACCAAATAGCTTCTATCACAGGTGCATCATTGACCGATTGCAGCGTCAGCTGCGACGTCGCCCAGGTCAACCCGCCATCACCATCACTCACCTGATAGTTAAAACTGGCTGCACCGTAATAATTGGCCGTACCCACAAAGCGCACACTCCCATCGGCCTGCAAACTCACCGCCCCATTGGTGGCCCCATTCACGGCGACGATGCGCAAGTCGCTCAGTGCATTGTCGTCGTCCCTGTCGTTTACTAGCAGCTGCGCCGCCGTGATGCTTAGGGCAATATCTTCATACCCAGTAAAGCTGTCATCAGTGGTGATGGGGCTGGTGTTGATGCGCGAGAAATCAATCTGCGCCGTGGCCGTGCTGCTGCCCCCATCCGGGTCCACCACCACATAGTCAAAGCTGCCGCGCCCGGCGTAGCCTTCGGTCGGTACAAAGCGCACGCTGCCATCACTGTTCAAAGTAGCCGCACCATTGAGCACATTGCTGATGCTGCCAACACGCAGGTTGCCCGGGCTCTCCACATCCGTATCATTGGCCAGCAGTGCCGCCTGGGTGAATGTGTAGCTCACATCGCGCTTGCCAAACACCAGCTCACTGTTGGCCACCGGCGCATCGTTGATGGGGTTAAACGTCAGGTTAACGCTTGCCTGGCTAACCCCGCCCACACCATCACTGACGGTATAGCTGAAGCTGGCTTGGCCGTTAAAGTTAAGCGTGGGGGCAAACACAATGTGGCCATTGTTGATGCTGACACCGCCGTTGGCCGCGCTTAGCGGGTCAATCGTGACAGCGGTAATTGCCAAGTCACCATGGGCGTTGTCTACATCGGTGTCATTGGCCAGCAAACTGGCGATGCTGAAATGCGCCTGGTTGTCTTCATCCAGCGTTAGGCTTTCTCCCACCAGGCGCGGCGCATCATTGACGGGGGCAATGTCTAGCGTGGCGGTGCCGACGCTAAAGCCGCCCACACCATCACTGACGGTATAGGTAAAGCCGGCCAAGCCAAAGTAGTCTGCATCAGGTGCAAAGCGTATCGAGCCATCGGGGTTCAAACCAATCGTGCCGTGGGTCGCATTGCCCACCGCCACAATGCGCAAGTCACTGTGCGGGTTGTCTACATCGCTGTCATTGGCCAGCAAACTGGCCTGGCTGATGGTCTGAATGGTGTCTTCATCAAACGCAATGGTTTCACCCACCAGCAGCGGCGCATCATTGATGGGCGCCAAATTAACCACCACTTGGCCTGTGACCAAACCGCCTGCCCCGTCACTCACCGTATAACTAAAGCCAGCCGCACCAAAGTAGTCACGCTCTGGCGTGAACTGCAAGGTGCCATCAGCCAGCAATGCAATGCTGCCGTGCTGGGCGTTGCCCACGGCGCTGATGGTGAGGGTCTGGCCGTTGGTGGCACTATCTACATCAGTGTCATTGGCCAACAGCAGCGCGGGGTTGATGGTCAGCACGATGTCTTCGTCATTGGCGATGGTTTCACCCGTCACCACGGGCAGGTCATTGACCGGCAAGACCGTCAAGCGCATCGTGCCTTGGGTCTCGTAACCCTCACCCCGTAATATTTGAGTCGCTTCCCTGTCGCCTACCCAGTAACTGAACTGCGCCGGGCCGTTGTAGTTCAGGTCGGGCACAAAGCTGACTGTGCCGTCGGGCGCAAGAAACACTTGGCCGTGCTGGGCGCTGCCTACGCGGGTGATGCGCAGCACATCACCATCGACTGCGCTGTCTGCATCCGAGTCATTGGCTAATAGACTAGCCGCCGTAAAGCGCAAGGTGGTGTCCTCATCACCCGCAGCGGTTTCGTCTCTCGTGACTGGCGCATCATTCACGGCGGCAATACGCAAGGTGGTGGTGGCCACGCTGCTCAGACCGTATTGGTCAGTCACGGTGTAGCTAAAGCTGGCCGTGCCGTGGAAGTTGGCCTCAGGGTTAAACACCACTTCAGCAAAGCCATCAGCGCCAGTCTGCAAAGACACATTGCCGTGCGTGGGTGAGAAGACGGCGGTGATTCTTAATGACGGCAGGTTTGGGTTGCTGGCGACGTTGTCGGTGGCGTCATTGGCCAGCAGCAGGCTTTGGGCAAAGCGCAGTTGGGTGTCTTCTACCCCGTTGGCGGTTTCGCCTTGGGCGCGTGGGTAGGCCAGGACTGTGCCGGTTGATGTGGTGAAGGTGGTGGCTGGGCTGGAGGCAACACTTGAAGAAAGGCCTGAAGAAACACCTGGATCCCGGATCGAGTCCGGGATGACAGACGAGGAGTTTGAAACATTCTGAACTGCTATAAATACAGGAGCTGCTTGCGCCCGTGTTTGTTGGGCTAGAGCCTGATTTGATGGGTCAAATTGGCTCTGAACGGCTGTATTTAGGGTGTTTGAGGTGCTTTGGGTGCTGCTGGTGGTGTTGGTTGCACCGACTGGATCCCGGGTCGAGCCCGGGATGACGGGCGCGGAGGTCTGGCTCGTAAATACTGGATTGCTGTCAACACGATTGCCGGAGGTAGAACTGTCATTGCGGGCTTGACCCGCAATCCATGACCCCGAACCCGCGTCCGCATTCGTCTGCGAACCAGTCTGCGCAGCCGCCACAGTCGGCCACTGCAAAGCCGCCACACCGATACCCACCGCCGCCAACGGCAACACGCCGCCTGCTGTGCCAAACAGGCCGCTGTCTGCGCTGCGGATCATCGCCTCTGTGGCTTGGCGCTGCTCTTGCGCTGCGCTGGTGGTGCCCAGGGGGATGAAGGCAATGCCGTTACTTCTAATTGTTGTGGCGGTTGATGTGGCCGGGTTTGTCAGTGTTTTACCTGCCGCGCCATTCGTCAACCGCGCATCCCCCACCCCCAGCATGGCATTGATCTGCAAGCTCTGGTTGGCAATGGTTCTGGCACTGGTGCTGCTAAGGCGGCTGTCACCTGCATCTACCGTTTGTGTACTGCCCGGGGTCGTTGGTGCTGCAACCCCCCCATTGATATGCGCAGCCTGCCCATCAAACAGCCGTGTGTTGATGGCGTGCAGGGTTTGTAGGGGGCCAGCCAGTGTTCCGTCAGCATTGCGCTGCTCGTCTTGCTGCAACACCCCGCCGGTGATGCTTTGGTAATTCACACCCAGGATGTCGCCTGTCAGGGTCTGGACTGTCAGTGTGGTGCTGCTGTTGTCTGCCCTGATGATTTGCGGTGGGTTGCTGCCAAAGTCAATGGCTGTTATGCCTGCTTGGGTAAGTGTTTGGGTTTCACCCCGGCTCTTTGCGTCGCCGTTTAAATCAATCCACAAACGCAGAGCAGCAAAGGCTGGGTCTCTTGCGTCTATTTTTTGGTCATTGTTGGCATCCAGCCAGTCCAGGCTGTTCAGCCCTGCGGTGTTCAATGCCAGCAGCTCGCCTGCATCGATCTGGCCATTGCCATTGGCATCAATAGCCAGCACCGCCTGGTTGTTGGCCAGCCACTGGGTTTGCTCTAAATAGCCGTCTCCGTCGATATCAATTAACTTGTCTTGCAGTGCCAGGGCGTTTTGATAATCTAGCTCTGCGAGTCGTTCGGCCTCGGCTCGCTGTTCAATGCCTTCTGTCGGCAAGTCCAAAGTAATAGCCTGCAAACTCTGCTGCAAGCTGTTCCCCAGTGCTTGCGGCAGGCCTTCTTTAAGCGTGGGCAAGTTAATGCCTTGGCCTTGCTGGTAATGCGCCAACACAGTTTGCACTTGCCAGTTGGGCGCAATAGCACCCTGGGCATGCGTCATAAAGTCACCGGCAATGGTGCTGCCGTCTGCCCGGTTGCCGTTGCGGTCGTAGTTGCGGTGCTGGGGGTTACCGTCGTCGTCTACCCAGCGCAAGATCAATTGGGCTGTGCCAATGCCGCCTTGGTTGTCTGGGTCGTATTGAAACCCGACGCTGGGCAGCAGGTTGGCTACAACTCCGTAGCCATTGCCCTCTGCATCGCTGTAGCTGCCAAGCCGGGTTTGTAGTGCGCCTGTTAAATGGTTCATCCAGGCAGCTGCGGTGGCGCCGCCGCCTGCTGCGTCTTGGTCAACCGTCACGATGGTGTTGCCTGCGCCATCCCACTGGGCATGGGCTTCGCCTTCGCTCATGGGGGTGTCTGGGATAGGCGGGCGATAGGGCTCGCCGCCGCCGAAGAGGGAGCCCAGGATGCTCAGGCAAACCGCAATCGCAACACCGTAAGGCCCAAAGGAGCTGGCGATGCCCATCATGGACTGGAACGCCATGACGGTGCTGACAGCACTGGATGCGATGGAGAAAGCGTTGCCGCTTTCAATCGCCATCACCAAGCCCACCACACTGGCTGCAGCGCCTAAGCCGCCTGCAAGACTGGCGGACTGGCTGGCCTCTAGTGACAAGGTAGTAGCCGATGAGACGTTGCCTGACAGCTCTGCTGCGATGGCTTGGCCGTTAAGTATGCTGCTTTGAAAGCTCACGGCTTGGGCTGACAGGCTCAGGCCTGATTGCAAGACGCCCAGTGGGTTGCCCGATTCAAGCGCGCTTAAAAAGCCCAAGCCTGAGCCGAGTAGACCCATCTCCGTTGGCGCACCGCCCGACAAGCCTTGGCTCAAGTCGCTCATCGTGCTCATCTGGTTGTACATGCCAACCACGCTACTCAGGCGCTGGGTGTCGCTCATGCGGTCCCAGTTTTGCAGGCCGATGACGGACTGGGCTAAACCCAAGCCGGTGTTCATCTGGCTTTGCTGGTTGGCGCTGTATTGCTCTGCGCTTAAAGTATTGCCGCCGGGTGCGGCGTAAACCGTTTCGCCGTAGATGTTTGTCAGGCGGGTAAAGCCGCTGGTCTCTATCCGCACCTCGCCCACAATGTCGCCATCCATATTAGCAATCACGGTGCTGCCGCCGGGCAGGGTGATAAAGCTCAAAGCGTCAGTGCCGCCCAGGTTCAAACTTTGCAGTTGGCTGGCTAGGGCGTCTTGCTGGGCTGGGCTTAGGGCGGCGCCTGTGGTGTTTAGGAAGTGGGTGTAATTGTTGGTTGAATCAGGTGCTAGGGTATTTGTAGCTGGTTGCGCCCCAGTTACGGGGGTTGTGGGCTGGTTTGATGATCCACCAGCGCTGCCGCTGCCGCCGCCTGCGTCGCTGACGACGCCTGTTCCAGCATCGGCCAATACGGCAATGGCAGGCAGACGTGGGCTTTGCAAAAATGAATTGATCTCATCGACGAATGTCTTAAAGACCGGGTCTGGCTCGGCAACATCTTTGGGTGCAACATAGTTGTCACTTTGATGATCTGCACCGTTGACAGCATTCAGTGCAGCCTGACTGTCCAGTTTGGCTTTGACCCATTGAGGAAATGCGAGTGTGTTGCCGGGCTTGAGGTCGTTGACGCTGGCGCTCGTACCGTTGGCGCGGGCGCTGGCTTCAGTATCCCGAATAAATTGGACAGTTTCACTGTCACTCAGGCCGATTGATTTGCCAATTTTCCACAGACTGTCACCTGATTTGACGGTGTAGCTGTTGTCCGCCGTGCCGCTGCTGGCTAGTGGATTGAATTCAGGCTTAGGGGCGGGTATATCAAGAACGCTACCAAGCTGAATTTTGCTGAGCACCATTTGCCCGGTACTGTCAGGCTTGAGCAGTACATCACTGACGATGCCACTTTGGCTGGCTACCGTTTGCCGTTCCTGGCTTGGCACCACTTCACCTTTGGCAAAGCTGGTCACGGTTACCCGGCTGCCTTCACGTCCAAAGTTTTCTTGTGCGATGCGTTCTGTGCCGCCGTTCTCTAGTACGCGCCAGTAGTGACTTTTACCGGGTCCGTCGCTGATGTAAGCACCTAACGGCTCTTTGCCGTTGGGCGATAAATTGTTTTGCAGGTTTTGTGCAACTTGGGCTGGCGTGGGTGGTGCGTTCAGGCTTTCGTCGATGACGACTGTACCGATAGGCCTGATTCGCTCTGCAACGTTGCCAGGCACGATGGTCGTTGGCCGCATCACTTGCAAAAAGTTAGAGACAGCAGCATCGCCCAAAGTTGCACCAATAACGCTACTACCAATAACGCCCCCCACATAGAGGACGCCGCCAGGTATACCCCCTGCGAGGAGAGGCGAAAGTACTTCAGCGGCCAATGCGCCAGACAAACCGCCAGCAGCCAAGGCACCTTCAGTTCTAAGCGTCCAATCGGTCATGATTTGCTGGCCGCGATTTAGATCGCCACCATCGACCGCCGCCTTGGCATCACTTGCAGCATCTGCAAGGCTGACAACCATCATGGCCGAACCTAGGCCAGTTGCGATTTTGCCGCTGACGTTGACTATCTTGAGCGCCGTAGTTGCTTCAGTTAAGGCGGCTGCGCCACGGTCAAAGGCAACACGGTTTTCAGCAGATGCTTCAAACAGCTTATCTGACAAGCGAACGGTTTCAATTGGCGCGACTTCAGTTGAAAAACTCAAACCTCTAAATTCACCACGGCCTTCAAACAACTTGCCGGTATCAATTTCTCGAATGAGTGGACGCCCGGTTTCGGGGTGTGTATCCAGCGTGATGCGAATTTGACTTGCTGTGTTAACACCCGAAGTAACGGCGGCAAGATCAGTGGCCGCTGAAATACCCGCTTGCGGGCCGCCGCGCACAACGGCCAAGTCATACGCCGTTTGTAAAACTGGCTTGGGGATGCCGTTGAAGTTGTTGCTGTTGGGGTTCGCTAAAAACTCTTTGATTTCGATTTGTGCGAAAGTGCGGTCATAGCCAGCCAGCGGGGTCAAGCTCATCACATCGCCGGGTGCGGCTTGCATGAAGCGGGCTGAGCCCTCTGCCCATGGGCCTTTGGTGGCTTCGAAGAGGAAGTTGTTTTGTGTGGCGGTTGTGAGTGCTTCGCCTGCAAGTGATGGATTAAGTATTCGCGTTGCTCTTTCCCCCGCATCTGAAAATACTTTGTGCTGCAAAAATTCAGCGAGTGGGGATTGCCCAATCGTTCGAACCGCACCATTACTAGCGCCACCAATACCCTCAGCAATCGGCGTCATGCTCAAGTCTTTGACACCACTTCCACCGCTGTACGTCAAAGTTAATGGTGGCGGGTTGCCTGGCGGTAGTGTGCGAACGGGATCAACGGGCAAACGCGCAGCCAAGTCAAGCAGGCTTTGGTACGTTGTGTACTTGCCTGGGTTGGTAGTCAGTTCAACAACTGCTTCGCGAGCTGTGAGAATGGGTGGTGGCATTTTTATTGCGTCTTAAAAATCGAATTTGATTTCGCTAAGTTCCGGTACTGGTGGGTCACCAAAAAACAAAAAACTTGAATTGCCATTAAGTTGGTATGCGATGAGCGCCTCTTGTAAAACGCCCCAGACTTCTTGTTTTCGATCTAGGTATTTTTCTGGAATAGAAATCCAATCTTGCTTCCAAGTGATTGAGTTTTGAGCATGATCGAAGCGCCAAAGCTTGCATTCGATATTGCACTCATTCCACCAAAGCGAATAATAGGTAACTCCCTTCCTTCGGTCTTCATCGTCGGCTTGTGGTCCCTGGTTGCCTAGCCAGATCAAAAACACGCCAGCTTCTCGATCAACTGTCCATATCGTTGGCTCGCTCAATTTATAAACAAAATCTGGCGCGCGCTTGAACACACTAAAGTCAAAGCGCTTGCGGTCTTCGTCGGTAATCAGGTCGTTAATGAAATTCATTTGTGCGCAAGCGTTGAAGTCTGATGATTTTGATTCAGTGAAGTGGGGCGGTTGATGCTGATTCAAC
Source organism: Polaromonas sp. (assembly GCA_031414215.1). Taxonomy (GTDB): domain Bacteria; phylum Pseudomonadota; class Gammaproteobacteria; order Burkholderiales; family Burkholderiaceae_C; genus Polaromonas. The sequence goes on along the minus strand of JANNVB010000011.1, from coordinate 1,798 downwards.
ATGCCATCTGATTGAAAGTGAATAGGTCAAGTTAGGCTGGGGAATTCAAAAGTTCGCGAATCATCCCATCGAAGCTGTAACCAATACTTGCAACCCCCTGTCAGATCTGACAGGTGTAAACGCCAATAAGGCTGTGGTTGTGTGCATTAGTTCACGATTGTTAAGCTGCTTGCAGGTCTTCGGGCGTATGTGCGCACTTCGTGCCCGACCGTTGAACCGATGACAAGTTAATCTATTCACTATCTTTTTAGGAGCTACTTGCACCCGTATCCATTGGGCTGGAGGCGAATTTAATAGGGTAAAAGTGCTTTCAAAGTCAGTTTTTGAGTCGTTTTGAGCAGTTGAATCAGTTTTAGAGTGGTTTTCATTGTCTGTATTCACTATGTTTTTAATAGCTGCTTGCGCCCGTATCCATTGGCCTATAAGCTGATTTGGCGGGGTAAAAGTGCGCCCAAACTCGGCTTTTGATGCTTTTGCTGTCTCCACATCCGAATCATTGGCCAACAAAGAAGCGGCGCTGAAGTACAAGGTGGTGTCTTCATCAGCCGCAGCGGTTTCGTCTTGCGTTACAGGCGCATCATTAACCGCCGCAATGCGCAAAGTCGTGGTCGCCACACTGCTCAGGCCGTATTGGTCAGTCACGGTGTAGCTAAAGCTGGCCGTGCCGTGGTAGTTGGCCTCAGGGTTAAACACCACTTCAGCAAAGCCATCAGCACCCGTTTGCAAAGACACATTGCCGTGCGTGGGCGAGAAGACGGCGGTAATGCGCAGCGCAGGCTGGTTGGGGTTACTTGCTACGTTGTCTGTTGAGTCATTGGCCAAGAGCAGCTTTTGAGCGAAACGTAGCTGGGTGTCTTCTACCCCGTTGGCGGTTTCGCCTCGGGCGCGTGGGTAGGCCAGAACTGTGCCGCTGGCTGTGGTGAAGGTGGTGGCGTGGTTTGAATCGTCGTCGCCGTTGTCGTTGTCGTCTGAACGGTTGGTGTCAAGGCTGGTGCGGTCAAAGCTGGCGCTGTTGGAGTTAGTATTGGAAACACTTTGAACCGCTATTGAATCAGGAGCTGCTTGCGCCCGTATTTGTTGGGCTAGAGCCTGATTTAATGCCTCAAATTGGCTTGTAACTACTGTATTTGAGGTGTTTTGCGTGTTTTGTGAGCTATTTGGCGTCGAGCTCGCGTCTGCAAAGACAGGCGGGGAGCTTGAAGCAAGGTTTGAGGTTGAACTGATGACGGTGGAACTGTCATTGCCATCCGACCCGCCCTCGCCGTCATTGCGGGTTTGAGTCGCATCCGTACCCGAACCCGAATTGTTCCCACTGGCCGCGTTACTGACCGTCGGCCACTGCACTGCTGCCGCGCCGATACCTACCGCAGCCAACGGCAACACGCCGCCTGCTGTGCCAAACAGGCCGCTGTCTGCGCTGCGGATCATCGCCTCTGTGGCTAGTCGCTGCTCTTGCGCTGCGCTGGTGGTGCCCAGGGGGATGAAGGCAATGCCGTTACTTCTAATTGTTGTGGCGGTTGATGTGGCCGGGTTTGTCAGTGTTTTACCTGCCGCACCATTCCTCAACCTCGCATCCCCCACCCCCAACATCGCATTGATCTGCAAGCTCTGGTTGGCAATGGTTCTGGCTGTCGTGCTGCTCAATCGGCTGTCACCCTGTTGAATGCCACCCAGAATTGACCCCTTTGATGGGGTAATTTCCATCCAAATTTGACCCCTGTTAGAAAGTCTGTGCGTTCGAAGATATCGAAGTTATGCACAGGAGAAACAGGAGTGATCAAAGTGGGAACATTGGCAA
>JANNVB010000010.1:0-67402 GCA_031414215.1 Polaromonas sp. | reverse complement strand
CCGGTGGGGCTGGACAACATCGCCGCCAGCATAGGCGAAGAGCGAGACACGATTGAAGACGTGATTGAGCCGTATCTGATTCAGCAAGGCTACTTGCAGCGCACGCCGCGCGGGCGTATTGCCACGCTGGCAGCGTATCGCCATTTGGGGGTTGCGCCGCCTGCCAATGGAAACGAACTGTTCCCGTAGTTCACAGGCAAGGGGTTGTTTAATCAACTCACCGCTTCGTCCAGCACGCCATCACCCAGGTGCTGCGTATCGGCCCAGCCCACCAGGGTAAAACCTTCGGGCGTCCACAGTAGCCGGTTGATGGCAGCGTTGCCCAGCTCCCAGGTGCGGGGGGCTTGAATTTCAAGACGCGTCGCGGCACGGTACAGCACATCCATTACGCCGCCGTGGCCCACCAGTGCGATTTGTTCGCCAGGGTGGAGTGAAGCAAGGCGGGTCGCGGCTTCTAAAACGCGGGCACGCAGGGCAATCAATGTCTCGCCGCCATTTGGCGCAAACTCCGGGTCGCGTTTGCGCCAGCGCAATGATTGGTCTGGCAGCGCGGCTTCAATTTCAGCAAATGTTTTTCCCTCAAAATCGCCGAAATGGCGTTCGCGCAAGCCCTCTTCTGCAGTGACGCTGATGCCATGGGTTCTCGCTACATACTGTGCAGTTTCCCAGGCGCGGGTCAAGTCACTTGCGTAAATGACGTCGATTGGGTCTTCACTCAGCGCCTGTGCCAGCCGTTCGGCTTGCCAGCGTCCAGTGGCGCTAAGGGGAATGTCGAGGTGGCCCTGAATACGGGTATCGACATTCCATTCGGTTTCGCCATGGCGGATGGCGATGATGCGGGTTGGTTCAATAAAGCTCATCTGGGTATTTCAACATTCACGCGGCGGGTACCGGCAGGCGGCTGCGGAAAGCCGAGCATCGCTGAATCCAACATGGCGGGCAGCACGGCGAAAAAATCGCCCGACGGGCCATCGTTCAACGCGCGGGTTTCAAACACCACTTTTTGGGTACTCAATTCACGCATCAAGATGGTTACGCTGCGTTTGTAATACGGCGTGCTGAAGCCAAACGGAAACGACAAGCCCAAAGACCCGCCCATGTTGCCGCCACCAATAAAGACAGCGGGGCCGCCAACGCCAAAGCCACCGTCCGGGTAACGCTGAAGAGTTTCAGTGGCGACCAGAACTTGTACGGCGTAACGTGCGTCCGGCGGGCTCAAAACCAAACCGACCTTTGCCAAACTGGTGGCGGCAATTGATTCGATGCGGTCTTGCTCTGCAGCGGCGGTGATTTGTGATGGAAGGCGCTCAAACCGATAGCGTGTGCTGGGGCCAGGAGGCGCTGCTGTCCAGGCTGAAAATGCGGTCACGTCGCTGTCTACCAGGCGCATGCCTGTGCAGCCGGACAGGATAATGCTTACTATAAAAATAGTAGCTGTTTGCGCCCGTATTAATTGGTTAAAAAGCATATTCGTACCTAATTTTGACGATGCATTCGCGTTATGCACTAACAATCGACAAGCCTGGCAAACCGCTCTGATATGGCGCAGTGAAGTCGTCCGCATCGAAGGCTTTGTCACCGTCGCTACTGGCTACGCCGGTGGTTTGAATGCCTTTGAAGTCATGGCGCTTGCCGTCCATCAAATGCGACGGCACGATATTTTGTAAGGCTGAGAACATGTTTTCAATCCGGCCCGGAAATTTCTTGTCCCACTCGCGCAGCATGTTGCCGACTTGCTTGCGCTGCAAATTCTCTTGGCTGCCGCACAGCGTGCACGGAATGATGGGAAAGTCTTGAATGGCTGCCCAGCGGCTCAGGTCTTTTTCGGGCACATAGGCCATCGGGCGAATCACAATGTTTTTGCCATCGTCGCTGACCAGTTTGGGCGGCATGCCTTTGAGTTTGGCAGCAAAAAACATGTTCAAGAAAAAAGTTTGCAACATATCGTCACGGTGATGGCCTAGCGCAATCTTCGTCGCGCCCAACTCGCCAGCCACCCGGTACAAAATGCCGCGCCGCAAACGGGAGCAAAGTGAACACAAGGTCTTACCCTCTGGAATCACGCGCTTGACGATGCTGTAGGTGTCCTGGTTTTCAATATGAAACGGCACACCCAGTTTGGCCAGGTACTCGGGCAGGATGTGCTCGGGGAAACCGGGTTGCTTTTGGTCCAGGTTGACGGCAATCAGGCTGAAGTTAATCGGTGCACGCTTTTGCAATTTCAGCAAAATGTCCAGCATGGCATAGCTGTCTTTGCCGCCTGAGACGCACACCATCACTTTGTCGCCTTCTTCAATCATGTTGAAGTCCACAATCGCGCGGCCTACCTCGCGGCACAGGCGCTTTTCCAGCTTGTGGTCTTCGCGTTCGATTTTCATGGTGTTCTGCACGCGGGCAGAGCTTTGCTGCTGCGCATGCTCCTGCTCAGCTTGTTCCCATAAGGCGTTCATGTGGTTCGTCCCCATGTCGTTCACCACTGTCCTGTCTCGACGCGAATCGCTACTTCGCAATCGTCAAAAATCTCAAGCTTGGCAATTTTGACCCGCACACCCAGCACGCCGGGCAGCAGCATCAGGCGGTGTGCAAGCTTGCCGATCAGCGTTTCCAGCAAATTCACGTGCTCGGCGGTGCATTCCGTGATGATGATTTGCCTAACCTTTCGGTAGTCGAGCACATGGTTGATGTCATCGTCACTGGGCATCAGGGGTTGCGTGCCAAGGTTGAGCTCGGCATCAACCTGAATCGGCTGCGGAGCCGTTTTTTCCTGTTCCAAAATGCCCAGGTTCGCGTTAAAGCGCAGGCCGGTGAGCGTCAAAAATTGCGTGCCGCGTGTGTTAAACATGTTAGTTTTTGGCTTTCATGAATGAGAAATCCCGCTCAAATTTCATCAGGTGCTGGCCACCATCGACCAGCAGCGTCGTGCCGGTGATGGACTGGTTGTCAAGCGCAAATTTAACGGCGGCAGCCACATCAGCAGGTGTTGATGAACGGCCAAGAGGCGACAGCTTGTGCAGTTCGGCAAACTGCGCATCGCTCAGCATGTGGCTGGTCAACGTCAGGCCGGGCGCGACGCCCACCACCCGCACCAATGGCGCCAAAGCCATGGCCAGCATGGTGTTGGCGGCTTCCAGCGCGGCTTTTGACAGGGTGTAGCTTAAAAAATCAGGGTTTTGGTTCCAGAGCTTTTGGTCCAACAAATTAACCACTGCTCCACCTGCGTTACGACTGGTCAGGTGCGCATGCAGTGCCTGCGCCAGCAAAATCGGTGCGCCCGTGTTGCTGCGCAGGTGCTTTTCAAGCGCTGCAAAACTAAAAGTGGCAACGCCGTCTTGCTCAAACGCTGAGGCGCTGTTCACCACTGCGTCCACTTGGCCAAACCGTTGAATAACGCGTGGTAAAAGCATTTTGACAGCGTTTTCATTCCCTAAATCAGCATCAAATAAGTCTGAATCTCCCTGAATCCGGGCGCAAGCGGCTACTGTTTCAATAGCATCTTGCTCAGAGCTGCGGTAGTGCACCGCTACCCGCCAGCCGCCTGCGGCAAGCGCCAAGGCTATCTCACGGCCCAGCCGTTTGGCAGCACCAGTGACGAGAACGACGGGGGCATTTGAGTTTTGCGGCATGGATGGGTTTGGGTAATCGTCGACAATTCGTATTGAAACGATTGCCATGACTCTTGATATTTTAACGACCCCCCTGCAAACCCGAGTCCATGAGGCCATCCGCCAAGCAGGTGGCTGGCTGGGTTTTGAGCGTTTTATGGAAATGGCGCTGTACACACCGGGCCTGGGCTACTACGCCAACGACCTGCGCAAGTTTGGCTTGATGCCTGGCGGGGCAACCGACGCCGGCAGTGATTTTGTGACCGCGCCCGAGATGTCGCCACGCTTTGGCCAAGCGCTGGCGCGGCAGATCGCTGAAGCTTTTGAGGCCACGGGTGTGACGGAGGTGTGGGAGTTTGGCGCAGGCTCCGGCGCGCTGGCCGAGCAGATATTGCAGGCGCTGCCGCAAATCACCCGCTACACCATTGTTGACTTGTCGGGCAGTTTGCGAGCCCGTCAGCAGCAGCGCTTGTCGAGTTTTGATACAAAACTGAGCTGGGCGACAGCCTTGCCGGACAACATGCGCGGCGTGGTGATCGGCAACGAAGTGCTGGACGCCATGCCCGTGAAATTGCTCGGACGTTTGAACAGCGTTTGGTGCGAGCGTGGCGTTTTTTTGCACGAAGGTGCTCTTGCCTACGCAGACCAGCTCACCGATTTGAGACCACCGTTTGAGGTGGTGGGCGAGCATGACTACATCACTGAAATTCACCCTCAAGCCGAAGGCTTTGTTCGCACACTGGCTGACAGGCTTGAAGCGGGTGCAATTTTTATGATCGACTACGGCTTTCCCGAGCATGAGTACTACCACCCGCAGCGCAGTATGGGCACGGTGATGTGCCACCGGGCCCATCAGGTCGATGCCGATGCGCTGGCGGATGTGGGCTACAAAGACATCACCGCACATGTCAACTTCACGGGTATTGCCTTGGCCGGGCAAGAGGCGGGTTTGCAGGTGTTGGGCTATACCGGGCAGGGGCGGTTTTTACTCAATTGCGGCGTGCTTATTGGTATGGAAGATGCGCCAATTGCTGATCGAGTCATGGTGCAAAAACTCATCCATGAACATGAGATGGGTGAGCTGTTCAAGGTGATTGCGTTTGGGGCCAAAGATACTGCTGTGTGGCAACCGATGGGTTTTGCAACGGGTGACCGGACACACACACTGTGAGAAAGCCATGATTCGCTGGATGATCGTCATTTTCTTGATACTGGTGTTTATCAGCGCGCTGACGCCGCTGTTAAACAAGCTGGGCTTTGGCAAACTGCCGGGCGACTTGCGCTTCAAGCTGTTTGGCAAGGAGCGCTACATACCTTTAACGACGACGATTGTGCTGAGCCTGATTGCCAGCGTGGTGTCGCAATTGTTTTGATCGTTTCAGTCAGGTGATGTGCTGCGCCACCGCAGCTACTCGCGCCGCATGCACCCGCTCCCCTATTTTTTTTCCATCCAGCCCTTCGAGTTGCGCTGCTTCAGCAATCACACTGGTCACGACTGATCGCGCTACTTTCAGCACATCGGCCAAGCGCTGGCGCTGCGGGTAAGCGGATTCTTGCAAGCCCAGCCGCCCGCGCGCATCACACTCGCAGGCGAGCAGCACATCGGCAAAACGCTGCGGCTTTCGAAACGCGTCGCAGCGCTCCAGCAGGCGCACCAGCGCCGCTGCGCCCAGATCGCTGCTTCTGTGAATGTTGCCGTGCTCCATCGCCACCACATCGGCCAGTTCGCGGCAATCAATGGGGACACGCAGGCGCTCACCAACAATTTTTGATAATTTCGCGCTGCGCAGTTCATGGCCAATGTGCTTGGGCAACACGTCAGCAGGCGTGGTGCCTTTGCCCAGGTCGTGCATCAGGCAGGCAAAGCGTACGGTTAGCGGTGCATCTAGCTGCGCCGCCATGTCGAGCACCATCATCAGGTGCACGCCGGTATCTACCTCGGGGTGGTACTCCGCACGCTGGGGTACGCCCCAGAGCCGGTTGACCTCTGGCAGCAAGCGTTCAAGCGCACCAGATTCGCGCAGCACCTCAAACATGCGCGATGGTGTTGCTTCCATCAGCCCGCGCGACAGCTCTTGCCACACGCGTTCGGCCACTAGCGCATCAGCCTCGCCATGGGTCACCATGTCTTTCATCAGTTGCATCGTCTCGGGCGCGACGCTGAAGTCAGCAAAGCGTGCCGCAAACCGCGCCACCCGCAGGATGCGTACCGGGTCTTCGCGGAAGGCATCGGTGACGTGACGCAAGACTTTGGCCTGAATATCTTGCTGACCCCCAAAAGGGTCAATCAAAGCCTGTAGATCAGCATCAAATGGGGCTATAGACCAATCAATACGGTAGCAAGCAGCTATTGAATTAATAGTGAGATCGCGCCGTGCCAGATCCTGCTCTAACGTCACATCAGGCGCAGCATGCACCTCAAAGCCATGGTAGCCGCGTGCGGTTTTACGCTCAGTGCGGGCCAGCGCATATTCTTCTTTGGTTTTGGGGTGCAGGAAAACCGGAAAGTCTTTGCCGACGGGCAGGAAGCCCTGCGCCACCAGTTCTCCAGGCGTGCTGCCGACCACCACCCAGTCGTGGTCTTGTACGGGCAAGCCCAAGAGCATGTCGCGTACCGCACCACCAACCATGTAAATTTGCATGGCCAGAGTTTAGCGACCTTGCTTATTAACGATTCAGCCGATATGGTTCATCGAAAGCCACAAAGTCCTTTTCGGCCAGAGCGTCTGCAATCCAGGCGCTCACTCCAGGCAGCGCACAAACCCGCTCGACGTAGTCGCTGACGAGGGCGGGAACAGGCAGCGCGTAGCATTTCAGACGCATGCATACGGGTGCAAAGTAAGCGTCGGCAATACTGAATTCGCCAAACAACATGGGTCCCTGGTGCTGCGCCAATAGTTCAGTCCACATGCTGACGATTCGCTCTACGTCGGCGCGCACGCCGGGCTTGTCGCGCCAAATGATGGCGCCAATTTCGGGCAAGCTGGCCTCAATGTTCATCGGGCAGGCACTGCGCAAGCTGGCAAAGCCGCTGTGCATTTCAGCGCAAACGCTGCGGGCACGGGCGCGGGCTGGAACGCTTTTTGGCCACAACTGTTTTTCAGGGAATTTTTCAGCCACATATTCAGCAATCGCCAGGGTGTCCCACACCGCCAAGCCGTCGTCCACCAGCACTGGCACGCGTCCGCTGGGGTTCACGGTCATGATGGTCTGCTTGAAGTGGGAGTTGGCAGCAAAGGTGTCGTCACCGAAGCGCACCATCACTTCTTCAAACGCAATACCCGCCTGCTTGAGCAGAACCCACGGCCGCATGGACCAGGACGAGTAGTTTTTATTGCCGATGTAGAGTTTGAGCATACTGAGGTTCCTTTTTCACGAAAGCCTCATGCTATCGGACTAGGCTGGACCGATTGATGCAAAAAATCAACGAGATTAATGCCTGCTAGAACCTTCCAGCCGTTTTCCGCTTGGCTGTCAAACCGCTGCGCAAGCCTTGCGCGCCCAGGTAAAACGGCACAACGGCACTCAAGGCGGATGGTGCAATGCCGAGCGCCGTCAAGCCCGGCAGCTTGCCGCCTGAAATGTTGTCAACCTTCATCGCATCCAGGTTGTCGCGGCTCATGATCGGCTCACCAGGGGCGAGTTCCATCAGCGCAGCCTGGATACGCGCCAATGCATCGGGCAGACCGATGACAGGTTTGTCATTACCGCTGTATTGGCCAGCCAGCTGCACCAGTTGTTTCAGCGTGAAGATCTCGGGCCCGCAAGCCTCATAGGTTTGGCCGATAGTTGATTTGTCTTCGATACATTTGACAATGGCGCTGGCCACGTCCTCAACCCAAACAGGTTGAAATTTAGCCGTGCTGCCCGCCAGCGGAATGAATGGAAATATTTTTTGAAGCGACGCAAAGGTGTTGAGAAATTTGTCCTCAGCCCCAAAAATCACACTGGGCCGCAGCACGCTGACATCCAGGCCAGAACCGAGAAGCACCGCTTCACCACGCGCCTTGCTGCGTTGGTACATCGACGGGGCCCCCAAGTCTGCACCCAGCGAGCTGACATGCACAATGCGCCGCTGGCCAGCTGCATCGCAAGCCTTGACGAGCGCCAAAGGCAATTGCACATGCGCTTTGTCAAAAGCAGCCTCGCTGCCATGCAGTATGGCAATCAGGTTGACGACGGCATCATGCTCAGCCAGCAGTGGCGTGAGGGCTGCTGCGTCATGCGCCGAGCCTTCAAGCACATCGACCATTGGTAGCATTTGCAGGTGCCTGGCGTTGGTGCGGCGGCGTGTCAGCACCGTGGTGCGGTAGTCGCCTTCGGCCAGCTTTTCACACAGGTGACGACCGACAAAACCAGTACCGCCGAGGATGAGGATTTTTTTCATGGTGCTAATTTAACGGTTTTGGGTGGTTTTTGCCTCAAAAAGGGCATTTTTAGGTGTTTTTTAGGGCTATAAACCAATAAATACGGGCGCAAGCAGCTATGAAGTTCATAGCAAAAATTTCTCAAGGCAATGTCTTGTCAGTCTCCGGCTGACCCGCATCTCTCGGCCCTACTGTGCCCAGCCGTGCTTTCAGGGACTGGGGCTGACCGGTCAATATCGCGGCGTAGTTGGTGGTGTTGCTCAGCACCTTTTTCACGTAGTCACGCGTTTCGGCAAAGGGCACGCTTTCAGCCCAGATGGCCGCATCTACCGTGGGGCTGCCCGCCTGGCCGCGCCAGGTTCTTGGGCGGCCAGGCCCGGCGTTGTACGCGGCGGCGGCCATGGGCATGGAGCCGCCCACGTCGTCCAGTACCAGCTTCAAATAACCGGTGCCAATGGCGATGTTGGTATCTCGGTCAGTGATCATGTCTGCGGTGAAACCCGTCATGCCAATGCGGCGCGCTGTCTCTCTGGCGGTAGCGGGCATGACCTGCATCAGGCCGGATGCACCTACATGCGATCGCGCATCCATGATGAAGCGGCTTTCTTGCCGTATCAGGCCGTACACATAGGCCGGGTCGAGGTTGATGCTTTGCGCGCGTCTGACGACTGCCTCTCTGAACGGCATCGGGAAGCGCTGCTCCAAATCAATCAAGGCCTTGGTGCGCTCGCTGGTGTTGATGCAGCGGTCCCAGATTTGCTTGTCGCAGGCAAATTGCGCGGCGGCAATCAGCTCACGGTCTGTCATGCCGCCGGGTTTGGCCAGGTTGGTGCTGTAGTTCCATTCGCGCACACCTTCTGGTCGCAGCCCGATGGCGATGGCGTAGGCAGCTCGGTTGAGCCCGGCGTTCAGGCGTGTGGCTTCTTTTTCTTCTGGGCTGATGGGTGCAGGTTTGGTGGGTACGGTAATTTTTTGGCCCAGCTCTTCTAGTGCCAGTTGCTCGTAAAAGCCGCGTACTGAGGCGATGGATTGGTACAGCGCCAACGCTTCGGGGTTGCCTGCCTGGCTTGTGGCAATCAGCGCGCGCGCTTTCCAGTAAACCCAGGTTGGGTCAGCTTTGGCGGCGTCGCTCATGGCGTTGGTGGCGCTCAGTACTTCACGCCATTTGGGTTGCGCACCAGCCCGCAATGCGGCGCGAACCTTCCAGCCCAGCATGTCGTCGGTCAAATCAGTGTCTTTGCTGACCTTGCCGTAGTAAGCCAGCGCCGCGCTGGCGGGTAGGGTGCCCAAGCGCGTGGCGGTTTGTTTGCCTATCAAGCCCCAGACCCAGTTGCGCTCCTCGCTGGTGAGCTGGTTGCCCCATTTGGCATCCATCATGGCGGCAGCGCTTTCGGCGCCTGACTGGTCGGCGCTGGCCATTTTGACCAGCGCCAGGGTGATGAGTTCTTTGCGGGTGTTGCGCACCGCTATATTTTTCTCGGTTAAAAATCGCGCCGGGCTGTCGATCAGCTCTGCCACCATGCCAGCTGATTCAGGCGAGACGATGGCCACCGCATCACGTGCAGCGCGCGGGCGATTGCCTTCCAGCGCCAAACGCGCTTTTTGCCACACGTCTTGTACGTTCAGGTTTTTGCTGCCGACCAGCCGATCGGCTGCAACGCGGCAGCCGTCGTCTGCATCGCGCTGGGCGTACCAATTTTTGCGCACCTCATCGGCCAGCTTGGCATCCGCCGCCGGGTTTTTTAAATGCTCGACCAGAAGCGCGTAGCAGCGCACCTCCCTATCGTCGTTCATGCGGTAGTTGGGGTACTCAGCGGCAAAGGCGGCCCAGTCGCGGCGCTGGCCTAACAGCAGCAGCCAGTCGTTGCGCAGACGGTCTTCCTGATATGTGCCGGGGTAGCGGGCGTAAAAGTCTTGCACTTCTTGGGCCGATGCCTCAGCCAAGCGGGCTCTGAGTTCCCAATACGCGGCATAGGGCTCCAGCACATGGCCTTTGGCTTGTGGCAGCAGGGCGCTGAGTTTTTTCCGATCGCCCCGCTTGAATGCCTGGTTCATGTCGATGATGAGGTTGTCGCCTGGCGCGCTTTGGGCGACGGCAAATGGGCACAAAAATGCCGCGATGAGGGTGCTGAAAAGAAATTTGTATAGCATCTGGTCATTATGGACAAAATTAATACCCGCAAAGCCCTGATTGAAGAACGTCTGAACCTGCCTGACCGCCTACAGCGTGCCGACATGCTGCAACGCGTGATGCGTATCTGGTTGTTTGGCCGTACCGACGAGGTGATTGGCGCGTATTGGCCCATCAAGGGCGAGTTTGACCCGCTGCCCGCCCTGCACCGCTGGAAGGAGGATGGCGAATTGCTCGATTCACCCCAGCCGCGCCGCATTGGCCTGCCGGTGGTCGACAAAGTGACTAAAACGCTGACTTTTCACGCCTGGTATCCCGGCTGCCCGATGCAGGAAGACGCCTATGGCATTCCCAAACCCAAAGACACCGAAGTGATTGTGCCGACCCTGCTGTTTGTGCCTTGCCTAGGCTATGGGCCGGGCGGCTTCAGGCTGGGTTATGGCGGCGGCTTTTATGACCGTACGCTCGCTGCTTTGCTGCCCAAGCCGTTTACTGTGGGGTTGGGTTACACCAACGGCTGGCTGCCGGACATGGCGCCCGAGCCGCATGATGTGCCGCTGGATGCGCTGTTGAATGACAACGGGGTGGTTTGGCCAACCTAATCCAGGTTGTCCACCGTATCTGCATCCGGCACATCGCCGATCGCCTCGCGTGTCAGCAGCGCTTGCGCCTTGAGCCATTCGCAGAAGGCGGCAACCTCTGGCCGGGCTTCGTTTCGCGGGCCAACAATCAGCCAGTAGGCCAGCGGCGAATCGATCCGCATGTTGGGCAGCGGCTCGACCAAATCACCAGAGGCCAAACTGTCGGCCACCAGCGGCATTCTGGCTAGTGCAATGCCTTGCCCGGTGAGTGCGGCCTGCGCAATTTGGTGTGCGTAGTTGAAGTACAGCCAGCGTTTCGGGGTAAATTTTTTAAAGCCTTGCTCTTCAAACCAGCGTTGCCAGGTCAGCCATTCCAAATGATTGGTGCGGTGGGCGTCGCTGGCTTCGACCAGCGCGTGTTGGGCCAAATCCAACGGTTTTTTAATGCGTGTGCCACTTTTGATCAGCCACGGGCTGGCCACAGGTGTGAGCTGCTCGCCAAACAGCCGCACGGCGTGGCTGGGCACATGGCCTGGGGCGCTGTAGCGCAGGGCCAGGTCAACGTCTGTGGTTTCCATGTCAACTGTTGCGTCGGTCGCATCGATGCGGATGTCGATGTCGGGGTGCTCACGCTGAAACATCTCTAAGCGGGGAATCAGCCACATCGACGCAAACGATGCCCAGGTGCTGATGGCCACGCTCTTGCGCCCGGCGCTTTGGCGAATGATGCGCACAGCGCTGTCAATGCGCTCCAGTGATGGCAGTACGGCACGAAGCAGTTGTGCGCCAGCGCTGGTCAGCTCTACTGCCCGGGTATGGCGTAAAAACAAGCTCACGCCGACATCTTCTTCCAGCGCCTGGATTTGCCGGCTGATGGCCGACTGCGTGAGCGCCAGTTCTTCGGATGCTGCCCGAAAATTCAAGTGTCGCGCCACTGCCTCAAAGGCGCGCAGTTGGCCAGCAGCAATCGGCCTTGAACGGACATGGGTGATGGCATTCAGCATGATGAGGATGGTTGGATTGATGCGTTTTAAGAATCAATAGCGTAGCTCAAATTCATTGGACTGAAAAGTCCAGCAGCGTGATGATTCGTCTACGCCCAACACATGAAGGGCGTATTTTGAAAGAACACCATGCACCACGCTATTCACACTTCCGCCAGTTTGATCTGCTCTAGCGATGCCGCGCAGCGCTCACCCGCGCACGCTGTGGGCTGCTTCAAGTTGCACCCCCGCCATGCCTTGACGCTCACCATCAGGATGCCTGGCAAGTTGCAAATTGCGCATGGGCAGGTATGGGTGACTTTTCGCAACGCGGTGGGCGACGCATCGGTTCGCGGTGGCGACCATTTCTTGCATGCGGGTGAGGTGCTCAGGCTTGCACGCGGTCAGCAGGTGGTGATGGAATCGGTTGGTGCGCAGTCCGAGTCGTCTGTGAGTGCATCGGCGTACTTCAGCTGGGTGCCTGAAGCAGCGTTGAGCCGCGCCGTATTGCCCCGACCAGTCCAGGCCGCGCATATCGACGTACGTCAGCCGCTGCGCGACCTCGGTCTGGCGCTGCATCTGGCGGGTAACGCGCTAGGCCGTTTGGTGCAGGGTTTGGCGGCTGGCCTGGCCGGTGCGCTTGTTCCGCACCGCGGCCCCGCAACGTGCACCTCTGAGTCATGTTTAACTATCCGTAACTAGTTACGCTTGGGTAAAATCGGGGCTACATAAGGAAGCCGCATGTCTAAAGCCTTCGCCTCACAAGCCGACCTGGAAGATAAAAAAATCACTTTCGAGCAGTTAAGCGCCCATTGCTGGGCCTATACCGCCGAGGGTGATCCGAATTCCGGCGTCATCATTGGCGACAAATTCATCATGGTCAGTGACGCCACCGCCACACCCGCCATGGCGCAAGACCTGATTGCCCGCATCCGCACCGTCAGCAACAAGCCCATCAAGTACGTGCTGCTGACCCACTACCACGCGGTACGCGTACTGGGGGCTAGCGCCTACCTTGCCGAAGGTGCGACAGAAGTCATCGCAAGCCAAGGCACGTATGAGCTGATTGTGGAGCGCGGTGCGCAAGATATGCAAAGTGAGATGGAGCGCTTCCCGCGCCTCTTTCGCAATTCTGAAAGCGTGCCCGGTCTGACCTGGCCGACGATGGTGATTGGCGGCGGCAACCCGACCCAAGGCGAAGTGCCCGGCAAATTGACGATTGACCTAGGCGGGGTCAAAGTACAAATCTGGCACCCCGGCCCCGGCCACACGCGCGGCGACACGATTGCCTGGGTGGAAGAAGAAAAAGTTTTGTTCTCCGGCGACTTGGTTGAATACGAAGCGGGCGTGTACACCGGCGATGCGCAGTTGGAGGAATGGCCCGCCACACTAGAAGCCTTGCGCGCTTTAAAAGCCGAGGCCATCGTACCTGGCCGAGGCGAGGCCATGAAGGGCGCAGCCAACGTGGACAAAGCGCTGGACTACACCAAACGCTGGGTTGAAACGCTGTACAAAGCGGGCAAAGAAGCGGCCGCCGAGGGCATGGATTTAAAAGCCGCGATGGCGCACACCCGCAAATCGATGGATCCGATCTTTGGCCATGTGTTTATCTATGAGCACTGCCTGCCGTTTGATGTGAGTCGTGCGTTTGACGAGGCCAGCGGCATCAAGAACCCACGTATCTGGACGGCCGAGCGCGACAAAGAGATGTGGAACGCACTTCAGGCTTGAAGTACGTCTTTGAGTTTTCGCTTCAGGCTTGAAGTTATTTCTGCGCTACCAGCGTCTTAAAGTCCCGCGCATAACCGGCCAGCACATCCACCGCATTTTTGCGTTGCTCGGGTGTGGTGGTGTTGTGCAGCTCGGCAAAATTAGCGCAACCTGTTTGTATGTTTTGGTCCAGGTAGCTACGGTAAGTCGCATCCGGGGAGGCCACTGAGCGGGTCATCAAATTCATCATTTCTTTGCGCAGCGAGTCCTGGTCTTGCGGGCTGGCCACCAGTTTTCCCAATGTTTGCAAAATATCTTTTTGGCGGCGCTGGCGCTCTGCATAGCTTTGCGCCGCTTTAAACTGCGACCTGCCAATTTGCTCTGCAATCAAGCCTCGTTGCTTGTCATTGATGCTGCCGTACAGCATTTCCCCCCGATTGATGGCTTTTTTGTGCCGCTTTTCAAATTGCTCTTTGGCGCTGCCGTCTAAAAAGTCATCCCGCCACTTGGCATTGCTTTTGGCAAACTTGCGCTCCATCGCCGCGAGCTGATTGGGTGTGAACACGGCCACCAGGCTAGCCGTAGCTGGTTCTGCATAGTCGGTCATGGCGGTGACTTTTTTTCGAACCTCAGCAAACACCTCACAGGCTTGCGGCTGGGTGATGTCTTGCAGCATGATGGGCTGCACTTTTTGGAGTAAATCAATATAAGCGGGCAACTGCGTTTGCCTGTGCCAGCCTTGGAACTTGACCAGTTCGGCTTTGACTTGTGCGGTTTGTACGTCATTGAAATCGGCATAACCGTCCAGGTACAAATACGCCAGCGCAGGCGCCTGGTTGTACGCGATTTTGACGGCGCTACACGCCTGCAACACCGCGCAGACGGCCAGCAGGCTGATAATTCTGGTTGTCGCTAAGAAATTCACAGGAAACCTCATGACTCTTCCAAACAAAATGCTTCAGGCGTTAGCCATTGATGTCGTCATCATGGCCGCCGGCAAAGGCACGCGCATGAAAAGCGCCCTGCCCAAAGTATTGCACCGCTTGGGCGGACGTGCCTTGCTGGGCCATGTGGTTGACTGCGCAGCCCAGTTATCAGCGCGCCGTGCGGTCATTATCACAGGTCACGGTGCTATCGAAGTAGAAGCTGCTTGCGCCCGATTTCAGGACGTTACAGGCACTTTCGACATGCAATTTGCGCGCCAGGAGCCGCAGTTAGGAACTGGCCACGCCGTGCAGCAGGCCGTGCCGCTGCTGGGTGAAGACGGCATCACGTTGATTTTGAACGGTGACGTGCCGCTGATTCAGGCCGAGACGTTGCGCAAGCTGCTGGATGTTTGCGCGGGTGACAAGCTGGCGCTGTTAACGCTCAGCATTGCGGACGCCACAGGCTACGGCCGGGTGTTGCGCGCACCTGGCGGCGCGGTGGTGGGAATCGTGGAGCACAAAGATGCCAGCGCCGAGCAGCGCCAGATCCGCGAGTTTTACACCGGCGTGATGGCCGTGCCCAACAAGTTGCTCAAAGGCTGGCTGGCACGGCTGACCAATAACAACAGCCAAAAAGAGTACTACCTGACCGACGTGGTGGCCATGGCGGTGGCAGATGGTGTGCAGGTCGTGGCCAGCCACCCCGACAACGAACCCGAGGTATCGGGCGTGAACGACCCCATTCAACTGGCCGCACTGGAGCGCGTCTACCAACAGCGCCGCGCCCTGGTCTTGATGACACAAGGTGTGCGACTGGCCGACCCAGCCCGCTTTGACCTGCGGGGCACCTTAACCTGTGGCCAAGACGTAGAAATCGACGTGAACTGCATGTTTGAGGGCGTGGTGAATTTGGGCAACGGTGTGCGAGTAGGCGCTAACTGCGTGATCGCCAACTGCAACATCGCCGCCAACGCCGTGATTCATCCTTTTACGCACATTGATGGTGAAAGGCTGGGTGTCGAGGTCGGTGAGGGCGCATTGGTCGGCCCGTTTGCCCGCTTGCGGCCAGGCGCTCAGCTGGGTGCTGAAGTCCATATCGGCAACTTCGTCGAGGTTAAAAATTCAACTTTGGCCAAAGGCGCCAAGGCCAACCACCTGGCCTATTTGGGCGACGCCACGGTGGGCGAACGCGTCAACTACGGGGCAGGCAGCATCACCGCCAACTACGACGGCGCCAACAAGCACCGCACCGTGATTGAAGCCGATGTCCACATTGGCAGCAACTGCGTGTTGGTTGCGCCCATCACCGTCGGAGCAGGCGGCACGGTCGGTGGTGGTTCTACCCTCGGCAAAAGCACCGAGCCAGGGGGTTTGCATGTGGCTCGGGCCAAGCAGATCAGTCTGCCCAATTGGAAGCGGCCTGTAAAAAAATGAATTAATCCTGTCTTGACTCATTGAGGTACTTTTAAGCCAAGCGATTTTGTGGCTTGCGGTTGCATCGGATGAGGCGTCGCCATCAAGTACGATGCTGACTTGAAGCCCGGCCAACCGCTTCAAATAGCGCGCCTCATGGATTGCGGTGCGCCTCCACAACAGGCCGGGCCCAACAAGGCTGGAGGGCTGCGTTATGTTGGTTTTTTGGGGAGTTTTGGGTGGGCTCACCCTCGGTGCACTTTTGCCGGGCAGCGGTGAGTTGACCCATTGGATTGGCATTGTTTTAGGCCTCGTCGCTGGGCTGTCGCTGCGCTGGGCGGTGCGGCATGAGGTACGCAGCCAACTCGCGGCCAGTGAGAAAAAAATCAAATCAGAGTTGCTTGCGCAGCTCAAAGCCGTGGGTGCTGCGGCGGCTGCCGCGCCCGTCATCCCTCAAGAAGCACCAGATGGCTTTGTGAATAACGAGCGCGCTGTGTTGCCCACCGCATTAACAGCTTCGGCAGCTGTGACTCGCGAGCCCAACTTTATCCGCGAAGTCAAAGCGGGCGCATCCGCCCCAGTCAACGCTGCGCAGCCAAAAATCATCGGCCCTAATGCGGTAGAACGCGCTTTGACCAGCGCAGTGGATGCCGCCAAGGGCTGGCTGCTAGGCGGCAATACCATCGTGCGGGTCGGCTTGGTGATTTTGTTCATTGGCCTGTCTTTTTTAGCACGCTACGCCGCCGTGTCGGGTTTGCTACCGGTTGAATTCCGTTTGGCGGCGATTGCCGCGGCAGGTATTGCGCTGCTGGCGGTGGGCTTTAAAAAGCGTGACGCCAAGCCCGGCTTTGCGCTGGCTCTTCAAGGGGCGGGTGTCGCAGTTTTATACCTCACGGTGTTTGCCGCCTTCAAGCTGTATGCACTGCTGCCAGCGCTGCCAGCGTTTGGTTTGATGCTGGTGGTGTGCGCGCTCAGCTGCGCACTGGCGCTACTGCAAAACGCACGCTCGCTGGCGGTGGTCGCCTTTACTGGCGGCTTTGCGGTGCCGGTGCTGCTGTCAACCGGGCAGGGCAGCCATGTGAGTTTGTTCAGTTACTACAGCGTGTTGAATCTGGCGATTTTGTTCATTGCCTACAAGCGCAGTTGGCGTATTTTGAACCTGGTCGGTTTTATTGCCACTTTTGGCGTGGCTACAGCTTGGGGCGCGCTTAAATTTACGCCTGAAAACTATGCCAGCACGCAGCCGTTTTTGATGGGTTTTGTGTTGATTTACCTGTGTGCAGCGGTGCTGTATGCGCGAAACACACCCACTCAGTTAGGCAATGCGGTGGACAGCACGCTGGTGTTTGGCACGCCACTGGTCGGCTTTGGTTTGCAGGCAGGTTTGGTGCAACCGTTTGAGCTGGGTGTGGCCTTTTCAGCGCTTGGTTTTGGCGCGGTGTATCTGGCGTTGGCGCTGGTGCTGCAGCGGCGCAGCTCAAGCAACTACCGTCTGCTGGTCGAATGTTTCATTGCTATTGGTGTGGGCTTTGCCACCCTGGCCGTGCCGTTGGCGTTTGATGCGCGTTTGACATCTGCCGTTTGGGCCCTTGAAGGTGCAGGTGCTTTTTGGGTGGGTATGCGACAAGCGCGATGGATGCCGCGTGCCTTTGGTTTGGTGTTGCAAGTTGCTGCGGCCGTGGCCTTTTTGGATACGGTCGGGACCAACGTGTCTGCGTGGCCACTATTGAACGCAGCCTTCATGGGCGCGCTGCTGATTGCCTTGCCGGCCATGCTGATCGCTTGGTGGCTGCGTACTACCTTGCCGCATAGCGGCTCAAGCTGGGCCAAACGCTATGCGGTGCTGGAAGGCCAGCTGGGCGTACCGCTGTACTTGTATGGTTTTGCGATGTGGTGCGCCGCCTGGCTGCTAGAAATCTCCCGCCAACTGCCAGTCGCGCGGGTGCTCGGAGACCTTCAGCCAATGGTTGTTTCAAGTCAAAGCACCAGGCAACTGCTCAGTATGGTGGCTGTGCTGGTCAGTGCGGCGCTGTCGCAGCGCTTGGGCATAGCCAAAAGCTGGGCGGTTGCCACTTGGCCAAGTCGTTTGACTTTGGTCGTGCTGGCGTTGACCTGGCTGGCGCAAATCAGCAGCGGCTTCAACGTACTGAACACCCCTGCCTGGGCCCTGTGGCTGGTGGCCTTGGGTCTGCATTTTTGGCTGCTGGAACAAAACGATGCAGCGCCTAGCCTAGAGCTGAGCCGTTTGAACCGCGCAGTGCATGTTGGAGGCGTTTGGCTGATGGCGCTGCTGTTGGCCGACTGCCTGTGGTTTTTTATTGGCAAAGGCGATTTGTGGGGCAGCGCTTGGGCCAGCGTGGTGATGTTGCTCAGCGCAATTGCCATGCTGATGTTTCTGGCTATCTGGGCGGGCCGGGCGAATGATGCGTCGCGTTTGAGCGACTTCAAATGGCCGTTGCAATCGCAAGCCAGCAGCTACTACTGGACAGCCGCCGTACCGTTGGCAGTGCTGGTGTTTGTTGGCGCGCTGGCGGTGGCGGTTTCTTCGTCTGGCCGCACAGATCCGCTGCCTTATATTCCGCTGCTCAACCCCACTGACTTGAGCATTGCACTGGCTTTGGGCGGGCTGGTGTTTTGGCGGCGTAGGGTGCTTGGCAGTGTGCCTGCGCCTGCTGGCTCGGATTGGGTCAAGGGCAGCCCTGCTTTGTCAGCCGTGGCGGCGCTTGGCTTTGTGGCGATCAACACCGTGTGGCTACGCGTGGTACACCACTTTTTTGGCGTACCGTGGAGGGCCGATGCGCTGTTTGGCAGCTTTGTGGTGCAAACCGGCTACGCCATTTTGTGGACACTGCTGGCCCTGAGCGTGATGGTGTTGGCCCACCGCCGGCTGCAGCGCACGCTGTGGTTGGTGGGTGCCGGCTTGCTGGGCTTGGTGGTGGTCAAGCTGTTGCTCATTGACTTGTCGAATGTCGGCGGTGTTGAGCGCATCGTGGTGTTTATTGCCGTGGGTGCGATGATGCTGGTGGTGGGTTATTTTGCCCCTCTGCCTCCCAAGTCAGTACCCGAACTGCCACCCGAAGCTGAGATCGACACCGTCTCTGACAATTTAACAAAGAGTGCGTCATGACTCACAAACTTCGTCATTTCCAACGCTTGGCCGCCGCGGGTTTCTTGGTCGCCATCAGCGCTACCTTTAGCACGACGCTGTGCGCTGCTGACGCCAACAGCCCCAAGTCTTATGCCCTGCGTCTGCCCATCACGCTCGCGCCAGATGCCCCGCTTCAGCGCCTGCAGTTGCCCGCACAAGCGCTGGTGCAAATGCAAAGCAGTGGCTACAGCGACGTGCGTATTTTTAATGCGCAAGGCCAGCCCGTGCCCATGGCGCTCAGCCGTGTGGCCAGTAGCCCGGCAGAGCGCGGGCAAGTCAAGTTGAGTGCTTTTCCCATCTTGGGCGGCGAGTCAACCACTGCCTTGGACGGTCTGCAACTGCGCATTGAAGAGCGGCAAGGCCAGCGTGTCGTGCAGCTCAGCACCGCAACCGGTTCTGCCAGCACGGCCACGCCAAAAGTGCTGGGCGCTTTGTTGGACGCACGCGAGGTTAAAACGCCAGTGGTGGCCATTGTGCTGGACGTTGATTTGCCTACCGGCCAGCCCATCACTTTCAATCTGCAGGCCAGCAAAGACTTGAAAAACTGGCGACAGGTGGCCGAAACCGTTCTGTTTAAAACCGACGCTGCCAGCCTGGGCACGTCGACCATCGAGCTGCCTGCGCAAGACTTGTCAGGCCACTATTTGCGGGTGACATGGCCTGGTGTCAGCAGCCAGCTCCCAGGGGTCACGCTGCGCAGTGCCACCCTGACGACGGCGGTGGCTGGTAGCGTCCTCACCCGCGTGCAGGCGGCAGTCGCGCCGCCCGCTTTGGTCAACCCGCACGAGTTCAGTTTTAATTTGCCATTTGCTACCCCAGTCGCCGCGCTGCGCATTGACCCGGTGGGCAGCAACACGCTGGTACCGGTACGTGTGCTGGGCCGAAATGACCGCAGTCAGCCTTGGGCCGCGCTGGCCAGCACGGTGGTCTACAAGCTCACGACTGGCGGCAAAACGCAAAGCAACGGCCCGGTCGAGCTGATGGGTGCAGCGACGCGTGAGATCAAAATTGAAGCCGACAAAAAAACACCCGGCTTTGCCGCAGCGCCTGAAGTCAGCGTGCTGTTTGACCCCGTCCAGCTGGTGTTTTTAGCCAATGGTGCAGGCCCTTTCACGCTGGCCGTAGGCGCAGCCAACTTGTCCAGCGCTTACTTGCCGCTGCCTAGCCTGATGCCCGGTTACCAGTCAGGGCAAGAAAACAAGCTGCCGCTGGCCACGCTGGAAGCCAGCGGTGCTGGCCCGGTCATCGTGGGCTCTAGCGCTGCCAGTGACAGTATTCCCACCCGAAGCCTGGTGCTATGGGGCGTGCTGATCGCCGGTGCACTCGCTTTGGGTGCTATGGCCTGGGCGCTGATGAAGCAAAACAGCCGCGATGCTAAAACTTTGCCTGCGGATAACGTTAATACGTAACGCTATATATTTAGGAGCTGCTTGCGCTCGTATTGATTGGTCTTTAGCCCTAAAATATGCCTAGAAACGACTAGAAATGATGAAAAAACACCTGTTTTACTTGCCGCTGGCGTTCGGTATCGTCACGCCCCTGCAAGCTATGCAGGTGATCGGCCGCTTCGAGATTGACCGTACCGAAGTCAGCATTGGCCAGTTTCAGCAGTTTGCCGACGCCACCAAAACCGTCACTGCCGCCGAGCGCGCCGGTGGCGGCAGCACTTATGAAGCCGGTTGGGAGCAGCGCCGGGGCTGGACCTGGCGCGCGCCCTTTGGCAAACCCGGTGCTGCCAATGAGCCCGCGGTACACGTCAATTACGCCGAGGCTGAGGCTTTTTGCAAATGGGCAGGCAAGCGCTTGCCGACTGACGCTGAGTGGGGCCAAGCCGCCTACACCGAGCGCCGCAGCAACCCACCTGCCGGCTTTGAGGCGGGTCGCATCTACGCCTACCCCACAGGCGACAGCCCGCAAGGCGCCAACTGCTTGGGCGACTGCGGCAACGTGCCCACTGCGGCCAACGCCGTCACCAGCCGTGGGCGCGGCCATGCGCTGGTGGGCACGACCAAGGCGGGTGTGAATGGCTTGTACGACATGGGGGCCAACGCTTGGGAGTGGGTAGACAGTGGGCCGGGGAACGACAAACGCACACGCGGCGGCAGCTGGTGGTACGGCGCCAATGCCATGCAGGACAACCACAACCAGAGCAAACCAGTCGCTACCGCCGTTGTCTACATCGGTTTTCGTTGTGCACGGGATGTGCGGCCTTGAAGCGCGTGGAACTGGCTTGCTGCGGCTCGCTGAGGGGCGCTAACTCAGGTAAATACGCTATAAATTAAATAGCTGCTTGCGCCCGTATTTATTGGGCTATAAGCACTTTTGACTCGAATTTCGAGCGTTTTACACTGAAAAACGCCTTCACATTGCGCACATTTGCGTCGCTAGTGAAAAGCCGCTGGCTCAAGGTCAGATAGGCGGGCATGTCCAACACGTGAACGATCAATACAAAGTCTGGGCCGGGCGAGGTGCGGTAGCACTGCTGCACGGCGGCGTCCAGGGTCGACTTTTTTTCAAAAGCGCTCAAATGCTCGTCACCCTGCCGGTCGAGCGTGATTTCGACAATCGCCGTCAGCCCGTGCCCGGTGATGTTGGCCAGTTTGTCGGGGTTCAAGATTGCAATTTCACGCTCGATCAAGCCCGCATCGCGCAGGCGCTTGACGCGCCGCAGGCAGGTGGGTGGCGAAATGTGAACCCGCTCGGCCAGCGCCTGATTGCTCAATGATGCGTCGGTTTGCAGCGCATCCAAGAGTTTGATGTCTGTATCATCAATGTCAATTTGTTCCATTTTCCTAATATAAATGAAATTAAAGTCCAAAATTATCGAATGGCGAAATTAAATTACAAAAACGCCAGAATAATTAGCAAAATGAAAAATGCAAAGCCCGTACTATCGGCACACCAAATTTACAAGGAAACACCTTATGTGCGGCATTGTTGCAGCGGTATCCAACCGCAATATCGTCCCAGTGTTGGTGCAGGGCTTGCAGCGGCTGGAATACCGGGGTTATGACTCTTGCGGCGTGGCGGTGTATGCCGGTGGGCTCAAACGTGCTCGCAGCACGTCGCGTGTGGCTGAGCTTCAAGAGCAGGTTGATACCGAAAAATTGGGTGGCACGACAGGCATCGCGCACACGCGCTGGGCCACCCACGGCGCACCCGCCATTCACAACGCGCACCCGCACTTCAGCCACGGCACGGGTGCTGTGGGCGCAAAAGCCGGAAAGATTGCGCTTGTCCACAACGGCATCATTGAAAACCACGAAGACCTGCGCGCCGCATTGCAAGCCAAAGGCTATGTGTTTGAAAGCCAAACCGACACCGAAGTGATCGTGCATTTGGTCGACAGCCTGTACGACGGCGATTTGTTTGAGGCGCTGAAATCCGCTGTGAGTCAGCTGCACGGCGCGTACGCCATCGCCGCGTTCTGCAAAGACGAGCCGCACCGCGTGGTGGGTGCGCGAGCTGGTTCGCCACTTATTTTGGGTGTCGGCAAAGGCGATCAAGAAAACTTTTTGGCCAGCGACGCCATGGCTCTGGCGGGCGTGACAGACCAAATCGTGTACCTCGAAGAAGGCGACTTGATTGACATTCAGCTCGGCAAGTACTGGATTTTGGACAAATCACAAAAAGCTGTTGAGCGGGAAGTCAAAACCGTTGTGGCTCACAGCGGCGCGGCAGAGCTGGGCCCCTACCGCCACTACATGCAAAAAGAAATTTTTGAGCAACCCAGCGCGATTGCCAACACGCTCGAAGGCGTGGAAGGCATCACCCCCGAGCTGTTTGGCGACGGGGCTTATCGCGTTTTCAAAGACATCGACTCCGTGCTGATTTTGGCCTGTGGCACCAGCTACTACAGCGGCTGCACGGCCAAGTATTGGTTAGAAGAGATTGCGGGCATATCGACCCAGGTTGAAGTGGCCAGCGAATACCGCTACCGCACCAGCGTGCCGAACCCGCGCACGCTGGTTGTGACGATTACCCAAAGCGGCGAGACAGCCGACACCCTGGCAGCACTGCGCCACGCGCAGAGCTTGGGCATGACGCAAACACTCACCATCTGCAACGTCGCCACATCTGCCATGGTGCGCGAATGCAAGCTGGCTTATGTGACACGCGCCGGGGTAGAGATTGGCGTGGCATCGACCAAAGCCTTCACCGCGCAACTGGCGGGCTTGTTTTTACTCACATTGGCACTGGCCCAAAGCAAAGGCCGCTTGTCTGACGCAGAGGAAGCCGCACACATCAAAGCCATGCGCCACCTGCCCGTAGCTTTGGCCGCCGTGCTGGCGCTGGAGCCCCAAGTCATTGCCTGGGCTGAAGACTTTGCGAAGATGGAGAACGCGCTCTTTTTAGGCCGTGGTCTGCATTACCCGATTGCGCTTGAAGGCGCGCTCAAACTGAAAGAAATCAGCTACATCCACGCCGAGGCCTACCCCGCAGGCGAACTAAAACACGGCCCGCTGGCACTCGTCACCAGCGCCATGCCGGTAGTAGCCGTTGCGCCCAACGACAGCTTGCTGGAAAAGCTGAAAAGCAACCTGCAAGAAGTTCGCGCACGCGGCGGCGTACTGTACGTGCTGGCCGATGCAGGCACCAAGTTAGTCAGCAGCGAAGGCCTGCACGTCATCCGCATGCCAGAGCACTACGGCCCCTTGAGCCCCATGCTGCACGTCGTGCCGCTGCAATTGCTGGCCTATCACACAGCTTGCGCAAGGGGGACGGATGTGGACAAACCAAGAAACCTGGCAAAGTCGGTCACTGTGGAGTGACTGACTTTGGAGGGCATGACTGTTGTTCTGAGCAATTAAAGTCGTAAACAAGCCATTAAAGTCGTAAACAACCCTCCAGCATTCATGCGGGTTTGCGGGGCGTACGATTATGGAGACGCTTTTATAAAGTCGTAAACAGACACGCAGTTCACTATCTTTAAACGGCTGGAATGGGCCACAAGCGGTCTTATGCAGATAGCCGCTTTCCGGTAACGCGTTTGATAACTCTTACGCATTCTGCAAATTTCTGGAAGAGGAAATTGATGCCCTGTCGAATGCTAGGACTACCCCGGCCTGGCCTGTCCCATATAGCATTCTCCGTGCGTTGGCTATTTGACGATCTATCGACAGCCACCAAGTACGGTGTTTGTCGGATCTTTACGTTTAACTACCTTAGGTAAGTCAATAAAAATATCGCAGCAGAAACAATAAGCGACAGGGTGCTGAGGGCGAGTGAAAGTTTCCCTAATTGAACTTTTCTAATAAGCTCTTGAATCATGTCGCTCTGCTCTTTATCCAGTTGGTCTTTTTGCTTGACAAAATCATACAAAAGCTGGATCGCCTTTTCCTGTTTGTCATCAATTGTATTTTTTTGGTCGAGTAAAGACTGTAGTAGGTCCAAACGCTGCGTTTGCGCTAAATCAATTTGATCCTTTTGGTTAAGTCTCGCTTGTAGTTCTGCATGCTTCTCTTCAAAGGCATGTTGTTTGCTAACAAAATCCTCCGCTTCATCTAGGATGAGCTGGACAAATTCTTTGGAGTTACCGGCGAGTTGCTGAATGTTGCCATGGGCATCCTTGAAACCACTTACCATTAGATGAGCCATAGTTTTGTGCATGACCTGTGCAAATTGGATTGAAGTGCACGTGTACTTAATCGACTCTTGAATTAGGTCATTCATCTCTGCTAAAGCTGTATTGGTCATGACGAGCGCAGCCGCAGTGGCATCAACCTTTTCGTCTGTCTTACCGAATCGCAACATGCCAGTTTTAATAGCCGTTGCTTTTTTAGCTGCGTCTTTTGCTCCTTGTATGCTTTTTGCGCGCTCCTTGATTTTTTGAAGAATTGATATCGCACTCTTTTCTGCAATTGCGTGGAGTTCATTCGGATCAATATCCGAGCGATTAATTTTTTGCGTGAAAACCGGATCGGTCATGTCAATCTACCTATTGCATTGCGTTTCATGCGCAGTTTATCTAAAGCTTTGCTGAAACCGTCCACTGCCTTGAGGGTTTCTTGATTGATATCCTCCAGCACTTGTTTCGTTTGGATGCAAAGTTTGGCCCCTTCTGCAATGCTGGTGTGTAAAACGTAATACGCATCATCCAGCACCAACCATGTCTGGCTAATTTTGTACTGAACTACGACGCCACTTTGCGCTACGAGCTGAATTTGTAGCTTGTCTTTTTTCGACGCATTTCGAGCCTTGTCCATGAAATAGAGCGCTACCGTTGTCAGTAGTCCACCAGCCAATGCGGAAAGTGTCGCAGCCAAAATGTCACTTACTGTACGAGGCTCTTGACCAGGAAATGGTATGGGGAACATCATGAGCGGCTGCAATCCTGGAACAGCTTCTAAAAGCTTCTCAATGGCAACGTTTAATCCGAGAGAGGCCGCACCGATCAGTCCCGCCGTCAAAATTTTGAGTGCCTGATAGTTCACCTCTTCTCTGTTCATCCCTTCAGGTGGTGAAGCGAGAATTTTTACTGCCTGGCAAAGTGAGACGAAACCTGCGCGGATGATAGATACCAGTTTCTTTAGAGTGGTGAAAAAAAGATTAATGACGAATATGACGATATTGGACAGGAAAGCGGTCAGTCCCGCTTCAAGGCTTCCCGACAATATGTCCTTCCATTTGGCCTTGAGCTCCGTGAGCAGGGCCTCAGTACGAGTTTGAAAGCGGATGCCAATTTCTTTGAGAGACTCACTGCCACGCTGCCGGAAAGTGATGTGAACTTCCTCAAAGACTGCTTGGGTAAGATCTCGCAAAATAGCGCCAAGCGCGTGATAGGCGGCCATCTTTGCGGCATCCGCGCCGCCAGTTGCCAAGAGCTCTTTGCTGTGTTTTTTTACTGCAGCAACCGTTACCTCAAGCTGAATACTTTTTCGTGCCTCCGTATCAATCGTGAGTGCCTTGTCGCGGTCAATGCCAAACCTCTCCGCATTTTTCTCCCCAGGCTTGCGCTCTTTATCAAGCCACTCCTTCATTGGAACGGCACCTTTAGACTGATTTGCGCTAGCCTCCGTGTAGGTTGTATTTTTTTCACTCGTCGCCATCTCTGCACGCTCTTCTGGGGAGCGGTATAGATGATTTTCAGCTTTGGATTCAATTTCTTTTGCAGAAACAACATGATCTATTTGCGCACGACCATCCTTTGGCAAAGCCTTCCCAGTGTAGCCATCAATAATCATGTCTTTAGTTTGGAAATCCTTTGTGCGCCTTTCGGGAAATCCTTCATCGTACCCAACATCTTTTCTGACGTCCTTCCACTTCCTGCTGCCATCATTGTTCGCTGTCCAGTTCTCATGTCGGTTCTTATCCGCATCTGTCGACGTGATGCCCTTCTCGAAATTGTGAGGAGTAGTCGAACTACCCCCATCCTTGGCTGCAATAAACATTGAAGCCATGCCAAACTGCCCAGTGATTGACTCTATGACTGTGTTTTTGCACAAAACAAGAAGCTGCTCGGTATCCTTTTCAGAATACTTGTCATGGAGTGATTCAAGCTCCCTAAGGGCACCTTCAAGCTGTTCGTTGACTTGAATTCTGATGGACTCGGATGCCGATGTCTCTATCAGTTCACTCAAGATGAGAGAATAATCTTGAGTGATCGTCTCACTATCGTTGGTAACGTATTCAACATTGACGCCGGCATCTTGGGTATTAAATTTTGACGCAGTATCTGCCGATGCGTCAGAGGTTAGATTATTTGAATCCACCGGCAGGTTGTTCATTTCTGGATTGATATTTTGATTCATTTTGTTTGTCATAAATAGATGCCCCCGCAGCGCCCACCAACATCAGGAGCAAAAATCATATCGCCGCGCTGCACGCTGATATGGCCCCAACCCCAGGAGGCGCATGGCATTTTGTGAATCGGAAATTTTGGAGCCAATGGCACGGCAGCGTTGTGTGATGGTGTGACAGTCTTTTCATTTTCAAGCCTTTCTTGCAGCCCAGAGTGATGCGTTGACTAAGTGTTTCCACTAGTCGTTCCGCCATCGCGTTTGAGCTTGTTGATATACGCGCCCAGGCCTGCAGTGGTCAATGCGCCGACCACAAAACAGATTGCAAAAGCCGCCAGGCTTTCAAGGGGGTGGGTGTTACCCATGGTGATCTCCTTCAGGGGTGGTTAAAAAAAGCTACGCGTTCAGGTAACTTCGGATCTCGATTTCCATTTCCGCCTGCAGTCCCTCGGGGCTGATGATGCGGATGTACGGTATCCACTGGCGTACGGTGGGCAGTATCTGGTTCACATGAGCCACTTTGGCTGAGACGATCATGCCTCCGTCTTCGAGTTCTTTTTCTATGACCTGGTTGGCCACGAGTTTGCGTCGCCGGAAAAAATTAGCTGCGGTACCGGTGATTTTCAGCACCACTTCGATCTTCTTTTCGTTGAGCCAGATGCCGTCTTCGGAACTGAGGGTGGCGTGCACGGTGGGGTCAGGAGTGAATATGGTGGTGGTCACTTGCAGCCGGTCAATCTTTACCAGGGAGAAGGCCTTGAGTCGCCCGCCGTCTTTGGCGGCTAGGTACCAGATGCCATCGTGGTTGACCAGCTTGTAAGGTTCCACTTCCAGGTAAGACTTTGGGCTGTCTGCCTTTTCGTAGGTGTAGGCAATGTGGCTGTGGGTGCTGATGGCATCTTCAAGTTGTCCGAAGAGGATGTGCTGGCTGCCGCTAAGTTCTTCGTACTGCAAGCCTTTGACCAGCAGTGCACTTTGCATGCGGGTGTCGATCAGCTCGCGCAAAAAGTCGTCGGTGAGTGATGGGTACAAGCCCCGCACCCCGGCCAGGCTGGCAAAACGCTCCACGTCCCGAAAATTGAGTTTGCCCAGAAGCGCAGGGGGCATTTGGTAACGCCCGTCCACCTTGTGCAGGTTTAAAAAGGCAAATCGTTCGTTCAGGTCGCGCTGGATGGCACGCAGGTTCACGCCAAACTCGTCAGCCAGGACCTTGGGGTCGAGCTTGTCACCTTGATTGAGCTTTTTGAGTATCTGCACTAGGCGGTGGCCGTAGCTACTTTTGTCGGTGGCGGTGTCTGCGGACATGCGTGCTCGTGTTGAAGTGATGCGTGTAATTTAGTGCATCGGCGCGTCAAGCTGTGTCGTTTTTTGCTAATTCAGCAAGCACACCAACTATTTTTGGCGTGCAAGGCCATGACGACTGGTGCCTTACGCTTGATCGTCGCTAGCTCCTGCATTGCCAGCCGAACGCACATGATGCTCACAAGCGACCCAGCCGTCATGCTCATTGGCCTCCCTTGCCCCAAAGAGGAGGACACTAGCACCCGGCGTACGGCGCGCTGCGGTAACCCACTGGACTAGGCGCATTGATGGCGGCTATCGCTGCAATTCAGCCAGCCACCAGCACCGCCGAAAAACAACAGTCAATGTCGGCTTTAGGGGAGCAAATTCAGACTCTTGAATTTCCGCTTTGTCGTCGATAGCTGACATACGTCTATGAAAACGAGTCAAGTCCCCTGTTTCTTATTTGTCCTGGTTCGAGTTAGCGAATTTTCCATTTTGGAATTCAAGCGCCAAACGGATTCACCACCCGCACCCCGCCCACCAGCTCCCCCGCATTCATATCCTCACTCAGCAGCACGCTGCACCCTGCCGTTTGCGCGCTGGCCAGCACGATGGCGTCGTAAAACGACACGCTGCGGGTTTGATGCAAATCCAGTCCTGCGCGGATGATGGCCGGGGTGACGTGTACGACTTCAAATTGCTCATAGAGGTCTAGCTGCGCGCGGATGTGTGCGGGCGGCAGCTTTAGCTTTTTGATGGCGACGTTGCAATACTCTTGCAGCACCTGGGTTGACAGTACGCCGCTGGTGGTTTCAAACAGCTCTTTAAGCAAGTCAAGCGCAATGCGCTGTTTGGCAGGCTCGTCGCTGGCTTCAGCGTAGACGAGGACGTTGGTGTCTATAAAACTGCGGGTGGCCATGTGCTACGTGGCCCGTTCAACGTTCGTTGGCTTCGTCGCGGTTAAAACGCCAGCCCTCAAGCTTGGCTGGCGATTGCAGGCAACGCTCTTCAAACTGCGACCACTGCTGGCCGCGCCTGGTACTGCCCGCCAGTTGCTCCAGGTAGTCACGCACGGCCTGGTTCAGGCTTTTGCCCATCTTTTGCGCAGCCTCGCGGGCACGCTGGGCGACTTGTTCGTCAATGGATAGGGTGATGTTCATGTTGGCTGTCGCTAAAATGCACATAATACGTGCGCACAGGTTGTTTTGTCAAGTTGATCGTTTACCTAATACTCATACTGTGTTTGCTATTAATTAAAGAGCTGCTTTCGCCCGTATTTATTAGGTTTCAGGCCAATTTTATGCTTAAAAATCGCAAAAAAAGAGACCTTTGAACCGTCCAAAGCGTTCTTATGACTCAAAACACCACAAAACACCACAAAACACCTCAAAACCGCCTTGAAAAGTCGATTTTTAGATGCTTTTTAGGTCTTCAGACCAATAAATACGGGCGTAAGCAGCTATAAAAATAATAGTAACTGGTCGGCGAAGGCCCTTGCTCAAAAAAGCCTGGTCAGGCGCAACACCCGCCCCACAGTCGCACCGGTTACTACCCGCCCTGGCCCGGCGTCCCAAAACGACTACGCTACCAACCAAAGCCACCGATAACCCCAACCACCCCAGGAGACACACATGACCACATTCAACGGCTGGGCAGCGCACACCAGCGGCGGGCCTTTGCAGCGCATGGCGTTTGACCCTGGCCAGATGGATGCTGAGGAGGTTGAAATTGCGGTGGAATATTGCGGCGTATGCCACTCCGACCTGGCAATGATTGACAGTGAGTGGTTTCCCGTGACCTACCCCATCGTGCCGGGCCATGAGGTGGTGGGCGTCATCACGGCGGTGGGCGCGCAGGCCAAGGGGCGCAGCGTCGGCCAGCGGGTGGGCTTGGGCTGGCACAGCAAGAGCTGCCAGTATTGCCAGCATTGCCTGGGTGGTGAGCAAAACCTGTGCGGCAAGCGCCAGCCGACCATCGTGGGGCGGCATGGCGGTTTTGCTGACAAGGTGCGGGCCCACTGGAGCTGGGCGATACCGCTGCCTGCGGGGCTGGACCCAGCGTCTGCCGGGCCGCTGATGTGCGGCGGCGGCACGGCTTTTTTGCCGTTTGTAATTCACGACATCAAACCGACTGACCGGGTGGGCGTGGTGGGCATTGGCGGCTTGGGGCACCTGGCCGTCAAGTTTGCCAAAGCCTGGGGTTGCGAGGTGACGGCGTTCACGTCCAGCGCGTCCAAGCGCGCCGAGGCGCTGCTGCTGGGCGCGCACCGCACGGTGTCCAGCGTGGATGCAGACGAGCTCAAGGCCGTGGCGGGGCAGTTTGACGTGTTGTTGGTCACGGTCGGTGCCAGCCTGGCCTGGGACGACCTGATTGCCACGCTGGCGCCAAAGGGCCGGCTGCACCTGGTGGGCGTGGTGACCGAGGCCATGAAAGTACGCAGTGGCCCGCTTCTGTCTTGGCAGCGCAGCATGTCGGCATCGCCCACCGCATCGCCCGTGGTGCTGACGCAAATGATGGAATTTTGCGTGCGCCACGGCATTGCGCCGCAGGTTGAACAATTTGCCATGGCTGACGTGAACGCCGCCATTGACCACCTGCGTGCTGGCAAGGCCCGCTACCGGGTGGTGCTGAAAGTTTAGGGCGTTCTGAAACCGGTGCTTCACCGCAATTCATCGCGCTTTAACACCAGCTTTGCAAAGCCGCCGCAAAATCGGCCGATGCAAAGCACACCAACCCACCCCAACCGCCGCCAGGCGCTGGCCGCCACTGCTGCGCTGCTGGGCGCTGCTGCTACCCCCGTAACGTTTGCTCAATCGCTTGCATACGCAGACGAAACCTGGCAAGACCCGCGCCGCCAGCGGGCCGTGCCAATACGTATCCGCTGGCCGCAAACTGCCGCGCCTCTTGAAGGCTGGCCGTTGGTGGTTTACTCGCACGGCTTGGGCGGCTCGCGTGCGGGGGGTGATGTGTGGGGCCAGGCTTGGGCTGATGCGGGCTTTGTGGTGCTGCATTTGCAGCACGTGGGTAGCGACATTGACGCAGTACGCGGCGCTACCACCAGCTTCAGAGACCGCGCCGCGCTGCGCTCGCTGGGCAGTGCAGAGCAGCTCCTGGCAAGGCTGCAAGACGTGGTGTTTGCCATTGATGAAGTTGCGCGCCGCAAAACCACTGACAAGGCTTGGCGCTTTGTACGGAGTGGCGCTGTAGGCATGGCAGGCCATTCGTTCGGTGCGCACACTACGCTGGGTGTGGGTGGCCAGACATACCCGGGTCATCCGGGCATCAAAGAGCCACGCATTGCCGCGCTGATCGCGCTGTCGCCAACCCTTCCTGCAATTGGCGATGCAAACCGCGCTTTTGCCGCCGTGACCCAACCCACGCTGTGCATCACCGGCACGCGGGACGACGACGTGGTGGGCAGCGGCGCAACGCCCGACAAGCGCGCCGCTGTTTATGCCGCGCTGCCTCAAGGCAACAAAGCGATGCTGCTGCTCAAAGACGCAGACCACATGACTTTTGGCGGCGTGACGGGTCGTGCCGCTGGCATCTTGCCGCGTGAAGCTGTCACCACCCAGTTACAGCCGCAGCACCATCAGCTGATAGCGCGCATCACAACCGACTGGTGGCGTGCGCATTTGATGGGTGATGCAAGTGCCAAAGCACGTCTGCAAAAGCCAGCTGGGCTGGCGGCGCTGGACACTTGGCAGGCGGGTTAAATCCGAAGCGAGGAGATTCAGGCTTGGCACAATATGGCCATGCATACCGACGCCATTCATAAAACCGCGCTTGTCCTGTTCTCCGGCGGTCAAGACTCCACCACCTGCCTGGCGCAAGCACTGTCTAAATACGACCGGGTTGAAACCGTGGCCTTTGACTACGGCCAGCGACACATTGTGGAGTTGGAGGCGCGCCTGAATGTGCTGCGCGAAATCAAACAGCAGTTCCCGCAGTGGGCTAAAAAACTAGGTGAAGATCATCTGCTTGATTTGGCCGTGCTGGGTCAAGTCAGTGACACCTCACTCACGCGCGACGTGGCCTTCAAGATGGAAAGCTCCGGCCTGCCGAATACCTTTGTACCGGGTCGTAACCTGCTGTTTTTAACGTTAGCAGCCGCTTTGGCCTACCGCCGTGATTTGCAGGTCCTCGTCACGGGCGTGTGCGAGACCGACTTTTCAGGCTACCCGGATTGCCGTGACGACACCATCAAGGCCATGCAACTGGCGCTGTCCCTCGGCATGGACAAACGCTTTTTGATTGAAACGCCGCTGATGTGGATTGACAAGGCCGACACCTGGGCGCTAGCGCAATCGTTGGGTGGCCAGGCCTTGGTTGATTTGATCGTGGAGCACACCCACACTTGCTATTTGGGTGACAGAACCCATCGACACGCTTGGGGCTACGGCTGCGGCACCTGCCCGGCGTGTGAGCTGCGGGCGCGGGGTTTTGCCGGCTATTCCGACTCTGCCACTTAGGTTTTAACAGCGGTATCTACGACGCAGCGCGTGATGACCGGCGGCTCATCCCCAATATGAAACGCCAGCTTGCGCTCACGCAAAGCCACATCGCTGGCGGTGACGCGGTCAAAGCGGCGAAGATGTTCAGTCCATGTGTCGTCGATGATCTGCTCAATATAGTGGCCGGGCTTGCCCATGTCGCGCAGCAGGTCCCAGCCCAGCGCACCCTGGCGCAAGCGGCTGCGGCGGCTTTCTTTCATCAGGGCTTTGAAGTCGTCGGCCCGCAGTGGGTCAATCACATACGCAATCGTCACCACCACATGGCCGTCGCCCGGCGGTGCGTCAGCCACGGGTGCTTTGAATTCACGCGATGGTGTCAGGTCTTCTTCCAGGCTGGTGTCCAGCACCCAGCGTTGGGCCAGCAGCATGCACACCACGCCGCTGCCTGCTGCCACCAGCAACGCGGTAGGCACGCTGCTCACCGTGGCGATTTGCCCCCACAGCGCCGCACCAATGGCCGAGCCGCCCATGATGGCCATTTGGTACATCGACATGCCGCGCGCCCGCACCCAGTCTGGCAAGGCCAATTGCGCCGACACACTCAGTGAGTTGGCAGAGGTGATCCAGGCCATGCCGTTGACCAGCATGCTGAGGGCCGCCACCCACAGATTGGGCGCAACGGCCACGGCGACCATCGCAACCGATTGCAGCAAGGTGGCGCGCAGCACCAATGTGCCCGTCGGCATCATTTGGCGCAGGCGCGGCATGGCAAACGCTGCGCCAATCGCCCCGGCGCCCATGCAGGCCAGCAGCAGCGTGAAAGTACCCGCACCACTGACCACTGCATTGCCCGGCAGGCCGCGCGCTATCAGCGGCAGCAGCGCCAAGAGCGCTGTCGAATGTAAAAAGAACAGTGCTACCTGCAACAGCGCCGCCCGCAAGCGGCTGGACTGCGACACAAACTGCACGCCCACCCGCATCGCGCTGAGCAAGCGCTCCCGGCCCAGTGGGTTGGGCGTGTGCGCGCGCCGCCAGCGCATGATGACAAAGCCTGAAATCACCGACAGCACGGCGTTCATCACGAACACATATTCAGTGCCCGCACTGGCGATCACCGCGCCCGCCACCAGCGGGCCAATGATGCGCGACGCGTTCATCGAGATGCCATTGAGCGCCAGCGCCGCTGGCAATTGCGCACGCGGCACCAGCTCGGGCACGATGGCGGCAAACACCGGCCAGCGCATTGCCAGGCCCACGCCGTTGGCAAAGGTCAGTGCCAGCAGCAACGGCGGCGTCACGACGCCTGAGATAACAGCAATGCACAGCAGCGTGGCCACGCCAGCTATCCAAAACTGCGTCATGATGAAGTAGCGCCTGCGGTCCAAAATATCAGCCAGCGCGCCGCTGGGCAAGCCGAGCAAAAACACCGGCAACGTGGCCGCCGTTTGCACCAGCGCCACCCAAAGCGGCGTGGTGGTCATCGATGTCATCATCCAGGCAGCGGCCACGTCGCTCATCCACATGCAGGTGTTGGCCACCAGCCAGGTGCCCCACAACATGCGAAAGGCCACAATTTTCAGTGGCGCTAACGCGGTCAGGTCATCGCTAATAGGCGGGCGGGGCTGTTCTGGCATTCAGGGCGAAGTCTTCAAGTCGGTTTGCTGTAGTTCGTAGCTCGCTGGCGAGCCTTCGGGCAGCTTGATGAGGGCCCACTGCTTGTTATGAAAAGCCGCGACTGTTGGGCGATGCGCAATCGACACCATGCCGCCCTTGACCGTTTGGATATGAGCCAGTAATTTTTCATACAGCGTTTTCTCGGCGACTTCGTCCAGCGCGGCGGTGGCTTCGTCAGCAAAAATCCATTGCGGCTTTTTCAGCAAGACCCGCGCAATGGCCAGGCGCTGCTGCTCCCCGCCTGACAGCTTTTGGCCCCAGGCATCGCTGTCGTCCAGTCTGCTGCATAGCTTCGGCAGCAGTGCGTCTGTCAATGCCTGTTTCAATGCTTCGTCGCTGTATGCACTCACCGGCTCAGGGTAAGCCAGCGCTTCACGTAGCGGCCCGTCCGGGAAGTACGGGCGCTGCGGGATAAACATCGCACCTTCAGGCAAATGCGTTTGTCCTTTTGAAAACGGCCAGATACCGGCAAAGCTGCGAAACAGCGTCGATTTGCCGCTGCCAGACGGGCCTTTGACGAGGACCAGGTCACCCGGTGCGGCAGACAGATGAGTTTGCGCCAGCAGCTGTTGGCCACTTGGCAGTTGAATACCCAGATCACGCGCAGCAAGCGTACCAGCGGCCACAGGATAGTCTGTATCTGCTATTGATTTAGTAGCTGTTTGCGCCCGTATTTGTTGGGCTGTGGCCATTAAATTATCCTCAAAACTGGTCAAACGGTCGGTTGTGGCACGCCAACTGGCCAAGCTGGCATAGTTGTCTACAAACCAGCTTAACGCGTCCTGCACGCGCCCAAAAGCCGACGAAATCTGGATCAGTTCACCCAGCTGAATTGCCCCGCTAAAAAAGCGCGGTGCCGCAACAAGAAAAGGGAAAATAACGGCCGCCTGACCAAAAAAACTGGTGAACCAGATCAGGTTTTTCTGCTTTTTGATCAATTTCAGGTAGTTTGACAAAACACTGCCAAATCGCACGTCAAGGTGACTGCGCTCAACTTGCTCGCCCTTGTCCAATGCAATCGATTCGCTGTACTCACGCACCCGAACCATGTGGTGGCGAAAGTTGGCTTCGTAGCGTTGCTGCTCAAAGTTCAGCTTGATCTGCGGGCGACCAATGAAGTGGGTGGCCAAACTGCCCGCCAGGCAGTACAGCAGCGCCATCCACACCATAAAGCCCGGAATGTTGTAGCTGCTACCCGCCAACGTGAAGGTAAAGTTGCCCGACAAGCCCCACAAAATACCCACAAAACTGACCAGCGTCACCACCGCATTGAGCAGCCCCATGCTGAGCGAAATGCTGTAGCTGGTAAACAGCCGAATGTCTTCCTGGATACGCTGGTCAGGGTTGTCTGAGGTGGCCTCGGGTTTGCCTGAAAAGCGCGCCAATTCCAGGTTGTAAAAAGCGTGGTCAGCCAGCCAGCGCTTGAGGTAGTCGGCCGTCATCCACGCGCGCCAGCGCACCTCCAGCAATTGCGTCAGGTAAAACTTGTAAACCGCGATGATGATCAGCGCAAACGCCAGGTAGGTAAATCGTCCCAGCTGCTGCCAAAACACGGCTTGGTCTTTATTTTGCAGCGCATCGTAGAACACGCGGTTCCACTCGTTCAGCAGCACCAGCATGTAAACCGATGCCAAGTTCAGCACCACAATCGCCGCCAGCAAACCCCGCGCCTTCCATTTTTCATCAGACTTGAAGTAGGGCGCCGACAGCGCCCACACGCGATTTAAAAAGGCGCTGAATTTTTGGGGAGCTGGGGTAGCTGGGGTGCTAGTGGTCATAAATTAACTCAAGGGTTAGACACACCACTGGCCACATGGCCTGCAGGCACATGCCGGGCGGCTGAATCGACATGCCCAGTTTGGTCGTCAAAGAAAAAATCGGGTTCAAATTCACGCAAAAATTCGCCTTTGGCCAGACCACCTAAAAACATCGCTTCATCAACTTCGATGTTCCAGTTCATCAGCGTTCGAATGGCGCGCTCATGCGCGGGTGCGCTGCGGGCGGTCACCAGTGCGGTGCGCAAGCGCATGTTGGGCGTACCGGCTTGTTGCAGCCGGTGCAGTGCAATCAGCAGTGGTTTGAAAGGGCCGTCGGGCAGCGGCAGAACGGCTTTGTCGCTTTCATGCTGCTGAAAGGCGGGCAGGCCATCGCGCTGGAAAACCTGCTCTGCCTCGTCTGAAAACAGCACCGCATCGCCGTCAAAGGCAATCCGTACTTCGTTCGGAAAGGTGTCTCGCGCCTGCACCGAATGTGTGGCCACCGTCGCCGCCGGAAAGCCCTTGAGCAACGCCGCCCGCACATCTGCTGGGTTGGCCGACAAAAACAGGTTGGACTGCAACGGCTGCAAGTAGCGCCAAGGCTCACGCCCGCGTGTGAACACACCGCGCGCCACGCTGAGCGCATGGCTTTGCACCGAGCGGAATACCCGCAGGCCCGACACCGGGTCATTGCGCGACAAAATCACCACCTCCACCCGCTGAGTGTCTGCATCATTAAACGCCAGCAGCTTTTTAATCAATGAAAAAGCCACCCCCGGCTTGGCGGTTTGCTCTAGTCTGTCCAACTGCAGCTTCATGTAGGCGCGGTCGTCGGTTTGCTCAAAAACGCGGTTTTCTTCTTCCAGGTCAAACAGCGCCCGGGAGGAGATGGCAACGACAAGTTGTCCGTCAAGGTTGGTGGCCATGGTGTTTTCTCAAAGTTCGAGTTTGCACCATTGTCCATAAGCGGGCGCATCGATGGGCCATTGGTCAGCCCGGCTGATGTGCCGAATGCCTTGGGCAATCAGCGTCGCCGCCCGAATCACCCCGGCGTGGGTGATCCACAGGGTGTCTTTTGCCGGGTCAAGCTCGTCAAACGCGCTGGCGACTCGGGCCATGAACTGGGTCACAGTTTCCCCCGTGCCGCCCGCACGGTAGGTGGCAAAGTCAGCTGTCCAGGCGGCCAACTCAGCCGGGTCAATATCGGCCCAAGGGCGGCCTTCCCATTGGCCAAAATGCATTTCTTGCAATCTGGTGTCTTTTTTAACCATCAAATCGGGCTGCAGGCCAATCAATACGGGCGCAAGCAGCTCACATCTTTGTAGCGGAGAAGTCAATAAATATGCGCCTGCCGGGAGCACTTTTTTGAGCATTTCGGCGCATTTTTGGGTTTCAGCCAAATCGGCTTTGACATCCAGCTGGCCGTAGCAAATGCCTTTATCTATCAAAGGCTGTGCGTGGCGAACTAGCCATAACGTCATAGGCCGATGGCCAAACCGAGATAAAACGCAATCTCGCACACCTGCTGCGTCGCGCCCAGGCAATCGCCGGTAAAACCTTGCAAACGGCGCTTGAACAGCGCGCCCATCCACAGCAGGGCGACGGTAGCAAAGCTGCAAGCTACTATTAAATCGATAGCTGGTTGCGCCCATAAAATAAGGGCTAGAGCCACAAAACACCATGCAAAAGCGGTCAAAAGACTGTTCAAACTGATGTTGTCGGCCAATGGCTTCGATTTAGATGCAGCGGTATCGCCCACATGCGGTAGCCAGTAAATCAGCAGCAGCGGCAGCGTGCGTGACACGACGTGCCCGGCAAACAATGCGCTGCCAATCAAAAAAAGATCGTCATCCACACTGCCCAGCAACGCTACCAGCGCCACCTTGGCCAACAACGCTAAAACCAAGGCCATCGCGCCAAATGCGCCTACCCGCGAGTCTTTCATGATCTCCAGCGCGCGATCGCGGTCATAACTGCCGCCCAGGCCATCGGCCACATCGGCCAGGCCGTCTTCATGAAAACCGCCCGTCATGAGCACGGTGGCCACGGTAGACAGTGCGGCGGCGACCAGGGGGGTGAATGTCGTCTCAGGCAACAACATGACCAACAAGCTATAAACGCCTGCGGCCACAGCACCCACCAGCCAGCCCACGCCGGGGAAGTGCCCGGCGCTGGCACGCAGCATGGCTGGGCTAAAACCGACCCAATCCGCCAGCGCCCCGGTGATGGGGATGCGGGTGAAGAACTGCACGGCCAGCAGGAATTCGCGGATCAGGTTCATTCTTTGCCGCTCATGTCTTACCGCTGATGTTGGCGGACTCAAAACTTGCCATCTCATTCATCAGCAGCGCAGCAGATTGCACCATCGGCCAGGCCAGCAACGCGCCCGTGCCTTCGCCCAGGCGCATGTCCAAATCCAGTAGCGGCCGCGCTTTGAGGTGTGCCAGCATCAGGTGGTGGCCGCGCTCTGCGGAGCGGTGGCAAAACACCATGTAATCTTTGGCGGCTGGGGCTAGGGCGCAGGCCACCAATGCGGCGCTGCCAGCAATAAAACCATCGACCAAAACCACCCGGCGTTCACTGGCCGCTTGCAGCATCGCACCCGCCATCATGGCAATCTCGAACCCGCCCAAGGCTGCCAGTACGTCCAGCGGCGTTAATGCTGTGGCGTGCAAATCGGCAGCTTTGGCTAAAACCGCTTGTTTGTGGGCCAACTGCGGGTCTGTCAGCCCCGTGCCACGCCCGGTCGCGTCTTCTATCGAAACACCTGCCAAGCGATGCAACAGCAGCGCCGCAGCTGAGGTGTTGGCGATGCCCATTTCGCCAAACGCGACCACGTTGCCGCTCAAGCTGGCCAGCACGTCGCTGCCAGCTTGCAGGGCGGCATTGAGCTGGTGGGCAGACATGGCTGGGCCAGTTGCCAGGTTGTGCGTGCCATGCGCGATTTTGCGTTTGATGAGTTGTGGATGGTCGGCCAAGTCACTGGCCACGCCTGCATCGACGACCTGTAATGCAAAGCCATGCTGCCGCGCCAACACATTGATGGCCGCGCCACCCGCCAGCATGTTGCCCACCATTTGCATGGTCACGGCTTGCGGGAAGGCCGATACGCCCTCTGTTGCAACCCCATGGTCAGCCGCAAACACCAGCATTTGCGGCGCATCAAAAACCAGCGTTTCGGCGCGCTGAATCAAACCCAGTTGCAGGGCCAAATTTTCAAGCTGGCCTAGCGCACCCAGCGGCTTGGTCTTAAAGTCGATTTTGTGCTGTAGCTTGGCGGCTAGCGCTGGGTTGGCGGTCGCTTCAATCGGGGGTAGCTGAAAGGTTTTTTGGGTCATCTGAATTCGTTTGTTTATCAATGAGTTGTTGAAGGCAAGTCGGGCACAGGCAGCTTGCCTTTTGTGCGGCGCTTAGGGTTGGCACGGCGATGATGCGGGGCATTGAAAAACACCAGCAAGTCGCGTCGCCGCTAACCGCCCCGCAACGCAAACCCGCACCGCATTGCGGGCAGGTGGATACGTCAATAGTTGCCACGGTTTAGCTCTGTAAAAAGAGCTGGTAAGCCGGATTGCTGGTTTCTTCGACGTGTGGGTAACCCACTGTGTCGAGAAACTTGTTAAACGCTTTGTTGTCTGCCTTGGGTACCTGCAAACCGACCAAAATACGGCCAAAGTCTGCACCCTGGTTGCGGTAGTGAAACAAGCTGATGTTCCAGCCCGGTTGCATCGCGGCTAAAAACTTCATCAGCGCGCCTGGCCGTTCAGGAAAGACAAAGCGCAGCAAGCGCTCGTCTTTTGACAGCGCACTGTGCCCGCCCACCATGTGCCTGATGTGCTCTTTGGCCAAGTCATCGTGCGTCAAGTCAAGCGCTTTGAAGCCGTGGCGGGTGAAA
This sequence comes from Polaromonas sp., assembly GCA_031414215.1. Classification (GTDB taxonomy): domain Bacteria; phylum Pseudomonadota; class Gammaproteobacteria; order Burkholderiales; family Burkholderiaceae_C; genus Polaromonas. The sequence goes on along the minus strand of JANNVB010000010.1, from coordinate 27,741 downwards.
TTGGTGGCTATTTTGATGCTCTCGCCCTTGAAGGTCGTCAGCCCCACAAACACATGCGCTTTGGCGCTGTCGCTGATGCGGTAATTGAACTCGGTGACCGACCTCGGCCCGCCTGGCAGCTCACCAATCACTTCACAAAACCGCTTGAAGCTGCCGCGTTCTTCAGGAATCGTCACCGCAAACAGGGCTTCCCGCTCTTCGCCGACTTCAGCCCGCTCGGCTACAAAGCGCAAGCGGTCAAAGTTCATGTTCGCGCCGCACAAAATGGCGGCGTAGGTTTCGCCTTTGGTTTTGTGCTGAGCCACGTATTTCTTAATCGCCGCCACAGCCAGCGCGCCCGCTGGCTCGACGATGCTGCGGGTGTCCACAAACACGTCTTTAATCGCGGCGCACACCGCGTCGGTGTCGACCGTCATGAACTCATCGACCAGCTCGCGGCTGATGCGAAACGTCTCTTCCCCCACCAGCTTGACGGCCGTACCGTCTGAAAACAAGCCCACGTCAGGCAGCGTGACGCGCTTGTTGGCAGCGACTGATTGCGTCATCGCGTCAGAGTCATTCATCTGCACACCAATGACTTTGATGTCGGGCCGCACCGCCTTGATGTAGTTGGCCACGCCCGATATCAAGCCGCCGCCGCCAATCGCCACAAACACCGCATGTAGCGGGCCCGGGTGCTGGCGCAGCATTTCCATGGCAATCGTGCCCTGGCCGGCAATCACGTCCGGGTCGTCAAACGGGTGCACAAACGTCAGGCCGCGTTTTTTTTCAATTTGGGCAGCGTGCGCGTAGGCGTCGGAGTAGCTGTCGCCATGAAGCACCACGTCGCCCCCCAGCGCTTTGACCGCGTCAATTTTGAGTTGTGGCGTGGTGGTGGGCATCACGATCACGGCGCGTGTGCCCAACTTTTGAGCTGACATGGCCACGCCTTGCGCGTGGTTGCCGGCGGATGCACAAATCACGCCTTTTTTAAGCTGCGCGGCGCTTAAATGCGCCATTTTGTTGTACGCCCCACGCAGCTTGAAGCTGAAGACCGGTTGCTGGTCTTCGCGCTTGAGCAAAACCGTGTTTTTCAGGCGGGCGCTGAGTGTTTTGGCTCTCTCCAGGCCAGACTCAATCGCCACGTCATAGACGCGGGCAGTGAGGATTTTTTTCAGGTAATCGGCGGGGCTGAGATTTTTTGTCATGGGCCTGAATGATAAGCCGCAAGAAAAAAGGCCCAAACCTTGCGGTTTGGGCCTGTAAATCCATCCTTTGAGAAGATGGAGGAGACAACCAGTGCATTGAAAACTACCATCGAAATACAATGGGTTTCAACGCGATAAATCTAGTATAGCGTCGGTATGCTGCACTGCACAATACCCTATGGTCGAAATTAGACACCTGAGTCTGATTTAGTTATTAATATTTTGCATAAAGGTGGTTGTTTATGGAATGCACGGTCAATTGGACAGGTTTGGCTACTGATACGGGCTCCAAATCCGGCATGACGTTCGTCGCCGAAACCGGCAGCGGCCACACTTTGGTGATGGACGGCGCACCTGATGACGCCAAACCCGAAAACGGCGGCGCCAATTTAGCGCCCCGCCCGATGGAAACCGTGCTGGCAGGCACGGGCGGCTGCACGGCTTACGACGTTGTGCTGATTTTGAAGCGTGGCAGGCACGATGTGCGGGGCTGTAGCGTCAAACTGACGTCTGAACGCGCCCCGGTAGACCCCAAAGTCTTCACCAAAATCCACATGCACTTCACGGTAACAGGCAAGGGTTTGGCTGCCAGTGCGGTAGAGCGCGCCATAGCCATGAGCCACGAAAAATACTGCTCTGCCACCATCATGCTGGGCAAAACGGCAGAAATCACCACCAGTTTTGAGGTTTTGGAGGCCTAGATTCTGTGTGCCACGGTGGTCATTACCTTGGCCGCAGCGCCCATCAATGCTTTGACGGGCGCTGGTAAATCGATAGCACCCGAGGCGGCAGCCTCCAGCGCATGACGCGCTTCATCGTCTTTCATTTGAGCCACGATGGCGCGTGACTCGTGGTCACCTTGGGGCAGGCTTTGCATGTGGCTGGCCAAATGCGCTTCTACCTGGCGTTCAGTCTCCACCAAAAAGCCCAAACTGACTTTGTCGCCCAGTCGCCCCGCCAGCAGCCCCAACCCAAAAGCACCCGCGTACCACAGCGGGTTCAGCAGCGAAGGCCGTGCGCCCAGTTCGTCGAGCCGCTGGTGTGTCCAGGCCAGGTGGTCGCCTTCTTCTTGGCTGGCATCCATGAATTGCTGGCGCAAAGCCGGGTCTTTCGTGCTCAAAGCCTGCGCCGCATACAGCGCCTGGGCGCACACCTCACCGACATGGTTGACGCGCATCAGCGCGCCAGCCAGTGCCTTGTCAGACTCTGACAAGGCGGTGCTGTCCCCGGCAACCGTCGGGCACGGCCTGCTGGCGCGCGGTTTGGCAAACAAGGTGCGAAGGGCAGTATCAAAGCTGTTGATCAGGGTGTCTGGGGTGGACATAGGGGGTCAATTCAGGTCAAAAAATGGTTATAACCACAAGTCTAGCCAGTTATGCAAAGCGTCCGGTTGGCACTGCTTTGTCGCGTGACTTCCACAGTCGGCTGGCGGTTTGTTGCAATGCTGCAACGAAAACAATTTTTACTGTCGATTCCTGCCCATATTCTTTGCCTAAGCAGCCGCGCTCTGGTTCAATTCATACAACTTCCTAAATGGAGGTTGGCCCGGGGGTCCAATCCTGGAGCCCTTTGTTTAACCTTGGAGAAACTTTTAAATGAAAAAATCACTAATCGCAATGGCCGCACTTGCAGCCACCGGCGCGTTTGCTCAGTCAAGCGTGACCCTGTACGGTATTGTTGAAGCTGGCGTTGACGTTGGCTACAACAAAACTACCGACGTCGTTACCACGGTTCGTGGTTTTAACGGCGCTGGCACTGCATTGAACGCCATCGGTACCGGCGCTGTTGGCCTCGTTGTTCAACCTGCCAATGGCCAGTTGACACTGGGTACCATTCCTGCAACCATCAACACCGCTACCGGCGCTGTCACGTTTGGTACCGCTGGTACGCTGACGGGCACCACCACCGCTCGCAACGAGCGTCGCAATGGTTTCCGCGTTCAAGACGGTAACGACCAAGGTTCTGGCACTTCACGTGTTGGTTTCCGTGGTACGGAAGACCTGGGCGGCGGCATGAAAGCCAACTTCCAGTTGGAAATGGGTATTCGGATTGACGATGGTGGCGTAACAACCGGTGCTGGTAACGCACTTTCCTCTGGTAACAGCGGCGGTAACGTATTTGGCCGTAATGCATGGGGCGGCGTTTCTGGCGGCTTCGGCGAGTTCCGTATTGGTCGTCAAGTCCTTGGTTCGTTCGGCGTTCAGGCTAGCAGCTGGGCTGCTGGCTCAAGCAACGGTTTGTACGATGCAGGCGCTGGTACAGCACCTGCCATGGGCGGCGTTCGTTTTAGCAATGCTATCCGCTACATTTCGCCAACCATGGGTGGATTCAAAGGCAGCTTGATGTTTGCTGCACCAGAGACCGAAGCTGATACCTTCACGTCTAGCAGCGTACCTAACGCCGTTGCGTCTGGTAACCTGGTCACCACGACTTCTGCATCACGCCGCACAGCTGTTGACTTGGCTCTGGAATACGCCAATGGCCCAGCTTACGTTGGCTTCGGCTATAACAAGCGTGATGCAGGTAACGGTACATCCACCTCTACAGCTTTGGCGCCTAACGGTACTGCTGCTGCTGTTGGTCTGGTTAACGTTGCAAATGTACTCGGTGGAACTATCACAGGTTACACCCTGGGCGGTTCTTACAATTTCGGCGTCGCTGTGCCTTTCATCAACTACACACGTGAGACCCAGTCAGTTGGTGGCAACACCACTTTCACTTCCAACGCTCTTGCAACGAACTCTAGCTTCGTGAACGCAGGTAACGCCACAACTCGTGCTTACTCCATCGGTGTTCGCGTTCCACTCGGTGCGACGACTGTGATTGCTGGCTACGGCAATTCCAAAATTTCTGGCAACGGCAGCACTGTTATTACCCAAGCTGCGGGCACCCAGTCTTTCATTCAAACGGTTGAGTCAACCCGTTCTGCTTTGCAGATCGGTGCTTCTTACGCTCTGTCCAAGCGCACCTCGTTGCAAGCCAACTACGGCTACAACAAGATTGCACAAGACCAGACCGGCCGTCAGTCAGCATCAGCTGTCATCAGCACCGATACCGCTGTGACAACTGTTCGCACGAACGACCGCGTCAGCGCCTTCAACGTTGGCCTGAAGCACTCTTTCTGATTTGAGGCTGGCCTTGCGCCAGCTTTGACTTAGGAATTTAGTCAAAAACCGCCCGGCTGCAAAGTTGGGCGGTTTTTTTATGTTTGTTTATATGTATGCTCAACTGATTTTCAGGCTGTTTAAACCATGTCCAGAATCATTAAAATTTCCACGGTTTGTGTTGTCGTGTTTCAGCTAGCGGCCTGTAGTTCGCCGCCGTTAACGCCTGACAGCCGTGCTGTTCAAAGCCCGTGGGCGTTGTCATCCATTGGCAGCCCCAATGCGCAGGCATGGAGCCATTACAAACTGCCGGGCAAAACGCCTAGCCAGTTTGACTATGTGCTTGAAGAAGGTCGTGACGCCATTGCCGCCAAGGCGCAGTCGTCGGCCAGCATGCTCAGGCAAGTCATGAAGGTTGAGCCTGAAGCGCTGGGGCGTATCAAATTTTCATGGAAGTTGCCAGATTTGATTCAATATGCCGACATGTCGCTACGCGAGTTTGACGATTCGCCGGTTCGCGTGGTGTTGGCATTTGAGGGTGACCGATCAAAATTTTCAGGCAAAAACGCGATGCTGTCAGAACTGGCGCATGTGCTGACAGGTGAGCCCTTGCCGTACGCCACGCTGATGTACGTGTGGTGCAACGAATGCAAGCCCGAGGAAGTTATTTTGAACCCGCATACCGACCGGATTCGTAAGCTGCCACTTGAGACGGGTACGGCCAAGTTGAACCGCTGGATGGATTACGAGCGTGCGGTGCGTGATGATTTTGTCAAAGCCTTTGGCGAAGAACCCGGCCTGTTGACCAGTATTTCGATCATGACAGACACCGACAACACCAAGAGCGTGGCGCGTGCCTGGTACGGCCCTGTGTCGTTATTGCCTGTAACAGGCAAATAATGACGCTATATATTTAGTAGCTGCTTGCGCCCGTATTCATTGGGTTTTAGGCCTAAATGGCACCTAAAAAGAGGGTAAAAATGCTCCGAAACAGCTTTTTCAGCCTTCACGCATAGCGCTTGTTGCGTAAATTGTTCTTCATCTCTTTGAGCAGCGGCTGCAACTTGCCGCCAATGCGCAGAGCCAGGCAGGTTGCCAAAATATCAATGATCATCAAATGCAGCAGCCGCGACACCATGGGGCTGTAGCGGTCGTAGCCTTCGGGGTGGTCTGCCGCCAAGTGAATGTGCCCGGCTGATGCCAGTGGTGAGCCGCTGGCGGTAATGACAATCGTGGTTGCTCCGTTCTTGCGAGCAATGTCGCAAGCATCCATCAAGTCCCGCGTACGGCCTGAGTTTGAAATCACCACCACGCAGTCCCCTGGCCCCATCATCGACGCGCTCATGACTTGCATGTGGCCATCGCTGTACGCAACGGTGTGGACACCCAGGCGAAAAAACTTGTGCTGCGCGTCTTGCGCCACGATGCCGGAGTTGCCGACACCAAAAAATTCAATGCGGTTTCCGTTCGCTTCAGCTGCGGCCAGCGCATCGGTGGCTTTTTGAATCGCGAACGATGACGCGTCGTTGCGGTACTTTAAAAATGCGGCGACGGTGTTGTCAATCACCTTGACCATCACGTCGCTGGTTTTGTCATCAACGTCCACGCTGCGGTGAACAAAAGGTACACCCTCACTGACGCTGCCCGCCAGCTTGAGTTTGAAGTCGCTCAAGCCGTCATAACCCACGCTACGGCAAAACCGAACCACGGTAGGCTTGCTGACATGGGCACGGTCGGCCAGCTCGGTAATCGGTAAGTTGGCAAACGCACGCGGGTCAGTAAGCACTAGCTTGCCAACGCGCTGCTCGGCCGGAGCTAATGATGGCAATGAGGCTTTGATTCTGTCTAGCATTCTTCGGACCAGCAAAAGCCGTCGCGGGCAATCATCGCGCTGCTGGCACTCGGCCCCCAAGTCCCCGCTGCATACTGGCGTGGCCCTTCGGCATCCGCCGCCCAGCTTTGCATGATGGGCTCGACCCAACGCCAGGCTTCTTCTTGCTCATCGCTGCGCACAAACAGGTTCAGCCGTCCGCCAATCACATCCAGTAGCAACCGCTCGTACGCGCCCACGCGCTCGGAGCCAAAGCGTTTGTCAAAGTCCAAATCCAGCTGCACTGGCGCTAGCGTGTTTGAGTTCATACGATTTTGTTGGCCCTGCGCAAACAGATGCAGTTCCAGCCCGTCTTTGGGCTGCAAATGAATCACCAAGCGGTTGCCTGCACCCAGTGGCGACTTGTAAATAGCGTGCGGCGTGGGTCTGAAGTTGACTTCAATATACGCACTGCGCCCCGCCAGACGTTTGCCCGTACGGATGTAGAAGGGCACGCCCGCCCAACGCCAGTTGGCTATCTCACAGCGCAGCGCGACAAATGTCTCTGTTTTGCTTGCATCGCTGACACCTGCTTCATGACGGTATGCCGCCACCGGTTCGCCATCAACCGTACCCGCCGCGTATTGGCCGCGCACCACATGCTGGCGCAATGTTTCGGCCGTCCACGGTTTCAGCGAACGCAGCACCTTGAGCTTTTCATCACGAATAGCATCAGCGTGGGCATTGATCGGTGGCTCCATCGCCACCGCGCACAGCAGTTGCAGCGCGTGGTTTTGCACCATGTCACGCAGTGCACCTGTACCGTCGTAAAACGCACCACGTTTTTCAATGCCTAGGTCTTCGGCAATTGTGATTTGAATGTTGGCAATGTCCTCACGTCGCCAGAGCGGCTCAAACAGCGCATTGCCAAAACGCAAGGCAAACAGGTTTTGTACCGATGGTTTGCCCAGGTAGTGGTCAATCCTGAAAATCTGCTTTTCGTCAAACACCTTGCGCACGCTGGCGTTGATGGCGCGGTTGGATGCCAGGTCATGGCCCAAAGGCTTTTCAAGAACTATCCGCATGTTGTGGCGATTCATGCCGGCGGCAGAAAGCTGTTCGCAAAAAACCGTGAAAAGGCCAGGCGCGGTCGCCAAGTACATGACGACGGGGTCGGCAACGTGTTCTTGCAGCTTGCTGGCCAGTCGCGGGTAGTCTGCTGGGTTTGACAAATCCATGCGCATGTAAAAAAGCAACGCTGCAAAGCGGTCAAACTCTTCTTCAGTCGGGCGCTTGGCCAGTTCAACATTGTCGAACCGTGACTTGATGAGTGCGCGGTAAGCGTTGTCCGTCAAATCATCGCGCGCCACACCTACGATGCGACCACCCGCAGGCAGCGAGCCATGACGAAATGCCTGAAACAATGCAGGCATGAGCTTGCGCCATACCAAATCGCCTGTACCGCCAAACAAAATCAGGTCAAAACTCATGTTGATACGTAACCGTCATGTAATTAAGTTTCACATTGTATTGGCATAATGGTAACTCGCAGTAATGAAAATCAAAAAATCATGAACCAACTCGAAGCCCTCAAACAGTTCACCACGGTGGTTGCCGACACGGGCGACTTCAAGCAACTCGCACAGTTCAAACCGCAAGACGCCACCACCAACCCATCGCTGATTTTGAAGGCGGTGCAAAAGCCCGACTACCAGCCGTTGATGGCGGGCGTGGTGAATAAATTCAAAGGCCGTGCACTGGATGAAGTGATGGACCGCCTTTTGGTGCGCTTTGGCTGCGAGATTTTGCAAGTCATACCGGGCCGCGTATCGACAGAGATTGACGCCCGCCTGAGCTTTGATGCCAGCGCCACCTTCACGCGCGGCGAACGCATCATTGACTTGTACGAAGCGGAAGGTATTCACATCGACCGCGTGCTGATCAAAGTCGCCGCGACGTGGGAAGGCATTCAGGCCGCTGAAAAACTGGAGCAGCGCGGCATCCACACCAACCTCACGCTGCTGTTCGCCTTTTGCCAGGCGGTGGCGTGCGGGCAAGCCAAGGTGCAGTTGATCTCGCCTTTTGTGGGGCGTATTTACGACTGGCACAAAAAAGCCTGCGGTGCAGCTTGGGTAGAGGCAGACAACCTGGGGCCGAACGACCCCGGCGTGCAGTCAGTGCGGGACATTTACAACCATTTCAAACACTTCGGCATCACCACTGAAATCATGGGTGCGAGCTTTCGCAACATCGGGCAAATCACGGCGCTAGCGGGTTGCGACTTGCTGACCATCAGCCCCGAGCTGCTTGCGCAATTGGCAGCAACCGATGCGCCTTTGACGCAAGCACTCAAAGCAGATGCGGCCAAGGCACTGGACTTACCCGTTGTTAATTTTGACGAGGCCGGTTTCAGGTTTGCACTGAACCAGGACGCGATGGCGACTGAAAAGCTGGCGGAGGGCATACGTGGTTTTGTTACGGACGCTGTTCTGCTTGAGCAACTGATGCTGGCGGTGTGATGCGTACCCGGTGTGACAAAACACCAGCCTGGGGCGCGCTGCAATCGCATTTTGAGTCGGTTGCTAAAACCTTTGACATGCGTGGCGCCTTTGCAGTTGACCCACTGCGCTTTGCGACTTTCAGCCAGGACGCACCGCATGTGTTTGCTGACCTGTCAAAAAATCTGATCGACGGCTCTACGGCGTCGCTGCTTTTTGACTTGGCGCGCCAATGCGGCGTTGAGCAACACCGTGACGCCATGTTTGCCGGCGAAGCCGTCAACAGCACTGAAAACCGTGCTGTGATGCACTTTTTACTAAGAAATCCGCCCGCAGGTCAATATATACCGGCGCAAGCAGCTATTAATAAAGTAGCAGATAAACAAGCTGAAGTTGAGGTGACTTTGAACGCCATGCTGGCCTTTGCAGGCCAGGTACGCGCCAATGACCAGATCACAGACATCGTCAACATCGGTATTGGCGGCTCAGACTTGGGGCCGCAAATGGCGGTGCTGGCACTGCATGAGTTTGCCGACAAAGCCAAGCGGTTTCATTTTGTCTCCAACGTCGATGGCCAGGAACTGGCGGACGTATTGGCGCAGTGCAAACCGCACAGCACACTGTTTTTGATCGCCTCAAAAACCTTCACGACCGCCGAGACCATGCTCAATGCGCAGTCAGCCAAAGTCTGGTTTGAAGCACAGGGCGGGCAAGACATTGGCAGCCATTTCGCAGCGCTGACGACGCATATCGCAGCTGCCAACGCGTTTGGCATCACCACCACGTTCGGTTTTTGGGACTGGGTGGGTGGTCGTTACTCGCTGTGGTCGGCCATTGGCTTGCCGATAGCCATAGCGATTGGTGACAAAGCTTTTCGTGAGTTTTTGGCAGGTGCCCACGCGATGGATGAGCACTTTCGCCATGCGCCGCTTGAACAAAGTCTGCCTGTTCGCCTTGGCCTGCTGGACGTTTGGTACCGCAACTTTCACGGCTTTAGCAGCCGCAGCATCGCACCCTACAGCCATGCACTGCGCCGCTTGCCAGCGTATCTACAGCAGCTTGAGATGGAAAGCAACGGCAAGCGCGTGGATGCGCAGGGCAACGCGCTGCCTTACGACACTGCACCGGCTTTGTGGGGCGAGCCTGGCACCAATGGCCAGCACGCTTATTTTCAAATGCTGCATCAGGGCACGTCGGTCATACCGGTTGAATTTATTGCAGTGAAAAACGCAAGTCACCCTTTGCCTGGTCACAACAGCAAGCTACTGGCTAACGTTCTGGCCCAAGCGCAAGCGCTGATGGTGGGGAAGACAGATAGCGGCGGCCACAAACACTTTCCCGGCAACCGCCCTAGCACTATGCTGCTGCTGGATCAACTCACACCTGCCAGCCTGGGCGCACTGCTGGCGCTGCAAGAGCACCGGGTGTTTGTCAGCGGTGCCATCTGGGGCATCAACAGCTTTGACCAGTGGGGCGTAGAGTTGGGCAAGGTGCTGGCACAAGACATAGAGCCGCGCTTGCAAAATGGTGATGTCTCCGGGCTCGATGCTTCAACGGCAGGGTTGTTACAGCGCTTGCGGTGAACCAAGGTAGCCGAGTGGCGCCCGAAAGCCTATCATGGCGAGGGGAATTTACCCCGTTAATCCTGAGGAGGAGAAAACATGAACTTCGGTCAAGCTATTTCCGTATGTCTGTCCAAATACGCCACATTTACAGGCCGCGCATCGCGCCCTGAATTTTGGTGGTTTGCACTGTTCCAAATTCTGATCTCGATCGCCGCGAGCATGCTCGGCGATGCTGTTGCTGGCCTGGTCAGCTTGGGTTTGTTGCTACCTGCACTCGCAGTAGGTACACGCCGCTTGCATGACATTGGCAAAAGCGGCTGGTGGCAACTCATCATGCTGACGGTGATTGGCCTCTTGGTGCTGATTTATTGGTGGGTACAGCCTACGGTAGAGGGTACCAACGAGTATGAGGCGGTGACGACCTGAATTTTGTGACCATTAAAAAAGGCCGCAGCGTTTGCACGCTGCGGCCTTTTTAATTTTTGAATCAGCAAAAGCTGGTTCAAGCAAGCATTACATGTCCATGCCGCCCATACCACCCATGCCGCCCATACCGCCACCACCCATGCCGCCGCCTGGGGCGTCGTCTTTTGGTGCTTCTGCAATCATGCACTCGGTCGTCAGCATCAGGCTGGCGACAGACGCTGCGTTTTGCAGTGCGGTGCGGGTCACTTTGGTTGGGTCCAGGATACCCATTTCAATCATGTCGCCGTAGGTTTCATTGGCTGCGTTGTAGCCGTAGTTGCCTTTGCCAGCCATCACAGCTGCCACAACCACCGACGCTTCGCCGCCGCCGTTGAACACGATTTCGCGCAACGGCGCTTCAATCGCTTTCATGACCAGCTTGATGCCGGCGTCCTGGTCGGCGTTGTCGCCTTTCAGGGTGCCAACAGCCTGCTTGGCGCGCAAGAATGCAACGCCGCCGCCAGCAACAATGCCTTCTTCCACAGCAGCGCGGGTAGCGTGCAGGGCGTCTTCAACACGGGCTTTCTTTTCTTTCATTTCGACTTCGGTGGCAGCGCCAACCTTGATCACGGCAACACCGCCGGCCAGCTTGGCCACGCGCTCTTGCAGTTTTTCACGGTCGTAGTCGCTGGTCGCTTCTTCGATCTGAACGCGCACTTGTTTGACGCGGGCTTCGATGTCAGCAGCAGCACCAGCACCGTCGATGATGATGGTATTTTCTTTGCCGACTTCAATGCGCTTGGCAGAGCCGAGGTCGGCCAGCGTGGCTTTTTCAAGCGACATGCCCACTTCTTCAGCAATGACCTTGCCGCCGGTCAGGCAGGCGATGTCTTCCAGCATAGCTTTGCGACGATCGCCAAAACCTGGGGCCTTGACAGCCACCACTTTCAAGATGCCGCGCAGGGTGTTAACCACCAGCGTTGCCAGAGCTTCGCCATCAACTTCTTCAGCGATGATGAGCAGTGGGCGGCCAGCTTTGGCGACTTGTTCCAGCGTAGGGAGCAGGTCACGGATGTTGCTGATTTTCTTGTCGTACAGCAGCACAAACGGGTTGTCCAGAATGGCAGACTGCTTTTCTGGGTTGTTAATGAAGTACGGTGACAGGTAGCCACGGTCAAACTGCATGCCTTCAACCACGTCGAGCTCGGACTCAAGTGACTTGCCATCTTCAACGGTAATGACGCCTTCTTTACCGACTTTGTCCATCGCATCAGCAATGATCTTGCCAATGGTTTCGTCAGAATTGGCAGAAATGGAGCCAACTTGAGCGATTTCTTTGCTGGTCGTGGTGGCTTTTGACGCTTTCTTCAGCTCTTCAACCAGAGCTGTCACAGCCTTGTCGATGCCGCGCTTCAGGTCCATCGGGTTCATACCGGCGGCAACGTACTTCATGCCTTCGCGAACGATGGCTTGAGCGAGCACGGTAGCGGTCGTGGTGCCGTCACCAGCGATGTCAGACGTCTTGGAAGCAACTTCCTTGACCATCTGCGCGCCCATGTTTTGCAACTTGTCTTTCAGTTCGATTTCTTTAGCGACGGACACACCGTCTTTGGTCACGGTAGGGGCGCCGAATGAGCGCTCCAGCACCACATTACGGCCTTTAGGGCCCAGGGTTACCTTGACGGCGTTGGCGAGAATATTCACGCCTTCGACCATACGTGCGCGGGCTTCGCCGCCGAAAACTACATCTTTTGCTGCCATGTGTGGCTCCTAAAAAGGGTTAAAAAGCTTGAAAAAGGCTAAAAATAGGTATTAAAAGTGCCTGTAGCCCAATGAATACGGGCGCAAGCAGCTATTAAATCAATAGTGACTTTGGGTCAGCGGATTACTTCTCGACGACGGCAAAGAGGTCTTCTTCTTTCATGACCAGCAACTCGTCGCCGTCAACTTTGACCGTTTGGCCGCTGTATTTGCCGAACAAAACGCGGTCGCCAACTTTGACGCCAACAGGCTGAACTTCGCCCTTGTCGTTCTTCTTGCCTGGGCCAACGGCCAGAATCTCGCCTTGATCAGGCTTTTCAGCGGCTGAGTCAGGAATGACGATGCCAGAGGCGGTTTTGGTTTCGTTTTCGACGCGTTTGACAATCACGCGGTCGTGCAGGGGGCGAAGTTTCATGGTTTCTCCAGTTATAAAAAGGGTTTTGAATTAAAAACTCCAGGAACTGAGCCTGAATATTTCGAAAACTTTCAGGCAAAAGCGCTGTTGCTAGCACTCGCGCCTGTAGAGTGCTAATAATAAGGCCATTTCATGACCTTTTCAAGTCAGCCTCAGGTTTTTTGCCTTGTTACCCCCCTGTTGCCCCTTGTTGCCGTATGCCACCACGATCCAGGACGACGGCCCCGCGGGACGTTTTGATTGACACAGATCAACGTTTAGCAAGTTAGCAGCGATTGCGCCATGGTTTGTCATGGGCCAGCCATCCTGGCTTTCTAAATTACATGTTTCTTTGTTGAATCGCAGAATTTAGATATGAACAAGCCAAACGGACGAGACGCGCCCTTAAAGGGTAAAAAAGGGCTGATCGTGGGCTTGGCCAACGAACACAGCATTGCCTGGGGCTGTGCCCAGGAAGCACACCTTGACGGCGCTGAGCTGGTGTTGTCGTGCCTGAATGAAAAATCACACAAGCATGGTGCGCCGCTGGCTGAGTCACTGGGGGTGCCTTTGCTAAAGTGCAACGTAGAGACAAGCGGCGACTTGCAGGGATTGGTCGACCAAGCCGTTGCGGAGTTGGGCTCGTTTGATTTTGTCGTGCATTCGATTGCCTGGGCGCCGTTAGACGAGCTGCACGGGCAGGTGATCGACAGGCCTTCGGCTGGCTTTGCCCGCGCCATGGAGGTCTCGTGCCACTCGTTTTCGCAACTGGCGCAATTGTGTCTGCCGCACATGACCCGAGGGGGTAGTCTGGTCACGATGAGCTATCAGGGCGCGGTGGAGGCCGTGCCGCACTACGGTCTGATGGGGCCTGTCAAAGCCGCACTGGAGTCGCTGGTGCGCTATATGGCGCTGGAACTTGGGCCAAACAACATCAGGGTGCATGCTGTGTCCCCTGGGCCGATCCTCACCCGGGCGGCATCGGGCATCGAAGACTTTGATGAATTGATGGACCGCGCCCGCGCCAAGGCGCCGATTGGCCGTTTGGTGACGCTCCAGGAAATCGGGCGCCTGACGTCCTTTCTATGCAGCGATGCTTCGTCCGGTATGACCGGGCAAACCATCTATGTCGATGGCGGATGCCACGCCGTTGCTTGATTGACCAACCCATCCAGCCCTTTACCCTTATGAAAACACCATCGACAGCTTTGCACGCCACCAACAACGTGGCCGAAAGCATTTTGGCAAAAAGCGGCTCGGGACTGTCCCCCATTGCACTGTCCAAGGCCTATGCCGACTGGTGGGTGCATTTGGCGGCTTCTCCTGCACGCCAATGGGAGCTGGGCTGCCAGGCATTGAACCTATCGATCCAGACTGCAAGTCAAGTCTTTGCGCCCACGGAGGGCGACAAGGCTGAATCGGACAAGCAAGACCATCGATTTGAGGCATCAGACTGGAGCCGATGGCCCTTTAATGCCTTCAAGGAAAGCTTTAAGTCCGCTGAGCAATGGTGGGACCAGGCTGCACAGGTACCGGGCGTGTCAGCACACCACACACACATGGTTCGCTTTTATGCCCGTCAAATGCTGGATGCGCTGTCGCCGAACAACTACCCACTGACCAATCCTGAAGTATTAAGGAGCGGATACGCCTCGCTGGGTCACAGCAGAATAAAGGGCTATCAAAATTACCTGCATGACACGGCGCAACAGCTACGCGCTGGTTTGTCAAAAGGACTCAAGGCGATGGCACCCTTACCTTATGCCGTAGGCAAGGATGTGGCCGTAACGCCGGGCAAGGTGGTGTTTCGAAACCACCTGATCGAGTTGATCCAGTATGAACCCGCCACCAGCAAGGTGGCTGCGGAGCCACTGCTCATTGTTCCGTCGTGCATCATGAAGTACTACATCCTGGACTTGTCGCCAGCCAATTCTATGGTTCGCTTCCTGGTGGACAAGGGCTACACCGTCTTTATGGTGTCCTGGCGCAACCCCGATGCTGATGACAGGAATTTGGGTCTGGACGATTACCTGCAGCAAGGTGTGATGCAGGCCATGGCGGCTGTGAGCCGTCTCACCGGTGCCAAACGGATTCATGGCTTGGGCTATTGCCTGGGCGGCACTTTCCTGTCTATCGTCGCAGCCGCACTTAGCCGCAAGGACAGCACCGATCCCGCGTACAAGCGCATGCCCGTTCTGGCCAGCATATCGCTGCTCGCCGCGCTGACCGACTTTACCGAGCCTGGCGAAATGGGCATTCTTATCGATGAAGATCAAGTAAAAGCGATAAAGGCCCAGATGGAGACAACAGGCTTTCTGTCCGGTAAGCAGATGGCTGGCACATTCCAGTTTCTCAACTCGCGAGACCTGATCTGGTCTCGCAACACAAAGCGCTACCTGCTAGGGCAGGACGAAGTGGGCAATGACATGATGAGCTGGAACTCAGACGTGACGCGTTTGCCTGCACGGATGCACTCAGAATACCTCGATCATCTGTTTTTGCACAATGATCTTGCAACTGGACAGTTCCGACTTGCTGATGCCAAAATTTCGCTCATGGACATCAAGATGCCGATGCTCGTTGTTGGCACGGTCCGCGACCATGTGTGCCCGTGGAAGTCGGTCTACAAGGTGCATTTGCTCACGGATACCCACACGACTTTCATCCTGGCTTCTGGCGGGCACAACGCGGGTATCGTTTCTGAGCCGGGACATCCCAAACGCAGCTACCAGAAAGGCAGTGTGGAGCAAGGTCATGGCTACATCGAGCCGCTTCAGTGGCAGGCTTCTTCTCCCCGTTGCGAAGGATCCTGGTGGGAGCCTTTGCACGAATGGCTGCAAACCCATTCAGGCAAACAGATCGCCGCACGTCAAATTTCTACTGCATCATCGCTGTACGATGCACCGGGTGAATACGTCATGGTTCGTTACGCGGACTGAACAAGGAATCACCCATGAATGCCCTGACCGAATCCCAGTACGCTGACCCTGAATACACCGACAACGTTACCTACAACGAAATCCACTTGGGGCAAACCGCGCAAACCATGCGCACCCTGACGCTGGACGACATCCGTGCGTTTGCCGCTGTGTCGGGCGACAACAACCCTGCCCACCTGGACCCAGCCTATGCCGATGCGACCTTGTTTCACGGCGTCATCGCCCATGGCATGTGGGGTGGGGCGCTGATTTCTGCCTTGCTGGGTACGGTGTTCCCGGGGCCTGGCACCATCTATCTTGAGCAGGCCTTGCGTTTCAGCCGACCCGTGCGAGTCGGCGATACAGTGACCGTGACCGTCACGGTCACATCCAAGGATGACGAGAAAAAACGTGTTGATCTGGACTGCCAGGTCGTCAACCAGCGCCATGAAACAGTCTTGTCTGGCATAGCACGGGTGCTGGCGCCTACCCAGCGGGTGCGCCGCTTGAAGGTGAATGCACCCCAGATTCAATTGTTCGATGCTGATGCGCGATTGCGCGCGCTGCTTGCCCTGGGTGGGGGTTTGCCTCCTGTGCGCTGCGGCGTTGTCCACCCTTGCGATGCCGACTCGCTGCGCGGTGCGGTCGAGGCCGCGAAACTGGATTTGCTCGATGTGGTGCTCATCGGGCCTGAGACCAGGATTCGCCAACTGGCAGAAGAGAACGGCATTGATATCGCAGGCATCGACATTGAAGCCGTCGAACATAGCCATGCCGCAGCCGCGCGTGCGGCGGCCATGGCGGCGCGTCACGATGTAGAGGCGCTGATGAAAGGCAGCCTGCACACCGATGAACTGGTGCACGCCGTTGTCACGGAGATATCGCTGCGCACTGAGCGGCGCATGTCCCATGTGTTCCGGTTTGATGTGCCCACCTACCCCAAGCCGCTGCTGCTGACGGATGCCGCCTTGAACATTCGGCCAACGCTGGCTGAAAAAGCCGACATCGTGCAAAACGCGATTTTGTTCGCCCACATCATGGGGGTGGCGTTGCCCAAGGTCGCCATTTTGTCGGCGGTGGAAACCATCAACCCGGGCATCCCATCGACACTGGACGCGGCTGCATTGTGCAAGATGGCGCAGCGCGGGCAGATCACCGGCGGCTTGCTCGATGGGCCGTTGGCTTTTGACAATGCCATTTCGCCGTACGCTGCCCGCCTCAAACAGATTGCGTCGGACGTGGCGGGTGATGCCGACATACTGGTGGTGCCAGACCTGGAGTCGGGCAACATGCTGGGTAAACAGTTGCAGTATTTGGGGGGTGCCACATCATCAGGCATCGTGCTCGGTGCGCGGGTGCCCATTGCCTTGACCAGCCGCGCAGATGGCGCCACTGCTCGCATTGCCTCTGCATTGCTGGCCAAACTTGTGGCGCATCACAACCGCCATCACAAACACAGTAGCCGCCCATGACAGTCCTGGCAGTCAACGCAGGCTCGTCAACGTTGAAGTTTGCGCTTTATGCTGTGGATGCCGCAGGTGATGGGCCAGTGCTGATGTCGGGTTGTGTCGATGGCTTGACTGCCGCCGGGCCGCTGGCTATGTCGTGGACAGTCGATGGCGGGACAGAACATGACGCAGTTTCATGCCCAGAAGACGACAGATTTACCAGCGCTCTGAAAGCATTGCAGCGGTTGCTGTCAGATCAATTTGCCGGCATGGCGTTGCGCGCTGTCGCCCACCGTGTAGTGCATGGCGCTAGTGTTTACCTTCAGGCGGTGCAGGTGGATGCAAAGGTGCTGGACCAGTTGCAAGCACTCTGTCCACTTGCCCCATTGCATCAGCCGCACAACCTGGCGGGCATACGTGCTTTTGCCAAGGCATTTCCGGCTACCCCACAAATTGCCTGTTTCGACACCGCCTTTCATTCAAACCTGCCGGAGGTGGAATACCGTTTTGCATTGCCTGAACAATTGGTCGCTCAGGGCGTACGTCGCTACGGCTTTCACGGTTTGTCTTACCAGTACGTCGCACAAACCCTTTCGCGCCTGAGCCCCCGATCAAACGGGCGAATGGTGATGGCCCACCTTGGCAGTGGCGCAAGCTTGTGCGCCACCTTTGAAGGGCAAAGCCGAGCCACAAGTATGGGGTTTTCTGCGCTCGACGGACTCATGATGGGCACCCGCAGCGGCAGCCTTGACCCAGGTGTGCTGTTGCACCTGCTCGCACAGGGGTGGGACCATGCCCGGCTGGAGCGCTTGCTGTATCGGCAAAGTGGTTTGCTTGGCGTGTCGGGCTTCAGCAGTGACATGCGCCGCCTTCGCGCCAGCGGCGACCCCCGTGCCGCCCTGGCCATTTCAATGTTCACTTACCGGATCATTCGCGAAACCGGCGCCATGACGGCCTGTTTGGGCGGGCTGGATGTGTTGGCCTTTACCGGTGGCATTGGCGAGCATGACGCGATACTGCGTGCTGATGTCTGCACCCAACTGGCCTACCTGGGCGTTCGGCTTGACTTGGGTAAAAATGCCAGTGCTACTGGTCGGGAGCCAGTCTATTTGCACTCCCCTGACAGCCTGGTTGAAGTATGGCTAGTGCCGACCGACGAAGGCCGGGTGGCAGCTCAGTGGGCTATCAGCATGATCGAGCTGTAGTAGCAAAGTTAGAGGCTGTGGCGTCACCGAGGGCCTGCAAGTTGGCACTGAATGACTTGAAAAATGCGTAAGTATTGTGGGTTTTAGCGTTCATATTGACCTTTGGACCAATGAATACGGGCGCAAGCAGCTATTAAATAAATAGTGAATTGAGGACAGCAGATTACTTCTCGGCAACAGCGAAAGGTATTCTTCTCCCATGACCAGCAACTCATCGCCGTCAAGTGCTAATGATGTCGGCATTCCGTCATTGTTTCAAGACGGCGCAAATAAAAAGCCGAAACAATTCCAGAAAATCGACTGTTGTCTTGTCGTCATCACAAATCGGCGCGTCGGCTATCAAGGGGCATGATGAACGAGTCGTCTTGCCACTTCGCTGTGAATCCACTGGAGGACCCGACAGAAAATTGCGAGTCCAGGTCAAAAGACGAGTCGACGTTAGTCGGCTCTTTTTGTACAGGGGAAACATGTCTGGTCTGCCGGCTTCGCGAAATTGAACTGCGCAGGCTTGTACTTGCTGCTTCAATTGCTGCCGCTTGCTGAATGCTTTGGGGCATAGCAGACGCATCACCCAAGAAATAGATCCGTATCTGCTCAATCGTTGGCAGCAGGCCTGGCTGCAAGACAATGTAAGAAACGCCACACTGTTTTAGCACCGCCGCCTTCATGCGATGCGACCTGTTTGGCTTTCCGGAACTGGGGGGCAAATCGACGCACCCCATGACCGTTCCGTCAGCACGGACAATGGTGAACGTGCAGTACAGGCTACTTAGCAGCTCGTACCAGTAGACGCCTTCTTTTTTCGAGTTCGGGGTAGAAAAGCGCGTGACTGGCATTTTGATCATGACAGAGTAGTCAACAAACGCGAGCTCCAGCCAGCGCCAGGTCTTTCGCTCATCAGAATTGATAATGGGCCGTCGCATCAGTGGCCACACGGCAGGTGGGCGCTTGCGCTGAAGTGCCATTCGACGCATCCACCACGCATGAATGATGGCTCCACCGACCATGGAAACCATAACCCCGAACGCCGCCAGAGCTAGCCAAAAGTGAAGTGAAAAAGCGTGCAAAGGGTGTATCAATTAGTTACTATGAAATTCTACTAATTCAAGCGTGTTTTGTAGGTAATCTTCGCCAAACGGCAACATAAGCTGGCTTAACGGTCAAAATACCCGCAGATAGCCACACTTAGCCTCAAGAGAGTATTCATGTTTAATTATTTTGTAACCTATGCAGCAGTCTTTGTGACCATGCTTGCCATCGACATGGTGTGGCTGGGCGTGATTGCCAAGTCAACTTACGCCAACGCTATGGGGCCCTTGCTCAGCCCAAACCCCAACTTGTGGGCGGCAGCGGCCTTTTACCTGATGTTTCCGTTGGGCTTGCTGATATTTGCGGTGCTGCCGCAGGCTGACAGCCCGGTGTGGAAGGCGGCTTTGATGGGCGCGCTGTTTGGGTTTTTTGCCTATTCAACTTATGACTTGACCAACCTGGCCGTTATCAAAGACTGGCCGCTGGGTTTGACGTTCATCGATATGGCGTGGGGCACGATGGTCAGCGGGATTGCGGCGACTGTGGGCAAGTTGGCTTTGAACTATCTCAATAAGTAAGGCGTAAAAAAACCACCCGAAGGTGGTTTTTAACTATCAAGTCGAGCTTATATACCAGCAGCGGCGCGAAGCACAGCAGCTTTATCGGTGCGCTCCCAAGTGAATTCTGGCTCATCACGACCAAAGTGACCATATGCCGCCGTCTTTTCGTAAATCGGGCGCAGCAGGTCGAGCATTTGAATGATGCCTTTAGGGCGCAGGTCAAAGTGCTCTTGCACCAGGGCTGACAGTTTTTCGTCGCTGATCACGCCTGTGCCTTCTGTGTAGACCGTCACGTTCATCGGCTTGGCCACGCCAATCGCGTAGGCGACCTGAATCTGGCACTGCTTGGCCAGGCCAGCAGCCACAATGTTTTTGGCGACGTAACGTGCGGCATAGGCAGCCGAGCGATCAACTTTCGATGGGTCTTTGCCACTGAAGGCACCGCCGCCGTGGGGGCAGGCACCGCCGTAGGTGTCAACAATGATTTTTCGGCCAGTCAAGCCGCAATCGCCCTGTGGGCCGCCAATAACGAAACGGCCTGTCGGGTTGATCAAATACTTGGTGTCCTTGGTCAACATGCCTTTTGGCAGCACCGGCTTGATCAGCTCTTCAATGATGGCTTCATTGAACGATGCCTTCATTTTGTGTGCTGTCTCGCTCTGGTCCGGGCTGTGCTGGGTGGACAGCACCACGGTGTCGATGCTGTGCGGCTTGCCGTCTACATAGCGCATCGTCACCTGGCTTTTTGCATCAGGCCGCAAGAACGGCAGCTTGCCGCTTTTGCGCAGTTGCGCCTGGCGCTCGACCAAACGGTGGGCGTAGTAAATCGGTGCGGGCATCAGCTCTGGCGTTTCGTCGCAGGCGTAGCCAAACATCAGGCCCTGGTCGCCTGCGCCGATGTTCAGGTGGTCGTCGCTCGCGTGGTCAACGCCCTGGGCGATGTCGTTGCTTTGCTTGTCATAGCAAACCATCACCGCGCAGCCTTTGTAGTCAATGCCGTACTCGGTGTTGTCGTAACCGATGCGCTTGATGGTGTCGCGTGCGACCTGAATGTAGTCAACGTGGGCGTTGGTGGTGATCTCACCGGCCAAGACGACCAAGCCGGTGTTGGTCAGCGTTTCGGCGGCCACGCGGCTTAAGGGGTCTTGTTTGAAGATGGCATCCAGGATGGCATCAGAAATTTGGTCGGCTACCTTGTCTGGGTGGCCTTCGGATACAGATTCAGAAGTAAATAAAAAGTCGTTCGCCATGAAAGTACACTCCATAAAGTTGCTGGGCGCGTTGCCAGCGGAATGCTTTGGCGAACGCTTTAGCAGTTTGGTTTAACGTCGCCCTGCAAGTTGTTCAAATAACTCGGCGACAAACGTGATTATATGACGCGCGCTTGCGCTGCGCTTTACGCCTTCATTCATGCTCACCCTGTTCCGATTTTTCTCTGTCTGGCCACTGCCTGTGCTGCATGCGCTGGGCGGCGTATTGGGCTGGTTGGTGTGGGCTTTGAGCCCGGGCTATCGCCGGCGCTTTCGTGCCAATGTTTTGCAGGCTGGGTTGGCTTTTAATGTGGCCAAACCGGCCATTGCAGAGGCGGGCCGTTTTGTGGCTGAACTCCCCAAACTCTGGCTGCGGCCTTTTGATGAATCGTGTTTGGCCAATGTGCAAATGCTGGGCAAAAACCATTCAGAGCTGGCCTTTGCCCAAGGCAGGGGCGTGATTTTTTTCGGGCCACATTGCGGCAGTTTTGAGCTGGGTCCGCAGGCGCTGGCTGAAATTTATGGGCCCATCACGGCGATCTATCGCCCTGCGCGCCAGCCGTCATTGGCTGCGATTGAGCTGGTCACCCGCCAGCGACCCCAGTTCAAAGTGCTGCCCGCGTCATTGAGCGCCATCAAAGCCATGCACAAAGCCCTCAAAGCCAATCAGGCGGTGGCGCTGTTGACTGACCAAGTACCGCCTGAGGGGCTTGGCGTTTGGGCACCGTTTTTTGGTAAACCGGCTTACACGATGACATTGGCCGCGCGCCTAGCGCTGCAGACCGGTGCGGTGTTGTTGCCCGTCAGCTGTGAGCGCCTGGCCTTTGGGCGCGGTTACATCGTTAAAATTTTCCCCGCAGTGGAGGTGCCTGCAAATTCTGACTTGCTGCCAACCGTGACCCGCATCAACCAAGCCATCGAAACCATCGTGCTCAGCCAGCCTGGCCAATACCTGTGGGGCTATGGCCGCTACAAATCGCCTCGCCAGGAAGCGGCAAAAAAGGATTCAGTTTGAGAACACCGCGCCAATGGGCGAGTTATTTATTCACGCGAAGCGGTATTTTGTTCATGCGTTTGCTGGCCATGCTGCCGCTGCGCGTCGTACGCGCCATGGGCAAGCTGCTGGGTTGGGTGCTATATGTGCTGGTGGCATCGCGGCGACGGGTTGTGACCATCAATTTAACGCTCTGCTTTCCAGAGCGCATGCCAGAAGACATCCGTAACCTGACGCGCCAAACCTTTGTCTATTTTGCGCAGGCCTGGCTCGACAGAAGCTGGGTTTGGCATGCGCCACGGAGCTGGATTTTGCGGCGGGTGACGCTGACGGGCGCGGTACATGAAATGACCGGTAATGAGCCGACGGTGGTTTTTGTGCCGCATTTTGTCGGTATGGATGCCGCTTGGGGCGGCCTGGTACTGCGCCATCCACGCGAATCGTCCACTATTTACACCGATCAGTCGAATAAATTGATTGATCGCTGGATTCTGCGCGGCCGCAGGCGCTGGGGTCACATGCGGCTTTTTGGCCGTATTGAGGGTATCAAGCCCATCCTGGCAGCGACCCGAGCCGGCAAGCCGCTGTACTTGCTGCCCGACATGGACTTTGGTCCACAAGAATCTATTTTTGTGCCTTTCTTTGGCGTCCCCACAGCCACCGTGCCGTCTCTGGCCCGTTTTGCGCGGCTGGGCCGGGCCAAGGTGGTGCCGGGCGTTGTCAGCATGACAGCGACGGGCTATGAGGTGAAGGTGTTGCCGGCCTGGGAGAACTTTCCGACCGATGACGTGGTGGCCGACACAGCGCTGATGAACAAAAAGCTGGAGGGCTACATCCGGGAGCAGCCTGCGCAGTACTTTTGGGTTCACAAACGGTTTAAAACTCGGCCAGAGGGCGCTGCCGAGCTGTATTGAAGCTGAAAGTGCTGAAAAGCGCCAAAAAACGTCAAAAAAGCCTGTTTTTAGGTATGAAATCGGCCTTTTAGCCAATGAATACGGGTGCAAGCAGCTACTGAAATAATAGCATTCAGGTAGCCAGTCAGGATGCTAAAAAATCCTGCAAATACTGCGCCACCAGCGCTGGCTGCTCATGAATGATCCAGTGCGTTGCGCCTTCGACCTGTTTGAGTTCCATGCGCGGCACGTAGTCTGCCAAGCCGTCCAGCAGGGCGGGCGGCAAGGCAATATCGCCCATGCCCCACAGCACCAACGTGCGCAAATTGACTTCCAGCAGCTCACGCGGGATCACCACCTTGGCAATCTCAGGGCCTGGCCGCAATGGCGATGCCCGGTAAAAATTGAGCGGACCGGTCAAGCCGCGCTGCCAGACGTCGCGGTACTTGGCGCGCACGTCTTCAGTCAGCCAGCTGGGTGCAACGCGTGGGCCCCGTGTCCCCTTGACGTCGCTGAAAGGCATGAAAAATTCAAACAGCCGCCTGAAATCGTCTTCAGCCAGCAGCTTTTCTGCATCGGGTCGAATCAAAAAAGTCATATATGCGCTGGCGGCTTGCTGGGCGGGGGAGTGCTGCAATTCACGCAAAAACGTGCCGGGGTGGGGTGAATTGATGATGGCCAGCTTTTTGATCAGTTGTGGTTGGCTGGCGGCCAAGTTCCACGCCACGGCGCCGCCCCAGTCGTGGGCGACCAACGCTTCAAGCTGACCACCCTCAAGCGCAATCAACCCCGCGATGTCTTGCACCAAATGCTTGGGTCGGTAGGCGCTTACATCCGTCGGGGCGCTGGACCGCTCGAAGCCGCGCAGGTTCGGGGCAATGCAGCGGTAGCCGCCGTTCTCGGCTTTGGCAAAGTGCAAAAGCAAATCGTCCCAAACAAAAGCCGCTTCGGGAAAGCCGTGCAAAAACACCAGCACCGGTCGGCGTTTGTCACCTGCGCTGCGGCACGACAGCGTGATGCCATGAGTAAGTTCTAATTGGCAAATTTCTATCAAAGCCAGTCCAAATCTCGGCCAATGACAAGTTCTGTCATTTCCGCATGGTGAGTGCTCTTCATTGGGATGAGCTTTGTTTGGAAGTCTTGAGTCATAGCAAGAGCAATAACTTCATCAGCGTTGTCATAGGTCATGACGAAATCGCCAGCAATATTTGCGCAGAATTCAAACAACGCCGCATGATTGAGATCAAAAAACGAATACAGCCGCCGACCTGCTTTTTTGCCGCCAGCGGTGTATGGTGGATCAACGAAAAACACACAATTGGGATCGTTTTGGTATTTTTTCGCCGATTCCAACGCATCGCTGCACAACACAGTTAGGCGATGCCTGACAACATGCAAAGCAAGGAATCGCTTGGCTAAGGTTTGCGGGTACCAACGAGAAGAAATGCCTTTGCCAGCCTCGCCTGACTTAATCAAGCCGGAGCCAGCTGCTAGGATTCCGCCATGAAAGGTACGATTGCGCAGGATGGTTTGAAAGGCCTGTTGCAGCGTGTCCTGCGCAGTACTGGCTAACTCTGCTTTGACAGTTTCAACAGTTAAATCGAACCCCAGAATTTTTTCTGCCAACATTGGTGCATCACCTGCGGTGACCACTTGCCAGACCGCGGCCACGTCGGGGTCTAGCTCGATCAATACTGCGTGGTCAGTCCATCCTTCGCAGACCGCCGTCAACGCTATGGTGGCACCGCCGGCGAATGGTTCTACCAATATTTCTGGTTTTCTGTCTAAACTTCGCATCCACTGGCGAAATGCAGGTACGAACCAGGTTTTACCGCCCGGGTAGCGAAACGGACTGCGCTGAGGCACAGACGCTACATTGACCAGATTCGGCGGCACGATTCGACTCGATTCAGCGAGGGTGAAAAATTCCTGCTGCATGTTGGGGCTTAAAACGGCTTGTCAATCAACTTGTTGGTGGGCGCAGAGACCAAGCGCTCATCAAGTTTGTTTTGCAGTTGATCAATAAATTGACCCAGTGGCCCGGCTTTCGTTGTGGTGATTTTGAGCAGTGCTTCGTTAAATTGGGTAAAAACCTCATCAACTTTAGTTAGCTCATATTTTTGCAAGGTTTCGTTTAAAACCAGGTCGTAAATAAACCACGCGACTGCAGCATCCTTCTTTTGTACTCGTTCAAGTGCAGGTAGTGTGTCAAAGAAAGCCTTGCTCAAAGCGACGGCAGATTTTTTGCCCCACTCGTTCATGATGCCGCCTTTGAACATCAACTGCGGTGCAAGTCGCTTGCGTGAAGACGATAAATAGTCTGGACGGGGATAGTTCGGCTGAGTTCGCCAGTCCATCTCTTGGCGTTTCGCGGGTGCGGCCATAAAGTACTCAAACGGTTCACGCACATTGCCCGAGATATACACCGCCTGCACTTCAAGCGCGCCGAAGTCGATGATTCTTTCATTTGCGTCATAGGCGACGA
This sequence comes from Polaromonas sp., assembly GCA_031414215.1. Taxonomy (GTDB): domain Bacteria; phylum Pseudomonadota; class Gammaproteobacteria; order Burkholderiales; family Burkholderiaceae_C; genus Polaromonas. The sequence goes on along the minus strand of JANNVB010000010.1, from coordinate 2,235 downwards.
GAACAACGTCAATGTTGCCAGCTGATTTGCCATACCCGTCCGTCAAACGGACTTCAGTCAACGAACTCCAAGAAACGCCCTCTTCAAAGAAAAAACTCGCAGCGTCGGAAGTAATTAACCAGTCTTCCCGAAAGCGGACAGGACAAGTGATGGCGGGAGCGCCAGCATGGAAAACACTGCAAACACCGAGTGGATTTTTTGCCTTGTCTTTTGTGCAGTTCGGCACGCTGTTGTTATAAGGGCACAGCTGATTTTTACGCGCTGAAATAGCTTTGGCACTTTGGTTATTGACTGGGTAGCCAAATACTTCCGCCAAGGGATGAAGTTTTGTTTGCATAAGTTTTTTTGTTGCAGTCAAGGCAGTCTAGCGTTTTCGATCAGAATGATTCTTGATTTGCAGACAGAGTTTTCTAGGCCAAGTTTATTGCTATATATTCAGGAGCTGCTTGCGCCCGTATTGATTAGTCTGCAGGCCTATTGGACACCTTAAAAATCAGGCTGGATGGGTCCAGTCCCACAAATGCTGGGCCACTTCTCCAACGCCTTGCTTTTTCAGGGCTGAAAACAGCTTGACATCACCACCGCCTGCGTTCAGTTTGGCAATTTGCAGCGCCTTGGCGCCTTCGGTTTTGTTCAGCTTGTCGGATTTGGTCAGCAGGATCAAAAACTTCAAGCCTTCTTCAACCCGGGGCCGAATCACGTCGAGCAAAATTTCGTCCAGCTCGGTCATGCCGCGGCGCGGGTCGCACATCAGCACCACGGCTTTGAGGTTGTCGCGGGTTTGCAGGTAGTTGCCCATGACCTGCTGCCAGCGCAGTTTGGCTTCCTTGGGCACGGCTGCGTAACCGTAGCCGGGCAGGTCGGTCAGCACGGCATCGGTCACGCCCTGTTTGCCCAGCGTGAACAGGTTGATGGATTGGGTACGGCCCGGTGTTTTGGAGGCATAGGCCAGCCGGTGTTGCTGCGTCAGGGTGTTGATGCAGGTCGATTTGCCGGCGTTGGATCGTCCAACAAAGGCAATTTCGGGCACGTCCAGGCGCGGCAGGTGCTTGAGCTCGGGCGCGGTGGTTAAAAACTTGGCGGTGTGCAGCCAACCCATGGCAATTTTGGGGTCGGGTCGGCTGGGGTGTGCAAGGGTAGGGAAAGGGGTCGTCATAGTAGGTGCACTGCGGGTGAGTCCGGGAGGCTGAGCTGCGCAGCAATACCCGACAAATGGGACTCGCAGTTAAGCCATTGTAAAATTTAAATGGAGCCGATTTTAAAGTTACAACCTGCAAGTCTAGAAAACCCCCGATATGAAGCTGATTGTCCATTCGTTTTTTACTGCGTTGCTTGCGCTAACAGCCGCAGCCTCAATCGCCGCAGGCCCTGCGCCTGCTGCCGCCAAGCCCGATTTGGCTAAAGGCGAAGCCAGCTTTGCGGTGTGTTCGGGCTGCCATGCAGCCGACGGAAATTCGGTCATCCCCGGCAACCCCAAGTTGTCGCAGCAGCACCCCGAGTACTTGGTCAAGCAATTGCAAGAGTACAAGTCTGGCAAGCGCGCCAACGCCATCATGCAAGGTTTGGCAGCGGCGTTGTCTGAAGAAGACATGCGCAATATTGCTTACTGGGTCACCACCAAAAAGGTCAAGCCTGGTTTTGCCAGCGACAAAGCTTTGGCCGCACAAGGCGAGCGAATTTTTCGGGGCGGCATTGCAGAGCGCGGCATCAGTGCTTGCGCGGGCTGCCACGGCCCAACCGGCGCAGGCATTCCGTCTCAGTACCCGCGCATCGGCGGCCAGCACGGCGAGTACACGGCTGCGCAGCTAACCTACTTCCGTGACGGCATTCGCAAAAACAACCTGCAAATGACCCAGGTGGCCGCCAAGCTCAATGACCGTGAAATCAAGGCACTGGCCGACTACATCGCTGGTTTGCGCTGACCCGATTCGCCTGAAAGGCAAACCCGTACAAGCATCATGAGATGGCTGTACGGGTTTTTTTACTTGTGGGCGTCTACATTTCAAAATGTGTGCCGCATGCACAGGCGAACTTGTGCGAATTTTTGGAATCCATGTAAGAGTTGGGCGCGTATTTAGACCAATCAACAATCGCTTATTGCAATCAAAGGAAATTTTTATGCTGATCAAAACCAACAACAGCGGCTTTAACCACCCGGCGCCGAGTGAAATCACCACCCATGGCGCGTACCAGGGCCGCCGTGACTTGATGAAGCTGATGGCCACCGGCGCGGCG
>JANNVB010000009.1:0-1528 GCA_031414215.1 Polaromonas sp. | reverse complement strand
GCGCCAAAAAAAGCCCCTAACCGCAACAGCTAGGGGCTTTTCATTTGGTGCCGGAGAGATGAATCGAACACCCGACCTTCTCATTACGAATGAGCTGCTCTACCGACTGAGCTACACCGGCTTGTGTATTTGCTGTACGCTGGGCACAGCCTTAAATTATAGCCCGGCTGTATTCGCAGGTTCTGCCTTGTGATGATAGGCAGTCACCCGCTCAACTTCATTCTTCGACCCCAGCACCACGCTAACCCGCTCGTGTAGTTTGCTGGGCTGCAGGTCCATGATGCGCTGCTTGCCGTTGGTAGACGCGCCGCCAGCTTGTTCTATCAGCCAGCTCATGGGGTTGGCTTCGTACATCAGGCGCAGCTTGCCGGCTTTTTCGGGTTCGCGTTTGTCCCAGGGGTACATGAAGATCCCGCCGCGCGTCAGGATGCGGTGGACGTCGGCCACCATGGAGGCTATCCAGCGCATGTTGAAGTTTTTGCCGCGTGGGCCGTCTTTGCCTTGCAGACATTCGTCAATGTAGTGTTTTACAGGTTCATCCCAATGGCGCATGTTGCTCATGTTGATGGCGAACTCTTGCGTATCTAGCGGGATTTGTATGTTCTCGGCTGTCAAAACAAACGAGCCTTGCTCGCGGTCTAGCGTGAACATCGCCACGCCGTCGCCTACCGTTAGTACCAGCGTGGTTTGCGGGCCGTAGACGCAGTAGCCTGCGGCGACTTGCTTATTGCCTGCCTGCAAAAAGTCTGCTTCTTCAACGCCCGCCTGACCTGACGAGTTAGCTTCGGGCTTTTTCAACACGCTGAAGATGGTGCCAATACTGACGTTGACATCAATGTTGCTGCTGCCATCTAACGGGTCAAACAGCAGCAAATATTCGCCTTGCGGGTAGCGGTTGGGTACGACGTAAATACCGTCCATTTCCTCACTGGCCATGGCTGCCAGGTGCCCGCCCCATTCGTTGGCTTCAATCAGCACTTCGTTGGCGATGATGTCGAGCTTTTTTTGCACCTCGCCCTGAATGTTTTCACTGCCTGCCGTGCCCAATATGCTGGCCTCGCCGCCAATGGCGCCCTTGTTGACCGCCTGGCTGATGCTTTTGCAGGCACGCGCCACCACTTCAAGCAGCAGGCGCAGCTCAGGGGGAATGTGGCCGTCCTGGCGTTGCTGTTCAACCAGGTAGCGGGTGAGGGAGATGTGTTTTGACATAAGTGGTTTCGTTGATTGGTTCAGGCTGCCAGAGCGCGGGTCACGACTTCTTTCGTGTCTTTGCTCAAGTCGCTTTTTGCGGCGACGCGGGCAATCGCTTCACGGGCTGCGCTGCGGTAAGGTTCTGCCAGCTTGCTCCAGCGGTCCAAGGCTCGGGCGAGGCGGGCGGCGACTTGTGGGTTCATGGCGTCGAGTTCAATGACCCGCTCGCTCCAGAAAATATAGCCTGCGGCATCCGCCCGGTGAAACGCTGCGGGGTTGCTGCAAAACGCACTGACGACGCTGCGCGCACGGTTAGGGTTCTTCAGGCTGAAGTCGC
>JANNVB010000008.1:0-34544 GCA_031414215.1 Polaromonas sp. | reverse complement strand
GTGTTGCTGGTCACGCTGATGGTGCCGCCGCTGCCGCCTGCAAAGCTTGTTCCGTTGCCTGCGCCGCCATTAGCGGTCAGGACACTGGCGCCCAACGTGACGGTGCCGCCGCTCAAGGTGATGTTGCCTGCAGTGGCGCCTGCGCTGTTGATGCCTGTCGCGCCTGTTGTTGTAATCGCGCCTGCTAGGTTTATCAAGCCAGTTGCCGTCAACTGCACATTGCCTGAATTGGTGTTGGCTAAGCCGGTGGTCACCATGGTGCCTGGCGCACTACTTGTCACACTTGCACCCGACAGCGTGATGCCGCCAGCTTGCGATGTAACTGCGGCGGTGAGTGCAACTGTACCAACGCCGTTGGCATCAGCATCTGCGGTCAGACTGATCGCACCCGTACCTGACGTGGTCAGTGCTGAACTGATGTTTACGTTATTGTTAGCCTGGAAACTAACGCTCTTGTTGGGGTTCACAACAAATGCACTACTTACTGTAATGTCGTTGGTGGCCTGCAATGTGATGTTGCCGCCGACCGCATTCAAAGTCGCTGTTGACACCGTTTGGGTGGTACCCGCCTGTGCCGCAAATGTGCTGACATCCACATAAGCCGCGGGGCCAGCGTTGCTGATGATGATGTTGAGCGGATCCAGCAACAGCGTGCCAGAGCTGCCCGCCGCCGCACTCAGGTTGGCCGTACCATCAAAAGCCAGCGTCTGTTTGCCAGAAACCTCAGCAAATCCGCCATTGCCCGACAGCGCACCACCGGTGGCTTTGATGTCGCCGTAAAAGCCGGTACTGCCATCAGCCCACACCACCACCTTGCCGCCATTGCCAGAGGTGATGGCGCTGGCGTCAATCGACGCGTTGGGTGCCACAACTGTCAGGGATGCATTCTGCTCGCTGCCTTTGCCCTGGTAATTGCCCCCCACCAGCACCGTTCCGCCGCCAGCCTGACCCGACGCTTCAATACGGGCGCCTGAGTCAAGCACAACCTTGTCACCCAGCACTTTAACTGTTCCACCAAATTGCCCACTCCCAAGCCCTGCTGCTGACAGCGCACCCGTGACCTTGACCACACCTGTTGCGCCACCACTCAGCACAATCATGCCGTTGCGCTCAACCGCTGAATCAGCGCGAATCACGCCGGTCTGGTTGATGACCGTGGCCATGGCATCGCCCATGGCGCTTGCCAGCACAGCGACTTGCCCGCCGTTTGCAGTGATGCTGCCGCTGTTGGTGATGGCAGCATTGGCTGCAGCGGCATCGACTGAAAAGCGAACCAGACCCATGCCAGAGGTGTCCAGCGTGACGCGCGAGCCTGCCAGCAACCCGACCGATCCGGCATCAGCCGTGATCGAACCGGTATTGGTAACCTTGGGTGCTGCCAGCAGCACGTAGCCACCACGGCCAGCTTTGATCGTGCCGTGGTTTTCTACCGCACCACCGCCCAAGCCGCTGAAGGTGTAGCGGCCAGCCATGAAGTCATCGTTGCTGATGCCCAGGCTAGAGGCGACCAAACCGCCGACATTGACTTGCGCGCCGGGCGCAAACATCACGCCAGATGGGTTGACCAAAAACACCTGCCCGTTGGCACTCAACGAGCCATAAATCGACGATGCCTCATTGCCCACAATGCGGTTCAGCGCAATGGATGTTGTAGCGGGTTGCACAAACTGCACCGACTTGCCCACGCCAATGTTGAAGGTTTGCCAGTTCAAGATGGCCTTGTCTGTCCCCTGGTTGATGCGCATGCTGCCGGCTGTGGGCGTGCTGGCCGTCGCCTGCCCAGCCACCACGTTCAAGCCCGTAGGCAAATCAGCCAAGGCCCATGTTGACGCCGTAGCCAGCAATGCGGCCAGAAGGCGCGACAAGCTGCGCTCGTAACGAATACGGTAGGTGGCTGTTAATTTACGCGATAGCTTGATCACCACTGTACGAACCGACCAGGCGCGGTACTGCCGCCTGTTGGTATTTGTGGGTGTAGGTTTCTGCAGGGTCATGATGGTCAAATACTTTGCATGGCTAAAACCAGGTTTGCCCCAACAACCAAGCGCGTGGCGAGCGATCGGCATCACCTGTAGATGGAAGCGCTTGGGTGGTGCGCCAGGCCAGATGGGTTTTGATCAGGAAATTCCCGGCGCGGCCCAGTATGGCGCCCACACCCACGGCACCCAGAGTGGCGGTGTTGACAGCGCCGGGTACGGCAGGGCCGTTCTGGTTGAAACGAATATGGCCGTAGTCATAAAAGGTCAGCAAGCTAAGAGGCTCTGACATCACGGAAACCGAGGGCGGCAGCTGGTAGCGATATTCAAGACTGAACATCGTCCCTGAATCACCAATCCCCTCGCCGACCGGGTATGCACGCACGCCGCTCGGGCCGCCCAAAGCCATCTTTTCCGCCGAGTTAAGATTTTTTGAGGTCAACTGCGTTTGCAGTGTGAAATGCAGGCTGGCGGCGCGGCCAAAATACTGTGTCCTCTGGTATTCAAAATTGAACTTATTGAACAAACCCGCTGTTCGCAAACCACCAAGACCCTCATCCAGCAGAGTGTCAGCCATGTCAAGTTTGAGATTCCCAAAGGTCGTGTTGATGGCATAGGCATTCAACGCCGTTGTGCCCATCACGTTGTCAATAAAGTTACCTGCCAAGCCGAGGCGGGTTGAAACGATTTCGCGCTCGCTTTTCAGTACCGGGTTCGCGGTCTGATCCTGCAAACGTTTTTCGTCGAAACTGGCCTGCGCGTACAAATTGGTATTGCGGCCACGCAACAAGGGCTGCGATAAATTCATACCCAACACCTCAGCTTTGCCGGTTGCCCCCAACACCGCAAACTGCTTGCCCAGCGCATAGTTCAGACGTGCAGTGCTAATGCCTAGCCGTGTACCTAAGCCGCCAACCGGCAAGCTGTAGCTGGCGCGGATCAAATGTGAGCCGGGCTGGTCACTCAGTTGTCCACTGAAAGACACCACATCGCCTCGCCCGGACAAATTGTTCAGATTAACGGTGGCAATACCGCGTACAGCCCCTGCGGCAGAAGCCCCATGGTTGTCAACGCTGACGGATCCATCAACGTATCGGCCCTTGGACTTAACTGCCAGCCTCACATTCACCTCTCCCAGCTCTGCGCCGGGCTCAACGGTGGCCGTGGCATCAAAGCCTGCCAAGTCGCGCAGCAGCAAAACCGGTTTATCCAATGTGTATTCAGTGACAGCATCGCCTGTTTTCAAGTGGCTAGCCAAAAGCTCGCCCACAAAAGCACGCGACACGCCCCTAGCGCCACCTTCAAGCTCGACCGAAGCGCGGCCTATTTTTGCTTCGATGACCCGAATCGTGACCGTACCGCCTGTTGCAGCAAAAGCCTGCTCGGGCAAATAGGCCTCCGTCAACAGGTAGCCCTGTGAGCGGTAATAGGCGGCAACGGTGCTGGCGGCAGCCGTGAGCCCAGTCAAGGTTGTGGGTTGGTCAACTAAGTTTGCCAGCAAACCAGCAAGCTGGTCGCTAGAAAACAGGCTGTTGCCGGTGAAGCGGAAAGCACTGGGCGTGATGCGGACGGCCACATCACTAGGCGCAGCAGCTTTTGCGTCAGGTAAAACCAGTCGCGGCGTACCGGGCGGTGAAGGCGCTTGCGCAGGCGGCTGGGGCTCTAGCAGCGTGCCCGCATTAGGTCTGTTTTGTGCATACGCAGGCACGCCACTGGCCGCGTAAAGGCCAAGGGCAAGTAAAGTTAGCGGGAACTGACAAGTCAAAAGACGCAAAATTTTTCCAGACAGCGACAAAAACACGCACATTGCAAAAAAGTGAGCAGCACTTTTAAAACAGCTCGCGGCTTTTGTCGAACACATAAGTCACAAAAATGAGCACTTCAAGAGGCGCAAAATTCACTTTTGAGCTTGAAAGTAGCCACATTCAAACTTATTTCACGTTTTGACGGCACGCGCCCTTTAGCACCACCCTTCAAAGCAACGGGTATTTCACGCCAAGATTCGAATGCTGAATGCTATTTTATTAATAGCTAGTTGCGCCCGTATTCATTGGTTAAAAATCGTTTTTAATCATCCAAATAACCAAAAAACAACGTTGTGCCGCTTTTAAACACCCAAAACCGCGATATCAAGACTTGGTAGCGGCACGGGACGCCAAGTAAATCCCGGGCAAGATCACCGCCGCCCCGAGCGCGTGATAACCCTCAATCGACTCGCCTAACACGATGAATGCTGTCACAGCCGCATACAAAGGGCCCAGGTACAGCGTCAGTCCAGCACGTGCTGCGCCCAAGGTTTTTTGCAGCGTGGCATAGGCCAAGTAAGCGCCCGCTCCCGGTATCAGCCCTGCAGCTACGACCAAAGCAAGTGTCTTCCAGCCCCAGAGGGTTTGCGTCATCGGCAGGCCAGACATCGCCTCGATCGCCGTCAATGGCAGTAGCACCAGCACCCCACCTGTGATGATCAACACCAGCCGAGCAATGGGGCTAAAGTCAGTCGGCCAGCTTTTTTGGAACAACGAGTAAAGCGTCCAGCTGACGGTGGCACCCAAAATCCAAAGATCGCCCGCTACCAGCCTGACCTGCGCCAGCGCAGCCCACTGCCCTTTGATGACCACATGCACCAGCCCCGCAAAAGCCAGCGCAATACCGAGCCATTGCAGCAGGCCTAACCGCTCACGCAGCCACACGCAGGACGCCAGCGCAATAAACACCGGCGACAGCGCATAAATCAACGCAATATTGGTCGCGCCTGTCGAGCGCGCACCGATGTAAACCCAGGCGCCGCAGATCCACATACCCAGCGCACCCAGCACAAAGTATTGCCAAGCGCTCTTAAACAGAAATGCACGTTTGGCCAGCAGCTCTGGCCAGGCAAAAGCCAACAAAACCAAGCCCGCCAAACTCCAGCGCATCAGCGCCAACATGTGAGGTGCGATCACGCCAGGTGCCAAGCGGCCCACCAAGTAGTTAACCGACCAAAGCGCAGGCGTGATGAAAAGCAACGCCATCGCCCAACGGCGGTCGTTTAAAAAGGGCATGGTTTGCGTTGTGACTTGCTACGGTCTTGTGTGAAAACTGAAATTGTAGGGTAGGCCAAATCAGCATGAACTGATGCCGATTTACGTAGCATTACCAACTGGGCTCAGCGATTCAATCGGCCTACAATCGCACACCTTACAAAGCTGACGGCTCATCTACCGCGTCAGCCATTTACGCCGGAGACTTCCCCCCCATGCCAAATACGCCTCTGAACACTGCTGACAAACGCGCTGAATTGCGCAAAGCCGCACTTGAATATCACGAGTTCCCGACCCCCGGCAAACTGGCCATAGCCGCCACCAAACAGCTCAGCAACCAGCGCGATTTGGCGCTGGCTTACTCGCCCGGCGTGGCTGCACCGTGTGAAGAAATCGTGCGTGACCCGAACAACGCATTTAAATACACCGCGCGCGGCAATTTGGTGGCTGTCATCACCAACGGCACGGCCGTTTTAGGCTTGGGCGACATTGGCCCGCTGGCCTCCAAGCCAGTGATGGAGGGCAAGGCGGTATTGTTTAAAAAGTTTGCGGGTGTCGATGTTTTTGACATCGAGATTGACGAGAAAGACCCGGCCAAGCTGGTCGACATCATTGCGTCTCTTGAGCCTACATTCGGCGCGATCAATTTAGAAGATATTAAGGCGCCAGACTGCTTTTTTGTGGAGCGCGAGCTGCGCAAACGCATGAAGATTCCGGTGTTTCATGATGACCAGCACGGTACAGCCATTACCGTGGGGGCGGCGATTTTGAATGCGCTCAAAGTGGTCGGCAAAGCGCCTGGGCAAGTCAAGCTGGTCACGTCCGGTGCCGGCGCTGCGGCGCTGGCGTGTTTGAACCTGTTGCTCAAGCTGGGTATTGCGCGTGAAAACGTTTACGTGACTGACCTGGCGGGTGTGGTGTACCAGGGCCGTACCGAGCTGATGGACGAAGACAAAATTGAGTTTGCGCAAAAGACAGATGCGCGCACCTTGAGCGAAATCATTGAAGGCGCAGACATCTTTTTGGGCTTGTCGGCGGGCGGGGTACTCAAACAAGACATGGTCAAAAAAATGGCGGCCAAGCCGATTATTTTTGCACTCGCCAACCCGAACCCCGAGATCAACCCAGACGACGTGAAAGCCGTGCGCGACGATGCCATCATCGCTACGGGCCGCACCGACTACCCGAACCAGGTCAATAACGTTTTGTGCTTTCCATATATCTTCAGGGGCGCTTTAGATGCGGGCGCCTCAACCATCACGGTGGAAATGGAGATTGCCGCCGTTCACGCGATTGCCGAGCTGGCACAAGCCGAGCAAAGCGAAGTGGTGGCTGCTGCGTACGCGGGTGAAAAACTGGCCTTTGGCCCAGAGTATTTGATTCCCAAGCCATTTGACCCACGCCTGATGATGAAGATTGCGCCTGCCGTCGCCAAGGCGGCGGCTGACAGTGGCGTGGCACTGCGACCCATTACCGACATGGAAGCTTACCGGGCACGACTGCAAAACTTTGTGTATGCATCAGGCACAACCATGAAGCCGATTTTTGATGCTGCCAAGCGCGCCAGTAAAAAACGGGTGGCTTTTGCCGAAGGAGAAGAAGAGCGCGTGCTTCGGGCGGTGCAGATTTTGGTCGACGAAGGCGTGGCTCGCCCAACGCTGATCGGCCGACCTGTTGTGATTGCCAAGCGAATCGAAAAGTTTGGCCTGCGCCTGAAAGAAGAGCTGGACTACGACGTGGTCAATGTGGAGCAAGACCCGCGCTACCGCGACTTCTGGCAAACCTACCACCGCATGACCGAACGGCAAGGCACGACCGTGCAGATGGCGAAGATTGAAATGCGCCGACGCCTCACGCTGATTGGCGCCATGCTGCTGCGCAAGGGCGAAGTCGATGGCATGATTTGCGGCACTTGGGGTACCACCCAAACACACTTGCATTACATCGACCAAGTCATCGGCAAACACCCTGGCGGCGCAGACAGCACAAAACAAAACATGCCGGTGTACGCCTGCATGAACGGTTTGTTGCTGCCAGACCGCCAGATTTTTTTGGTCGACACCCACGTCAACTACGACCCCACGCCTGAAGAGCTGTGCGAAATCACGGCCCTTGCGGCTGAGGAAATGATGCGCTTTGGCCTCAAACCCAAAGCCGCGCTTCTGTCGCACTCTAACTTTGGCAGCAGCAACGAGCCCAGCGCTTTGAAAATGCGCCGGACACTGGAATTGCTGCGCGAACAGGCGCCGTGGCTTGAAGTAGACGGTGAAATGCACGGCGATGTGGCGCTCGATGGCAAACAGCGCGAGGCGATCATGCCGCACAGTGCACTGATTGGGAACGCCAATTTGCTGGTTTTCCCAAACATTGACGCGGCCAATATTTCCTACAACCTGCTCAAAACAGCCGCCGGCGGCAATATTGCCATTGGCCCTGTTCTGCTGGGTGCAGCGCAGCCGGTGCATATTCTCACGGCCAGCGCCACAGTACGCAGAATTGTAAATATGACAGCCTTGACCGTGGCCGACGCAAACGCTGCAAGATAAGGCCAATTTAGATAGCAAGCACTAACTTTTGCAGATATAAGCCGCACTTTTTCTGCCTTCATTTTCAGCAGGCTATTGCGTTTTTTTTCAACTTGCGGCACACTATCGTTCTTGGATTTAAGGGTTAACCCCAGAGAAAATCGGTGGTTGTAGGTCTCTTGAATCGAGAAAAGGTTTTTTTCATGTTCTGCAATTGGGATGGGTCGCTGACTAAAAAGTCGGCCAAATCAGCCTTCATGGCTGGTTTGCTTTCATTGGGTTTGATGCTGGCAAGCACAGGTTTGGTGCACGGCAAGGGCTCGGTGCCAGGCGCTGTTAGCGAGACGATTGCGCAGACACAGTTGCCCGCCCAAGGCCAGGACGTGATGAAGTTGATATACGCGGGCGGCCCGTTCAAGTACGACAAGGATGGTACGGTTTTTGGCAATCGGGAGAAGATCCTCCCCGCCAAAAATCGTGGTTTTTACCGTGAATACACAGTAAAAACACCTGGTGAACGTACGCGGGGAGCGCGGCGCATCGTGTGTGGTGGCTTAAAGCCGGTTGCACCCGAGGCGTGTTATTACACCGATGACCATTACGCCAGCTTTCGCAAGATTGCCCAGTAGTCTGCCTGTAAGGGCAACTTAAACAAGACAGGTTGTTATTTTGAGTTTTGATCATTTTGTAGAAAGACACACGGAGATGGACACACCACTTCGTAAGGATACCGACATGCCCTTAAGAGGAATTCGACCCAACATCGTGCAATCGATTCGCGCTTTTCGCGTGCAAGAATTGCAAGACGCGGCCACGCAGCTGAACCAGCATTTCTTGTATGCCAACCTGAGCAGCGCTCAGAGCAAGCAGGACATCCTGGACATGGTTGCCGCCCAGTACACCTTTCCCGCTCACTTCGGGAAAAACTTTGACGCGCTCTACGACTGCCTGACGGATCTGGTTCACAAATCAGGCCCGCAACCCGGTTTTATCGTCGTGCTGGAACAAATCCCCGCACACGCCAAGTTTGACAAAGAGGCACGCGAGCAACTGCTGGACATCTTCAGGGATGCCGCTGACTACTGGGCGGATCGAAAGATTCCGTTCCGGTGCTTCTATTCTTTTCTGTAGCCCGCTCCCCAGACAATAGCCAAGGGGGTCGGGCTAATGAGGCTCAGGTGGTAACAGCAGAAGGCGAAGAAGCCATGCCCACCGACAAACTACTCGACGTGTCACCGTTAGCGCTGCGCATGAGCAGCCCTTTCAACTCTGGTTACTGGTTAGCCGCAGCCTAGGACGTGGCCCCCACGTTCCCGCACTGCGTGTCGTTCTCTGCCCCCCGAGGGGGCTAATTTTTCTAGGGGCGGCCCATCGAAAAATTGCTCAGTGTAACCAACTAAAAAGCCCTCAAACGTCAGTTCGAGGGCTTTTTTACTTGCCAAATCAGCCTTTATACCAACAAGCATGGGCGCAAGCAGCTCCTGAATTTATAGCATTCAAACGGTAATCTAAGCAATCTGTGCAAGTGCAATGTACTCCGCCACAGGCACTTCTTCTGCCCGGCGTTGCAAGTTGAATGCACCGCTGAAGTTGCGCGCCTCCAACCACTTGCCCAATGAATGCCGCAGCAGCTTGCGGCGTTGGCTAAAGGCGACGCGCACCAACTCGCTGAAGAGGGTGACGTCAAGCGGCTCTGGCGCGACGTGCGGCAGCATCCGAACAATGGCGCTGTCGACTCGGGGCGGTGGGTCAAAGCTGGTGGGCGGTACAAACAGCACGTTTTCCATCGCGTAGCGCCATTGCAGCATCACGCTCAGGCGGCTGTAGTCGCTCGTCGACGGCTTAGCCACCATGCGGTCAATGACTTCTTTTTGCAACATGAAATGCTGGTCTTCAACGACATCAGCGACATCAAGCAAATGAAACAAAATCGGCGTGGAGATGTTGTAAGGCAGGTTGCCAACGATCCTCAGCTTGGTTGAAGCAGAGTCCGCCAACCCCCGAAAATCAACCCGCAGCACATCTGACTCAATCACGGTAAGGTCGGCGCGTTTGCGCAGCAGTACGGCCAAGTCACGGTCCAGCTCCATGACCGTCAAATGCCCCAGGCGCTCGACCAGAGGCTGCGTCATCGCACCCAAGCCGGGACCAATTTCAACCATCACTTGCCCAGCACTAGGTGCTATGGCTTGAACAATGTCTTCAATGATGCCCCGGTCGGTCAGGAAGTGCTGGCCGAAGCGTTTTCGCGGGATATGGCGCATCAATTTTTCGACGAGCCGCCTCTAGAAAAATTAGCCCTCTTGGAGGGCAGAGAGCTACACGAAGTGAGCGAACGTGGGAGCCACATGATTACAGCGGTGGTTCGCGGAATTCCACGTAAGCTCTGCCGCGAATTTCTTGCGCCCACACGGCATAGGCGTCTTCGAGTTTCTTCTCGCGTATCACGCTACGCGCCAGTTCGCGCTGGTCCCGACTTGAGAGCTTGGTCTCGCGGCGTTCCAGCACCTGAATCAAATGAACGCCAAAGCGCGACACCACCGGCTCAGACATCTGGTTGGGGGCCAGGCTGTTCATGGCTTGCTCAAATTCGGGCACAAACATGCCGGGGTTGGTCCAGCCCAAGTCACCACCGTCTTTGGCAGTGCCGTCGTCGCTATTTTCACGCGCAAGAGCCGCAAAATCAGCTTGCCCCGCTAGCACGCGCTTCTTGATATCCGACAGCTTTTCTCTGGCCACCGTCTCCCGCTGTTGGGGACTGACACGCAGCAAAATATGCCGCGCGCGTGTTTGCGTGATGTTGACGCCCGGCATGCCGGCCTGACGCTTTTCAACAACTTTAAGAACGTGAAAACCCGCACCGCTGCGGACTGGCCCAGCAATGCCGCCAGTGCGCAGTTTCTCAGTGGCTTGCAGAAAAAGCGGTGGATAACGATCGGCGCCGCGCAGACCCAATTGGCCACCTGATGCGCGCAGTGATGCTTCAGAAAACTCATTGACCAACGCCACAAAGTCAGTACCCGCTCGGGCACGGTCAGCCGCCACTTGGGCTTTGGCTTGCAAGGTGGCGACTTGCTCAGGCGTGGCGTTTTCAGGCACAGCTACCAAAATTTGAGCCAGGTTCAGTTCTATCGCCGAAGCGTCGCTGCTGCCTTCCTGGTCGCGCAAAAACTGGTCTATATCAGCGTCTGTTACCTTGACGCGCGACTCGACTTCACGTTGGCGAAAGCGGTTAACCAACAATTCGTCACGCAGGCCGTCGCGAAATTTGTCATAGGCTAAACCGTCTGCGGCCAGGCGCTTGCGCAGCTCTTCAACTGTCAACTGGTTTTGCTGGGCTACGCTTAGCTCTGCATTGTTGAGGGAGCTTTCGTCAATTCGCAGGCCAGAAAAACGCGCTTCCTGCAACTGCAGCTTGTCGGAAATCAGTCGCTCAAGCACCAGTCGGGCCAGCTCATCACGCGGTGGCATGGCGGTGCCGGCCTGGGTGAGTTGCTGCTCAGTGCGCAGCAAACTGCTGCGCACTTCGTTATTGGTCACGGGCTCAAAATTGACCACCGCCACAATGTAGTCAGCCGAGCGCTGGCGGCCAAACAGCGGGTTGCTGGCAACAGAGGGCGGTGTTGAGAGACGTATCGGTCCGGCTGATGGCCGCAGCGTTTGCGCCTGTGCCAGCAGGCAGGGCAAGGCCAGCAGCAGTATTGCCAAAGGCTTTGCAATGCCACGAGTGGCGCAATTGAAGTGGCGTTGAGTGCGTAGATTAGTCATAAGTTGTAAAGCGGCTAGGTGCGGTTATCTGGTCACGCAGGAACTGGTAGCGAGGAATATTAGACTTGAGCGTGTCAAGCGGGTTCACGCCCAAGCGTGAAAAGCCGACCAGCTCAAGCTGGAACAAAATACGGGTGTTGGCTGTGGCGACACCACTTTGCGAGCGCTGCAGCACCACGCGGCCAATCCAACAGCAGCCATCGTACTCAAGGCCGACGACCGCATCAACCAATTTTTTGTCCTGAAAGCTGTAATTGAGCCGTCCCACGCCATAGGTGCGCCCGCCGCCTTGGCCGTTGCCAGCGCCCAGGTCTTTGCCTTTGTCGCCCCACAAGTCATTGATGGGCCACTGCCAGCCGACATCCAGCGAACTGCTGACGTTGCGCTGGCGGCGTATGGCGGCACTCACAACGCGGTAGTTGCTGGGGCTGTAGCGTGCGCCAAAGGTCGAGCGCTCAGATTTGCCGATTTTCGGGTTGTACTGCACCGTGCTGTCAAACGACCACCCAGGTACCCAATTGATCGAGGTGCCAAACAGCAAGTCACTGATCCGGTCCGTGACTGGCAAGCCGCCCGGCAGCGTGACTTTTTGGTCTGAAAAGCGCAGCCGCTGCGCCACGCCAACGCGCACCGCCTCAGCCCCGGTATCCGGGTTCAGCAGGCGTGATGTGACGCCCAGCGTGAGCAGGTTGGCGTCCGAGATGCGGTCATTGCCGACAAAAGCGTTTTCAGTAAACACCGTGGCAAAGTTGAAGTCATTGGCGCCAGAATCGTAATTGGGCAGCCGCGACTGGTCGCGGTACGGCGTGCGAACATAAAAAGCCCGTGGCTCCAGCGTCTGCGTGAAGTTGCGACCAAAAAGACTGGTTTGACGCTCAAACTGCAAGCCGCTGTCCAGACTAAAAGTAGGCACGGCGCGCGACGCGCTGGTAGCCCCGCCCAGCAGTGGCGCATCAAATTTATAAGTTGTCGCGTGTAGCTGCAGCTTGGGCGTGATGTAGCCCTCTGGCGCAATCCAGGGGCGGCTGATCTGCGCTATCGACACGGCACGGTCGCTGTTGGGCTGCTTGGTGAGCAGCCGGTCTGATGAAAAACGCGTGAAGTCGCCCGACACTGACCAGTCAAAACCGCTCACGCCTGCCAGCGGTACATTGGCCCGGCTGTAAGCCGCCGTGAGCTGCGGCAGCCTGTCATACGGCGGCACGATGACCGACAGTGGGTCTTGCAAGGTTTGCCATTTCAACGCGCGCACAGAAGTCGTCAGGTAGCCACGACCCCAGCTCAAACTGGCATCACTCGACAGCAGCCGCTGCGTCAACGAGCTGCTGCTGCGCGGGAAATCACGCCAGTAATTGTTGTCACTGACGCGGTTCAAGTTCAGGTTCAAGCCGACGTTGCCTACTTGCGCCAAGCCGGTGTCCAGCGAGCCCGTGTGCTCCAGGGCATACGACCAGCGGTTGATTTTTCGGAGCGAGTCGCTGGGCAAAAAGTTGGTGCGCAACCTGCCAGAGTAGTCGCGCTCCAGGTAGCGCGCCTCGGCACCCAGGTTGATGCCGCGCTTGCTCATGACGGTGGTGGTCAGCGTGGCGTCACGGTTCGGCGCAATGTTGAAGTAATACGGCTGACTGACCTCAAAACCACTGGTGCTGTCAAGGTTAAACGTCGGCGGCAACAAGCCCGACTTGCGTTTGTCGCTGAGCGGGAAGCTGATGGTCGGGAAAGCCAGAATCGGCACGTTTTTAAAGCGCAGCACTGCGCCTGTGGCCTCACCGGTTTCAGACTCTTTGTCAAACTTGAAGCTGGTGCCGCTGAGCACCCAGGCCGGCTCCCAGGTTTTTTCGTCCGTGCGTTCGCAGGTGGTAAAGGTTGCCTCGCGGGCAATCAGGCGCTGGTCGTCAATGAAATCAATGCGCTGCGCCGTGCCGTTGCCACCGTTGGACAAAAACCGGTAGTTGGGGCTTAGAAAGTAGCCCTCAAACGTATCAATTTTCAGTTGCAGCTCGGGGCCATTGAACAGGTTGCCGCCGCTGTTGATGCGCACATTGCCACGGCTGGTGACCTGGTCATCGGGCTGGTAATACTCAATGCGGTCAGCGCGGATGGAATTTTTGCCGCGCCGCACCTCGGCGTTGCCGTCAATGATGGTTTCCAGATCCGTGCGGCCCGAGATACGGTCGCCAAAAATAAAGGTGGGCGGCGTGCTGGCCGGGTCTTCGGGTGGTACCTCAGCCAGCATCGGGGTGCTTTTCAGCACCAGCGGCGTATCGTCAAGGCCGACGCTCTGCGCCCACAGGGGCGCGCCAAGCATCCCCAGCCCGGTGGCAGACACCAGGCAGAGAACGGCACGACGCACCGGAGAGAGAATAAAAAGCTGGCGGGATGCGCGGCGCATCATGAGTGGAAGATAAACCCGTTTGTAGAATCAACCATGATTATCCATGACCGCCCAGCCACCGAATCGCACACACCATGACCGCCCCCAACACCCCCGCCAACACAGCAGCAACCGCGCCTATTGCCTGGGCAGACCCGGCGCGTGAACGGGCTTTTATGACCTGGTTGCAAGCTGTAGCGCCCACCCATGCCCTTAGCGTGGCCAGCCTGCGTCTGGCGTCGGCCGATGCGAGTTTTCGGCGCTATTTCAGAATTGACGCGCAACCGACTGGCAGTTGCATCATCATGGACGCGCCGCCCGACAAAGAAGACTGCCAACCGTTTGTCAAAGTCGCTGGACTGATGGCTGAAGCAGGCTTGCCCGCCCCCCGCGTGCTGGCCTGGGACCAAGCCGCAGGCTTCATGCTGCTGAGCGACCTGGGTGCGAAAACCATGATGGAAGTCATCGCGCCACCTGCAGCGGTTGACGCGATTGCCCAGCCCACACAGGCGCACTACGAGCTGTATGTGCAGGCCATTGACGCGCTGGTGCGCTGGCAACTGTCGTCAAAACCCGGCGTGCTGCCGCCGTATGACGACGCCCTGCTTAGCCGAGAGCTGGCGCTGTTCCCAGACTGGTACGTGGCCCAACACCGCAGCTTTGCATTGGACGCCACGCAGCAAAACGTACTCAGCGATGCCTTCAAGCACATCAAGGCCAGCAATTTGCAGTCACTCGGCGGCGCGCAAGTTTTTGTTCACCGCGACTACATGGCGCGCAATTTGATGGTCAGTGACGGCAAGCTCGGCGTGCTGGATTTTCAAGACGCGGTTTACGGCCCCATCACCTACGACATTGCCAGCCTGATGCGCGATGCCTTTTTGACCTGGGAAGAAGACTTTGTGCTCGACATCACCGTGCGCTACTGGCAACAAGCGCGCAAGGCCGGGCTGCCGGTGGGCGACGACTTTGGCGAGTTTTACCGTGCGGTGGAATGGATGGGCCTGCAGCGCCACCTGAAAATCCTCGGCATTTTTGCCCGCCTGACGCTGCGCGACGGCAAACCCAAGTACCTGGCTGATACGCCACGCTTCATCAAATACGTGCGCGCCGCCGCAGCGCGGTACCGTCAGTTAGGCCCGCTGATGGTGCTGCTGGACACGATTGAAGGCAACGAGACGCGCATCGGGTACACGTTTTAACGCATCAAAAATGATAGCTTCTTGATCCCGTATTTATTGGGCTGCAGGTCTATTTTCCACCCGTAAACCTGCAAGCCTTTGGTGCGCAACACCACCCACATCCACCGGCAACTGCTGCTTGGCCTGCAAGTAATGGTGGGTAAAAACGTCCAGATACGCTTCCAAAGTTTGCGCTGCCAGCGCATCACCGCTTAAAGCCAAGCACATCGCCGCGACTTCTGACGTGCAAAAGTGCGCATCACGCTGGGAGCGCCGCAGCTTGTAGTTAGACAATTGCTTAGCTTGCAAACTCAATACAGGCAGCTTGTCTAAATAGAGGCTTTTGCGAAACATCTTGCGCGCCTCCGGCCAGGTGGCGTCTAGTAGCACAAACAGCGGGCGTTTGGTGGTTGCAGGCTGCACCTCGGTCACCACCCGCTCAGTAGCCACAAACTCCCCCGGAAACACCAGATACAGCTGCCATTGTGGGTCAGCCAGCAAGGCCAGCAGCGCAGGGTCGACCTCGGTGCGCGCCCAGCCAAACGCAAACGTGTCGCGCACCACATCCGCCACCAGCCAGCCGGTGTTGCTGGGTTTAAGCGCCTCAATGTCGGCCATGATCAAACACACACCTGCCTTGCAGGGCACATCAGGCCGCAGGGCACACAGGCAGTGGCTGACAACCAGGCGGCAGCCCGCACAACGCTCTTGTTTGGATCCGCCCCGTGCCAAAAAAGGCTTGGAGCTACGCGCCAGCCGCGCCGTGCGCAGGCGGCTCACGGCATGGGGCGTAGCGTGTGCAGATATCAAATTTACTATCGATTCAAGAGCAGCTTGCGCCCGTATTTATTGGGCTACAGCCGCAGTCAAGCTGGTTTAGCTGGCCTATGAAGGGCGCAAATCTTGTTGCCGTCTGGGTCCCGCAAATACGCCAGGTAAAAGTTACCCACCGGGCCATCCCTAAAGCCGGGCGGCTCCTCACAGGTTGTGCCGCCGTTGGCAATGCCTGCCGCATGAAAGGCATCACCCTGCTCTGCCGACTGCACCACAAACCCGATGGTGCTGCCGTTGCCGTGGGTGGCAGGCTCGCCGTTGATGGGCGTGGTGATGGCAAACGTGCCCGTCGGGCTGCGGTAAAAGTAGCGCTGCTTGTTGGCCACGCCTGGGCCAATGCCCAGCGTGCCTAAAAGCGCGTCATAAAACTTGCGCGAAGCCTCAAGGTCATTTACACCTAGCATCACATGACTGAACATGGTTGTCTCCGTTTGTAGTGCTCTGCGAGCGGGTTGCTATCGGCTAGATAGTAGCCCAAACCTTATACAGATTAAACACGCTGATGCAGCTGATCAACGCGCCCACCAGCATCAAAAGTGTTTTGGCTTTCAGGTGCTTGGTCAAGTAGGCGGCAAAGGGGGCGGCTACCAGCCCGCCCGTGGCCAGGCCGGCCACCAGCACCCAAACGGTCGGGTCCAGAATCGACAAGAACGAAGCCGCTACAGTGACCGTCAAGAAAAACTCCGCCAGATTGACTGAGCCAATCGTGGTGCGCGGGTCATTGCCGGCACCCACCAGTGACGTGGTGACAATTGGCCCCCAACCGCCCCCGCCGGTGGTGTCCATCAAGCCGCCCACCAGTGCCAAGGGCACGACTTTGCGACTTTCCAAACTGCGCTTGGGCACCATGCGCCGAAAAGCTTTGCTGAACACATACACGCCCATCACCAGCAGGTAGATGCTCACCACCGGCTTGAGCACCGCTGCATCGACCTGGCCCAAAATGTAAACGCCAATCAACGCACCCACAATGCCCGGCAACAGCAGGCTTAAAAACAGCTTTTTACTGACGTTGCCCAAACGCAGGTGCGACACGCCAGACACCCCAGTGGTAAACACCTCGGCCAAATGCACAGCACCACTGGCCATGGCGGGCGGCGCACCTGCAGCCAGCAAAAAACTGCTCGACGTGATGCCGTAGGCCATGCCCAGAGCGCCATCAATCGCCTGGGCCAACAGGCCCACGGCCACGGCTGTCCAAAACAGCGGGTCGCGCAGGGTTTGCTCGACCAGCGCCATGCCGGTTTGTTCATGCTGCCCCATAAAAAGGCGATGCATCAGGTAAACCACCAGCCCCGTCAGCACGCCGATGACGCCAAAAGTCAACAGGCGCACCACAGGCCGCTCGAAAGCATGGGTGACTTCGTATTCAACCGGCGGTAATGCCAGCGCGTCATGCTCCGGGTTGGCGGGCGGGTGGTCCAGGTCGAGGTGGCGGATTTTCATTAGCTGTTTGGCGGGGCATGGTTTGAAGACGCGCCATCGTAGTTGCCAAGTGGCCAGGCGACAAAGACTGTTTAGTCATTTACTTATCCACCGGTTTCGCCGGGTTGGCGGCGTATAGGGATGCTCGGCAAAGCGCTGCAAGCCCGCTCGGGTTATGTCAGACTTCACTGCTTTGCATTTGATGAAGCAAACCATGCCCCATACAAAACCACGCCTGAATCTGCGCTTAGTCATATTGGGCTTGCTTGGCCTGAGCGCGCTGTGCGTACACGCCGCCAGCCCCACCGCAGCAGAACCTGCGACCAAGCCCGATACAGTTGTCATCGCCCCCGAAGCCTTGTCTGTGGACTCCAGCCTGTACACCAGCCAAACCTTTGACTGGAACGACAGCGCGCGCAGCCGCAGCGTACCCGCCAAGCTCTACCTGCCAGCTGGGCAAATCAAACCCGGTGCGCTGCCTTTGGTGGTTTTTTCACACGGCATTGGCGGCTCGCGTGACGGCTACAGCTACCTGGGCAGCTACTTTGCCGCTAACGGCTACGCCAGCTTGCATGTGCAGCATGTCGGCAGCGACCGCCAGCTTTGGCGTGGCAACCCCATGAGCCTGGTTTTCAGACTGACGGAAGCCGCGCAAGAAGCGGAGGCCGTCAATCGCGTCAAAGACGTGAAGTTTGCCCTCACCCGCCTGCTAGCCGAGCCGGTGGGTAGCAACATCAACACCCAACGCCTGGTGGCGGCTGGCCATTCGTATGGCGCCAACACCAGCATGCTGCTGGCGGGCGCGCAAGTCAGCAGCGTGGCCTATCTAGCCAAAGACCCCCGCTTCAGCGCTGCCATTTTGATATCTGCCCCACCGTTTTACGGCATGGGCAATCCGCAAAACATCGTCTCAGCCATCGACGTGCCCACCCTGCACATCACCGCCACGGCAGACGACATTCAAATCCCCGGCTACAACTCCGGCGTGGCCGACCGCGTCACGCTGTACCAGGCCACCGGGCAAACCAGCCGCGTAGCCAAAGTGCTGGCGGTGTTTAAAGACGGCTCCCACAGCATCTTTACCGACCGCATGGGCACAGGCGGCGTAGCGCTTAACCCCAAAGTCAAAGTAGCCACCCGCCAACTGGCCGTGGCTTTTTTAAACGCCCTGCACGCCAAAGACCTGCTGGCGCTGGAGAAGTGGTCTGGGCAACACGCAGACATCGTGGCCAGGTTTGAGAAGGCTGCGTTTTAGGGTTTCTAAAGTGGCCATCCACTATTAATTTAGTAGCTGCTTGCGCCCGTATTTATTAGGTTATAGGCACTTTTTATGGGTGAATATGGTCTGAAAAGGCCTGGAAATGTAGGTTTAAAGGTAAAACAATTGGAGTCTGACTCCAATTCTTCCCCGTCTGCAAAAACTACTTGCCCACCGCGGCAATAAACTCATCACTGTCAAAGCCATTTTTCATGTGATGGCCCTTGACGATCAAATACGGCACCGCGGCTTTTGGGTCAAAGGTTTTTAGCCGCGCTAGGCAATCGCTGTCTTTGTCAATCTCACATATCTCCGCCTTAAACCCATACTGTCCCAGCCAACCCTTGGCCTGCGAGCAATAAGGGCACCAGGTGGCGCTGTACATCACCACATCACCTGGGCTGGTGTTGGCTGCCAGTTGTTCAACAGACAGGTTTGCCCGCGACGGCGTACCGATAAGCGCGCCAGACCGGTGGTAGCCCCACCAAGCCCCATAAACAATCACCAAGCCCGCCAGCAGCTTGCCCCACGGCACATTACTCAGCAGCCCGCCACCATTGCCACTGGCCCGCGCAGCATGCGCCCGCTGCACCGAGGGCAAGGCCGCCTCACCACCCCCCGCTTTGGCATAAGCCACTCCGCAAGCAGGGCACTGCCAGTCAGGAACGACGGCGTTATCAGGGCGAACGGTGCGGCATTTAGGGCAGATGGTGGGCATGGGGGTGGCGTGAAGAAATTCAAATTACTCTTATTTTCATAGCTGCTTGCGCATGTACTGATTGGGCTAGAGGCTTATTTGATAGGTGGAAACACTACTGTCCGGTTAAATTTTTGGCCAACGGTTTCTAATTGGAAAATATCAGTTGTAGCTATCGGGGGTCTGCAAAAATCCGACCCTACGGGAAAAGTCCATATCAAATCGCCTCAATCAAAAAATTCGCGTAACCTATTGTTTTTATTGAAGAATATTCAGTTTTCAGTAAAACTTACCAGACAGTAATGAGGTGGAAAAGGACTTAATTGGAGTCTGACCCTCATTGTTCTCTCATTGTTCTCAATAAATGCGGGCATAAACAGCTATATAAATAATACAGCGACGTATCTAAGCCAATTCAACCCACCGTCGGCAAGCCGCCGCCCACCTACGTTCGCCAGCCGCACCTGCCTACGCGCAGCATTTCAGATCGTGTTCACAGTGGGGCATGGTCAAACTCAAAACCCCCACACCTACAAACCCACCGCCACCCACACAGCGCGCGAGAGTCGGCAAGCCGCCCACGCCGCGCGATGCCGCTGTTGAGGAAAAGCTGCTGATGCCCAATGAGCGGGATGAGTCTGTCGCCATGACGGCTGACGAGCCAGACCCGGTGATTGAGCAGGCGGCGGTGGATGTGGCGCGGGGCATCAAGGACACGAGCAAGGGCGCTGAGCTGAACCGGGCTTACACCAAGCTCAAGTAACTTGAACAACTGGATTCCCGACTGCGCCAGAAAGACGGGCTGTTTAGGGCGCTTTTGGTCGTTTTTCGTCGTTTTTGAGCTGAAAAAGACCGTTTTCAGGTATCAAATTAGCCTCTAGCCCAATGAATACGGGCGCAAGCAGCTACTGAATATATAGCGCTTGCTGCCTGCTATGCAGGCGCTTCAACCCGCCCACCCGGATGCGTGGCCAGCCTAGATGGGTCGCGGCCATGGGTTGGGGCTGGGTCTGCCCACGGCCAGCCGCCGAACTGGGTTTGTTGGTAGTCGGCGATGGTTTGGCGTATCTCGGCCTGGGTGTTCATGACGAAGGGGCCGTACTGGGCGACTGGCTCGGCAATGGGTTTGCCTTGCAGCAGCAAAAATTCAGCTTCTTCCGTTCCATTAACCAGTTCAACCGGCACGTCGCCTTGCAGCTCAATCGCGCCGTGGTTGCCTACGCTTTGCCCGCTAACCGTGACAGACTGTCCTTTGAAAAAGTACAGGTTGCGGCGGGTGCCTGCGTTGGCGGCTGGTAGCGTGTAGCTTGCGCCGGGTTGCATGCGCAGCGTCCAGATGGCGACGTCGCTATTCGCTTGCGCGGCCCAGGAGTCGGGCGGCGGGCTTAATGGGTTGAGGGGTTGGCCCACATCTGCCAACTGGCCTGCGATGACGGACACAAATGTCTCCAGCCCATTCGCGTCTTTGGTCACCCGGCCAGGAATGTCGTTGGCCCAGAGCATGGTGAAGTGCGGCTCGACCATTTTGCTGGCCGCTGGCAAATTGAGCCATATCTGAAACAGCTCCAGCGGGTTGGCGGCGTCGCCGTTGAGGAGCGGAAACATCTCGGCATGCACGATGCCCTTGCCGGCGGTGAGCCACTGCACGTCGCCCTGGCCAAAGCGGGCGGTGGCGCCCAGTGAGTCTGAATGGTCTATCAGCCCTTTGCGCACAATCGTGACGGTCTCAAACCCCCGGTGCGGGTGCGCGGGAAAGCCGGGCACGCTGTGGCCGTGGTACATGCTCCAGCCGTCTTTGCGGCTGAAGTCCTGACCCATGTTGCGCCCGGCCAGGGATGCTTTGGGGCTCATGTCGGGGTTGGCTGCGGGGTAGGCATCGTCGTGGTACGCGCAAAACAAAAACGGGTCGAGCGTAGGCCACTGGTGGCCCAGGGGCAAGATGTTGAGGATGATTTTCATGTTGGACATTTGGAGGTTAAAGCGGAATTGGCAAGTGGCTATTCAGACCGGCTGCCCAGCACCGCCGCACCCAAAATGAGTACCGTAGCCAGGCCAATGCCCCAGGTTAAAGGCCGCCCGGTGGCAAACATCAGCAGCACGGTGGATGCCAGCGGGGTGATGTAGCTCAAAATGCCGATTTTGCGGGCATCGCCTTTTTTAAGCGCTGCGTCCCACAAGAAAAACGCTGCGCCCAGCGGGCCGAGGCCCATCAGCACCATCAGCAGCCAGTCACGCCCATTGAGCGCCACTGGCGGCTCCAGCAGCGCATGGCACAGCAATGACAGCACGCCGGACACGAGCCCGAACAAACCGATCGCTACCGTCGGAAAGCCGCGGCCAGCCAAGCTCATGCGTTTGCCCATCAATGAATAGCTGGCCCAGATAAAGGCCGAAGCCGCCGCCGGGATGTAACCCCAGGCAAAGCCTTTGCTGACCAGGCCTTGCCAGCCCGAAGCCAGCAAGGTGTCACCCAGAATTGCAATGGCAGCACCCAAGAATCCGGCGCAGGCAGCTATTAAATGTGTAGCGGTTAGCCTGATGCCGGGCAAAAAGAGCGGTGCCATCAGCACAATGCCCAGCGGCCACAGGTAGTTGACCAGGTTGGCCTCTACCGCCGGGGCGTGGCGCAGCGCTATGAACAGGAAAAAGTGAAAGCCAAATAAGCCGTACACGCCCAGCGCCAAGGCAGGCCACGAGACTTTCCACTGCTTAAAAAACGGCCAGGCGGGCATGCTGCCCACTAGCAGGGCAATACCCGTCAGCAAGAATGGCGGAACATGCGCCAGCAGCGTGCCCAATACGGCCAGGGACGACCACAGGGCGATGGCGATGAGTGCAAGCAGGGTGGGGCTGGATCGCATGGTGCAGTTTTTATAACAGGATGGGCGAAAGTAGATTGATCATGAAAAAACCCCGCTGTGTTGTTCAAACAAAGCGGGGCTTGATGCTATCAAGTTGCGGCGCTTGCCGCGTGTTGATTACTCGCTGGCTGCGCTTTCAGCGTCCGCACCTGCGGGTATGGCTTCCAGTTCAGCGGCTTCAGCTTCGGCAATGGCGCGGCGCTCGGCGTCGTCCATTTGGTCCTTGGCTTTGCGTGCCTCGTGGTAAGCCATGCCGGTACCGGCTGGGATCAAACGGCCCACAATCACGTTTTCTTTCAAGCCGCGTAGCTCGTCGCGCTTGCCCATGATGGCTGCTTCGGTGAGTACACGCGTTGTTTCCTGGAAGGAAGCCGCAGAAATAAACGAGTCGGTTGACAGCGATGCCTTGGTAATACCGAGCAGCAGGTTGGTGAACGTTGCAGGCATTTTGCCTTCAGCACGCAGTGCGTCGTTCATGTCCAGCATGGCTGAACGCTCGACCTGCTCGCCTGCAATGTAGGCGGACTCGCCAACGTTATCAACCACCACACGGCGCAGCATCTGACGAACAATCACTTCAATGTGCTTGTCGTTGATCTTCACGCCTTGCAAGCGGTAAACGTCCTGCACTTCGTCGACGATGTAGCGGGCGAGTTCTTCCATGCCCAGCAAACGCAAGATGTCTTGCGGGTCGGCAGGGCCGTCCACAATCGACTCGCCTTTGTTGACCACTTGGCCTTCGTGCACCAAGATGTTCTTTTCTTTCGGTACGAGGTCTTCCCAGACTTTGCCTTCAGGGTCGGTGATTTGCAGGCGAATCTTGCCTTTGGTCTCTTTACCAAACGACACGGTACCGGTCATCTCCGCCAGGGTGCCTTTGTCTTTAGGCGTACGGGCTTCAAACAGCTCGGCAACACGCGGCAAACCGCCGGTGATGTCGCGCGTCTTTTGACCTTCAATCGGGATACGGGCCAGCACTTCGCCGGGACCCACGTCCTGACCGTCACGCACCTGAACCAGCGCGCCGATCTGAAAGCCAATCGTCACTGAGTGATCGGTGCCGGGGATTTTGACTTCATTGCCAGCAGCATCGATCAGCTTGACGCCAGGGCGAATCACCTTGGTCGCGCCGCGACGTTTCGGGTCAATCACCACCAGGGTTGACAAGCCGGTCACGTCGTCAACCTGACGGGCAACCGTCACGCCTTCTTCGACGTTCTCGAACTGCGCCTTGCCGGCAAACTCAGTGATGATCGGACGGGTCAGAGGGTCCCAGTTGGCCAAAATCGTACCGGCCTTGATGGTTTGATCCGCCTTGACAGACAAAATCGCACCGTACGGTACCTTGTGACGTTCGCGCTCGCGGCCATGCTCGTCGTGAATCACGATTTCGCCGGAACGGGCAATCACGACCAGCTCTTTTTTGCTGTTGGTGACGTAACGCATCGGTGCGTTAAAGCCAATCACGCCGTTGGACTTGGACTCAACGCTAGAAGCAATCGCCGCGCGTGATGCCGCACCACCGATGTGGAAGGTACGCATGGTCAACTGGGTCCCGGGCTCGCCAATCGACTGAGCCGCAATAATGCCGACTGCCTCACCGATGTTGATGAGACCACCACGACCCAAGTCGCGGCCATAGCACTTGGCGCACAGGCCAAATCGGGTTTCGCAGTTCAGTGCGGTACGTACTTTGACTTCGTCAACGCCTGCAATCTCTAGCTCTTCAATCGCGTCTTCGTCGAGCAAGGTACCACGGGGTGCCAAGATGGAACGGTTCTCAGGGTGCAGAACATCCTCAACCACGGTGCGACCCAAAACGCGGTCACGCAATGACTCAATGACTTCGCCACCCTCAACGATGGCGCGCATGACCGAGCCTTCGTGAGTACCGCAATCGTCTTCGGTCACCACCAGGTCTTGCACCACGTCGCACAGGCGGCGGGTCAAGTAACCGGAGTTGGCGGTTTTCAAAGCGGTGTCAGCCAAACCTTTTCGCGCGCCGTGGGTGGAGATGAAGTACTCCAGCACATTCAGACCTTCGCGGAAGTTGGCTGTAATTGGCGTTTCAATGATCGAGCCATCCGGCTTAGCCATCAAACCGCGCATACCGGCCACCTGACGAATCTGCGCTGGTGAGCCGCGAGCGCTGGAGTCAGCCATCATGTAGATGGAGTTGAACGACTCTTGCTCGACTTCTTTACCGTGGCGGTCAATGACTTTTTCTTTCGACAACTGACCCATCATGACCTTGGAGACTTCGTCGCCTGACTTGCCCCAAATGTCGACCACCTTGTTGTAGCGCTCGCCAGAAGTGACCAAGCCCGAGACATACTGCTGCTCGATTTCTTTGACTTCTTTTTGCGCGCGCGCAATGATGGCACCTTTTTCTTTCGGTACCAGCATGTCTTCGATGCAAATCGAAATACCGGTTTGTGTTGCCAGACGGAAACCAGACTGCAGCAACTTGTCTGCAAAAACCACGGTTTCTTTCAAGCCGCACTTGCGGAAAGACACGTTGATCAGCTTCGAGATTTCCTTCTTCTTCAACGCTTTGTTGATGTTGGAGAAAGGCAAACCTTTGGGCAAAATCTCAGACAGCAGTGCGCGGCCGCCGGTGGTTTCCCACAGCTTGGTCG
Organism: Polaromonas sp.; assembly: GCA_031414215.1. Lineage (GTDB taxonomy): Bacteria > Pseudomonadota > Gammaproteobacteria > Burkholderiales > Burkholderiaceae_C > Polaromonas. The sequence goes on along the minus strand of JANNVB010000008.1, from coordinate 9,986 downwards.
ATGGCACAAACTCGCCCGTGGCTTTGTCTTTGGTGTAGTCGGTCAAACGCACATTGATGCGTGCGTTCAAATCGAGCTCGCCCGCATCAAATGCGCGGCGCACTTCACCTGTGTCAGCAAATACCAAGCCTTCGCCTTTGCCGTTGGTACGCTCACGCGTGGTGTAGTACAAGCCCAGCACCACGTCTTGCGACGGAACAATTGATGGCTCGCCGCTGGCGGGGAACAAGATGTTGTTGGACGCCAGCATCAGGGTGCGGGCTTCCATTTGCGCCTCAACCGACAGCGGTACGTGTACCGCCATTTGGTCACCGTCAAAGTCGGCGTTGAATGCCGAGCAAACGAGGGGGTGCAATTGAATCGCCTTGCCTTCAATCAGAATTGGCTCAAAGGCTTGAATGCCCAAACGGTGCAGTGTAGGCGCACGGTTCAGCATCACGGGGTGCTCTTTGATGACCTCTTCCAGGATGTCCCACACGACTGGCGTGCCGGATTCGACTTCTTTCTTGGCAGCCTTGATCGTCGTGGCAATGCCGCGTGACTCTAACTGCGCGAAAATGAATGGCTTGAACAATTCGAGCGCCATCAACTTTGGCAAACCGCACTGGTGCAGTTTGAGGGTTGGGCCCACGGTAATGACTGAACGACCTGAATAGTCGACCCGTTTGCCCAGCAAGTTCTGGCGGAAACGGCCAGACTTACCTTTGATCATGTCGGCCAAAGACTTAAGCGCACGCTTGTTGGCGCCCGTCATGGCTTTGCCACGGCGGCCGTTGTCAAGCAGCGAATCTACCGCTTCTTGCAACATGCGCTTTTCATTGCGGGCAATGATCTCAGGCGCTTTGAGTTCCAGCAAACGGCGCAGACGGCTGTTGCGATTGATAACGCGGCGGTACAAGTCGTTCAAGTCAGACGTTGCAAAACGGCCACCATCGAGCGGCACCAGCGGACGCAAATCAGGCGGCAACACCGGCAGCACTTCGAGCACCATCCAATGCGGCTTGATGCCGGATTTTTTGAACGCTTCCATCAATTTCAAACGCTTGGCGTTTTTCTTGATTTTGATTTCAGAGCCGGTCAAGTCATTGCGCAGCTTGGTGATTTCGTCGTCCAGGTCCAGGCCTTCGAGCAGGTCTTTGACACCTTCAGCGCCCATCTTGGCGGTGAACTCGTCGCCGTACTCTTTGACTTTGGCGTCGTAGTCGTCTTCAGACATGATGCTGAATTTCTTCAGCGGGGTCATGCCGGGGTCGGTCACTACGTATGCTTCAAAGTACAGCACGCGCTCGATGTCGCGCAGTGTCATGTCGAGCACCAAGCCCAAACGTGACGGCAGTGACTTCAAGAACCAAATGTGCGCGCACGGTGCGGCCAGGTCGATGTGACCCATACGCTCGCGGCGAACCTTGGTTTGCGTGACTTCAACGCCGCACTTCTCGCAGATGACGCCGCGATGCTTGAGGCGCTTGTACTTGCCGCACAGGCATTCGTAATCTTTGATAGGACCAAAAATCTTGGCGCAAAAAAGACCATCACGCTCTGGCTTGAAGGTGCGGTAGTTGATGGTTTCGGGCTTTTTGACTTCACCGAAAGACCACGAGCGGATCTTTTCAGGCGAGGCCATACCGATTTTGATGGCTTCAAAATGCTCATCGGGTGCAAATTGCTTGAACAGGTCGAGTAATGATTTCATGTGTAATCCTTATGAGTCCTGATTTAAGAACGTTCAAGTTCCATGTCGATACCGAGCGAGCGGATCTCTTTGACCAGCACGTTGAACGACTCGGGCATACCAGCCGTGATCGCGTGCTCGCCTTTGACGATGCTCTCGTACACCTTGGTGCGACCCACCACGTCGTCTGACTTGACGGTAAGCATTTCTTGCAGCACATACGATGCGCCGTAGGCTTCCAGCGCCCAGACCTCCATCTCGCCGAAACGCTGACCACCGAACTGGGCTTTGCCGCCCAAGGGTTGCTGCGTGACCAGCGAGTAAGGGCCGGTAGAGCGTGCGTGCATCTTGTCGTCGACCAAGTGGTGCAACTTCAGAAAGTGCATGTAGCCCACGGTGGTGGTGCGCTCAAACGCATCGCCGGTGCGGCCGTCATACAACTGAGCCTGTGTGCGGGTAGCCGTCAAGCCTTTGGCCTTGGCCAAATTCTCAGGGTAGGCCAGTTGCAGCATTTCCATGATTTCGGCTTCGGATGCACCGTCAAACACAGGGGTGGCAAACGGCACGCCGCCTGACAAGTTACCAGCCATCTCCAATATCTGCACATCCGACAGTTTGGACAGGTCTTCAGAGCGGCCCGACTTGTTGTACACCGTGTCGAGCAGTGCGCGCACTTCAGCCACTTTGGCTTCAGCTTGCAACATGTCGCCAATCCGCTGGCCCAAGCCTTTGGCGGCCCAGCCCAGGTGGACTTCAAGCACCTGGCCGACGTTCATGCGCGATGGCACGCCCAGCGGGTTCAGCACGATGTCGCACGGTGTGCCGTCGGCCATATGCGGCATGTCTTCGACCGGAACGATCTTGGACACCACACCCTTGTTACCGTGGCGGCCTGCCATTTTGTCGCCAGGCTGCAAGTGGCGTTTCACCGCCAGATACACCTTGACCATTTTGAGCACACCGGCTGGCAGCTCGTCGCCTTGGGTAAGCTTTTTACGCTTTTCTTCAAACGACAAGTCAAAGCTGTGGCGCGTTTGTTCCATCGAGTTTTTGATGCTCTCAAGCTGGGCAGCAACTTCATCATCGGCCGGGCGAACGTCAAACCAGTGGTATTTTTCAACGCCAGCCAAATAGGCCTTGTCGATTTTGGTACCTTTGGCCAGCTTTTGCGGGCCACCGTTGGCAACCTTGCCATTGAGCAGCTTTTCAATCCGGTCAAATGCATCGGCTTCAACAATGCGCAGCTGGTCATTCAGATCCAGGCGGTAACGCTTGAGCTCGTCATCAATGATTTGCTGGGCACGCTTGTCGCGCACAATGCCTTCACGGGTGAAAACTTGCACGTCAATCACCGTACCGCGCGAACCCTGGCTCACGCGCAGTGAGGTGTCTTTCACGTCGCTGGCTTTCTCACCAAAAATGGCGCGCAGCAGTTTTTCTTCTGGCGTCAGCGTGGTTTCGCCTTTTGGCGTGACCTTGCCGACCAGCGTGTCACCGGGCTGGACTTCAGCACCGACATAAATAATGCCGGACTCATCCAAACGATTCAGCTGGTGCTCTGACAGGTTAGGAATGTCGCGGGTGATCTCTTCGCTACCCAGCTTGGTGTCACGCGCCATCACGACGAGTTCTTCGATGTGGATCGAGGTGTAGCGGTCCTCAGCCACCACACGCTCGCTGATCAAAATCGAGTCTTCGAAGTTGTAGCCGTTCCATGGCATGAAGGCGATCAGCATGTTCTGGCCGATGGCGATTTCGCCCAAGTCAGTCGATGCGCCGTCGGCAATCACGTCGCCCCTGGCCAGCTTGTCGCCCATCTTGACGATAGGACGCTGGTGGATGTTGGTGTTTTGGTTGGAGCGCTGGTATTTGATCAGGTTGTAGATGTCCACACCCACTTCACCGGCCAGTGCTTCAGCATCATTGACGCGCACCACGATACGGGTGGCGTCAACATAGTCAACAATGCCGCCGCGCGTAGCGGTGACAACCGTACCGGAGTCAACTGCCGCAACGCGCTCGATACCGGTACCGACCAATGGCTTTTCAGGGCGCAGCACAGGCACAGCCTGGCGCGACATGTTGGCGCCCATCAGCGCGCGGTTGGCATCGTCGTGCTCAAGGAAAGGCACGAGAGACGCAGCAACGGAAACGATCTGTGCGGGTGACACGTCCATGTACTGAACGCGCTCAGCGCCAACCAGAATCGATTCGCCATTTTCACGCGCAGACACCAAGTCACCCGTCAGGGTGCCTTCTTTGTCCAACGCGGCGTTGGCCTGGGCGATCACGTACTTGCCTTCTTCGATAGCAGACAGGTAGTCGATTTGCATCGTGACTTTGCTGTCGACCACGCGGCGGTACGGTGTTTCAATGAAACCGTATTCGTTCAAACGTGCGTAGAGCGCCAGTGAGTTGATCAGGCCAATGTTCGGGCCTTCAGGCGTTTCAATCGGGCAAACGCGACCGTAATGGGTCACGTGCACGTCACGCACTTCAAAGCCAGCACGCTCGCGGGTCAAACCGCCAGGGCCAAGGGCCGATACACGGCGCTTGTGGGTGATCTCAGCCAACGGGTTGGTCTGGTCCATGAACTGTGACAACTGCGACGCACCGAAGAACTCTTTGAGTGCGGCAGAAATCGGCTTGCTGTTGATCAGGTCATGCGGCATCAAAGGCTCTTGCTCGGCTTGGCCGAGACGCTCTTTGACAGCTTTTTCAATACGTGCCAAACCGGTGCGGTACTGGTTTTCAGCCAGCTCACCGACACAACGCACGCGGCGATTGCCGAGGTGGTCAATGTCATCGACTTCGCCGTTACCGTTACGCAAATCAACCAGAATCTTGACGACTGCCAGGATGTCTTCGTTGGTCATGACCATCGGGCCTGTTGATGAGTCGCGGCCCACTCGGGCGTTGAACTTCATGCGGCCAACGCGCGACAGGTCATAGGTGTCGGGGTTGTAGAACAGACGCTGGAACAGTGCCTGAACCGCGTCCTCAGTTGGCGGCTCGCCAGGGCGCATCATGCGGTAGATGGCCACGCGTGCGGCAAACTCGTCAGCTGTTTCGTCAGAGCGCAAAGTTTGCGAAATGTATGAGCCTTGATCCAGCTCATTGGTGTACAGCACTTGCAGGTCTTGCACGCCAGCCACACGCAGCTTTTTCAGCAACACGTCGGTCAGTTCATCGTTCGCCTTGGCAATGATTTCGCCGGTTTCGGCCTCCACAATGTTTTTGGCGACCACACGGCCGAGCAAGAAATCTTCTGGCACGCTGATGCTGTTGGTACCGCTGGTCTCCAGCTCACGGGTGTGGCGCACAGTGATGCGCTTGTCTTTTGCAACAACAACTTTGCCCGACTTGTCGGTGATGTCAAAGCGGGCGACTTCGCCGCGCATGCGCTCGGCAACAAACTCCATTTGCGCGCCGCTGTCCATCAGGCGGAAATTGTCGAACACAAAGAAGTTGGCCAGGATGGATTCGTGGTTCAGGCCAATGGCCTTGAGCAAAATCGTGACGGGCATTTTGCGGCGGCGGTCAACACGGAAGTACAAAATGTCTTTCGGGTCAAATTCAAAGTCGAGCCATGAGCCGCGGTAAGGGATGATGCGCGCCGAAAACAGCAACTTGCCGGAACTATGGGTTTTACCCTTGTCGTGCTCAAAAAACACGCCCGGCGAGCGGTGCAACTGGGACACGATCACGCGCTCAGTACCGTTGATCACGAAGGAGCCTTTGTCAGTCATCAAAGGCACTTCGCCCATGTAGACTTCCTGCTCTTTGACTTCTTTGACGACCTTCGACTGCGATGTTGATGACTCGCGGTCATAAATAATCAGTTGCACTTTGGCACGCACGGCCGAGGCGAATGTCAAGCCACGGGTTTGGCATTCACGCACGTCAAATGCGGGTTTGGCCAGGTTGTATTCGAGAAACTTCATCTCGACAAAACCATTGTGCGAGACGATTGGGAAGGCGTTATCGAACGCCGCCTGCAGGCCTTCCAGGGTGCGGGCTTTGGGTGATTTGTCAGCCTGCAAAAAAGCCGTGTAGGCGTCTTTCTGCATTTGCAGCAAATAGGGAACAGCCAAGACGCTTTCGCGATTGCCGAAGCTTTTGCGAATGCGTTTGCGTTCGGTAAAACTGTATGTTGAAGTGGATGCCATGAGTTCTCCGCGTTGATAGGCTTAAGGCTTAGAGGCTTAGATAACTGCTCGGTTGACACTTTGCCCGAATACACAATGCATTCGAGCGGGCTTGGTGGTTGGCCGCTACCAACCATGGCGGACGGTGACGCATTGCACGTCACCCGAACCAAGGTTCTTTCTGTCGTCGAAATTCAGAAAGTACTGAAAAGCAGACTGTTTTATCAGCTTTTCAGTACGCTCTTTATCCGCATGGATAAACACGAAAGGCTGGAAGCCCTTTTTAAGGACTTCCAGCCTTCGCAAACACAAGCAATTACTTGAGTTCGACTTTCGCGCCAGCTTCTTCGAGCTTCTTCTTGGCTGCTTCAGCATCAGCCTTTGGGATGCCTTCTTTGACGTTCTTTGGAGCGCCGTCAACCAAGTCTTTGGCTTCTTTGAGGCCCAGACCGGTCAGTTCGCGAACTGCTTTGATGACTTGCACCTTCTGGGCGCCAGCTTCGAGCAGAACGACGTTGAAGTCGGTCTTCTCTTCTACGGCTGCAGCAGCACCGCCACCACCACCAGCAGCTGGAGCGGCCATAGCGGCTGCGCTCACGCCAAATTTCTCTTCGATGGCTTTCACCAGTTCGTTGAGTTCCATGACCGTCATGCTGTCGAGCGAGGTCAAAAATGCGTCTTTGTCGAATGCCATTTTAAAATTTCCTAAATATCAATTGGTTTAATTTACGCTGCTACAGCTTCGGCTGGGGCTTCGCTTGGGGCATCGGCTGCGCCGCCACCCTTTTTCGCCGCCAACGCACCCAGCACAACGGCTGTACGCGAAATAGGCGACATCAAGAGGCCACAGATCTGAGCCAGCAATACTTCCTTCGAAGGAATGCTTGCCAGTTGCTTAACGCCGTTCACGTCCAGGGTTTTACCTGCAAATGCACCACCGCGAATGACCAATTTGTCGTTGGTTTTCGCAAAGTCAGACACCACTTTCGCGGCGGCTACTGCATCAACAGAAAAGCCATAGATCAGCGGACCGGTCATCTGGTCGGCGACAACTTCAAACGGGCTGCCTGCCATGGCACGGCGAGCCAAAGTGTTTTTCAGAACACTCAGGGTCACACCGAGGCCACGAGCCTGGCTGCGCAGTTTGGTCATGTCAGCGACCGTGATGCCGCGGTATTCCGCCAGCACGAGCGTTTGAGCTTTAGCTGCGAGGCCAGTCACTTCATCAATGACGGCTTGTTTCTCACTGCGATTGAGACTCAAGGTCTACTCCTTTAAAAATGTTGTCGCTTTGCATGTCGATTAACCTCTTCATGCATCCAGACAACTGCCACATTCAGCGACCAACTGTTATCAAGGTTTTTAAACCATTCAAGCAGCGGGCACGCCATCTGCGTTGGTTAATCTCTTTCGAGGTCTATTAAGCAACCGGGTTTGAAGCCTGTCACACCAACGGTCCTGGATGGCCTGCAGAGGTTTTTCAACTTCAACAGCCCACCACTCTGAGCCACTCTTTCGAGCAGCTCAAATTCTTTTCAATTACGCCGCGATGGTTTGTGTGTCGACGCGAACGCCTACACCCATCGTTGACGAGACAGCCACTTTGCGCAAGTACACGCCTTTGCTGGAAGCAGGCTTGGCCTTGACCAAAGCATCAATCAGCGCGGCGAGGTTGCCTTGCAGCTTGTCGGTATCAAACGAACGGCGACCAATCGTGCCGTGCACGATACCGGCCTTGTCAACACGGAATTGCACTTGACCTGCTTTTGCGTTTTTCACGGCAGTTGCTACGTCAGGTGTTACGGTGCCCACCTTGGGGTTAGGCATCAGGCCGCGTGGGCCGAGAATCTGACCCAGCGTGCCGACGATACGCATCGCGTCTGGCGAGGCAATGACAACATCGAAGTCCATCTTGCCGGCTTTGATGTCAGCGGCCAAATCGTCCATGCCGACGATGTCAGCACCAGCGGCTTTGGCTTCTTCAGCCTTGGCACCCTGTGCAAACACGGCAACACGCTTGGTTTTACCGGTGCCGTTAGGCAGCACGACAGCACCGCGAACGACTTGATCGGACTTCTTGGCGTCAATGCCGAGCTGCACTGCCACGTCGATGGATTCATCAAACTTGGCAACGGCAAACTCTTTGACCAGACCCAGGGCGTCGCCCAACGGGTACAACTTGTTGCTGTCGATTTTGTCGCCGACAGTTTTTTGGCGTTTGGTTAACTTGCTCATACAACACCTTCCACCGTGACACCCATGGAGCGGGCTGAACCGGCAATCGTGCGAACTGCTGCGTCGAGATCAGCAGCCGTCATGTCTTTCATTTTGTGCTTGGCAATTTCTTCCAATTGCGCACGGGTGATCTTGCCAACCTTGACGGTGTGCGGCGTCGATGAGCCCTTGTCCAGCTTGATGGCCTTCTTGATCAGCGTCACAGCAGGTGCTGTTTTGATGATGAAGGTAAAGCTCTTGTCTGCAAATGCAGTGATGATCACTGGCAGCGGCAAACCTGGCTCGATACCCTGGGTCTGCGCATTGAATGCCTTGCAGAATTCCATGATGTTCAAGCCGCGCTGACCCAAAGCCGGGCCAATCGGGGGGGACGGGTTGGCCTTACCAGCTGGCACTTGCAGCTTGATGAAGCCGACGATTTTTTTCGCCATACTTTTCTCCTTGCGGGTGATAACGCCTGACAACTACAAAAGCAGCGTCAAGCTCCCCGGGGGTTACACAACTCAAAAATGACTTTGTTCAAGTCACAGCGCCGAGTTGCAAAGCGCTGAAAAAGGTAACGCTCAGGTCTTCTCGATCTGACTGAATTCCAGCTCAACCGGTGTCGCACGACCAAAAATCGTGACCGACACGCGGACTTTGTTTTTGTCGTAGTTGACTTCTTCAACCGTTCCATTGAAATCGGTGAATGGGCCGTCCTTGACGCGCACATACTCACCCGTTTCAAACTCAACCTTGTGGCGTGGTTTGTCAGTGCCCACCTGCATCTGACTGACGATGGCCTGGACATCTTTCTCAGATATCGGCGAAGGTCGGTTTTTAGCACCGCCGACAAAGCCCGTGACTTTATTGGTGTGCTTGACCAAATGCCAGCTCTCGTCATCCATCGTCATTTCAACCAACACATAACCAGGAAAAAACCGACGCTCTGTGGTTTTTTTCTGACCATTCTTGATCTCAACGACTTCTTCAGTCGGCACCAAAAAACGGCCGAATTTGGATTGCATACCGGCGCGTGTGATGCGCTCGGTAATGTTGCGCTCCACTGCTTTTTCCATGCCAGAGTAAGCATGAACCACGTACCAGTTCATACCGTCAGCAGGCGTCAAGGACGTGCCGGGCACAAACTGATTGACCACGATCGTGTTGAGATCACTCATTATTTTTTCCATCCCAGCAACAGGTCGTAAAACACCCATTCGAGGGTTTTGTCAGTGAGCCACAGAAACAGCGCCATCACCACGACAAAGGCGAACACGTAGGCGGTCATTTGCATGGCTTCTTTTCGAGCAGGCCAAACAACTTTTTTAACCTCACGCACAGAATCCCGACCAAAGGCCAAGAACTGCTTTCCCACCTCGGAGGACATAAAAACAACTACCGCTGCTACCAGGCAAGCCAGCAACGCGCCCCACTGTACGAGCTGCCCCTGTTTGGACAGCAAGTAAAAGCTGACGAGTGAGGCCAGTACCAATGCAATAGCCAAGCCGAGCTTGGCTTTGTCAGCCGTGGTACTTACCGTTTCAACTTGAGTAGAAGCCATGTTTACCGAATATCCTGTTTAACCTACGCGCGTCACTTAAGACACCTAAGCCCGATGAGAGCTTTTCAACTCTCATCGGGCTTGTTTTTTAGCATTTCTAACCACCGGGCGTTTTGACATTGACAAAGCGCTGGTGGCAGGGGCAGTAAGAATCGAACTTACAACCTTCGGTTTTGGAGACCGACGCTCTGCCAATTGAGCTATACCCCTCCAGAAATCCTATTTTATTTGCTTACGTGTTTGTTTGCTTAAGCCAAAATCTTGGCAACCACACCAGCACCAACCGTCTTGCCACCTTCACGGATAGCAAAGCGCAAGCCTTCTTCCATCGCAATCGGGTTGATCAGCTTGACCGTGATCGACACGTTGTCGCCTGGCATCACCATCT
>JANNVB010000007.1:0-85904 GCA_031414215.1 Polaromonas sp. | reverse complement strand
CTTTACAACGTCAAAACAAGTCAGCGCCACATGAGTCTCAGTAAAAAAGTCATCGCCATCCTGTTGCTGCTGATCTCCGCCTACGCCGCCAGCATCGCCGTGGGCGTGTACCGGCTCAAGTCATCAGCGCTGTACCCAATCGCCGAAAATGCCCTGACCACCCATCTGAGGACCATCAACTCTAAAGAAGCCGCAGGGCCTTTTCACATGAAGTGGTATGGGCCCTGGCAATACAGTGCAGGCTCGTCAAAAGGTTTGTCACAGTTTTTGCTTTGTACGGCCAGCGGGCGTTGCTATCAAATGAACGCGGTCAAGATAGACGGCAAGTGGAATATTGACTGGAATTTTCAGAACAAGGTGACGGGTGGGGGGAGGTAGGGCTGGGCTTTGGTTGGGGTCTGAGCCCGATTGTTGCTATGCGTATTCGATTGTTGTTGTTATGGTTATTTCCCTTTAAAAATTGAATTGCATGGGCAGTATTGCGCAGGTATTTTTTCTCGTTCGCAGTATTTAAGGCAAGCTTCTAAAGATAGTTGTTTTTTAAAAAATCCAGACCCAACCCATCCACCGTTTCCGTCGTAGACCAATTCGCCACAACGCCCGCCAGCATTCGCAACAGGTTCACTCAAGATGGTTTTGTACTCAGGCGTACTGATCAGCGCATTCTTGGCATTGACATCAGCCACTGTATAAAAAGGCTTCAACAAGCTTCCTGCAGGCCTACCCACAACAACGTTGGCGTTTTTATTTGTCAGCACTGGCGGCAATTCAGCCAGACTAATGCGTTGCCACTGTCCGTCAGCATATTTCAGCAGCACCTGCGGAGGGTTGGGTCTGCCCCACTTGTTGTAAGCAATACAGCCCGCAGGGTAGGTAGCCAGGTAAGGCGTGCCAGCTACGATGTCAAAGCGAAAGTGGTTCAGACTGTTTGGTTCAGGCACGGTGTCACGAAAGTCGTTTTTCCAGACAATACTTTTTGAATGTGGCAAGTTGAAGGTCACAGTTTCGTCCAGCGGTACACGCTCGGTCGCATCAAAGCCGGGCTTACCGCCCAGCTTGTACACCCGCTGCGCAGTAATGATCGTTCCGTCGTGCAACAGCACTTCCTCTTTCCAACTCGTTTGCGACCATGCTGTCTGGCTGGCTCCCAATGTCAATACCAATCCGAGTGTTCTAAACAGGCTCATTCCTCGCGATTTGAATGTGGGCTTCATGCTTTTGGCCTTTCGGTGAGTGTGGGAGGCTTGCAAATCGATTACGAAGCAGTTTTTGGTGGTTTTCAGGCCGTTTTTAACTATTAAATCGGCCTGCAAGCCAATAGATACGGGCACAAGCAGCTTCTGTTTTTATAGCAAATACGGATCGACTCCAACTAAATTCAACGCTCTTCAGACCGAACCCGCTCTAACAAATGACCGTTGACATACTTATGCAAAACGCTCGCGATCAGTGTTTGATAGGGCACGCCTTCCTCCATCGCCTTGACCTGAATATCGTTCAAATCAAACGAGGACAAGCGTATGTTCACCCTTTTGTCTTTGGTCGACGTTGCCCGGGCGGCTGCCCTCAAGGCGTCGATTTCACTTTTGGTGGCAATAGACTTGAGCTGCCCACTTTCAAAAGCACTCAGGACTTCCAGTTCATAGGTATCAAGATTGGACATTGGGCTCACCTTTTTGCAAGTAATCTCGGGTTGCTTTTCGGCTGGGGATAACCGTCTTCAGGAAATAGCTGTTTTCTTCTTCGACGAAAGGCACCAAGTAAACGTAGTTTTCAATTGACACCACCAGGATGCTTTGGTTTGGATACTTCGCTTGATTGGGGTGCTCAGTCACATCCAGCAAACCACCGGTATCTATAGCAACAACAACACGTTCAAACGACAGTCCGCGTTCAAGCCGGATGCGGTCATTTTTATCGGGACTCCACCTGAAAGGTTTCATGCGCCATTTTAAGTGAATGTGTGCCTTTTGTCACCAGGCGAGTAGCGCGCAGGTTCGCGGGTTAGGATAAATCAAGCTCCCCGCCCCAAATGCCCCAGCGGCAGCGCGCTACTGGCTTTGACTTCACCCAGCGAAAAACTGGTGTGGATGTCTTTGACGTTGGGCAGGTTCATGAGTTTTTTCAGGGCAAACTGGCTGAAGGTTTCCAGGTCTTGGGCTACGACTTGCAGCTCGAAGGTGCCGGTGCCGCTGATGTAGTGGCAGGCCACGACTTCGGGCATTTTTTTGATGGCTTCTTCTAGTTTGCCCGTCGAATCTGCACTGTTGCGGTCGGCGTCCAGCCGCACAAAGGCGAGCACGCCCAGCCCGATTTTGTGGCGGTTGATTTCTGCCCGGTAACCGGTGATGAAACCGGCTTCTTCAAGCGCGCGCACGCGTCGCCAGCAAGGTGCGGCAGACAGGCCGACTCGCGAGGCCAACTCCGCGTTGGTTTGGCGTGCGTCTGTTTGCAGTTGCACCAAAATGGCGACATCAAACTTGTCAAGTGTTTCCATAAATGGCATTTTGCAGCAAGACTCTTGCTTTGAATAGACTTTTACAGACAAAGAACGCAATGATTTATCCGCCCGTTAGGCATACACTTTGCGTGCTGATCTGATACCCCACGGAGACAAAACGCCATGAACGCACCGTTACCCGAACACATTCGCAAAGCTCTAGAGACCGTTACCTTAGACGACAAATACAGCCTCGATTACGGCCACGCTTTCATGAGCGGCGTGCAAGCCCTCGTCAAGCTGCCGATGTTGCAGCAACTGCGCGACAAGCTGCAAGGCAAAAATACAGCAGGTTTTATATCGGGCTACCGCGGCTCGCCGCTGGGCGGGTATGACCAGGCGCTGGTCAAGGCGGCCAGGTATTTAAAAGAGCGCAACATTGTTTTCCAGCCCGGTGTGAATGAAGAACTGGCAGCGACCGCCGTGTGGGGCACGCAGCAACTGGGTTTTGCGCCACCGGGCACAAATAAGTTTGATGGCGTGTTTGGCATCTGGTACGGCAAGGGGCCGGGCGTTGACCGCACATCTGACGTGTTCAAACATGCCAACATGGCGGGCACCACGGCCTGGGGCGGCGCGATTGCGATTGCGGGTGACGACCATATTTCAAAAAGCTCAACCGCTGCGCACCAGAGCGACCATATTTTTAAAGCCTGTGGATTACCTGTATTTTTCCCGGCCAGCGTGCAGGAAATTTTGGACCTGGGCCTGCATGCGATTGCGCTCAGCCGTTACTCAGGTGTGTGGGCGGGCATGAAGACGATTCAAGAAATTGTGGAGTCGTCAGCCAGCGCGATGATTGACCCGGAGCGGGTGCAGATCAAACTACCGACGGACTTTGACATGCCACCGGGCGGCGTGCACATTCGCTGGCCCGATGCGCCGCTGGCGCAGGAAGAGCGCCTTTTTGACACCAAGTGGTACGCAGCGTTGGCCTACATCCGCGCCAACCGGCTGAACTACAACGCGATTGAAAGCAAGCAAGACCGCTTTGGCATGATTGCCAGCGGCAAGGCGTACAACGACACACGCCAAGCCTTGATGGACTTGGGGCTGGACGATGCGACGTGCCAGCAACTGGGTATTCGCCTGCACAAAGTCGGTGTGGTATGGCCGCTGGAGGCGCAACTGACGCGCGAATTTGCCACCGGCCTGCAAGAGATTTTGGTGGTAGAAGAAAAGCGCCAGGTTATTGAATACCAATTGAAGGAAGAGCTGTACAACTGGCGCGCCGATGTGCGTCCGAATATTGTTGGCAAGTTTGGTGATGCGGGGCAACATGGTGGTGGCGAGTGGAGCATGCCGAACCCGTCAGCCAACACGCTGCTACGCGCCAACGCTGATTTGTCGCCCGCGCTGATTGCCAAAGCAATTGCCGAGCGGGTTAAAAAACTCGGCCTGGACAGCGACATGACAGCCCGCATTGACGCGCGCCTGGCGGTGCTGCAAGCCAAAGAACAATCACTCACTGTGCTGACGGTTGACAGCGAACGCACACCGTGGTTTTGCTCGGGCTGCCCGCACAACACATCGACCAAAGTGCCCGAAGGCTCACGTGCGATGGCCGGCATTGGCTGCCACTACATGGCGCTGTGGATGGACCGCAGCACGATGGGCTTTACCCAAATGGGCGGCGAGGGCGTGCCTTGGGTGGGCCAGCAACCGTTCACCACCGACACGCATATATTTGCCAACCTGGGGGACGGCACGTACTTTCACAGCGGCTTGCTGGCCATTCGCCAGTCGATTGCAGCAGGCGTGAACATCACCTACAAAATTTTGTACAACGATGCGGTGGCCATGACGGGCGGCCAGCAGGTTGGCGAGCGCGCTGAGGGGCATTCGGTTGTGCAGATTGCCCAATCGATGCGGGCGGAGGGAGCTATTAAAATCATAGTAGTCACCGACGAACCTGAAAAATACGATGACGTGGCGTTGGCCGAAGGCGTGACAGTGCACCACCGCGATGAACTGGACGCGCTGCAAAAGCAATTCAGGGAAATCAAAGGATGCACCGTCATCATTTACGACCAGACCTGCGCCACTGAAAAGCGCCGCCGCCGCAAGCGCGGCACGCTGGTAGACCCGGCCAAGCGCGTGGTGATCAATGAGCTGGTGTGCGAGGGCTGTGGGGACTGCAGCGTGCAATCGAATTGCATGAGCGTGGAGCCACTGGAGACAGAGTTTGGCCGCAAACGGCAAATCAACCAGAGCACCTGCAACAAAGACTATTCGTGCGTCAAAGGCTTTTGCCCGAGCTTCATCACCGTCGAGGGCGGGCAGCTCAAGAAGAAATCAAAGGCAGACAACAAACTCAATCCGTTTGCGCTGGGCGAGATCCCCGCACCCAACATTCCAACGCTTAGCGCTCACCAAGTCTGGGGCACGGTGGTGGCGGGCGTAGGCGGCACGGGCGTCATCACCATCGGCCAATTGATGGGCATGGCCGCTCACATTGAAGGCAAAGGCATCGTCACGCAAGACGCGGCGGGCCTGGCGCAAAAGGGCGGCAGCACCTGGAGCCATGTGTTGATCAGCGATACGCCTAACGGCATTTGCACCACGCGGGTGGGCACGGCCAGTGCCGACCTCATCATTGGCTGCGACCCGATTGTTGCGGCCAACAAAGAAACCATGGCGCGCATGCAAGTGGGCAGAACGCATGTGGCGCTGAACGCGCACAGCGCGCCAACCGCATCGTTTGTACACAACGGCGCTTGGGCGAATCCGGGTGGCGCTTGCCAGCTTGAGATTGCCAAAGCTGTGGGCGCGGAGAACGTCGGTACCTTTAACGCCGACCTGGCCGCCACCAAACTGATGGGCGACAGCATTTACACCAACCCGATGCTGCTGGGCTACGCCTGGCAAAAAGGCTGGATTCCACTGAGTTTGGAATCACTGACGCGAGCGATTGAACTCAACGCCGTAGCAATTGACAACAACAAAACCGCCTTCGCCTGGGGCCGCCGCGCCGCGCATGATTTACCGTCGGTTGAAAAACTCTTTGCGCCGGCGCAAGTGATTGCCATGCCGACGGCGCGGGACAGCGTAGATGCGCTGGTCGCCAAGCGGGTTGAATTTTTAACCGCCTACCAAAACGTCGACTACGCCAAAACCTACGAAGCGTTTGTGCGCAAGGTGGAGGCGACTGAGGCCGCTTTAGGTAAAACATTGCTGACGCAAAACGTTGCCCGCTACTTATTCAAACTGATGGCCTACAAAGACGAATACGAAGTGGCGCGTTTGCACACTGACACGGTTTTTTTGAACAAAGTCAACGCCATGTTTGAAGGCGATTTCAAAATCAACTACAACCTGGCTCCGCCGATGGTCTCGAAGAAAAACGAGAAGGGTGAGCTGCAAAAACGCCAGTTCGGCCCGTGGATGTTGACGGGCTTCAAAGTGCTGGCCAAGTTAAAGGGCCTGCGCGGCACGGCGTTTGATGTATTTGGCAAAACCGAAGAACGCCAAATGGAGCGGGCGCTGATAGGCGAGTACACCACCTCCATTGAAACGCTGCTCAAAACCCTGAATGCCGACAACCACGCAACAGCCGTTGACGTGGCGCGCATTCCGGAACTCATCAAAGGCTACGGCCACGTCAAAGAGCGCAACGTGAAGACGGCGCGCTTGCAGTGGGCAGGGCTGATGAAAGACTACGCCGCTGTTAACCAGCAGACATCCGTTGAAACAACCCACCGGGCAGCCGCGTAACAAAGCCGTCCAGCTCCAGCTCCAACAATTTGGCTTGCAGCTCGGGTGTGGGCAGGCCGGTACGGGCTTGCAGCGCGTCCAGGCTGACGATGTCAAAGCCCAGAGCTGACAGGAATGAGGAATCGCCTTCTGGCGGTTCGTCGTCGTCGTGATCGTCGGGCAGGGTCGAGACGGATGCAAGCGGAATCCTCAACTCCTCCATCACGTCCTGCGCCGTCTCCACCAGCTTGGCACCTTGCTTGATCAGGTAATGGCAGCCGCGCGATTGCGGCGAATGGATCGAGCCTGGGATGGCAAACACGTCCTTGCCCTGCTCGCTGGCCAGCCGCGCGGTAATCAATGAGCCTGACTTCAAAGCGGCCTCAACCACCAGTGTGCCTACTGACAAACCCGAAATAATGCGGTTGCGCTTGGGAAAGTTGGCGGTCAGGGGCGGCGTGCCGATGGGGAATTCGCTGATGATCAAACCATTGGCGGCAATGCGGTGGGCAAGGGCCAAATGCTTTTTGGGGTACACGCGGTCCAGCCCCGTGCCAACGACGGCAATTGTCGTGCCGCCGCCTAGCAAAGCACCGTCATGCGCCGCGCCGTCCACACCCAGCGCCAAGCCAGAGACGATGCACAGGCCCTGCTCTGCAAAGGCTTTGGCAAACTGCCGGGCGTTCTGCTCGCCTTGCGGCGTGGGGTTGCGGCTGCCGACTATTGCTAAATTATTAGCTATTAAATTCGTAGCCTTTTGAGCCCGATTTAATTGGCTTCCTATCATATAAAGCACGAGCGGCGGGTCTTCAATGTTCAGCAAAGCGGCTGGGTATTGGGCGCTGCCAATCGGTGCAACGGCCCGGTCATCGCCGCCTGCTAACCAGTCAAGGGTGGTTTGCAGCAGCTCGGCCAGCTTGGGTGGCTCGGCGGTGATGGCCTCGACCAGTCTGCCTGAACCCAGTTGGCGCAAAGCTGCTTCGCTTTGCTCAAAAACAGCTTCAGCCGAGCCGAATGCGGCCAGCAGTTTGCGGGCTGTGTCGTTGCCGACGCCGGGCGACAGCGTCAGGCGCAGCCAGGCTGAGAGTTCAGCGCGCTCCAAAACGAAATTTTTCGGTTTTTTACTTCGGGTTGACGATGCGGTCGCCAACCTTCACGCCGTCGGTGATTTGCAGCACCAGCGCGTAAGACAGGTTCTCATAGGTGCGGAACACCATCAGCAAGCCATTGCGCTCGTTGGGTAATTTGATCTGGGTTCTGGCGTTGTCGGTGCGGTCTGTCAGGCGTTCGCCGTCCTTCAAAATCGCCATCACGTGGCCTGCTTCCATCCCGTCTTTGCTGCCCCGGTTGACCACCACCACCTGGTTTTCTGCCGCAAAACGCACGGCACTGCCGTAAACCGACACGATTTGCCCGGTAATGGCCGTGGCGGGGGCGCGCGGCATGTAGCTTTGAGAGGTGCGCTGCGGCTCGGGCACCAGCCTGTCGCCAACACGCATTTCTTCTTTGGCCACCACGATGTCAATCGTCGCGGGCACGATCTCGGAGGTGGTTTTGCCGTCTTTGTTCAAGACTTGCTGAACAGACTCACCGCGCACCAGCTCGGCCTTGCCTACAAACTGCGCTTCATAGCCCAAAATCGCGCCGGAGGTCGGGTCTTTCAACGGGGTCACATTGCGAAACACGCGGTAGTCGAGTGGCTGGCCTTTGGCGTCGCTCAGCGGTTTGCCTGCGCCGCCCGTGGCGTACTCACCGCGCGCATAGGCCCTGTCGCCACGGCTTAGCAGCACGCGACCTTCTTGCGTTGCCACAATGCGCGGTGCCACCGCAAAGGCAGCGGCGTCCACGATCATCGGCTCTGCCAAAAACGCCTCAATGGCATTCGAGTCCAGCGTGGGAATAGACGCATCGGCCAGCGATTCAAAACGTGTGCGCGGCGACACCCTGACGGCTTCTGTCGGGGGGCCATCGTTGGCACCCGCCCGCCGCGCTCTGAGGGTGGCGCGGCCATTGACTTTGTCCAGCACCAGCTGCTGGCCGGGGTAAATGCGGTGCGGGTTTTTGATGTCTTCCAGGTTCATGCCCCATAGCTCGGGCCAGCGCCATGGAGACTTGAGGAACATCCCTGAGATGGCCCACAAGGTGTCGCCGCCCTTGACGGTGTAACTGTCTGGTGCGTTGGGCGCCAGGTCCGAGAGCGGCACACCGGTTTGCGCAACTTGCGTGGCGGTGGCCTTCTGGCTGGGCGTGATGGGTAAGTTTTGCGCCTGAAGCGCGCAAGTAGCGCCGGCCAGTGCCAGCGCGAGGCAAAGGCGGTTCAATCGAGTGAAATCCAAAGAGTGACCGAAATTGTTATTCATCTTGATGGCTCTTAAAGCTATTTTGGGGCTGTTTTATCTTGAGAAATTACCATAGATTTTGTACCTAAGCCCTTGATTAGGCAACGAAAATGAGCATTTGCATGGCCTTGCGTACCTAAAAGTGCTGAAAATTTGCGAAAATAGAGACAACCAAGCCGACCACATGACCCAACTCACCATTCTCCGTTACCCCGACCCCCGCCTGCACACCGTCGCCAAACCGGTGGCCGCATTCGATGCGCGCCTGAAAACCCTTGTGGATGACATGCTTCAAACCATGTACGCCGCCGAGGGCATTGGCCTGGCCGCCACGCAGGTCGACCTGCATGAGCGTCTGATTGTGATGGACGTGAGCGAGGAGCGCGACAAGCCGTTGGTGCTCATCAACCCGGAAATCATCTGGGCCAGCGACGAGAAAAAAGTCAACAGCGAGGGCTGCCTGTCAGTACCCGGCATTTATGACAACGTCGAGCGTTTTCTAGCCATCAAAGTCCAGGCGCTAGACCTGGACGGTAAAACCCAAACCCATGAAGCAGATGGCTTGATGGCCGTCTGCATACAGCACGAGATGGACCACTTGATGGGCAAGGTGTTTGTGGAATATTTGTCGCCGCTCAAACGCAACCGCATCAAGACCAAGATGATCAAGCAGATCAAAGCCGACTCATAAGGCAACCGATGAAGGTCATCTTTGCGGGCACGCCCGAGTTTGCCCGCGTAGCGCTTGAAAAACTGCACGCTGCTGGTTTTGAGATTGCGCTGGTATTGACCCAACCCGACCGGCCCGCCGGGCGCGGCATGAAGTTGCAGGCCTCGCCTGTCAAGCAGTGGGCCGAAGAGCGCAGCATTACCGTCGCCCAACCGCGCAGTTTGCGCCTTAGTGGCAAATACCCGGATGACGCGCTGGCCGCCAAGATGGCGATTGAAGCCGTCAATGCCGATGTGATGGTGGTGGCAGCTTATGGTTTGATCTTGCCGCAATGGGTTCTGGATACGCCACGGCTCGGGTGCCTCAATATTCACGCATCGCTGTTGCCAAGATGGCGCGGCGCGGCGCCGATTCACCGGGCGATTGAAGCAGGTGATGCCGAGACCGGCATCACCATCATGCAGATGGACGCCGGGCTGGACACGGGCGCGATGCTGCTGGTTGAAAAGCGCGAAATAGCAAAGGACGACACCACACCCGCCCTGCACGACAAGCTGGCTTTGCTGGGCGGGCGGCTGATTGTGGAGGCGCTTGAAATTGCGGCTTGTGGCGGCTTCACGCCAGTTGTGCAGCCGCTTGAAGGCATCACCTACGCACACAAAATTGAAAAGGCTGAAGCGCAAATTGACTGGCAGCAAAGCGCAGCCGTCATTGAGCGCCGCATCCGCGCCTTCAACCCTTTTCCCGGTGCGTCCAGCGTGCTGAATGGTGAGATTGTCAAGCTGCAAAGCGCTCATATTTCAGGAGCTGCTTGCGCCCGTGATATAAGGGCTGGGAGCATAATAAGCATCCAGAATGAGGGTATTGATGTAGCCACTGGTGACGGTGTGCTGCGCATCACGCATCTGCAAAAGTCTGGCGGCAAAGCGCTGGCTGTGGCGGACTTTTTGCGCGGCTTTGCTGTCGCACTGGGCATGGTGTTCACATCAGTGCCTAAAGTTGCTGCCCCGTGACGGCCATTTACAAACACCCCGAGTTCAAACGCGGGATTCTGGACATGGCATCCGCTGCGCCCGGTATTGCCGCCTGGGGCCTGATGACCGGCGTGGCCATGATCAAGTCGGGCCTGAGCCTGACTGAAACATTGCTGATGGGAGTGCTGGTGTTTGCGGGCAGCTCGCAACTCGCCGCCCTGCCTTTGATTGTGGCGGGCGCGCCGATGTGGGTGGTGCTGGCCACCGGGTTCTGCGTCAATTTGCGTTTTGCGGTATTCAGCGCGCACTTGCGGCCGTATGTGATGCACCAGCCACTGTGGCGGCGTTTGGTCAGTGGTTATTTCACGGCTGATTTGAGCTATGTGATGTTTGTCAAACGCTTTGCCCATCCTTCACAAGACCCGGCCACCATCCGTGCTCAAGAGGCCTATTTGGCAGGTAATTGCGCCATCAACTGGTTCAGCTGGGTCGGCTCGGGTTTGCTGGGTATTGCACTGGCCAATTCGATCCCGATGAGTTGGGGCTTGGGTTTTGCCGCCATCTTGGCGCTGACAGGTGTGCTGTGTTCACTGGCTACTACCCAGTTGCGCGTCGTGTCGCTGGGCGTTTCAGGCGCGGCGGCTGTCGCGGCGTTTGCGTTGCCTTTCAAGCTGAATATTCTGGTGGCGATTGCGGCCGCCGTAGCGGTGTGCCTGCTGCTTGAAAAAACCCAACCTGCCCGCCCCATTCACCACAAACCATGAACCAGACCGACCCGTGGACAGTTGTCACCATCATCGGCCTGGCGCTGGTCACGGTGGTGACGCGCTCGTTTTTCTTTTTCTCAAGCAAGCCCTGGCATCTACCGGGCTGGGCCGAGCGCGGCTTGCATTACGCACCGATTGCCGCGCTGGCTGCAGTGGTTGTGCCTGAAGTGGTGATGACGCAGGGGCAACTTATCTCAAGCCTGAAAGACGCGCGGCTTTATGCAGTGGCGGCGGGTGCGCTTTGGTTTTACTGGCGCAAAGGCGTGCTGGGCACTATTGTTCTGGGCATGTCTGTCTATCTACCCCTTCACATCGGTCTAGGTTGGTAACCACCGCAGTACGTTATTGGCTGTGTGGGCAGCTTTTACAATCCCACCCATGAACTTCATCCGCTTTACCGACTTGTGTGCGCAGGGCCAAATCAAAGGCCAGCGCGTTTTTATCCGTGCTGACCTGAACGTGCCGCAAGACGCACAAGGCCACATCACCGAGGACACGCGGATTCGCGCGTCGATGGCCTGTATTCAACTGGCACTCGCTTCGGGAGCCGCTGTCATGGTCACGTCGCACCTGGGCAGGCCGAATGAGGGGCAGTTCAAACCCGCTGATTCACTGGCGCCGGTTGCAAAACGCCTTGGCGAATTGCTGGGTCGAGATGTCCCCTTGGTCGCCAACTGGGTGGATGGCGTGACGGTCAAACCCGGTGATCTGGTGATGTTGGAGAACTGCCGCATCAATGTCGGCGAGAAGAAAAACGACGAAGCCCTAGCGAGAAAAATGGCCGCACTGTGTGACGTGTTTGTACACGACGCTTTTGGTACCGCACACCGCGCTGAGGCATCCACCTACGGCATTGCCCAGTACGCCAAAGTCGCTTGCGCTGGGCCACTGCTGGCCGCGGAGATGGACGCGATATCCAAAGCGCTGACCAACCCGCGCCGACCGCTGGTGGCGATTGTGGCGGGCAGCAAGGTGTCGACCAAGCTCACGATTTTGAAAGCACTCGCCGCCAATGTTGACCAGCTGATTGTGGGCGGCGGCATTGCCAACACCTTCATGCTGGCTGCAGGTTTGAAGATCGGCAAAAGCCTGGCTGAAAAGGATTTGCTGACCGAAGCGACTGCCGTGATTGAGGCCATGAAAGCGCGCGGAGCAGCCGTGCCGATACCCGTCGATGTCGTCACCGCCAAAACCTTCGCAGCAGACGCACCCGCCACCACCAAAGCCGCAACAGACGTGGCAGACGACGATTTGATTTTGGACATTGGCCCCAAAACCACCGCCATCCTGGCCGCGCAGCTCATGGCCGCAGGCACGATTGTGTGGAACGGCCCGGTTGGCGTGTTTGAGTTCGAAGCTTTCTCGCACGGCACAGAAGGCATCGCCAAAGCGATTGCGGCAAGCAGCGCATTTTCAATCGCAGGCGGCGGCGACACCGTGGCCGCCATTGCCAAGTACGGCATTGAAAGCCAGGTCGACTACATCTCGACTGGCGGTGGCGCGTTTTTAGAAGTACTGGAAGGCAAGACCCTACCCGCCTTTGAGATTTTGCAAAAGCGCGCTGCAGGTTGAAAGTAACTGCTTCTTTTTTGGGAGCTGTTTGCGCCCGTATTTATTGGTTAAAACGGCTTTTTAATACCCAAAAAAGCATCAAAACCAGTCTTTTTAGCCATCAGTGACACGCAGACGCCTTGTCTCACAACCTGCCAGCGAGCAGCGCTCTCCTGATGATGTACTTCACGCCCCATCGATGAAACGGGACGATGAAAAAAAGATAAGCCTTGCCGAACAGATTGTGGACGACACAGACGGTCGACACGACCACTGTGGGACTTGAACCGTCAAGCTCACGCAGCAGGGAGAGCCTGAAATCAAGGTGCGCGTTGTCGCGGCCGGCGATGAGTTCGTTCTGGTTGACGCTGAAGATCGGCCAGGGACCGATGTTGTCGCCCACCTTGTAGCTGGGTTTTTGATGGGGATCCATGATTTCAGCCACCGTAGGCACCGACAGTCCGCACCATTTTGCGATTTGGTTACGCATTACCAGGGAAAGTTTGATCCATCTTGGATGATGACCAAAGATGCTGAAGAATATGTCAGCCACATGTGCGGGTGGTGACTTCAGCGGTGCGCGGTATGCGTCACGGAAGTAGGCAGCAGCAACCCAACGCGGTTGCAAGGCACTCGCTGTAGGCACATCACATTCAATAGGGGCAGAACGTGTCACGGCGCGCCCCGCGCAAGGAGTGCCAGCACACCCACCAGAAGAAAAACGATCCATGACAAGTGCTTGCCTCGCGTGAAATAAAGCGGAAATGCTGCTGAGACAACAGACATGACACCCAAGACCAAAAGAAATTGATTTCTGGAAATGTCGCCGTAGGCGGCGACTACAGTGAGATAGGCCAAAGCCCACCAAACAACCGTGGTGAGATGCCACGCAAAGCGCAGCGTACCCGTGGTGAACGCAGTCCCACCGAAGAGCTGCGGCAGACCCTGTCGTTTGAACAAACGAGTCAGGATATAGCGCTCTCCAAGATAGGAATGCGCGATGCCGGTGAAGAACATTAAGGCGGCGGCAATGAGGAGGAGCATATGCGTACTTTCTTTGAAATGTCGGACAAGTCAACTTACTGCGCGAAAGCTATTGACCTCTGTCTGTGGGATTTTTGAAAAGTCTTGACCGCCCTCAGCTTGCATTGCCCATGCAATAGCCGTCTCAATGCACCCAAGGGCTTCACGGCTTTCCCGCAGGTGGTCGCCGTAAGCGTGAAACTCGTGTGTCATGTGCTCCCAAGCATCCAGTCGGACATTTGCACCTTGTATTTTTAGTACGTGGGCGAAATCTCGAATCATGTCCACGAGAATTTCCTTGCCACCAGCCTGCAGATAAATGGGCGCAAGTCCGCCAAAATCATGATGGATCGGCGACAGTACCGCATCGGAAAGACCGGAATCGCCCTTGAGCCACTTGGCAAATTGCAGCGTTTGATAGCCTTGCACCATGTCAAATCGGTCATTGTCGAACTGGCTGTTTCCGCGCTCACCAATGTCCGTCCACGGACTCAAACCAATCGCCAAAGCTGGTTGCGTGAGATTGAGGTTGCGCAACTGCAATAGCAACATCAAAGCCAGATGGCCACCCGCTGAATCACCACAAAAGATAAGACGCTTCGGATCATGCCCTTGCTCAACAAGATATCGATACGCGCCCAGCCCATCTTCAATTTGCGCGGGGTGCGGATGCTCAGGCGTCAGTCTGTAATCAGGTGCAAATATCCGAATGCCCAGCCTTTGCGCCAACATGGCAATGAAGTGACGCGTGACCTCCAGATAAAAAGCATACCCACCGCCATGAAAATAGAGCATGGTTTCGCCGTGTTGGAGGGTGTGCGGAATAAACCAATGCCCTTTGGGTTGCTCGCACGCATGAACATCGACGGCAAGGTCAGGGTCAAGCACGGAATAACAGCTGTCCATATAGGCTCGCCCAGCTTGGATGTCAGCCAATGAGAAGGCGTGGTTGAACTGATATCGCCAAAAAAGCGTTCCTATTTCAAACATGGCCGTCCACTCAGGGACGAGCGGTTTACCAATGGCGCGACGGGCGGCAACACTGGCCGAAACACCCAATAGCGCAGTAAGGCTGCGAATTTTGTGTGCGAACGTACCTTGGAGAATCGTTTTTGGCACGCCTTTTATCCTTTATGCCTTGTTGAGACTTCAGTTAGGCTATTGACACTGCAAGCGCCAACAACCCCAGCGCCACGATGAAACAGTTTCTGGGCAACCAAAACCAATACCGATGCGCCAGACCGATATAAATAACGGGTACCAGGAACAGGCCAATTTGCAGCGAGATAGAGGCTTGCAGCGTGGCCGGGCTCGCAAGCGCCAGGGTGATGTAGAACCAGCCAAACAGGACTAGGCCAAGGCTGTGGCTGAGGTGAAAACCTTGAATCCCGCGCCAGAGGTTTCCGGTGTCGGACATGCCGGTCTTGCTGCACCTCAGTTGCGCCATCAGGGCTTCGTCTCGCGGTTCAAACTTGGTGCTAAAAAGCAGCAAAGCGGCATGCCCAATCCCAAGCACTACAAATACCGCGCAACCAGCAATAAGCAGCAACGTACTCATGCGCCTGATCCCTCGTTTGCCGAGGCGGACTCCATTTGTTGTGCGCCTGCGCCAGGCTTGCGCAACATGGCCCACAGCGCTGGACCCATCAGCCAGAAACCAGAGCTCGGCATCAAAAACACGGCGACCGCGCATAACAGCAGCAGTGACCATCCCATCCGTCGCAGTGCGGCGCGCTGGCCGATGCGTTCCAATGCGGTGGTTGCGTATGCCAGCACAGCCAACAAAAAACCGAACAACATGAAAAACACAACCGCCGCCCTGCGGGAGTCTTGTCCGACCGTATCCAAAAAGCCCAGGCGCAACATGGCCAAGAGATCAGCGTTGAACACAACCAGGCCAAATACCGTGTGAATCGCTGCAACCAGCATCATCCAGTGGCCGATCCAGTGGCGAGTACTTGGGATTGAATTGCTCATCAGGTGTCCTTTCAGTGAATCCAGGGGTTGCTGGTGCGCACTCGTGCACCAAGGTTTTTAAGCAACTGGGTCAACCCTAAAAAGGCCCGGTCAAAATACGGCAAATCGGCCGGCACGGATTGCAAAAACTGCACCGCCGAACGTTGGTTCACTGGCTTGGAGCCAGGGTGAGACGGATACTGGGTGAAATCGTAAATCGGTGTTGCAAACGGCAAGCGTTGCCACGTCTGCACGTCTGCCAAAGCGGGTAGCAATTTGCTACAAAAATCGTCTTCGCTCAGCGCCGGATCAATCAAACCCATGCGGCGATACGTTTGCTGCATGAGTGCGGCGTCCACGGGGATGCGCAAGTTTGCGGACCACGCTTGCGCCAACGCAGCGCAAAAGTCGGGGCACAAGTGGCGGGTACAACCAAAGTCCAACAAGCCCAGTTGCCCGCCTTGCATGAACACAAAATTACCAGGATGCGGGTCGGCTTGCAGGCGGTGCAGCACAAAGCAGCAATGCATAAATGTGTCGAACAACAATTGACCATAGTGGTCGCGCTGATCCTGGCTGGGTTGGGTCAGCAGCCATTCATTCAGGTGCTGACCCGGCAAGCGCTGCATGGTCAACACGCGGGTCGTGCTGTGACTCATCACCGGTTGGGGAATCACCAAACCGGGTAGTGTCAAGTGCTGGCCAAACCACAATAAAGATTGGGCTTCGTGCAGGTAGTCCAGCTCTTCAGCCAGTTTCAGCTCTAAGTCGGCCATCACCCGTTCGATGATGGCGGCGTTGGGCAACGCTTCAGACTGCCCGCCCAGCGTTTTCAAAAGGCTGCGCAACATACGCATGTCGCTGCCGATGGACGCTGCCATGCCCGGGTATTGCAGTTTGACGGCCACCGCATCCCCATTGGGCAGGGTTGCCGCATGCACCTGCCCCAAGCTGGCCGCGGCAAAGGCGGTCAGGTCGAACTGCTGGAACAGCGCGAGCGGGTCTTGGCCCAGTTCATGGCTCAAGACCTTGATCACCAGCGCACGGTTCAGCGGGGTGACCTGGTAGTGGGCGCGTGCCAACTCCTCGCGCATGCCCTCGGGCACAAAGCCCAACTCCATGCTCAGCAGTTGCGAGGCTTTCAGCGCTGCGCCCTTGAGCTGGTTCAACGCAGCAAACAAAATGCGGCCCAACTCGGCCTCATGGGCTTGACGAGCCTGTGCCTGTACGGCCTCGTCGCGCGTCAGTGACTGCGCCTTGTGGCCCAAATGCGCCAGGCCGGCCCGCGCGACCGCCATGCCCGCAATAGCCCCACGCGACAAGCGCCCGGTGCTGGGCAGTGCCGCGTTTTTGTCGCCCTTTTTAGGCATGGGTCACCTGCGCCAGCATGCGCGGCACGATGATGCCGTGTACCGGCCCGACGATGGCCATGTAGCAGCGCCCTAGGCGATTGTGGATGTGCGCGACGGTACTGAGTGAAACTTTGGACTTCCCGTTGACTTGGTGCTTCAGCACAGACACCTGCACGTGCAGGTGCTTGTCGTTGTCCCACACAATGACTTCATCGTCTTGTACGCGGCGCAGGCTGAAAATACCCACGCGGTCGCCCAATCGGTAGGCGCTGGCTGGCTTGGTGTGGGCGATGGCTGATAAGTCACCCAAGTGCTTGAGCCCAAACAGACGCACGATCTGGTTGCGCATCGCCATCAGCGCGTTCATCCAGCCCGGCGTGCGCGCCATCAAAGCCAGGAAGGTTTGCATGGCGTTGAGATCTGGCCACTGGTCGTCAAATTGATAGCAGTCGGCAAAGTCCGATTCGGGCAACTCCTGCGCAATAAGGCTGCCTGCAGGCACGGCACAGAGTGTGGGTGTCATGCGCTTGCTCCACCCTTGCCACCCAAGCCGCGCCGCGCCAGTTGCAGCAAGTCCAAGAGGCCAGTGCCATCGTGCATCAAGCGCGCCATTTGGCTACGCACCATGAAGCCGCCCAGCTCCAGCAGCTTGTCGACCAAGCCGCTGCGCAGCGCCAATACCAAAACACCCAAACTCAGGTCGACCATTTGCGTGGTGTTGGCAAATTGATCTGACTTGTCGCGCAACCAGTAAGCCATCACACCGTAAACATAGTCAGCCAGCAGCGCTGCCAGGCTGGCCTTGAAGCCACAGGGCGCGATTTCTTTGCTGGCTTCGGCTTGCTCCAGCATTTGAATGAAGGCCTTTTTTAGCATCGGCTTGCCGGGGAGATCTTCACCCAACAGCAGCATGGGTGCCCGCTCGACCAAGCCCCTTGCCAGCCCGACAAATTCGCGGTCGGCCAGCAGCACCTCCAGCAGGCTGTCGATCAGCAGTTGCATGCTTTCATGCAGCGTGAAGTCTTTGCTCCAAGGGGCCTTGTCGGCATGCACCAGCGCATCGGCAATAGCTTGCTCAAAGTAGGCGGTGACCAGCTTTTCCTTGGTCGGAAAGTACTTGTAGATGGTCGCGTCGCCGATGTCGGCGGCACGCGCAATCTGCTTCATGGTCGTGCCTTCAAAGCCGTGCTCGGTCATCAGGTCAACAGCGGCCTGAATGATGCGGCGGCGGTTTTTTTCTTGTTGGGCTTTGGTGGTTCGCATGCTAGGTGTTGCAAATGATGATGGGCGTCACCTGACATTGGCCGACTGCGCATCCGACTTCAATGCAAAGTGCGTCCAAATGCCGCCCAGAAGGTCAACTAATCCGATCAGGATGATCATGGGGCTAGCCAAGCCCAGGGCCGCAAATGCGCCCAAAGCCACAAAGACCGTGCAGCGGATGTAAACGGAGGCCACCAGAAAAGGCCTGAATTCATGCGTTGCGGCAACCCACGCGTAAATGCCGATCATGAACGCCATCACGCCAATCATCCGTATCCAAACTTCCGATGTCTGAGGAATAAAAAGCAGGGATAGAAAAAAATTGGGCGCAACGACCAAAATGACACCAGCAATGAACAGATAGACGGCGAACAATTTGGCGCTGAATGCGGATTTGGACATAGGTTCCTCTTTAGAGTGCGTGGTTGATAAATCGTCAATGCTCGGTTCGATGATGGTGTAGTTCATGGACGGATTCGTTAGGCGCGTGGGACTTGGCGCTTTTAGCGCGCAGACTCGTCATCCGCCTGATTACCCAATGTGCAGCCAAGCTGCGACTGTCCGTTGTCCTCAGTTCGACGAAGTTGTTGCAGGAATGAAATTGACAGGTTCTTGTAGGCATCTGCTGCGTCGCGATATGCAAACGTGTGGTCTACGCCTGGCAGCACCGCAACCTGCACATTGGCGGCAGTACCGAATGCACGCAGCAGTCGCTGCCCATGTTCCGGTGGTGTGTACTTGTCCTTGTCACCGTAGATCAGCAGCACGGACGGATTCCCCAGGACCTTGGGCGCTTCACCTTCAGGGCGAAGTCTCCGCTCCATCGCCGGCCAAACTATTTGCGATGCCTTGAGGACGGCTTGTGCCACTGGGTAATGTTTCCAGAATTCGGGAAGCGTTGGGAAGGCGGCTTCAAGCAGCGCCAGTTTGTACGGGCTTCCCTCGCGGGCCATGGCGCACAGACCCCAACCTGCACCGAAAGAAGCTCCCACAAGACCCACATTTAACTCAGGCGTGCGTGACTGAGCCCATAGCCCTGCGGCAAGAATGTCTGCGGGGTAGTCGAACGATGCGGCGGCGCTCTCACCGAAACCGTTTGCATCAAAGGCAAGGACATTCAAGGCTGAGCGGCGAAACAAACTTGCATGCCCGTGCTTCAGCCAGAAGCCTTTCGCCGCCTTACCCATCGGATGGGCGAGCACGAGCGTGCCGATGGCCTTGCCGTGGGCGCAACCCCAAAGTCCGGCGAGACTGGCACCCGCTGTGTTCCTGAAAGACACACGCTCCCAAGATCGCTGCTCTTCCTCTTGTGGCCATACCCAGGGTACTTCAAACCTGCCGAAAAAGGGCTTGCGAAGGATGCGATGCAGGGTAGTGGTCATGTGGGTTGATCAAGCGGTCGTATTACATGTTGGAGGCAAAGCGCATGGGGGTGCTTTATGTGTGTGGTCCGGCTGGTTAAAAGAGTCTGTAGCTAGCGGCGATCAGCAATCTATACGCACCCAGTATTGATAGCCGCGCCTGAGCGACCGCATGGATGCCAATTCGCCCCCGAACCGCTGCGTTAGCCATACAAAACTCCTGATGACAGACCAAGGACGGCGTGCCTTATTTTCAATTTAAAAGGTTTTGCATACTTAATATATCGAGTATATTACGATTTTAAAGATAGTCAATACTCTTTTATGGAATTTCAATCATTTCTGATGATGAATCCGAGTCGTAGGTGAGTGTGTGCTTCATCGAAGACCAGCGACATAACCAAAGACCGATTTGTCGCGTTAGTAGCAATAGTTGTCAGGGACCGAGCGCTACCAGCGCAAGCCCTTTGTGTACATCAACAGCGAGTGAACTATGAAACCCAAACATTGCATTCGAGTAGCCCTCATGATCATGGCCATCACAACTGCTGCATATGCGCAGACAGGAGAATTTAGGGATCGCCTCAAGGAGCGTTTGCAGCAGCGCAGTGGCGCAACCGCTAGCACAGAGGCCAACTCAAGCATGGATACGCAGGACTTGTCCGACCTGGGGGACGGCGGCAATGCGATGAGCTGCGAAGAGTGGGCGCGAAAAGTGAATCGTTTGCAAAAACGCGGCGACGCTAAAAATGCCGGGCCTGCACCAGACCTCAAAAATGTGGCTTATGGCGGCGCGAGTCTGGAAAAGCTGGATGTGTTTTTTGCCGGGAAAAAAAGCACGGTCACTTTGGCACCGATTATTTTGATGGTTCACGGCGGGGGCTGGTGCGTCGGCGACAAAGGCGGCGCGATGATGACAGAAAACAAAGTCGCCCGCTGGGTCCCCAAAGGCCTCGTGTTTATTTCTATCAACTACCCGATGATCAATGATGGCAGCAACGCGTTGGCGCAGGCGAGTCATGTGGCAAAAGCGGCAGCCTTTGTTCAGGCCAATGCGCAAAAATGGGGCGGCGACCCGACCAAGCTTGTCCTGATGGGTCACTCGGCGGGTGCGCATCTCGTGTCGCTCGTCAATGCGAGTGCCAAAATTCGCCAAGCCAACGGGATGCGCCCCATCCTCGGCACGGTGTCGCTGGATGCGGGTGCCGTTGATGTCGTCAAGCAGATGCCGAACGTCTATCCGTTTTTGAAGACGCGATACCGGGAGGCGTTCGGTACGACCGAAGCTGAATGGATCACCGCCTCGCCCTTTCACCAGATTGACCCATCAGCCGCCCCCTGGCTTGGGGTTTGTTCGAGCTCTCGCAAAGATGATCCTTGTGGGCAAGCCAAAGCCTATGCTGACAAAAGTAAGAGCCTGGGCATCAAAGCCGCGGTTCAGCCTGAGCGCAAAAACCACAGCGCCATCAACAAGGAACTCGGCAAACCAGGCGACTACACCAGCAAGGTGGAAAGCTTTATGGCGTCACTTGATCCGCTCTTAGCTCAATTGTTGAAATGAAAAATATTTCCATCGTCATTTTTGACAGCTTCACCGATGTCGATCTGTTTTTGATGTGGGACATCCTTGGACGGAACAAAACAGATTGGCAGGTCAAGATACTGGGCACAAAGCCGGAGCATCTGTCTGCGCACGGCCTCTCGGTCAAAACGCATGGTCATGTCAGCGAGGCGAATGATGCTGATGTGGTGCTGTTTTCCAGCGGCAAAATTGGCGTGAAAGCCGCCTTGGCCGACGCGGCATTTATGGGAGCTTTTTTCCTCAATCCAAAGAAGCAACTCATCGGTTCAATTTGCGCTGGCTCATTTATTCTTGCCAAATTGGGGCTATTAAATTCAGAGCCTGCCACGACGCACCCAGATGCAAAAAAAGATTTACAAGCCATGGGCGTCGAGGTGCTCGACATGGCCTTGGTCTGCAACGGCAATGTGGCTACGGCGGGTGGTTGCCTGTCTGCCGTGTATCTGGTGGGCTGGGTCGTAGAAGTCTTGTTTGGCCATGACAAACGCAAAGAAGCACTGCGCGAGATCATTCCGGCAGGCCAACTTGCAACGTATGAGCACTTGATTGAATCAAGTATCAGGCAGGGCATGAACCCAAACCACAGCGCCGCTGGTATTCGGGCAGATAGTTAAGACCATTGACAACATCAACAGGAGTTCTTTCATGAATACAGAGCAGCACTTCAAGTCCCTCATCAGCATGTATGCCGCCGCACCCGTGAACTTGATTTATCAACCAACCTTGAAAATCTCAGAGGGACAAGCCGAGATCGAGATTGAGCTGAGCGCCAAGTTCCATCACTCGGCCGGTGCGGTTCACGGCTCGGTTTACTTCAAACTTCTCGATGACGCGGCTTTCTTTGCTGCGCAGTCGTTTGAGCCCGAGGTCTTTGTCTTAACAACCTCATTCACAACCTACCTCACACGCCCGGTTTCTGTCGGAAGTCTCAAGGCGATTGGCAAGGTCGTCAATAAAAACAAGACCCAGTTCATCGCCGAGTCGGTGGTCTACGACGCTCAGGGCAATGAAGTCGGCCGTGGCAATGGCATCATTGTTCGCGGTAAATTTCCACTCATTCAAGCCACTGGCTACGCTGGTTAACAGCGCTTACAGCGCTACCCTCTCATGAAACTGCGCTCTCTTCACAGAGCATCGGCCATTTTCATCGCCGCTTTTGCCTGCCTTCATATTGGCAACCATCTTGCAGCATTGGCGGGTATACCATTGCACATCGCCTTCATGGCGGTGGCACGCAAGCTATACCGTCAACCTGTTGTTGAAACACTGCTTTTGCTTTGTGTGAGTTCCCAAATTGCAAGCGGTCTTTGGTTCGTTACCCAAGGGTGGAAACAAAGGAAAGGTGGGGTTGCCTGGCTACAGGCAATTTCGGGTGCTTTGCTTGCGCTTTTCTTGCTTGTGCATGTGGGTGCCGTTCTGTATGGCCGTGCGGTACTTAATCTCGATACAAACTTCTACTTCGCAGCCGCTGGTTTTTTCGTACCGCCGAACCAGTTCTTTTTCGGCCCCTACTATTTTGTTGGTGTTGTTGCATTTTTCACCCATCTGGGGTGTGCGGTTTATTGGCACTTTCAAACGTCGTCACCAAGAACTCGGGTGCTTGCCATCGCATTGCCCATGCTCGTCGGCGTGGTCGTCGCGTTGCTCATCGTTTTGTCACTGGCAGGCAAATTGCAGCCTGTTGAAGTACCTGCCGAGTACAAAGCCACGTATGGTCGCTAAAGCGGTTAAGCTTTTGGAGTTAGACCTGGCGTTGCCCCGATTCACGAGCTTTTCCAATGATGCCCAATAACAGTATTCAATTTTTTGACGCACAGTTCCAGCAACAAGCGCTGAACACCAATTGCGTTTTAAATGCGTTTGAGATTGCAGCGATTCCGTACCTCACCGGTCGAGTCTTGGACTATGGGTGCGGTATGGGCAACTTGGCATTTGCTGCAGCTGAGCGTGACTGTTCTGTTCTTGCGCTAGATGCGAGCACTACAGCAATAACTCATATTCAAAACCGGGCTGCTGCTGAGTTTCTTCAGGTTCAAGGCGTTGTGGCGGATCTTCGAGACTTTGAAATTCACGAAGACTTTGACTCAGTGGTGTCTATCGGCCTTCTCATGTTTTTCGACTGCTCGACAGCATTTAAAGCTCTATCGAACTTGCAGGCCAGAGTACGTGAAGGCGGCGTCGCTGTCGTGAATGTCTTGGTGGAGGGGACGACCTATCTCGATATGTTTGACAAAGAGAGCCATTGCATTTTCTCGCGCAGCGAATTGGAGTCACGTTTTGCTGGCTGGAGCATCCTTTACTCTGAGTTCACTGATTTCGAGGCGCCAGGAGGCAAGAACAAAGCATTCGCAACGGTCATCGCGCGAAAACCCAGCACCCCTTGCGAGAGTGTGATCGCGGCTTGAGTTGCGCGCTGCGCACTTAGACAGAAAGCTCGGCGATCCTCGCTCATATGCGGCTACAGCATGGGCAGTCAAAGGCAGCTGCCCTGCCTGACGACCAGAATTTTCACCCCTTAACGCCGAAAGACTTCACGCCTCTGCCCCGGCTCTAGAAAGTGGCTTGCGTCAGCCTGCTTCATTTGCTAGTACCAGTTGAGTTTGGTGTGCCAGTGACTTGGATGGGCCGAGTTGGCACCTATGCTATTAATACAGTAGCTGCTTGCGCACGTATTCATTGGTTAAAACATCGTTTTGACACCCAAAAATGCATCGAAATCGGCCTTTTGAAGCCTTGAACAGCCGAATCAGCCCAGTTGGTAACCGCTTTGTTCCCTTTGTCTTGTAACCATGTAAAAATAAGAAACTAAATTACAAAGGAAGACAAATATGCCACGTCGCGCCACCAAAATCGTTGCCACCCTGGGTCCTGCGTCCAACACGCCTGAGATGCTGGAGGCCATGATCACTGCGGGGGTTAACGTGGTGCGGTTGAACTTCAGCCACGGCAAAGCGCAAGACCACATCAACCTGGCCAAGGTGGTACGGGCGGCGGCGACAAAGGTGGGTCGTGAAGTGGCCATCATGGCTGACCTGCAAGGCCCCAAGATCCGCGTTGGCAAGTTTGCTGAAGGCAAAGTGCAGTTAGTGCCGGGTGAAAAGTTTGTACTCGACGCCTCGCGCGCCGAGCCGGGTGACATCAAAGGCGTTGGCCTGGACTACAAAGAGCTGCCGCGCGATGTCAAAGCCGGCGATGTGCTGCTGCTCAACGACGGGTTGATTGTGCTGACGGTTGACCGGGTGGTGGGCGAAGCGGTGCACACCACCGTCAAGCTGGGCGGTGAGTTGTCTAATAACAAAGGCATCAACAAGCAAGGCGGTGGGCTGACAGCCCCGGCGTTGACGGCCAAGGACATGGAAGACATCAAAACCGCGATGAGTTTCCAGGCGGACTACGTGGCGGTGAGCTTTCCGAAAAACGCGACCGACATGGAAATGGCGCGCCAGTTATGCAACGTGGCCGCTGCGCAGTACAAACACAAGCCGGGCTTGATTGCCAAAATCGAGCGCGCCGAGGCGATTCCCAATCTGGCAGAAATTTTGCGGGTGAGTGACGGCATCATGGTCGCGCGGGGCGACTTGGCGGTTGAAGTCGGCAACGCAGCCGTGCCAGCGCTGCAAAAGCGCATGATCAAAATGGCGCGGGCGCAAGACAAAGTGGTGATTACCGCCACGCAAATGATGGAGAGCATGATTTTGAACCCGGTGCCCACGCGCGCTGAGGTGAGCGACGTGGCCAACGCTGTGCTGGACGGCACCGACGCCGTGATGCTGAGCGCCGAAACCGCCGCTGGCAAATTTCCGCTGGAAACCATTGTCGAGATGGCCAATATTTGCTTGGAAGCTGAAAAAGCCGAGTACAAGGAAATTGACTCGGACTTCAGCGGCAAAACCTTTGCCCGGATTGACCAGGCGATTGCCATGGGCGCGCTGTTTACTGCTGGCCATTTGGGTGCCAAAGCGATTGTGGCCATGACCGACAGCGGCTCCACCGCACTGTGGATGAGCCGCCACGACATTCGGGTGCCGATTTACGCCTTAACCCCGCGCGTCAGCACCCAGCGCAAGATGACCCTCTTCCGCAATGTACGGCCGCTGCTGATGGACACCAGCGCCGACCGCGACACCGCACTCAGCCAGGCCGAACGGCATTTGCTGGACCGCAAAATTGTGCAAAGCGGCGATGTGTACGCCATTACCTGCGGCGAGCCGATGGGCGCGCCGGGCGGCACCAACATGCTGAAGATTTGCCGGGTTGCTTGACCCGCTCGACTATTTATTGGCCTGAGCTTCAAACGCCCACCTAAACGCCCACCTAAGCGCCGACTAGGGCCATCAGCCACTGGCCGGCCCCCACCAGCATGAGCCAGGCCAGCTGACCGAAAATCACGCTGAACACCAAAGCCGCCGAACCTAACACCAGCGACACCAGCAAGGCAATGCCGTCGCGGAACATCCAGGCCAGGCTGAGCGCCACCAGACTGAAGCTGGGCAAGATATTGCCAAACGGAATCGGCAAAAAAATAATCGCGCCCATCACGCAAATCCACAACGCCCACCACGGCCGGGTGGCGCGGCTGGACATGGCCAGCATTCGGGGGCTGAGCAGCCGGTCAGCCTGCTCGTACATCCAGGCCAAAAACCCAAGGGTGCGACCCGTCCACAGCGGGCTCAACCTGATGGCACCGATATGGCCGTGAACAGTGGTCGTTTCCCGGTATCGCGCCCAGCGCCACGCCAGTGCAAAGATGGCCAGACTCAAAATCGTTCCGACGCCCGCAATCGGCAGGGTGGTGAACAAGGCCAGCAGCATCAGCACGACAGCAGTGGATGCTTCGCCGTGCATTTGCAACAGCTCCTGCAGGCTGACCGTGCCCGCGGTTTCTTGACTCGTTTTGCTATGCCCGGTGTTCCCAGCTGCGTCGGCGGCCGGGATATTGGCATTGTGTTGTGCTGCCTCTTTGGCGGCAGCCCTGAAGATATGAGCCAGCGTGACAGTCAAAAAAACTCCTTGATCAGGTTTTACAAGGTGACAGCGGGGCTCTGTGAATGCATGCGGTGTACCTGTTGGGACTGAAAATTTTATCCCGACATCAAAGCCAGTGACTGACAGATGGTTTGGTAAATGGCTGAATCCGGCAAGCGGCTGTCTGCGTATAGTTAACTTCACCATGAACCCGATGAACTCAAACTTGACCAGACGATCTTTATTAGCCATGCTGCCCGCGCTGCTGACGGCGTGCTCGGCACTTGACGTGCTTAACGCCACAGTGCCCAGTGATACCTATCGCCAATTTGCCAACTTGCCGTATGGCGATCAGCCGCGCCAAAAACTCGACGTGTACATGCCCAGCCAGCTGCTGGCCGACAAGGCCTTGGCTGTAGGCGGCACGCCGCTGGTGGTTTTCTTTTACGGCGGCAGCTGGTCGTCTGGTGACCGGGCTGATTACCGTTTCGTCGGTGAGGCATTGGCCGCGCAGGGCATTGCGGTGGTGGTCGCTGACTACCGGCTGAGCCCCGACGTGCGCTACCCGGTGTTTTTGCAAGACAGCGCACTGGCCACGCGCTGGGCTTTTGACAACGCGCAAAAGTATGGCGCTGACCCGTCCCGCATTTTCGTCATGGGCCACAGCGCTGGCGCCTACAACGCAGCCATGCTGGCGCTCGACAAACGCTGGCTGGGCGGGGTGGGTTTGAACCCCGCCAGGCTGGCCGGCTGGATAGGCCTGGCCGGGCCGTACGACTTTTTGCCGATTGGCGACCGTAAAACGCAAGTCGCGTTTGAATGGCCGGGCACACCACCCGACTCTCAAGCGCTGTTTCATGCGTCCAGCGCATCGCCGCCTGCCTTGCTGCTGGCTCCCGTGAATGACAGTTCAGTCAATACCCAGCGCAGCACAGTGGGCATGGCGCAGCGCCTGAAAAGCAGCGGCGTGCGGGTGGAGTCCGAGCTGTACGACACGGTCAGCCACGTCACGATTGTGGCGACGATGGCCTCGGTTCTCAGGAGCCGCGCACCGGTGCTGGAGCGGGTGACGGGTTTTGTGAAGCGAAACGGTAGAATCTGACTACGTTTCGACGGCGGTTACCAAGCGGTTACCAAACGCCAAAAACCCGTTTCACCACACATTTTCTGAGGATTTCGATCATGGCACTCGTATCAATGCGCGAGCTGCTGGACCATGCGGCAGTCAACACCTACGGCATCCCAGCGTTCAACGTCAACAATTTAGAGCAGGTACAAGCCGTGATGCAAGCCGCAGACGAAGTCGGCGCACCGGTGATTTTGCAGGCCAGCGCAGGCGCACGCAAGTATGCAGGCGAGTCCTTCATCAAGCACCTGATCGCCGCCGCGATTGAAGCCTACCCGCACATCCCGCTGGTCATGCACCAGGACCACGGCCAAAGCCCCGATGTGTGCCAGGGCGCGATCAATCTGGGCTTCAGCTCGGTGATGATGGACGGCTCTTTGATGGCCGACGGCAAAACCATTGCCGACTACGACTACAACGTCGATGTGACCCGCAAGGTGGTGGACATGGCGCACGTCAAGGGCGTGACGGTTGAAGGCGAGCTGGGTTGCCTGGGCAGCCTGGAGACCATGAAGGGCGACAAAGAAGACGGCCACGGCACTGACGCCACCATGACGATGGACCAGCTGCTGACCGACCCCGAGCAAGCGGCAGACTTCGTGAAACGCACGCAGATTGACGCGCTGGCCATTGCCATTGGAACCAGCCACGGCGCGTACAAGTTCACCCGCAAGCCCACTGGCGACATTCTGGCAATCGGCCGTATTCAAGAAATCAACCGCCGCATTCCCAACACGCATTTGGTGATGCACGGCTCGTCCAGCGTGCCGCAAGACCTGCTGGCCATCATTCGTGAATACGGCGGCGACATGAAAGAAACCTACGGCGTGCCGGTTGAAGAGATTCAAAAAGCCATCAAATTTGGCGTGCGCAAAATCAACATCGACACCGACATCCGCCTTGCCATGACCGCTGCCGTGCGCAAGTTTTTGCATGAAAACCCCAGCAAATTTGACGCACGCGAATGGCTGAAACCCGCCACCGCAGCGGCCAAAGCCATTTGCAAAGAACGCTATCTGCAATTTGGCTGCGAAGGCCAGGGCCCGAAGATCAAGGGCGACACGCTGCAAGTGGTGGCTGGCAAATACGCCAAGGGCGAGCTGGAGCAAGTGGTGCACTAAAGCGCCGCCCGTTTCTGATTGACGATAATTCAAAGCCCGGTCGCTTAGCTAAAGTGGCCGGGCTTTTTTACTGCGCCTACCGACATGACCAAAGCCCTACACACCTCCGCACTGACGTCACTCCCCCTGCTGGCCCGAGGCAAAGTCCGCGACAACTACGCGGTGGGCAAAGACCGCCTGCTGATGGTGGCCAGCGACCGTATCAGCGCGTTTGACGTGATTTTGGGCGAGCCCATCCCCGGCAAGGGCGCGCTGCTGACGCAGATGGCACTGTTCTGGTTTGACAAACTCGGCCACATTTGCCCCAACCACCTGACAGGCGATGCACCTGAGAGCGTGGTGACACCCGCTGAAGTGCCGCAAGTCGCGCAACGCTCCATGCTGGTCAAGCGCCTCAAACCCATCCCGGTCGAGGCCGTGGTGCGCGGCTATCTGGCCGGCAGCGGCTGGGCTGAATACCAGGCTAGCCAATCGGTTTGCGGTGTGCCGCTACCCGCAGGTTTGAAAAACGCCAGCAAACTGCCCGAGCCCATCTTTACACCCGCAGCCAAAGCCGCACAGGGCGAGCACGACGAAAACATCAGCTACGAGAAGGTTGTGGCGGTAGTGGGCGCTGACTTGGCTGAAAAAATCAAGCGCATCAGCATAGAGATTTACCAAACTGCCGCCGCCTTTGCCCTGACCAAAGGCATCATCATTGCCGACACCAAGTTCGAGTTTGGTTTGGACGATAACGGCACGCTGACCCTGATGGACGAAGTGCTGACGCCCGACTCGTCCCGCTACTGGCCGATTGAAGGCTACCAGGCCGCCTTCGCGGCCGGGCTGAACCCGCCCAGCTACGACAAGCAGTTTGTCCGCGACTGGCTGGAAGCCGTGCGCATCAACGGCAAACCCTGGGACAAAACCCCACCCGCCCCGCGCCTGCCTGATGAGGTGATTGCCAAGACGGCGGCGAAGTATCAGGAAGCTTTGACCCGGCTGATGGCTTGAGAAAGGACGCGATTCGGCTTAAAAAGCCGGATTCAGACCGTTTTTAGGCCGTTTTAGGGTGTCAAATCGGCCTCTAGCCCAATGAATACGGGCGCAAGCAGCTATTAAATCGGGAGTAACTTTCAAGGCTCGCTTGCTGCACTACGGTGCGTTAACCTTGGCGTTCGATGCCACTAGCCACCTCAAAAGGATGGTCAAGCCGTGATTTTTGGTTGAGAATCACAGCAAAATTGAAGCAGGTCAGCTCTTACACGTTGCCGGGTTTGACGCTATTTTTATCGAAGCAAACTATTCAGCAGGAGGGGGGGCAAATGCCGTTTATTACAGGGGAACTCGCCATGTTATGTTGCAGCGCCTTGCGGCATACATTGAGTTAGAGCTCGCCGCAATGACCGGACTATCTTCCTCTTTGCGCGTTGCAGATGTTCTTCAATTTGTTGCAGACGCGGCTTCTGACCAAAAAAAGCAGGCACGTCTCAAGCGCATGGAGCTCCGCCAGTTCCAGAATATTTACTACTGCGATTCGAATCGCAACGAATACCTACTTGAAATCCCTGGAGAAATGAGGGAAGAGCCGACGCGATACTACTTCTTTGCCGTTGGATATATGTTCGAAATTCACCCATGTGCGTATCCAAACAAATACTCCTTCATCTCGTTCCCCAAGGACTTGGAAGAAGAGCGGGCGGTGGTCCAAGAGCGGTTCATTGCCGCTGCACAGCTTTCTGGCGTCTGCATGGCGTGGTGGGAGGGTATGAAGTGGAATGACCTCTCTGAAGAACTCAAGGCCTATCTTCATCCAGTCTTCGTTCAAGATGATGTCAAAGCATTCAATCCGCTCTAACTGGTCGGCCCACGCGGACAAGCAACATCAAGTTGCCGCTTCGCGGCGTGTGTTGCGCGCCGACGCCCACCAAAGTTAGGCTTCAACGAGGCAAGCCGCGCATGATCAGCAAGGATTCCGTCCTCCGACATCTTCCGCCACATCTAGATCGGAAGCAGGCGCTTTTTATAGATGGAATTCGTCATGCCGGGGAGATTGCGGGGCTTGCTTACATGCGGCTTCAACATACACTTGCTCGCATCGCTACCCGTCAATACGAGGGCGAGGAAGAGAGTCAACTCACTACGTCAGCGTTCCTCGACGCTTGGGCATTGGTTGATGTCATCGATCGGTTCCGAACACTTTGGAAGCTTCTGCCTAACGCAAGTCACAGTACCCCACCAACAGGCCACAAAAAATTCTCGGAGCTCGCGCAGCCCGCACGCGACCTTCGGAACGTCGCCGACCACTTAGCGCAGCGAGCTGACTACGTGGTCGCCTGCAAAGGCTCAGCACTCGGTGTTTTGAGTTGGTTCACGGCAACAATACCAAGCGGCGCCGAAGGCATCCTCTGCACCATCATTCCAGGAACAATCCAGCCAGCCTCGAACCAGATCGTCAACCCGGCAGGTCAGGAGATTGAACTGCCTACTGGCTTTATTCACTTGGCGGCTGGGGAGCACATCGCAAATCTGTCAACAGTCATTGCTGGAATGGCTATCCGTATTCGCCAGCTCGAAGTAAGTCTAGCCAACAATCTTCAACAAGGTTTGCCTAATCATGAGAGAGCTGGTGCAGACCTCATCATTAGGATGGACGTAGCATTTGAATGAAAACGACCGCAACAAAGCTTTGTAAACCTAACTCTTCAATCGAGGGGGCGTCACTCGGCAAGCAAGGCGCGCCCTCTCATCGCCAACTTTAAACTTCTCAATTGAACCAACTCCGCGCAAAAGTCGGATAGTCAAGATATCTAAAATTCGCCTCCCCCACACTTCAAGAGGACACCATGTCAGCAGGCGATTGGAAAGATCTTTACCAGGCAGCAGTCGATGGCAACCTGTCGCTGGTGGAATATCACATCAGGGAAAAAGTGAACCCGAACTACCAGCACCCGGAGATTCTTCGCACGCCGCTGGTCGCCAGTCTGGTGGAAGGCCATCGGGAGGTTGTGCACTACTTGCTGGCGCATGGGGCTGACCCAAGCCTGGTGTCTGAACTGGACGACCTCACGCCGCTGCAAGCTGCAAGAAAGCATGGCCATGAGGAGTTTGTCGCGCTGTTTCTGCGGCTC
This sequence comes from Polaromonas sp., assembly GCA_031414215.1. Classification (GTDB taxonomy): domain Bacteria; phylum Pseudomonadota; class Gammaproteobacteria; order Burkholderiales; family Burkholderiaceae_C; genus Polaromonas. The sequence continues at coordinate 54,551 of JANNVB010000007.1, read as the reverse complement.
GGCGTCAAAGAGCCGCGTCGCCCGTTCTGGTGGCGCTGGCTTCCTGTTTAGTCTTTAGTGCGTTCAAAACGGCTGATTTTGGGCTTTTGAGGCAGTTTTAAGATATCAAATTGGCATCTAGCCCAATGAATACGGGCGCGAGCAGCTATTAAATCAGGATTGCTCGTCAAGCCTTGATTTTGGATTGAAAATCTCTGCAAGATTGAACCAGGTCAGCTGCTAAACGTTGCCGGGCTCGTCGCTGTTTTTGGCGAAGCAAGCTATCTAACAGGAGCAACATCAAATGCCGTTTTTTACCCGGGAACTTGTCATGTTATGTTGCAGCAGACTGCGGTATAAATTACGTTAGGCGGTACAGATGACTATGCGCAAGGCTCGAATCATCGTGATCCTGGTAGGACTGCTACTGCCATACGCGGCACGGCTCCCACGAGGTGCCGAGTGGCTTCATCAGTACACAGACATTAGCCTTGGTGGATGGCTGTTTTTCGGTGCATGCAACGCAATCGCATGGGGTGCAATCTTGGCTGTCAGTCTCCTATATCGGCGGCCAGTGTCGCTGCTCGCACCTTCTTTGCTCGGCTTTGGCTTTCTCGCGTGGGCACACTACTCGCTAGATCTAGCGGCAGATGCTCAAGCCGCGATCGCGTTGATCTTCATACCAATTATCGCGCTAGTGCCCATTCTTGTTGGCGCGGCAATCGGCTACTTCTTAGATAGGCGTTCATGACCCCAAAGTGCCGCCTAACTCAGGCGTTGGGCCTCATGAAGACCCGCACTGCCAGTTCCGACGACTTCGACGCAGTGCTTGCGTTGAATCTGGAGTCGGAGCGGTTCCTCAGCCCGCTCACCAGGGAACGCCTGGACAGTCTGCACCGGCAGGCGGACTTTCATCAGGTTCTCGAGGTCGAGGGAGAGGTCGTTGCCTTCGTTCTGGCGCTTCGAGAGGGCGCAAGTTACGACAGCGTCAACTATCGGTGGTTCGCCGGGCGCTACGAGCGCTTCCTGTACGTTGATCGCGTCGTCGTCGCGGCCAGCCAGCACGGGCGCGGATTTGGCCGCGCACTGTACGAACTGGTCTTTTCGCGTGCGCAGGCAACAGGTGTGCCGGTGGTTACGTGTGAGTACGACGTTGAGCCTCCCAACCCGGCTTCTGAGCGCTTTCATCAGGGGTTCGGGTTCGCAGAGGTGGGTCGCCAGTCAGTGGCAGGGGGCAAGAAGCAGGTCTCCCTTCAAGCAGCCTCGGTCGGCCGCAAATGAGGCCTTGGCCTCCTGTTTAGTCGCAAATCAGATCAAAACGGCTAGTTTTGGGATTTTGGGGCTGTTTTAGGGTATCAAATCGACCGCTAGCCCAACAAATACGGGCGCAAGCAGCTATTAAATATATAGCGCTATTGAGTCAACATCACCCCGCCACCCAGCCGCTCAGTCACCGCCCTCATCACACTGGGTGGCGCGTTTTTGAGCACTCCAGGCCAATCGGCTTGCGCCAGTTTCACCGTTTGTTTGGCAATGCTCACCAAGCGGCTGACGCGCTGCAAGCCAGCGGTTTTCAGCAGCACTTCCAACTGAATGAAGTCGAACGCCCTGAGCGTGGCGTCAATCGCGCGGTTGATGGCGTAGTCTGCTGGGGGCACGCTTTCAAACAGGGCGGTCACGCAGACCGGGTCGTACAGCGGTGCAAGTTTCGGCGTGATGCCATCTGGGTAAATCAGCGCCCAGTTTTTCAGATGCGCATCGACGTTGCCCATCAAGATAAATGCGACGAAGCGTTTGACGAACTCTTGCACGTCTTGTGCGGGGCGGCTGGACAGCCTGTCGAGCACGCGCAGCATGGCGGGGTAGTCAGTCATCAGGCCCTGGCCGTATTTGCGTTTGGGCTCGTACTGCAACACCTGAGCGAACTCTTCCATATGCACTCTTTGGCCATTGGCGTTCCGGTCAAAGCGCCGTACCGCCAAAATGTCGTCAAACGGCAATTGCTCAGGCAAGTCTGCGTCTGCCCGTGAGATGACTTGCGCGTGGGCGCAATCCAGCCCCAGCGCGGCGCACAGCTGGTAGCCCGCTGCCTCGTTGGCCACCAAATCGGGGTGGCGGGTGGAGGGCAGTTTGAGGATGAACGAGCCTGCCGCGCCGTGCCTTTTGACCACATAGCGGCGCCCGTCTTGCACGGCTGAAAACTTGGTCACCACGCCGGGCAGGGCGGCGGCGTCTTCAACCGGGGACTCGACAAAACCCGGTTCCAGCACGTCCAAGCCCAGGGCGGTGTGCCAGTGGCGCACGGTGTCGGGTATGCCTTCGCGCAGTGGGACAGGTTCAACTTCAATCGCGCCCATCAAGTCATGGCCAGCGGCAGCCAGCAGCTCAAACTCGTTGTCTGGGCTGCAGCGCCGCTCTTGTGCCAGGCGTTCGCGGTTGTGGCCTTCTGGCAGCAGGTTTTGAAAGTAGCTGGGCCAGTGGCCGTCGCTGCGCGACAGGCGTACGTCACGCGCTGCGCCAAGAATGGCTTGGGTGTCTGCCTCCGTTGCGCCGCGCAGCGCCAGGGTAAGCGTGGGCCGCTGCGGGTCAGCGATGTAATCTGCATCAAACGAGGCGCGCAATATATCGCCGTACTGCGACAGGTAGCCGATACCGCGCTTGCCGCCGCCTGGCAGGTGCAGCGACATGCGCAAGTAGCGAATATCAGTTGTCATTGGTTATGACCTAATCATCGATTTGACGAGCACGAACCAAGGTTTGCGCAATCGACAGCGGTGCGCCTGAACCCGCAGGCTGCCCCAAAAAGCGACCGCCTGAACGGACAAACGATTCGAGTTCAGGGCGCAGCGCGGTGGGCACCAGCATCACGTCCATGCCCAGCGTTTTGGCCATGGCCGAGACAGATGACAAACGCGGGTCAATTTGCCCGGCCTCGGTGCGCTGCACCGTCATGCGGCTCAGGCCTGCACTTAGCGCGAGCTGTTCCTGGCTTAAGTCTGCAGCTTTACGTGCGGCCTCTAACTCTTCAATCAAAAAGCTCATAAAACTACTCATTTATTGATGAATGAGTAGCAATAGTATCACATTGAATGAATAGCGTTTTTCTGATGTATATGAAGCTACGCTTTTTAGTTGTTTTGTATAGTTTGATATACAAAGTCAGTCAAAAACATCAAGCTTACGAACCTATCGCCCCAAACGGCGCCACGCCGATCAGTACCCGGTGCAGCCAAAAAGCAAAGGCCGCCCAGGCCACGAAGCCAACCGCCACGGTGACGGCGGTCATGCCGGTTGTGCCCGCCGGGTAAACAGTCTGCTCGCGGCGGTCGCGCTTGCGCGACGTGGCAAACAACAACACCGACCACAGCAAAAAGCTGCCAAACAGCACGGTGTCAGCCAAGGAGCCGTTCGACAGCAAATGCGCCAGCGCCCACACCTTGACGCCCAGCACCATGGGGTGGTGCAGCCTGGCTTTGATCTGGTTACCTGGCACATAGGCGGCGGCCAGCAGCACAAACGAAAGCAGCGTCAAGAGCGCCGCCAGGTGGCGCATGGCGATTGGCGGGTTCCAGAGCATCACGCCTTGCTGGCGCGCCTGGCCGTAGCCCCACACCAGCAGCACAAAGCCGGCCAGTGACAGCAGCGAATACACGCCCTTAAACGGCTTTTCACCCATGCGTGCCAGCGTCTGGTTGCGCCAGTCGTTGGCAAACACGCGGACGGAATGCACGCCCAAAAACAATACCAGCCCAGCGATCAGATAAGTCAAAGCCATGATGAACTCCTGTTGGATGCCCAGTTTGAAGATTTAACTCAAAATCACGCTGCTCAAGCGCCTGCGGTAGGTGGCCACCACCGGGTCATCGGGCGGAATCTGCCCATCAGCCACCTTGGGTTTGGGCGCTTCCATGATGTCGAGGATGGCGATGTAGGTTTTGCGGGCCTTGTCTGAGTCCCAGGTTTTGTCGCGCATCAAAATGTCGAGCAGCTCGTCGAGGGCGGCCGTCCATTGCTGATGGGCCATGTGCCAGCGGGCTTTGTCGAACCGGGCTTCAAAATCGCGCTTGTTCAGTGCTATTTTGGCGTCAAATTCGGCTGTGTCAGCCTGTTTATTGGTCCGGGCCGCTGCAAAATCAGTAGCGTCCATCATTCGCTTGAGGGAATCAAAACGCCGCACCGTGGTAGTTTGAGCGATGACGGGTGCAAACGCCACCTTGGCTGCATCGGTGTCGCCTTTCAAAAGCAACGCCTTGACCAGCTCAAAGCGGGCGGATTCGTTGGTCGGGTCGTTGGCGACGTCGGCTTGCAGTTTTGCCAAAGCCGCTTCGGGCGTGACTTCAACGAGTGCCAGTTCTTCTTCGGGCTCTGGGGCTGGCGGCAGGTGCTTGTCTAAAAACTCCTTGACCTTGCCCTCGGGCAGCGCACCCTGAAAGCCGTCAACCGGCTTGCCGCCGACCATCAAAATGCAGGTCGGAATGCTGCGAATACCAAACGCCGCGCCCAGTTGCTGCTCCTGGTCAGAGTCGATTTTGACCAGCTTGAAGCGGCCTTCGTAAGCCACTTCAACCTTCTCCAGAATCGGGCCGAGCGACTTGCACGGGCCGCACCAAGGCGCCCAAAAGTCGATCAGAACCGGGGTGGTCATGGAAGCGGCAATGACTTCCTCTTCAAAATTGGCTACGGTGACATCGATCATGAGAGCTTTGAATCCGAAAATTAGAACAACCAGAAGGTTAGCACGCCGCCCGTAAAATATGGCTTCCTTCAAAGGCACGCATGACAACTACCAACCATTCCACCAAGCCCATCATTGGCGTCGTCATGGGCTCGTCCAGCGACTGGGACACCATGCAGCATGCGGTGCAAATCTTGCAACAATTTGGCGTGGCGCATGAATCGCGCGTGGTGTCGGCGCACCGTATGCCCGACGACTTGTTTGCCTATGCCGAACAAGCCCAAAGCAACGGCCTGCAAGCCATCATTGCCGGGGCGGGTGGCGCGGCGCATTTGCCGGGCATGCTGGCCGCTAAAACGACCGTGCCGGTGCTCGGCGTACCGGTGGCCAGCAAGCATTTGGCGGGTGTGGATTCATTGCACAGCATCGTGCAAATGCCCAAGGGCGTGCCGGTGGCTACATTTGCCATCGGCAACGCGGGCGCAGCCAATGCGGCGCTGTTTGCCGTAAGCATGCTGGCGCTGCATGACAAGGCGCTGCATGACAAGCTGCTGGCTTTCAGAGCCGAGCAAACTGCTGCTGCGCGGGCGATGACGCTGCCTCCGGCATGAAACCTATCTTTCCTGGAACGCAATCTGCGGATGGTCGCCCGGCCACGCTGGGTGTGATGGGCGGTGGCCAGTTGGGCCGCATGTTTGTACACGCGGCGCAGCGTCTGGGTTATGAAACGGTTGTGCTGGACCCGGACCCGGTTAGCCCGGCTGGTTTGGTCAGTCACCAACAGATAAAAACCGCCTACAACGACGAAGCGGGCTTGAAACAGCTCGCCAACTTGTGCGATGCCATCACCACCGAGTTTGAAAACGTACCCGCAGCCGCCTTGACGACGCTGGCGGAGACCTTGCCGGTTGCGCCCAGCGCAGCCTGCGTGGCAATTGCGCAAAACCGCATCGAAGAAAAAGCGCATTTCACGGCCTGTGCAGATGTATCCGGTGTCAGCATCGCGCCTTATGCAGTGATTGAAACGCTTGAGCAACTGCAAGCCGTGCCCGCCAACCTGCTGCCCGGCATACTCAAAACTGCCCGCATGGGTTATGACGGCAAAGGCCAGGTGCGGGTTAAAAACGCAGCCGAGCTGGCAGCCGCTTGGGCTGATCTGCGCAGCGTGCCTTGCGTGCTTGAAAAGCTGATGCCGCTCAAAGCTGAATGCTCTGTGATTGTGGCGCGCGGTTGGGACGGCAGTGTGGCGAGCTTTGCGCCGCAGCGCAATGTGCATGTTGACGGCATACTGGCTGTGACTCACGCTTACCCATCAAATATGCCTACAGCCCAATTAATACGGGCGCAAGCAGCTACCGAATCAATAGCAAAACACATCAACTATGTAGGCGTTTTGTGCGTTGAGTTTTTCATCATCGATGACGGCCGTGAACACGGCGGGCTGATTGTCAACGAGATGGCGCCGCGCCCGCACAACAGCGGCCACTATACGATGGATGCCTGCGATGTGTCGCAGTTTGACCTGCAAGTTTATGCAATGGCGGGCTTGCCTTTGCCCAAGCCGCGTCAGCACAGCCCAGCCATCATGCTCAACTTATTGGGCGATGTCTGGTTTGACTCGAATGGCCAACCGCGCACGCCCGACTGGCAAGCTGTGTTGGCACTGCCCGGTACGCACTTGCACCTGTACGGCAAGCTGGACGCACGGCCTGGCCGCAAGATGGGGCACTTGAACATCACAGGTGTGGATGTCGATACGGTGAAAACCGTTGCACGCCAGGCCGCTGATATCTTGGGTTTGCCGGGGCTGGACCACTAACGCAATGACTGACGCGATGAAGACGACCGTGAGCCAAGCAGCAGCGCACATACGCGCAGGCGAGTTGGTCGCTTTCCCGACCGAGACGGTTTACGGCCTGGGGGCTGACGCATCAAACGACGCAGCGGTTGCCAAGATATTTGCCGCCAAAGGCAGGCCCGCAGATCATCCGCTGATTGTTCACATTGCCAGCGCCGATCAAGTGCTGGACTACGCCAGCAGCCTGCCGCCGTTTGCTGACCGCTTGATAAAAGCCTTCTGGCCCGGCCCATTGACCGTGATACTGCCGCGCAAACCCGACGTGGCTACCGCTGCTGCGGGCGGTCAAAACTCCATCGGCCTTCGCTGCCCGGCGCACCCGCTGGCACTTGAATTTTTGAAAGAATGCGGCACAGGTGTTGCCGGGCCCAGTGCGAACAAGTTTGGCCGCGTCAGCCCCACCACGGCCCAACACGTACGGCAAGAATTTGGCGATGCAGTCATGGTGCTGGACGGCGGGCCGTGCACTGTTGGCATTGAGTCCAGCATCGTTGATTGCACCCGTAGCGCACCGGTGTTGCTGCGGCCTGGCGTGCTGACACGCGCGCAACTCAGTGCGGCGTGCGGCGAGACTGTTTTAAGTGCTGACCATCAACCAGACGACGCACCACGCGCGCCGGGCACACTTGAATCGCACTACGCCCCCAGCGCCAAAGTGCGCTTGATGGATGCCAAAGCGATTCAAACAGCACTCGATTTGTTGGGCGCCGATGCCAAGCACATCGCGGTGTATTCACGAAGCATCGTGCGCATCAAGTCCACCCAAGTGCTGTACCGCCGCATGCCCGACGATGCACTGGCCACAGCAGAACAACTGTTTGCCGTGCTGCGTGATTTTGACGCGCAGGGTGTGAAACTGATCTGGATTGAACCCGTACCTGAATTAACCGAGTGGGATGGCGTAAGAGACCGATTGGCACGCGCATCTGCATCTTGACTAAAACCTAAAAGCGGTCTGGCTGTGTGTCCCGCGTAGGTCAAGGAGGAGGGCGAAGCCCGGGGGACACGAAGCGGGACGCACGGGCAGACCGCTAGTCGTACTACAGCTAACGGACAGCGATACAAATGAGCAAACTAGCCCACACCCGCCAAAAAATCTACAGCACCATCGCCCGCCAATTGCATGGCCAGGTGCCGTGCTGGGTCTGCGGTTTGCATGTAGAAGCGATTGACGCAACACTGGAACACATCCAGCCGCTCAGTGAAGGTGGCAACAGTCACCAGGCCAACCTGGCGATCAGCCATGCGGTGTGCAACAACAAGCGCCACGCTAAAAGTCAAGCCGCTTGAAGCGCCCTGTTAGCGGCCCGAAAGCTGTGCGCATCAGCCAGCGGCCAGTAGTCTTTGAACACCTTGTGCTGTTTGTTGACGTCGCCCAGCAGTGCGCCAGGCTCGATCCGCATGATGAGGTTGCTGAGCAGCCGTACTTCGTTATGGGCAACCCGCCGCACGATGTGGTGGGCGCTTAGCTCATTGGGATGTTGCAGGCCGGCCGCCTGCACCAGCTCTTGCAGCGCGTGCAGCGTGCTGCGGTGAAAGTTGCGTACCCGCTCGGCTTTGTCAGGCACGACGAGTGCCTGCTGTCGCTGCGGGTCTTGCGTGGTCACGCCGGTGGGGCATTTGCCGGTGTGGCAGCTTTGCGCCTGTATGCAGCCCAGCGCCATCATGAAGCCGCGCCCCGCGTTGCACCAGTCGGCACCCAGCGCCATCAGCCGCACCAGGTCAAACGCACTGACCACCTTGCCCGCCGCGCCCACAGAAATACGGCTGCGCAAGTTAACGCCAATCAACGTGTTGTGGACCAACTGCAAGCCTTCCTGCACGGGCGCGCCGACGTGGTCGCTGAACTCTACTGGCGCCGCACCCGTGCCGCCCTCCGCCCCGTCGACCACAATAAAGTCGGGCGTGATGTTGGTATCCAGCATGGCTTTGACAATTGCAAACCATTCCCACGGGTGGCCGATGCAGAGCTTGAAGCCTACCGGTTTACCGCCTGATAGTTGCCGCAACTTGGCGATGAAATGCATCATCTCAATGGGTGTGCTGAAGGCGCTGTGGCTAGATGGCGATATGCAGTCTTTGCCCTCAGGCACGCCCCGCGCCGCGGCAATCTCAGCCGTGACTTTTGGCCCCGGCAAAATGCCGCCGTGGCCGGGCTTGGCACCCTGGCTCAATTTGATTTCAATCAGCTTGACTTGTGGGTCTGTGGCATTTGCAGCAAAGCGCTCGGCGTTGAATGTGCCGTCGTCATTGCGGCAACCAAAGTAGCCAGAGCCGATTTCCCAGATTAAGTCGCCGCCGTTGGCGCGGTGATGGGTTGATATCGACCCCTCCCCCGTGTCGTGCGCAAACCCGCCCAGCTTGGCGCCCTTGTTGAGCGCTTGAATCGCGTTAGCCGACAGCGAGCCAAAGCTGAGCGCCGAGATATTGAAAACGCTGGCGCGATAGGGCTGGGTACATGGCTGCGCTGACAGGGAAGGTGCGTCGGGATTGCCGCCAATCCAGATACGAAAGTCATGCGTGGCCAGCTTGGTGGGCGACATGGAGTGATTGACCCATTCATAGCCCTGGGCGCCCACATCAAGGTGTGTGCCAAACGGCTGGTTATCGGGCTCGCCCTTGGCGCGCTGGTAGACAAGCGAGCGCTGCGCCCGCGAGAACGGGGCAGCTTCAGCATCACTTTCAATGAAGTATTGGCGAATCTCTGGCCGGATGAACTCAAACAAAAACCGCATGTGGCCAATGACCGGGTAGTTGCGCAAAATCGCGTGCCGCGTTTGCCGCAAATCATGCACACCTACACCCGTCAGCACAGCACACACAAGCAGCGCCAGCCAGCCGACATTGAAAAGAACCAGGCTGAACAGCGACAACAGCACCCCAAAAGCGCACAGCGCCATGAAGCTGTAGCGAACCGGGAGTTGGGCATCGAGAGCGTTGATTTTGGCGCGCATGAGATCGTTTCCTGTGGCTTAGGGATTAGCGGCAGATACACTTTGCATCATAAGAGCGTCTGTTGACGTTTACATAAATCTATTCATGACCCTATCAGTCCCTCTGGAAGTCGAACCCTTTGACGAACTCGACGCCATCCTGGACGAGATGCGCACGCGCTACGACGAAACGCCGCAGTGGGAGTTTTGTGAAGGCTTCATGGCCGCCGTGATTTGCATGCGCCGGCCAGTGGAGGTTGAAGAGTATTTGGCCGCCTTGCTGGGCACACCCATGGCGGGCGACGCACCCGACCCCGACGGCGGCTCGTTTTTTGACGACGCCCAGCGCGAACGCTTTTTAGTCCTCTGGCACATGCGCTGGTACGAAGTAGCCACTGCGCTGGATTCAGAAGTTAACTCGCTAGAAGACGACCGCTGCTACCACCCTGAAGTCATGGACATTCGCGGTGCGGTGGCCGACATGCCGCTAGAGGAACAAGTCAAATTTAAAGGTGAAGAGCTGCCTGCTTTTGCCCAAGTCTGGGCGCTGGGTTTTATGTTTGCGGTGGAATATTGGCCTGAAGAATGGGCCGCCCCACGCGACAAAGACGCCGCCAAGTGGCTGAACGGCGCGCTGGAAGCCATCGTGGCCATGACCGAAGATGACACGGCAAAACCTGAAGTCTCACCCCTGAGCGAAGACGGCGCACACAGCACCAGCATCGCCCGGCTCAACGCCTTTGGTGAAGCCATCTGGGCGGTGTATGACCTGCGCGAGCTCTGGAAAACCATCGGCCCACGGGTAGAAACTGTCCGTTCGGTGGCCACGCCGGGGCGCAATGACCTGTGCCACTGCGGCAGTGGCAAGAAGTACAAGAAGTGTCACGGGGCTTGAAACAAAAACCTCAAGTAGTTTTCGTGTAATGGCAAGGATGGGATGGGTGATCCCAGCTCTCTGACCGAACCCATTACTGGCAGCCACGAACGACTATTTTTCCACCTGCCTGGTTGGCGTCCATCAACTTGTGCGCGTCAACCAAAGCTTCGAAATCAAAAACTGGTCCGGTCTTGACTTCAATTTTTCCTTTTTCCACAAGACCGATGTATTCCTGTAGTTGCTTGGGTGTCAAGTCCGCCGCTTCACCGCTGTAGGAAGTCAGCTTGACCGCTGTCGGGATATCGCCCATCGGATGAAAGTCATCCAGCACCCATTTCCCGCCCAGAATTCCTGTCATACAAACAATACCGCCGCGCCCAACACAACGCAGCGAATCGAGCAAGGTGCTGGTGCCGATTAACTCAAGGACACGGTCATAAGGCTGGCCACGTTCTTTTTTGATTTGCTGGTGAATTTCACCGTGATCAATCCAGACTTCGTCTGCCCCGGCAGCCTTGAGTTCGGCAATTTTTTCAGGCCCGCGAGTCGTGGTGCCCACTGTCAGCCCAGCATGCTTAGCCAGCGCCAGTGCAGCCATGCCAATCGACGACGTTCCGCCGCGAATCAACAGCGACTTTGCGCGATCAATTTCGAGTCCGACATGCAAAGACCCGTGCGCCGTTTGCAGCATCTCAGGCAGAGCCGCCAGCTTTTCCCAAGGCAACTGGGTCTGAATTTCAAACACACACGGATGAGGGACCAGGGTGTATTCAGCATACGAACCATCAAATTGACGACCCATGCCGCCCATGATGGCAGCGACGATGGTGCCTGGCTGCATAGCCAATCCCCCCGCGTCAATGATTTCACCCACGCATTCAATGCCCAGAACACGCGGAAACTGCACGCCAGGGGAATCGCCATTTCGAGTGAACCATTCTGATCGGTTCAGCCCGAATGCTCGAACACGAATCAGCGCCCAGCCCTCGCGAGGACTTGGCGTTTGGACGTCCTCCAACTGGAATTGCTCTGGTCCGCCAGCTTTGCGAATAACCCATGCTTTCATATGTCGTGTCGCCTTTCTCAGGCAGAAAAAAGTGTTCATCGTACCCGTGATGGTTCGATGCTGCCCGGCGCACAATTTTTGATCTGTAGTGTCACTGACCTGTCAAGGCTTGAGAACATCCCGCACAAACCCCGCCGTGGCGTTGCGCGCTGCAGGCAAATTCAACAGCGTATGCGGCGCGCCGGGGATCAGCACAATCGTCGCCTGTTTGTTGTCTTTGAGCGCATCGCCGCAGTAGCCTTTGGCAGCGCTGTTACCCAGCCAAGTGTTGCTGGGTGAGAAGAACACGTCGGTGGAACTCATCACGTTCAGAACGGGTTGGGTGATGTTGGCTGTGCGGTGGTCTTGCACAAAATAGTTGTTCTCGCAGCTCCATGAATACAGCATGCGGCCTGCAAACTCCTGGCCGGTGTAGCGTGCCACCGCTGGCCCACCTTCGCTGGTGCCAGCCAGCACCAGGCGCGACGTATCGGCCCACGGGGCGGCGCGCAAGGCAGTAAGTGCCAACGGAATTTCAGACGCGCGCAAGGCGTGGATTTTTTCATACACGTCTTTGCCTATTGGTGATTTGTAGGTGACGCGGTCTGGCAGCGCGAAAGAGTCCGGCGCAATGCTGGCCACCCCCAGACTGGCCAACCATAGTTGCCATTCACCAATGGCCTTGAGCTCCAGACCAGACGAGCCATGCAAAAACACCACCACGGGTACTTTGGCTTTGGTGTCTTTCGGTGCGTTGGCCAGCGTGCCGACATACGTCGCACCGCCCGTCACGCTGGCTGGCAGCACGACGGCGGCGCGCTGTGCAACGCCCGTGCTTGACGCGGCCGTGTGCTGCGCGGCCGTGCCTTTGACCTCTCCTACCGGCGTTGGCGGTTGGGGCTGGGCAACTGGGGTTTGCGCACAGGCGGCAAGCAAGGTGACGGCACTCGCGGTGGCCGTCAGCATGACAAATCGGCGGCTGAAATTGAGCATCATGAATTTCCTTTAGTTGTTATGAAACTTGACTTTAATCAGTCGCATTTTTTTCGTCCAATGCATTGATTAGCTTGATTCATAATCAAAAGCTATGAATCTAAGCCAACGCCAGCTCCAGATGTTCGTCACCACCGCATCGCTGATGAATGTTTCCCGCGCCAGTCAGGCGCTGCACATCAGTCAGCCTGCGCTGAGCCGGGCGCTGCAAGAGCTGGAATCACAACTCGGCGTAAAGCTGTTGCTGCGCACCACGCGCCTGTTGTCGCTAACGCATGAAGGGCAGCACTTTTTACCCGTTGCGCAGCGCTTGCTGCGTGATTTGCAGCAGGCCGCGAGTGACTTGCTGGAGCAGGCTACCGGGCTGACGGGCGCTGTCACGCTGGCGCTGGGCACGGCCTTTGGCTGCACCGTGCTGCCAGGTATTTTGCGCAGCTTTGCGCTCAGCCACCCCGGCGTGCGGCTCAAACTGATAGACGACAACAGCGCGGGAATTTCGTCGCGGGTGATTCGCTCTGAGGCCGATTTAGGCATCGGCTCCTTGTTTGGCGACACCAGCGCACTGGCATGCGAACTGCTGCTGACGGCGCCTTTGGGCTTGCTGGGTGATCCTGTGCAGTTTGACTTGGCCGCTGCCGTCAAGTCTGGCGACTTAAGCCAGCTCCCGCTGCTCAAAGAGCCGCCAGACAGCAGCATCATGCAGGTGCTACAAAGCCGCGGCTCAGCGCTGTTGCCGCAGATGGGCAAAGGCGTAGAAGTCACCAGCCTGGCGCTGCAACTGGCGCTGGCGCAAGCAGGTGTGGGCGTAGCGGTGATGTCTGCGCTGGGCGCATCGCACCCGCAGGCCAGCGGTTTGCTGTTTGTGCCGCTCAAACCGGCGATGGAGCGCGAAGTCTTCATGATGCAGCGGTGCGACCGGGAGCTGAACCCATCGGCACGGGCTTTTGCCAACGCGCTGCGTACCAGATTGACGCAGGCGACGCTGCTGCCCAGCATCAAGCTTGCAGTTACAGTCGATTAAACGCTATAAATATATGAGCCTCTTACGCCCGTATTTATTGGGTTAGCGGTCTAAATGACACCCAAAAAAGCAGAAAATCGTGATTCAAACCTCCTGTGCCGCAATTTTTGGTGCAGTCCGTGTTCAAGACGCTACTGAAGATTTTTGCGGGCTGATGTCAAAGCGCCCGCGCCGGCTTTTTTCTGAGCGCCTCGGGCATGATGAAGGTGGTCTGGTCCCAGCCTTCAATCTCCAGGATTTTCTTCAGGCACTCTTCCATCATCTCGTGCGACTTTTCAGTGGCGGCGGCGATGGTTTGGTGGACCAGTGCGTCGTTGGCTGAATCGTTGGCGCAGTTCATCTGGTACTCATACAACTCGCGCAGCTCAAAAATGGCGCGGCACACCTGCGCCGGGCAAGCACACTGGTAAACCAGCGCCTGGTCAATCACCTTGCTGATCTGGGCGGCGTCAAACTTTTCTTTCATGGTCTTGCTTCCTGCTGTGTGGATGGTTGGTTGTCAGTGATGTCGGGCACAAAAGCCAGGCAGTCTGTGGCTTGTGCAAGCCCTCTGAGGGTGACGCCTGCCATCAGCCGTGGCGCAGGCGTTGTCACGCGGGCGGATTTGTTCAAGGCCTGGGTGGCAACCACCTCGCCGCCCTTGGCCAGCTCGCACAGGCGTGCCGCTGTATGGACAGTGGCGCCTATCACGTCGTACTGGCGCTTTTGCCCCGCGTGGGCGGAGTCGCCAATAAAGCCGGCCAGCGCCAGGCCTTGCGCGATGCCAATGCCAAAGGGAAACGGGTGTTTGCCGTGCAACGCGGCAAGCGCCAGGCCGCAGCGCAGCGCCAGATAAGACCGGCCCATACCGCGAAACACGGCCATCATGCCGTCCCCGGTGTACTTGATGACGGCCCCCTGATGCTTGCGCACCTCTGCCGCCTGTGCACTGAGCAAGTCGTTCAGGTGCTCAAAGAACACCTGCGGCGGTGTGTCACGGATGAGCTGGGACGACCCGCGAATGTCGGTAAACAGCACGACCGCTTCAAAAATTTCTGCCTCGTCACTGAAGGGATGGTTGACCGCAGACATGGCCTCGTCGGGCACCAAGCTGGTGAGCCGCGCGACGCGGGCGTCTGCTTCGCGCGTGGCCGCCTTGACGGTCAGCAGCTCCATCACAGTGATAAAAAACCTCTCGTCAGACAGCGGCTTTTCAATGATCACGTCAATGCTGCTGGTCTGCTTGGCCCAGTGACGGACGGCCTTGAGCGCCGGACCAGGGGAAGAAATGACCACCGTGGCCGCTTTGGGCGCCAGCAGCTTGATGGTGCTGCAGACCATCAGGTTGTTGGGCTGGTCTGAGTGGTAGTTGATGACCACGACATCGGGCGGATTGGCGCCCAGCAGTTGCGGCAGATTCAGCGCGCTGGCCGCCCAGTGGACGTACCCTAGCCCGCGCCGCCGAAAATCCTCTATCAACACGGACGCCGTGTAGTCGTTACTGTCCACCAGCGTCAGACGGGTGTCTGGTGTGTTGGGGGCGGCCTGGCTAGGGGTGTCAAAAGTCGATTGCATGTAGTTTGATGTTAACGAAAACACCGCCACCAGCGTATGCAACCACTGATCACGCTGGCACTGTAGGGACTTGAGCTAGACCCAGGGTGGCCGGCCATCAATAGCCCGCCTTTGTGCTTTGTCATTTAGCAGGCGCTAGCATTCAGGCACTATGGACTCTTTATCGCAACTTGTTTTAGGCGCAGCCTGCGGCGTGGCTGTGATGGGGCGGCGCACGGCCGTGTGGAAGGCTGCGCTGTGGGGCGGCGTGGCCGGCACGTTGCCAGACCTCGATGCTTTTATCGACTATGGCGATGCGGTGCGCAACATGACGTACCACCGCGCTGAAAGCCATGGCCTTTTTTACCTCACGTTAATCGCGCCGCTGCTGGCCTGGCTGGCCGGCAAGGTGCATGGCGAGCAGGCATTGTTCAAGCGCTGGTGTGTGGCGCTGTGGCTGGCGCTTTTCACGCACCCGCTGCTGGACACCTTCACGATTTATGGCACGCAGTTGTTGCAGCCGTTTTCCGAGCATCCGTTTGGCATTGGCAGCATGTTCATCATTGATCCGCTGTACACGCTGCCGCTGCTGTTTGGGCTAATCGCTGCGCTGTCGATGAAGCAGTTTGCCGGGCTGCGGTGGAATGCGGTGGCGCTAGGTTTTTCTTGCGTGTACCTGGCCTGGAGCGTGGCCGCGCAGGCGTATGTGGAGCGCATCGTGCGGGCGCAGGTGGGGGACTCGGCACAGTTTTTTGTCACACCGACCCCTTTGAACACGGTGGCCTGGCGCATTGTGGTGATGAACGGCGACACTTATTCGGAAGGTTTTTATTCCTTCTTCGACAAAGACCAAAAAATCATTTTTGACAGTTTTCCGAATCAACCCGCTTTGATCAATACGCTCAAAGACAACTGGGCCGCGCAGCGCATGGCCTGGTTTACGCATGGTTTTTACGCCCTGCGCGATGTGAAAGGTCAGGCCGTTTTAACCGACCTGCGCATGGGCCAGGAGCCGTTTTATGTGTTTCAGTTTGCTTTAGCCCAGCGTGATGGCAGCAGCTGGAAGGCCATCACGCCGCAAGCCGTCGGCAACCGCGGTGACGTGGCCAAGGCACTGCCGTGGCTGTGGGCGCGCATCCAGGGGCAAGAGATTTCTCCGCCGCGGTGATGCGCAGGTCTTTAGTGCTTTTGGTTTGATGCCGGTCAACCCGATCCTGACGAGAATCGTCCATACTGCACACACTTGAATGGGGACGAGATGAACACCCGGACCACTGCACCAACCCAGCCGGCCAACAGCCTGATCCAGCAGCTTGCGCGCGAGATGAGCGCCTTTGCGCCTTTCGCGCAAATGGACGAAGCGCATGTGCGCCTGTTTGTGCAGGGCAGCGAGCAGCGCTACTTTGCACCCGACGAAGCCGTGATGCGTCCAACCGACGGGCCGGCGCGCGAACTGCTCTATATCCGGCGCGGGGCCATCAGTGGGACCAAGGGTTTGGCGCAACTGGCCGGTGGCAGCTTTTTGTACGAGTCGGGTGATCTGTTTCCCATCAGCGCGGTGATTGCAGCGCGTGCCGTCACGGCAACTTACCTAGCGCGTGAGGACTGTTTTGTTCTGGCGCTGCCGAACGCCAAAGTCCAGGCGCTTGCCGCTACCAGCGCGGTGTTTGCAGACTTTTTAAATCGCCGGGTGCAAAGCTTTCTGGACTTGTCGCGCAAGGCGCTGCAAAGCCAATACGCCTCCAAGGTGCTGGCCGAGCAGTCGATGGAGGCACCCTTGTCTGAGCTGGTGCGTTTTGCGCCCGTGAGTTGCGACAGCGCAACGCCGATTCGGGCGGCGCTACAGCTGATGAAGGAGCGGCGGGTTGGCTCGATGCTGATCTTGCACCCCGACCAGAGCGCGCAGGGCATTCTGACGCGACATGATGTGCTGGACCGCATCACCCTGCCTGCGGTGTCGCTCGACGCGCCGATCACAGACGTGATGGTCTCGCCTGTGCATTGCCTGACCGACGGTCACACCGCGCAAGACGCCGCGCTGATGATGTCGCGCTACGGCATACGCCATGTGCCCATCACGCGAGACGGCAAAGTGATTGGCATCGTGTCGGAGCGCGACTTGTTTGCGATGCAGCGCTTGAGTCTGCAGCAACTGTCAAGCTCGCTGCGGCAGGCACCTGATGTAGGTACTTTGAAAGCGCTGGCCCCTGACATTCGAAAGTTTGCCGAGCGGCTGCTGGGCCAGGGCATTCAAGCACGACAACTGACGGGGCTGATCAGCCACCTGAACGACTTGCTGACCCAGCGCCTGCTGGACTTGCTGGCCAGGCAGCACGGACTGGACAAGTCACAAGCCTGTTGGCTGGCCCTGGGCTCTGAAGGGCGCGATGAGCAAACCATTGCTACCGACCAGGACAACGCTCTCGTATTGGTCGATGAGCTGCCACAAGACGAGACCCAACGCTGGCTTGCATTTGCGCATGACGCCAACCAGGCGCTGGACGCCTGCGGCTATCCGCTGTGCAAGGGCAACATCATGGCCAGCAACCCGGAGCTGTGCCTTTCTGCATCACGTTGGCAAGAGCGGTTTGCCCACTGGATAGGCTACGGCACGCCTGAAGACTTGCTCAACGCGAGCATCTTTTTTGACCTGCGCCCGCTGTGGGGCAACGCAACGTTGGCCGAGGCTCTGCGCCACAGCATCACGGCCAAGGCCGCGCCCACGCCGCGCTTTTTGAAGCTGCTCGCGCTCAATGCACTTGAACGTACGGTGCCCCTGAGCTGGACCGGCGCGATTGAGACGCACGACGACGGCACGGTTGATTTGAAGCTGAGGGGCACGGCCATTTTTGTCGATGCCGCCCGCGTTTACGCCTTGGCCAACGGCATCGCCGCGACCAACACCCGCGAGCGCCTGCTGGCCGTTGGCCAGGCGCTGGGTGTCAAGCCAAGGGAATACGACGGCTGGGTGGGTGCGGTTGAATTCCTGCAAATGCTGCGCCTGCGCGTGCAGACCGACATCGCCGAGGGGCGAGGCGATCCTGATCATCCGAACCGGATTGAGGTGCGCAGCTTGAACACGATTGACCGGCGAATTTTGAAAGAAAGCCTGCGCCTGATGGGCGAGCTGCAGCAGCGCATGCAGCTGGACTACGGGCGATAGATGATGTCAGTGTTTGACTGGTTTTCTCGCCGGAGCCCAAGCGCCATTCAGCTCACGCATGAGCGCTGGGTGGTCGTCGATGTTGAAACCAGCGGGCTGGACCCGCATACAGCTCAATTGCTGGCCATTGCTGCTGTTGCGGTGCAGGTTGACTGGACGACCCTCAAGCTCAGCATCGTGCCGGGCGACAGCTTTGAAGTGGACATAAAGCCCGAAACCGTTGTCAAAGACAAAGGCAACATCCTGGTGCACGGCATTGGGCAAAACCGGCAGCTGCGAGGGGACAGCCTGAACGATGCGCTCAACGGCTTCATCGGCTACATCGGCGATGCCAAACTGCTGGCGTTTCATGCGTGGTTTGACAAAGCCCTGATCGGGCGGCACGTCCAGATGGCCATGCTGCCGGGGCTGGCCAATGGCCTGCCCAACCCCTGGGTTGACATTGAGAAATTGTGCGTGGCCAGCCACCCGCAAGTCAAAGCCCATTCGCTGGATGAATGGATGGACGAGTTTGGTATCACCTGCGCAGCTCGCCATGAGGCCGCCGCCGACACCTTCGCCGAATGCGAGGTGTTGCAGCGCATCTGGCCACGCATCGTTGCGCAGTCAACGGGCTGGGCCGACATTCTGCGACTTGAAAAAGAGGGTCGCTGGTTGACACGGAACAGCTAGGCTGTTGATTTGCATTACCAGCTTAATAAGACGAGCAGCTTGAGATTGCTATTTATTTAATAGCTGCTTGCGCCCGTATTTATTAGCTTACAGCCCTAAATGATAGGTAAAAAGCCCTGAAACGGCCTTCGAATGCCGCTTTCAGGCGCTTTTAGCCTGATCTGCCTGCCACCAGGCCACGCAAGCCCGCGCCAACGCGGCTGTGGTGTCTACACACTGGGCGCGCAGCGATGACTGCACCGCGTCTAACGCCAGGGGCGTTTCAGTGCAGGCCAAAACCACTGCGCCAGCGCCCTGGTTTAAAAGTGCCTGCACAGCTTGCGCGATCAATTGGCCCCCTTGCGCGGCCTGGCCAGCCTTGACGAGGTCAATGCCGGGCAACACCAACGAGTCCATCGTGGCGTCATCTGGGAGCAGAGCTCTGTAGCCCGCGCTTTGCAGCGGCTCATCAAAAATTTTTGCAGCCAGCGTTGCACGGGTGGCGATGATGCCGATGGTTGCGCCCGGCGCGGCCAGCTTGCCCACTTCTGCGATGCTGGCGGTGACGATGCTGATAAAGGGCACGCTGCAGCCTTTGAGCAAATCGGCATACCAATAATGGGCGGTATTGCAGGGCATGGCCAGCGCTGTAGCGCCAGCAGCTATCAGGCGGTCACGCCCGGCCAGTAGTTCGGGCAACGGGGAGCGCCCGCCGCTGAGGATGGCTGGTGGACGGGAGGGGATGCGGGGATCTGACTGGATCAGCAACGGCACATGGTCGGCATCGCCTTTGGCGGGCGTAGCCGCGAGTACCTTGTTGAAAAAATCAACCGTGGCCAATGGCCCCATGCCGCCTAAAACACCAATCATGCGTGTAACCTCATTTAATGCGTGTCAGTGAGTTGCCATCAAGTAGCCACCCGTCAAAAATGCCAAACCGAGTGTGACCAGGAAAATCATTGCTACGGGCCGCCAGCCCAGCCGGGTCACGTCTTGAAGCGAGGTTTTGAGCCCCACGCCTGCAATGGCCAGCACCAAAAACGCCTGCGACACATTCGACGCGCCAGACTGAACCACAGCAGGCACCCAGCCGGTGCTGTTGATCAGCATCAGCGCCACAAACACGACTGTAAACCAGGGCAGCAGCGGTGTTTTTACGGCACTGCCGGCGCCCACTGCACCTGCCATGCGATGGCGTACAACGAGTGATATCACCACCAGCACAGGCATTAAAAACGCAACCCGCATCAGCTTGGTAATGGTGGCCGCGTCGCCTGCTTCGGGCGACAGGCTGTAGCCTGCACCCACGACCTGCGCCACGTCATGGATCGTCGCGCCAATGAATTGGCCGGCCATCACCGCGTCAAAACCCAGCCACTGGGTGATGAGTGGGTAGACCACCATGGCCGCAGTAGACAGCGTGGTGACGCCGACCACCGTCAGTGTGGTGTCGCGCTCCAGGTTGGCATTTTTAGGCAACACGCTAGAAATAGCCAACGCCGCCGATGCCCCGCAAATCGCCGTTGCACCGCCGATGAGCACACCCAGACTGCTTTCGACTTTGAACAGCCTTGCGAGCAGCAAGCCGAGCGCAATCGTCAGCGTGACAGCAACCATCAACGCCACCACAGTTTGCCAGCCGAGCGTGACGACATGGTCAATCGTGAGGCGCAGGCCGAGCAGTGCAACGCCGAGGCGCAGCACCGTGCTGGACGCAAACTGAATGCCCGCAGCGCAGCGCGGGTCTTCACTGATGAAATGCAAAGCCAGCCCCAGCAGCAGCGCAAACAGCAGCATCGAGCCTTTGTAATGGCTACCCAAAAAAGCCGCCGCCATGGCCACCAATGCAGTGACCAGCAAGCCGGGGATGAGCGTTTTCGTGAACGCGATGGCCGCTGGCGGGGTGAGTGTTGTCATCAAGGCAGATTTTTAAAGCGGCTTCAAACCGCTAAAAGCATCCATGTAGCCGTACAGTGCCACCGAGCCACCGGTGTGAAGGAACACCACGTTCTGGCCTTTCTTGAAATGACCCTTGCGGCACAGATCAATCAGCCCGGCCATGCCCTTGCCTGAATACACCGGGTCGAGCAAGATGCCTTCCAGTCGCGCCATCATGGTCACGGCCTCAATCATTCCGGGGGTGGGTACGCCATAGCCGCCGCCCACGTAATCGCAGTTGGCCATGACGCTTTCGCGGCTGACGCTGCCGGGCACACCCAACAAGTCCGCGGTTTTAACGGCCAGGTTGTAAACGCTGGTTTCTTGCGCTTCTCTAGGTGCGCGCACGCCAATGCCGAGCACGGGGATCTGGCTGCGTGTGCCTTCAAGTCCGACCACCAAACCCGCTTGCGTGCCTGCACTGCCTGTGGCGTGGGTGATGCAGTCAATACGCAAATCCTGGGTGTTGAACTGGTTGACCATCTCTAACGCGCACACCACATAGCCCAGTGCACCAATGGGGTTAGAGCCGCCACCAGGAATGATGTACGGCTTTTGCCCTTTGGCGCGCAGCTCGTCAGCCAGCTTGGCCATGGCAGCGTTCATGTCGGTACCGCCCGGTACTTCGGCAACATTCGCGCCGTACAAGTGGTCTAAAAACACGTTGCCGGATTGCTTGTAGTTTTCTACTTTTGAGCCAGTGCGGTCCTCCAGCAAAATCTCGCACTTCATGCCCATCTTGGCGGCAATGGCAACCGTCTGGCGCGCGTGGTTGGACTGGGTTGCACCCTGCGTGATGATGGTGTCTGCGCCGTGCTTAACGGCGTCAGCCATTAAAAATTCGAGCTTGCGGGTTTTGTTGCCGCCTGAGCCCAGGCCGGTGCAGTCGCCACGCTTGATGTACAGGTTGGGGCCACCCAGTGCTTCGGTCATGCGGGGCATGAACTCAAGCGGCGTCGGGCCGTGGGTGATGTGAACGCGGGGGAAGTTGGTGAGTTTCATGGGGTACTTTCTTTTGTGGGTTGAGTGAAAAATTAGGAGGGTTAGTTTGCAGCGGCTATCAGGCTGGCCGCCGCGACGATTTGGCCAATCAACACGCAGTCGTCATCCGTCAGTGACAGCGGCGTACGTAAGTCAAGTAGCTGGTTCAACACGTCCATCGATTTGGGAACGTCGGGCTTGCTGGTCAGGTAGTGCCAATGCGCGTAATTGCTGGTGAAGGCAACCGGCGTGGGCGTACCAAACCATTTGATGTACAAGCCGCGCAAACTGCATTCTTTGAGGAATCGCTCAATCTGCTTCGGAGTTAAATCGAGCGTGAACTGAATCGAGCTGGCGATAAATTCTTCTTTGGCATCGCGCGGGGGAACAGACACATGTGCGGCTTTGGTCAGCTCGCGTTCCAGCGTGCTGTAAATATGGTTCCAGCGCCGCCCGCGATCAGCAAGTTGGCCGATTTGCGGACGCAGCAGCGCTGCAGCCAAATTGGACATGCGCATACTGAAGTTGGGCGTGACGTATTTCCAGCGCTCAAACACCTCGGGTGCTGGCTTCAAAATGTGCTGGTCGTACATCATGTAGCAGCCTGACATCAAAATAGCTTGTGCTGCGACATCATCGTCGTCGGTGACGAGTAGGCCGCCTTCGCCAGAATTGATGTGCTTGTAGGTTTGCGCGCTGTAGCAACCGACCTTGCCCCAGGTGCCGGTAAATTTTCCGTCCCACTTGGCACCCATGGTGTGGGCGCAGTCTTCAATGATGGCGATGCCATGCTTATCGCAAATGGCGCGTACCGCTTGCAAGTCGGCGATGTGGCCGCGCATGTGCGAGAGCAAAAACACCTTGGCGCCGATGGTGGCTGCTTTGTGCTCCAGGTCGGCCATGTCGGCCATGTAGTCGGCAGTCGTTTCAACCAACACCGCCTCGGCACCCGCATGAGCAATTGCGCCAGGCACAGGTGACAGCGTGAAGGTGCTGGTCAACACCTTATCGCCCGCCTTCACACCTAGCGCCTTGAGAGCAATAAACATCGCCGCACCGCACGAGCTGACGGCCACGCAGTACTTGCTGCCCACGTAGGCGGCGTAGTCTTGCTCCAGCAGTGAAGGCTCCGGGTAGCCCGAGCCCTGCTCGCCATAGCGGTGTAGCCGGCCCGAGCGCATCAGCGCCACAGCGCGCTCAATCGCTTCCTCAGAAATCGGCTCGGGTGTACTCAGGTCTTTGCCAAACCACAAACCGTCTGGCGCGCGCGGCAGCTCATTAACCATGGTGGCAGTCATAGAGGCAGACATCTGAAAGTCAATGTTGATGGCCTGCCAGCGTACCCAGCTCAAAAGTTTCTTGCGGGTAGTATTTTTTCAACCGAATATCGCCTGTACGGGCGTGGCCTTCCATGCCTTCGAGACGCGAGATTCTGGCGGCGACCTGACCCACTTCGCGGCTGGCGCTTTGTGTCAGGCGCTGATAGGTCACGGTTTTGATGAACTTGCCGACGCTCAAACCGCCTGAATAGCGCGCAGCGCCACGGGTCGGCAAAATGTGGTTCGGGCCAGCGCATTTGTCGCCGTACGCCACGGTGGTTTCTTCGCCCAAAAACAATGAGCCGTAGTTGGTCAAATTGGCCAACCACCAGTCGAGGTCTTTGGCAAAAACTTGCAAATGCTCGGGGGCGTATTGGTCGCTGACTTCAACCATTTCCTCGCGGCTTCCGACCAGCACCACCTCACCATAGTCACGCCAGGCAGCCGTCGCGGCGTTGCGTGCCAGCTCAGGCAGGGCCGCAATAACGGTCGGCATCAGTTCAATCACCTTCATGCCCAACTCGCGCGATGTGGTGTACAGCCAGACAGGTGAATCGGGGCCGTGCTCGGCCTGGCCTGCCAAGTCTGCCGCGACCAGGTTCACGTCGGCAGTTTCGTCGGCAATGATGGCGGACTCAGTGGGCCCAGCCACCACGTCAATGCCAATGCGGCCAAACAGGGTGCGTTTTGCCTCGGCCACAAAGCGATTACCAGGCCCCACAATCACGTCCGCGGGCTTGGGCGAATACAAACCAAACGCCATGGCTGCAATGCCTTGCACGCCGCCAAGTGCCAGCACCGTGTCTGCGCCGCACAGCTTCATGGTGTGCAAAATCGCGGGGTTCACACCCGCTTCTTTATGGCCTGGTGACGTTGCGACAATGTTGGGCACGCCCGCCACCTTGGCGGTACACACGCTCATGATGGCTGAGGCGGCGTGTGCATAACGCCCGCCCGGTACATAGCAGCCAGCGGTGTTGACGGGTATCAGCTTTTGCCCGGCAATCAGGCCGTCAATCAACTCGACTTCAAACTCGTGCAATGACTCGCGCTGGCGCTGGGCAAAGTCTTTCACGCGGGCATGCGCAAAGGCGATGTCGTCTTTGACACCTTGCGAGAGTTTTTTGGTAGCAGCCGCAAAGTCGGCTTCGCTGACCACAATGCTACCGTTCCAGCCATCAAAGTCACGGGCGTATTTTTCAACCGCCTCACGGCCATTTTTTTGAATGTCAGCCAGCAAGCGCTCAACGGTCTCAGACGTCGCGCTGTCAATCGCCTCTTGTGGCGGGGTGGCTTTCTTTAAATACTCAATCGGCATGGAAAAACTTTCAACGATTTAGATCAATCTGGTGCGCACTTAACCGCGACCTTTCCACGGTACGACGCGTCGCTCAACAAAGCGCACCAGGTGGTCAAAGGCATAAGCAATGATGGCAATCACCACAATCCCCATGATGACGATGGGCGTCTGCAAAAACCGGGAGGCTGACAACACCGTGTAGCCCAGGCCAGACGTTGCGGCGACCATTTCCGCGGCCACCAGTGTGGTCCAGCCAAAACCGATGCCCACGCGCATGGCGGTAAATATTTCGGGCATGGCAGACGGCAAAATAACCATGCGAACCACTTGCCAGCGGGTGGCACCAAACGAATAGGCGGCATGTATTTGCTCAATGGCCGCCGACCTGACGCCCGCACGCGCGCCCAAAGCCATGGGGGCGAGTACCGACAGAAAAATGAGCAGCACCTTGGACAACTCGTCAATACCAAACCAGATGATCATCAACGGCAGGTAGGCCAGTGGCGGAATCGGACGGTAGAACTCAATCGGCGGGTCAAAAACGCCGCGTGCAAATGGGCTCATGCCCATGGCAATGCCCAGCGGAATACCTACAACACAGGCCAGCAGGAACGCGCCAAACACTCGCAGCGTGCTGACCCAGGTGTGCTCCCAGAAACTGACGCCGGTAAAACCGTCTCTGAGCATGGTCACAAATGCGCCGATCACGGCCATCGGGGAAGGCAGGAAAAGCGGCTTGACGAAGCCGGCATAGGTGACGAACCACCAGAAAAAGATCAAGCCGGCGATGACCACGGCGCTGATTTTCAAACTGTCGCCTTGACCAGGCACGCCATATATTTCGCCAGGCTTGGCTGGCTTGGCTTTCATGAGGCTGGCCCACAGGCCGTTGCCAGGGTTTGTTGGGGCGTTACTCATGATGGGCTCCTTCTTCGTCTGCAAAGATGATTTGCAAAATCTCTTCTCTGAGGGAAATAAATTCTGCGGACGCTTTGATCGCCCTGGCATTGCCCGTCTCAAAATAGCGCCGACTGAATGGCAAGTCGAAGACGTGTGAAATACGACCAGGACGCGGCGACATCACAATCAGCTTGGTGCCCATGAACAGCGCTTCTTCAACGCTGTGGGTGATAAAAAACACCATCTTGCCGGTGTCGCGCCAGACTTTCAAAATCAGCTCTTGCGCGCGCTCGCGCGTCAGCGCATCCAGCGCGCCCAGCGGTTCGTCCATCAACAAAATGGACGGATCACTGGTCAGCGCCCGGGCTATGCCGACGCGCTGCTGCATGCCGCCCGACAGCTCATAGGTAGCCGATTGCTCAAACTGCTCCAGCCCCAACAGTTTGATAAATTCTCGGGCAATTGTTTCGCGCTTGGGTTTGTCGTGGCCCTGAATTTTCAAGCCGAAGGCGACGTTGTCCAACACGTTTAACCAAGGCAGCAAGGCATGTTTTTGAAACACCACCGACCGGTCAGCGCCAGGGCCTGTGACCACACGACCATTCAAGGATATTTCACCCTCACTGGGCGCCATGAATCCGGCAATCAGATTCAGCAGCGTTGACTTGCCACAGCCCGATGCGCCCAATGCCACCACAAATTCTTTTTCATGAATCTCAAGGTTGATGTTTTTAAGCGCGTGAACGGGCGGTTTACCGGGAACCGGGTAAAACACCGATGCGTTTTTAATGCTGAGTGCTGTCATGGTGAGCCTCAATGGGGTTTATACGGCGAGCTGACCCTGCCTGAACACGCAGGAGTCAGCCTTGAGAACGCAGACTCGGCTTATTTGCCAGTAGCCGCTTTGGCAAACTCAGGGTTCACAAACTTGGCGTAGCTGTCAGCCGCTGTGTTGATACGGCCAGCGCCCTTGAGGAAGTCTGCAGTGGACTTGATGGTGGTGGCTGCACCGCCGCCCATCCAGGCTGCAGACATGACCAAATCGCCGTCAGGGTAAGTCGTACCGTCGAGCATGGGCACGACAGCCGCTGGCGTGACACCTACGCTGGCAGCGACAGCTTTAATTTTTTCTGAGTCAGCGTTCCACGCGGCTTTATTCTTCATGTAGTCGCCATTGATTTCATTCATGGCCTTCAAAAAGTTGGCCAACCCCGAACGGTTGGCTGCGGCAAATTTGTTGGTAGCAACCCAGGCATTGAAGGTAGGAAAGCCCGTTTTCGCAATCGCACCAGCGGTGGCCATGACCTTGCCGTTTTCACGCAATTTGGCTTGAACGGGAACCCAAACAAAAGCTGCGTCGACCGCGTTTTGAGCCCAAGCGGCGGCGATTTCAGCAGGCGACATGCCCATGACTGTCACATCTTTTTCCGTCAAACCGTACATTTTCAAAGCGCCCATGAGTGAGAAGTGCGCGGTTGAACCAATTGGCACGGCTATTTTCTTGCCTTTCAAATCAGCTGGCTTTTCAATGCCTGAGCCGTTGCGGGTAACCAATGCCTCTGAGCTGTCAATGACTTTGCCCACAGAAATCATTTGATAGTCCAGGCCAGAGCTCAGGCCGGCTGACAAGGGCACAGAGCCGATTTCAGAAATTTGAATGCCGCCAGAGGCCATGGCCGCGTTGACCTCAGCGCCTGAAGCGAACTGACGCCACTCAATGGTCCAGCCCGTGGCTTTTTCAAGCGCTCCGTTGGCGATCAGCGCTTTATAGGGAACAGGATCGCCAAAGTGGCCGATCACTACTTTGGTTTGCGCAACGGCTTGCGTCAGCATTGTGAGGGTGAAAGCCGAGCCGATGAGCAGTGTTTTAAGCAGGTGTTTCATGGTGTGTATCCAATAAAAGAAGTTGCCGACGTTGTGGGGTTTGAAATGGGCTCACTTGCAAACTCGCATGTGACCTGATCGAATAGTAGGCAAATCTGATTTTCAAAAATAGTGCCAGACTGATTTTGCTTTGGTGCCAAAATGAAAACACCTAGGGTTTTTCATCACGCTGTAAAAAGCGCACCATCTGGTTGCCGAGGTGCTTGCGGGAATACCCTTTATTGGTGCGGAACGCCAAGACGGTGCAGCAGGAATTCGTTTTTTTGAGAGGGCCACGCGATGCGGCAAAAGCAGGAAATCACGGGTATCTGGGCCAAGCTGTTCCCGCAGTTCTCGGGCAGCAGCGCGACATTGCAAGGCCGGGTCAAAGAAATGATGGTGCATTCCATCTTGATGGGCTTGGTGCCGGCAGGCGCCAAAGTGCCCACCAGCCGCGCGCTGGCAGATGCTTTGGGTCTGTCGCGCAACACGGTGTCACTGGCCTTGCAGGTGCTGGTAGACAAAGGGTTTTTGATCGCTGCTCCTCGCAGTGGGCTGGTGGTCAATGGCGATATTTTGTTGGGGCAGGCTGTCCAGCCCTCGCCTCAAGCGGCCACGCCCACTGGCATGCAGTGGGACACCCGTCTGGTTTCCAGCGTTGCCGAGCAGCGCAACATCATCAAGCCCGCCAACTGGCAAGACTTCACCTATCCGTTTGTTTACGGCCAGTTTGATGCCAGCCTGGTGCCGCTGAAGGACTGGCGAGCCTGCGCACACCAGGCCCTGTTTGTTCCCGCCGTTAAAAAATGGGCACAAGACCATATCAACCGCGACTCGGAGGCTCTGGTAGACCAGATACAGCATCGGCTGCTGCCCGCACGCGGCATCATGGCCAAGCGGGATGAAATTTTGGTCACTGCGGGTGCGCAAATGGCCTGCTATTTGTTGGCCAACGTGTTGCTGGACCGGAAGACTGTCGTCGGCATTGAAGACCCCGGCTACCCGGATGCGCGTAACAACTTTTTGCTGCGCAGTGACCATGTTAAAGCGCTGCCGATTGACTCCGATGGCTTGATCCCATCGCGCGCCATGGGCCAGTGCGCTTACGTGTATGTCACGCCTAGCCATCAGTGCCCAACAACTGTCACCATGCCTTTGGCACGCAGGCATGAAATTTTGGAGCTGGCCAAAAAGCGCGACGTCGTGCTGTTTGAAGATGACCACGAAAGCGAGTTGAACTTTTCAGGCAGGCCGCTGCCCGCGCTGAAAAGCCTGGACACCGATGGGCGGGTGATTTACCTGGGCAGTTTGTCTAAAACCCTGGCGCACGGCCTTCGCATTGGCTACATCGTGGCACCCGCCGAGCTGATACGTGAGCTGCGGGCTTTGCGACGCCTCATCATCCGGCACACGCCCGCCAATAACGCACACACCGCAAGCTTGTTCATTGCGCAAGGTCACCATGATGCGTTTATTCGTAAATTGAACGTCACGTACAAAGAGCGGCGTGAGTTGCTCACCAGCGCATTTTCAAAGTACCTGCCGCAGTTTCAGATCATGCCGTCGCAAGGCGGCTCAGGTGCATGGATCAAAGGACCTGATGGCTTGAACACACAGACGCTGGCTGAGAACTGCGCAGCCCGGGGCGTACTGATTGAACCAGGTGATATCTTTTTTAAAAAATCATCCACGGCAAGCCAGTCGCATTTGCGCCTGGGTTATGCCGCCATACCCGGCAACCTGAT
Organism: Polaromonas sp.; assembly: GCA_031414215.1. Taxonomy (GTDB): domain Bacteria; phylum Pseudomonadota; class Gammaproteobacteria; order Burkholderiales; family Burkholderiaceae_C; genus Polaromonas. The sequence continues at coordinate 25,777 of JANNVB010000007.1, read as the reverse complement.
TGATGCTGGCGTACAAGAGCTGGCGCGAACGTACAAGTTAGCTGAGCTTTAGGTGCTATTATTTTAGTAGCTGCTTACGCCCGTGTTTATTGAGCTAGAGCACTAAAACGGCCTGCAAACTGACCTGAATTTCAAGCGCTGTTCGCAATCCGCTGCGCCAGCCGCACCAAAGACATGTCACTGCCTGCCGGACCGAGCAACGACAAGCCCAGCGGCGCACCCAGGCGTTGGCCCAGCGGCAGCGATATTTGCACAAACCCCGACAAGCCCGCCACGCACAGCATTTGATGCGAGCGGTTACGGTAACTTTCCATTTTCTCGCTGTCATCGCTTATCAAAGGCGCAATGTCGGCGACTGTGGGCATCACCAGCACGCCATCCGTGCCAAGCAAGTCGGCCAGCTGTTTTTTGAACTGCTCGCGGTAGAGGTTAGCGGCGGAAAACTGTTCGTCAGTCACGGTCTTAGACCAGGCAAAGCGCTCTGCAATGCCGGGCCCAAGCGGTGGGCAAAAGCGTTCAATCAACGGGCCATTCACCGTCCAAGCCTCACGACCCAGAATGTGACGAAAGTGCAAGTGAGGGGCTTCCTGATCGTCCCGGATGACCCGCATGACAGTGGCCTTGCCAAGCGCCGCCTCGACACGCGCCAAAGGCTCAGCCAGAGCCGTCGTCACGTCTTCGTCCAGCACCGCCCACATGTCAAGCGGCTTGAGCAGGCGTATTTTTGTCGGCAAGGCTAAGTCGTCGTCACCCAGCAAGACTCTCGATACGCGCGCAAAAGTTTCAACATCGCGTGCAAAGTAGCCGCAGGTGTCCAGGCTGGGCGCCAAATCTAAAACACCCGCCAAGCTGATGCGCCCATGTGTGGGCCGAATGCCGTACAAGCCGCAGTGATTGGCCGGGGCGCGGACCGAGCCGCCCGTGTCGCTGCCCAAGGCAAAGTCACACAAGTTGTTGGACACCGCCGATGCCGAACCCGACGATGACCCACCCGAGATGCGCTCAGGTGCTGCACCGTTGATGGGTGCGCCAAAGTGGGCGTTATTGCCGTTCATCGAGAAGGCCAGTTCGTCGGTCACGGTTTTACCTGCAAACCTTGCGCCAGCATCCAGCAATTGCTGCACAGCCGGGGCGGTTTTGGTTTTGATGCCCGACATGGCCAATACAAACGGCTGACCGCCGCCGGTGGGGTAGCCAGCCACGTCGAACAAATCTTTCACGCCAAAAGAAAGCCCCGTCAAAGGCCCAGCGCTAACGTGCGGCACGGTCGCGGCAGGGTAGGGCAAAAAAGCATGAGCGGTGTCGTGGATGAGCGGCATAGTGCTTTACTGTTAGTTGTGTGCGTCATATATGCTATTATTTTAGTAGCTGCTTGCGCCCGTATTCATTGGCTTGGAGACCAAAAACACGCCTTAAACCGCCTGAAACCGGCTAAAAACGGGCACCCAACCATGTTTTGAGCGTCTCAAACACAGGCGCAGGCTGTAGCTCATTAAAAAGCTCGTGGTAGTAGCCATCAAAGCATTTGGCTGTCACTGTGCCGGGTTTGACAGCCTTGGATTCAGTCGCCCGCTCTGCAAAGCGGCGGCTGCCTGCGGGTTTGACCAATTTGTCTGCGCCCGCGTACATCAGCAGTGTGGGCGTGCGCCACTGTGCGGCCATATCAACAGTAGCCGGGCCTGCTGTAGCGATGAAGTGACCCAGGCGCGGCGAGATTTTGTTGTGCACCAGGCGGTCCGCCAAATAGTCTTTGACGACCTGCGGGTCATGCGAGATGAAGTTGGCATCCAGCCCGTTGTTAACGGTCACCGAAGGCATCCATTTGAGTGTGGCTGCCAACAACAATTTTTGGAAAATATTGAGCCCCGCGTCAAGCGCTGGCGACGATAAAACCAGCCCTTCAATCGGGCGAATGTTCAAGGCCACAAATCTGGCAGCAACCAAACCGCCCATGCTGTGCCCCAGCAAAATCAGTGGCAACTTTTTAGCCGCTACGTTCTCCGCCTCCAGCTCGCCGGCCGTGGTGGGAAAGGGAATGCCATGCAGCCGCGCCTCGTCAACCATTTCGGCCAGGTCGTCGAGCAACACATTCTCATCTGATAACGCACCGCGCTGACCGTCTGAGCGGCCATGGCCGCGCTGGTCATAAGAGCGCACCAAAAAGCCCCAATCGATCAATCGCTCTGCAACGCCGTCATAACGCTCGGCGTATTCGCCCAAGCCGTGAACAATGAGGACGATGCCAATAGGCGCCTTGGCGTTGTCGTCTGCACGCGGACCCGAAACGCTTGCGCCAGCCGAAGAGTGCCATTCGTACAGGGCCAGGTTTTCACCGTCTCTGGCGGTGTAGGGCGTGACTGTTAAATCCATATCAGCCCGGCACGCGCGCCATCACGTGAGCGACAGCCGCAGTGAGCTTTTTGGCATAGGGCACATGCAAAAACTCGTTCGGCCCGTGGGCGTTGCTCTTGGGACCGAGAACGCCGCAGACCATCATTTGCGCCTTGGGGAAGCCTTTGCTAAGCATGTTCATCAGCGGTATGGTGCCGCCTTGGCCAATGGTGCCGCAAGGTGCGCCAAAAAAACTTTGTGATGCATCGTTGAGGGCGTTTTCAAACCAGTCCACTGTGCTGGGCGCGTTCCAGCCTGTCGCACCGCCGCCGCCTTCAAAGGTGACTTTGGCGTTGTAGGGGGCGTTGTCTTCCAGCAGCTTTTTGAGCTCTTGCACCGCTGTACCCGCATCCACCAGCGGCGGAAAGCGCAGCGACAACTTGAACGCGGTGTAAGGCCGCAGCACGTTGCCCGCGTCCTTGAGTGCCGGAAAGCCTTCAGCGCCCGTGACGCTCAGTGTCGGTCGCCAGGTGCGGTTGAGCAGCGCCTCGACCGGATCGGTGGTCATTGGCAATGTGAAAGCGCTTGAGCCTTCGCAGTCGTAGTGCGCCCACGGGAAGCGCTTGTACAGCTCGTCACCCAATGTGGCTGCGGTGACTTTGGCTTGGGCCAAGCGGTCAGCAGGTATGGCGCAGTGAAAGCTTTGCGGCAGCAAGCGGCCGGTGGCGCTGTCTTCCAGCCTGTCCAGCACATGGCGCAGGATGCGAAAGCTCGACGGCACCACGCCGCTGGCGTCGCCTGAATGCACGCCTTCGTCCAGCACCTCGACTTTCAATACGCCGCCGCCCATGCCGCGCAGACTGGTGGTGAGCCAAAGCTGGTCGTAGTTGCCCGCACCGGAATCCAGGCACACGACGAGCGCCACATCGCCCAAGCGTTTGCGCAATGCATCAACATAAGGCAGCAGGTCGTACGAGCCGCTTTCTTCGCAGGTTTCTATCAAACCGACGATGCGCGGGTGCGGCACGTTTTGCGCTTTCAGGGCTTGCACTGCCGCGATGCTGGCGTACACGGCGTAGCCGTCGTCTGCGCCGCCGCGACCATAAAGTTTGCCGTCCTGGTATTTGGGTGTCCACGGGCCCAGGTCGCTGCGCCAACCCGTGAATTCGGGTTGCTTGTCGAGGTGGCCGTACATGAGGACTGTTTGCGTCGAATCAGCGCGCGTGGCTGGGATTTCAAAAAACAGTACGGGAGTGCGGCCATCGAGCCGTATGACCTCCAAGGTGAGCCCTTCTACTTTTTGCGTCTCCACCCAAGCCGCTGCATTGCGCATGACCGTGTCAAGGTAGCCGTGTGCCTTCCAGTCGGCGTCAAAGCCGGGCGACTTGGCAGGGATGGTGATGTAGTCAGAAATTTGCTTGACGATGTCGCCGTCCCACTGAGCGCTGACCTGGCTCAAGGCCTTCGCAGCGTTCAAAATATCAGCGGGAATTTCTTTGTGCAGGGGTGCGTTCATAGGGGCTCCTTGTAGTTTGCCATGGCCTCACCCAAACGAATGGGGCGGGCAGGCTCCCAAACCGAATTGAATGCCAAAGGTGCTTTGGGAAACAGCATAACAACGGTAGAGCCTAACAAAAATCGGCCCATCTCGTCGCCCTGCTTCAGTTCCACCTTTTGATCAGCATAGTTCCAGGTTTTGACATCAGGCAAGCGCGGCGGGTTCACGACGCCATGCCACACCGTGGCCATGCTGCCAACAATCGTTGCGCCAACCAATACCAAAACAAACGGACCACGCTCGGACTCAAATACGCAGACGACACGCTCATTGCGCGCAAACAAGCCCGGCACACCGCGTGCTGTGGTCGGGTTGACGGAGAACAAATCGCCCGGCACGTAAATCATTTGCGTCAAACGGCCATCACACGGCATGTGAATCCGGTGGTAGTCCCTGGGGCTCAAGTACAGCGTGGCAAAACTGCCGTCCTTGAACTGCTCTGCCAATGCCGCATCGCCGCCCACCAGCGCGGTGGTCGAATAACGGTGGCCCTTGGCCTGAAATATCTGGTCGCCTGAAATCGGGCCAAACTGGCTGATCGCGCCATCGACCGGGCAAATCAGATCGGCCTGAGCCAGTGGCCGTGCGTCGGGTTTTAGAGCGCGGGTGAAAAAATCATTGAAGCTGGCGTAACTGGCGATGTCGCTGTTCAAGGCCTCGTCCATATTGACCTTGTACTTGCCCACAAACCAGCGAATGGTCTCAGTCGTGACCCAGCCGCGTTCACCGCGAGCAACCCAGCCGGAAAATGCGTTGATGGCATGGTTGGGGGTGAGGTATTGGGGGAGAACAGCGAGGCGTGGGTGCATCGGGTTATTTTATGGGTTCGCCGGGCAGGGGAACGCTTTGGCATTCCCAAAAAATGCGCGCCGTGCAGGTGCTGCAAATTTGCGGGTCCAGTTTGGGGAAGATCGTCGCAATCGCCACCCGCTTGTCCGGGAACTGATGCTCTGGCCCCAGCAGGCGCGTGAAACCGGTGGTTTGCCACATCGCAATCACCTCTGGGCGCGGTCGGTGAAAGTACAAGTCGCCACCCATAGCGCGGCGCGCGCTGAGCTCTTGCTCCCACAGCTCGGCCCCGGCCAGATCAATAAAGTTCATGCTTTTGCCCATCACGAGCAGGTGCTTTTGCGGATTGGCCTCGTTGCGCAGAGCATGCAGCTTGTCCGCCACATGCTGAGTCGCGCCAAAATAAACCTCGCCTTCCATCCGCAGCAACTTGAGCTGCGGGCATTCTTTAAATGTCGACGCGCGGTCATCCAGGACGACGAACTTGCGGTCTTGGCTTTTGGTATCAAAGCCCATGGTGCGCATGGCGGGCTTGGATGTGCGGTACAAAAATGTCATCAGCGACAGCAGCGTGCCCAGCAGGATGGCCATCTCCAACCGTATCGTCAAGGTTGCGATCAGCGTGGCCAGCGCCACTGCAAACTCGGTGCGGCTCAAGCTGAACACCTCACGCCAGCGAGCCAGGTCAAACAAAGAAACGGCCACCAGCAACAGCAAACCGGCCAGCGCAGCCATCGGTATTTTTGCCAACAGCGAGCTGCTGAGCGCAACCAGCACCAATAGCAGCAGGGCGGAAAAAACAGCAGCCAGCGGCGTGCGTGCGCCTGCCTGCAAGTTGGGCATCGAACGGTTCATAGAGCCGCACGACACGTAGCAGGAGAAAAACCCACCAACGATGTTCGACAAGCCCTGCCCGCGAAACTCGCGGTTCGCATCAATCCGCTGACCCGACTTGGCCGCCACCGCCTTGGCAATCGAGATGGCTTGACCCAGCGCCACAATCGTCAGTGCAAAAGCCAAACCAAGCAGCTCAGACACCGAGGCCCAGCTAATCTGCGGCAACACAAACTGCGGCCAGGGCGTGGCGATTTGGCCAATCATGCGCACCGTCATGCCCATGCTGGACGCCAGCGCTGTGGCGACCACCAAGCCCATCAACATGAAAGGCCAGCCGGGGCGAAAGTAGCGAACCGCCAATGCCACCAGTACCGTTGTTGCACCCACCGCCAAAGCGGATTTGTCGAGCTGCCCTAGCTGGTTAACCACATGCATCAAGACGCTAGAGGCACCACGCTCTTTGGCAGATGGCAGACCTAAAAATTCTGGCATTGCATAAATGGCTATTAAAACCGCTGCGCCCGACGTAAAACCAAACAACGCTGCTGGCGAAATAAAGTTAGCCAAACTACCCAAACGCAGCACACCAATCAAAAACTGCATCACGCCCACCATCAACGTAACCGCCAACGCCAGCTGAATGTAGGCTGGCGTAAATGCAAGCGCCAGTGGAGACAGCATGGCGAACAGCGCGAGCGAATTGGCATTGGTCGGCCCTGACATGACGTGCCAGCTGGAGCCAAACAGCGCCGCAATGATGCAGGGGATGACGGCGGTGTACAGCCCATACTGCGGAGGCAAACCCGCCAGCGTAGCAAAGGCGATGCCTTGCGGCAACACCAGCACTGCACCCAGCAGTCCGGCCAGCGCATCGGCGCGCAAGGTGGTGGGCGTTACGCTTGGCGTCCAATCGCCAAACAGACGTTGCCAGAAAGAGGTGCTGCTGTTTGCCGATGTCGCTTGCATGGGCTTTAGCTTAACGCGAGTTTTATGAGGACTTATGCCCAGCCCAGTAAACGCAACGCCAGTCCCGTCACCGCTGCTGCTGCTATGACCCGAATCACGCCCCATTTCAAAACCCACAAGGCCAACGCCGCCGCTACCACCATGGCCATGGCTACCCAGTCAAAATGCCCGCTTGCGCCCAAGGGACGTGCGACAGCAGCTATAAAAAACAGAGCCAAGTTGGCAATCACACCGACGACAGCAGCCGTCACAGCGGCCAAGGGCGCTGTCAACTTCAGGTTGCCGCGCGTGGATTCAACATACGGCCCACCCGCCAGAATAAAAATAAACGAGGGCAAAAACGTGAACCAGGTCGCCACACAAGCGCCCAGCGCTGCGCCCAAAAACAACGCCTCTGGGCCAAACACGGCTTTGCCCCAACTGGCCACAAAACCAACAAATGCCACGATGATGATCAGCGGGCCCGGTGTGGTTTCACCCAAAGCCAGGCCGTCCATCATTTGCGCCGTGGTCAGCCACTGATAGTGTTCGACCGCCGCTTGATTCACGTAGGGCAACACGGCATACGCGCCGCCAAAGGTCAGCAATGCCGCTTTGGTAAAAAACCAGCCGATTTGCGTCAACGTGCCTTGCCAGCCGTAGTTGAAAAACAGCAGCACCATGGGCAGCAGCCACAGCCCCGCGCCTGCCAGCAGCACCCAACCCAAACGCGACAACTTGAACTTGGCATGCAGCGGCGTGGGTGTGTCATCGTCAATCAATGCTGGTTCATGCGCTGCATTGCCCTTGGCCGTATGGCTTGCGCCCTTGCCCAGCGCGCCAGGCGCCACCCGCGACAGCACCGCGCCCAACAACAATGCCGTCAACACCACCCACGGAAAAGCAATGTTGAAGGCCCAAACAGCTATAAAACTCATAGCAGCCAGCGCCCATGGAACAGGAGCAGTCATCGGATTACCCAGCGACTTACTGGCAATCCGGTGCAGCGCGTGCAGCACAATCGCTGCCACGGCGGGCTTGATGCCGTAAAAAATACCGGCCACGATGGGTTGCTCGCCAAAGGCCATGTAGACCCAGCTCAGCACAATCAGCAGAACCAGCGAGGGCAACACAAACAGCGTGCCTGCCACCACGCCACCCCAAGTGCGGTGCATCAACCAACCAAGGTAGGTGGCTAGTTGCTGCGCCTCCGGGCCAGGCAGCAGCATGCAAAAGTTGAGCGCATGCAAAAAGCGTTTTTCAGAAATCCAGCGGCGCTTTTCAACCAGCTCGCGGTGCATGATGGCAATTTGCCCGGCGGGGCCACCAAAGCTGATGAAGCCGAGTTGTAGCCAAAACCGGAATGCCTCATAAAACGACACCGCTGGCGCATCTTGTGTGCTGCCCGGCCTCATACTTTGCCTTTGGACGCTGCCTCTGGCGGCCAGTTGTGCGTCTCGGCGGGTGCGCCCTGCCAGACCGCGGTGGACACGCTTTGGCACCAGGCGTACAGCGCGTCATACATCGGCATGGCGGCCTCCAGCATGGCGTGGTCATCTGCATGCAAGCGCGACAAACCCAATGACAGCGCCAGCAGACCTGCTGATTCAGGCGCCATGTCTAACCTGTCAGTATCAGCACCGCAGACCATGCGCGCCAGCTTGTCGAGCGCTGCATGCTGCAAGCCAAAGGCTTGAATCAACACCTCAAAACTGCAGCGCGCGCCTTCGTGCGACAACGGCGCACCGGGTATGTCGTAGGCCACTGCGTTCAGGCGCTTGGCCTCGTCAAACACTTGCGCTGCGGGCACATAAAAGAACTCGGCGCGCGGATCAATGAAGCGGCGAATCAGCCAGGGGCAGGCAATTCGGTCAATCTTGGGGCGGGCTCGGGTGACCCAGCGCGACGCTTGTTCACCAGTAACGCCCCAGTCGGCGTTTTTGACCATCGTGAGCGGTGCGGCTATGCGCCAACTTGCAATGTCCTCAGATGAATCAACGCCCTCTTCACCGCCTTCAATGCCACCAGCCAACTGCCATGCCTGCCAACCTGCAGCGCGCAAAGTAGCTACAGCGTCCGCGCTGACGTTGTGACCGTACACGCAATAAACCACCACCTCACGCGGCGCTTGTGAGGCAGCAAACGCCGCCACGTTTTCAGGCGCGCAGCGGACAGCTCCCGCGAGCATGCGCGGGCTGCTCGCAAACTTGCCTTCGCGCCGAACATCTAGCAGCACCGGCGCAGCTGCGCTGCCCATACGGGCGGCAAGATCAAATGGGGAAATACGGGGAACAGAAGTCGCGATGGTGTCCATGAGTTACTCCAACAAAGAGTTGCCAGCGCTTGGACGGGACACCGTCTGTTCTAGTCAAGACTCGGGAGGCTGTATTCCCGATGGCTGGATATTAGCATTGAAAAAAGTCTACTTCCGCTGAAACTTAAACACCGCCCGACTCGCCAGCGCGTTTGGCCAAAAGCGAACTTCACGCCCGTCCTGCAAACCAAACTGGTCAAGAATCTCAAGCTGGTTTTTAACTGCCAACGCTTCAAAGTCTTGCAACGTACCGACACGAATGTTGGGTGTGTCGTACCACTGGTAGGGCAGCACTTTGGTCACCGGCATGCGTCCGCGCAGCACAGCCAGACGATTCGGCCAATGGCCAAAATTGGGAAAGGCGACGATGCCGATGCGGCCGACACGCGCCGTCTCACGCAGCATCACTTCTGTATTCCTCAAGTGCTGTAGCGTGTCGATTTGTAGCACCACATCAAACGTGGCATCGCCAAACACCGCCAAGCCTTCGTCGAGGTTGAGCTGAATCACATTCACGCCGCGTGCTACGCAGGCCTGCATATTGGCGTCATCGATTTCAACGCCGTAGCCTGAGCAGCCGCGCTCCTTGATCAAGTACGCCAGCAACTCGCCCGTGCCGCAGCCCAGATCCAGCACGCGTGAGCCCTGCGGCACGAGCCGGGCGATGGACAGCACATCTGCTGAAGGTGCGTTTTTCATACTGCCACCCTGCTCTGAAAATAAGACCGCACCACACCCATGTAACGGGCGTCATCTAGCAAAAAAGCATCGTGACCGTGCGGTGCATCAATCTCGGCGTAGCTCACATCACTCTGGTTGTCGAGCAGGGCTTTGACGATTTCACGGCTACGGGCGGGTGCAAAGCGCCAGTCGGTGGTGAAGCTGACGAGCAGGAATTTGGCTGTGGCTTGCTTCAAAGCGGCGCTCAAGTCGCCACCGAAACTTGCTGCCGGATCAAAGTAATCAAGTGCGCGGGTGATCAGTAAATAGGTGTTGGCATCAAAGTATTCGCTGAATTTATCGCCCTGATACCGCAGATAGCTTTCGATTTGAAATTCGACGTCCTGTGTAGAGAATTTATATCCACTGGCGTGTTGGCTAGATGTTTCTTTGAGCTGCCTGCCGAATTTCTCATTCATCACGTCATCACTAAGGTAAGTGATATGCCCAATCATTCGCGCAATGCGCAAGCCGCGCTTGGGCAACACGCCATGCGCGGCGTAGTGGCCAGCGCAAAAGTCCGGGTCAGTCACGATGGCGCGGCGGGCGACTTCGTTAAAGGCGATGTTTTCGGCTGTTAGATTGGGTGCGCTGGCCACCACCACCGCGTGGCGGACTCTGGCCGGGTATTGCAGCGTCCAGCTCAGGGCTTGCATGCCGCCCAGACTGCCGCCCATGACAGCGGCCAGGGTTTGAATGCCCAGCGCGTCCATCAGCCGGGCTTGCGCATCCACCCAGTCCTGCACCGTGACGACCGGGAAATCTGCACCGTAAATCTTGCCGGTACCGGGGTTGATTTGCATCGGCCCGGTTGAGCCAAAACACGAGCCCAGGTTATTCACACCAATCACAAAAAACTGGTTCGTGTCGACTGGCTTGCCGGGGCCAATCATGGTGTCCCACCAGCCTTCAGATTTGTCTTGTCCTTCATACACACCAGCGACGTGGTGCGAAGCATTCAAGGCATGGCAGATCAACACCGCATTTGACTTGTCAGCGTTCAACGTGCCATAGGTTTCATAGCTCAGGTCGTAGGCGCGTAGCGACGCACCGCTTTGCAGCGGCAAGGCGTCTTCAAAATGCATGGACTGCGGTACGGCTATCAACATGTTTATGCGCGTTAAAAACAAAAAACCCGACATCGCTAAAGGCGAGGCCGGGTTGGCGCGCGTCTTTAGCTGAACTTATTAAGCGCCCGCAAGCTGTAGCAAATCGGCGCTTATGCAGTATATCAACCCAAGGCGGCGAACCGGACCAGAACAGATGGGATGGCCGCGCCCAGTCAAAAAAGCGGGACTTCAAACCAACACCGCCCCTTCGTGCACGCTTATGGCGCATTTCTTGCCTACATTTAGTGCGCAGTTGAAAAACGCGCAAAAAACGCACCAATAAATTACATTCATCCTAAAAAGGCACCCATGGACGCACTAAAACAGGGCTCGGACGCTCTATTCATTTTATTGGGGGGCATTATGGTGTTGGCCATGCATGCCGGTTTTGCCTTTCTAGAGTTGGGCACTGTCCGCAAAAAGAACCAGGTCAATGCGCTGGTCAAAATTTTGGCGGATTTTTCTGTCTCCACCATCGCCTATTTCGCCATTGGCTATAGCGTGGCTTATGGCACGCACTTTTTTGTCGGTGCTGAACAGCTGGCCGCCAAAAACGGCTACGAGTTGGTCAAGTTTTTCTTTTTACTGACATTCGCGGCAGCCATCCCGGCCATCATTTCAGGCGGCATTGCTGAACGCGCCCGCTTTTACCCGCAGCTGATTGCGACTGCCGTCATTGTGGGTTTTGTCTACCCGTTTTTCGAGGGCATTGCCTGGAACCAACAGTTCGGTGTTCAGGCCTGGATCAAATCAGTCACCGGCGCAGAGTTCCATGACTTCGCCGGCTCGATCGTGGTTCACGCAGTTGGGGGCTGGCTGGCACTGCCAGCCGTGGTGTTGCTAGGTGCGCGCTACAACCGTTACCGCAAAGACGGCGCGGTGTCGGCCCACCCGCCCTCCAGCATTCCGTTTTTGGCGCTGGGCGCTTGGATTTTGACCGTCGGCTGGTTCGGCTTTAACGTGATGAGTGCGCAAACCATCGACAAAATTTCTGGGCTGGTGGCGGTCAATTCTTTGATGGCGATGGTCGGCGGCACGCTGGCAGCACTGGTATTTGGCAAAAACGACCCAGGCTTTTTGCACAACGGGCCATTGGCCGGGCTGCTGGCGGTCTGCGCGGGCTCTGACTTGATGCATCCGCTGGGCGCGCTGGTGACTGGCGCGATTGCAGGTGCCGTGTTTGTGGTGATGTTCACACTAACGCAGAACAAATGGAAGATTGATGACGTGCTGGGTGTCTGGCCGCTGCACGGCCTTTGCGGCCTTTGGGGCGGTATTGCTGCCGGTATTTTTGGCAGCAAAGCACTTGGCGGACTGGGGGGTGTGAGCTTGGGCGCGCAACTGATTGGCAGCGCCATGGGCGTGGCTTGGGCACTGCTGTCTGGCATCGTGGTTTATGGTGTGCTCAAAGCCACCATGGGCTTGCGAATGACTCAGGAAGACGAATTTGAAGGTGCTGACCTGTCAATTCATCGTATTGGGGCCACGCCTGAGCGAGAAGTTAACTGGTGACTTGAGCCCGTGCCGGCGGCCAGGTTAGCGCATCAACCCAAAAGCGCAAACAAACCCAGCCCCAAAAAGATAAGGGCGCTGACAATGTGAACCACCCGCAGGGGCACCAGCCGCGTCATGCGTTCGCCCAGCCACACCACCGGTACATTGGCCAGCATCATGCCCAGTGTGGTACCTGCGACCACGGCCAGATACGCATCAAAGCGCGCGGCCAGCATGACCGTGGCAATTTGCGTTTTGTCGCCCATCTCGGCCAAAAAGAACAGCACCAGCGTGGTCCCAAAAACACCGAAGCGCACCGGCTGTTTATCAGCCCCGGCGTCGAGTTTGTCTGGTATCAGCATCCACACCGCCATGGCGATGAAGGACGCGCCCAGTATCCAGCGCAGGGTTTGCGGGCTGATGAGTGTGGTGAGCCATGCGCCCAGCGCACCGGCCATCGCGTGGTTTAAAACAGTCGCAACAAAAATGCCCCACACAATCGGCCAGGGTTTTTTAAAGCGTGCGGCCAGCAGCAATGCCAGCAACTGCGTTTTGTCGCCAATTTCGGCCAGGGCGACGATGCCGGTTGAGATCAGGAAGGCTTCCAACGCACTCCTAATTTAGTAGCGGCTTGCGCCCGTATTTATTGGGCTAGAGCCTGATTTAAGCATGAAAATGAGTCCCAAAGTCGCTCTGGTGACGTTTTTTACACTTCAGCGTGTTGCGCCATCAGCCAACAGCGTATCCTGATGCATTCAACAACCTGGAGACACAAGATGGACATCGCATCTCTGAAAAACAAGGTCACCGCTGAAGAATGGCAACTGCGCTGCGACCTGGCCGCCTGCTACCGCCTGGTCGCACTGTACGGCTGGAGCGATTTGGTCTTTACCCACATCAGCGCCAAGCTGCCCGCATCCGTCAGCGGCGACGCACACCACTTCCTTATCAACCCTTACGGCTTGATGTTTGACGAAATCACCGCGTCCAGTCTGGTCAAGGTGGACGACAAATGCAACAAGGTGATCGACTCGCCTTTCCCGGTCAACCCGGCCGGTTTTGTGATTCACAGCGCGGTGCATGAGGCACGGCATGATGCGGGCTGCGTGCTGCACACCCACACACGGGCGGGCGTGGCGGTTAGCGCGCAAGCCGGCGGCGTGCTGCCGATCAGCCAGCAATCAACCTTTGTACTCGCGTCGCTGGCGTACCACGTGTATGAAGGCGTTGCCTTCAAGGACGACGAAAAGCCGCGCCTGCAAGCCGACTTGGGCACAGCCAACTTTTTAATGCTGCGCAACCACGGCTTGCTGGTGGTGGGCAAAACCATTGCCGATGCGTTTTTAAGCATGTACACCTTTGAAAACACCTGCCGGATTCAAATTGACGCGCAGGCGGGTGGCGAGCTGACGCAGGTCAACCCGCTGATTGTGAAAGGTGTGTCTGAGGCGATGCGCGTACAAACCGGCGGCCTGGGCGGCGCGTTTGTCTGGCCATCGCTGATACGCAAACTTGACAAGCTGGATACCAGCTACGCCACTTGAGCCAAGGCCCGGGGCGACGACACCTGCGGCGGGGCGCTTGAGGTCGGCCCGGCTTGTCGATCGCCTTCAAGCACCTGCAACTCTTTGCGCAGCATCTGTACCCCGCCAAAAATAGTGGCAAAGGCCACGTCTTTGGCGTCCCGGCCGGTACCGACGCGCACCAGGCGATCAATCGGCGCCATTTTGGTCGGGTCAAACACCACCCATTGGTGGTCCAGCCAGGCCTCAAACACCGCATGAAAATCTTGCGGTGGCTCTTCGAAATTCACATAGCCCACCACCAGCCGCGCCGGGATGTTCAGCGCCCGGCAGAAGGTGATGCCCAAGTGCGCAAAGTCGCGGCACACCCCGGCGCGCTGCACAAACACTTCTTGAGCTGTGGTGGTTGAGTTGCTAAAGCCTGGCAGGTAGTAAATCGAATCATGAATCCAGCTTTCAATCGCATGGACTCTAGCCAGGCCGTGCGGCAACTCGCCAAACAGCTGCCGCGCTGCGCGGCTCAAAATATCAGACTCGCAGTAGCGGCTGGGCATCAGGTAGCGCAGCACGTCGTCCGGTACGGCCGTTACCAGTGCTTCGTCCAGATGCAGCGGCACTGGGCGATGAACCAGCTCGACCTGCGCGTTGTAGTTGACCGACAAGACGCCCTTGGGCGCATCCAGCCGTACAAAGCGGTTGCCAGTCCGCTCGTCGAAGAATGTGCGCACCTTGACGCTGGGCGTGATGCTCAAGCGTTCAGATACCACCCGGTGGCCGTCGTCAAATGCCGCCTCGATGTTGAACAGAAAATGTGCGGGTTGCGTGACCTGGTAGTCCAGCAGTAGGTCAATGCTTGCAGTGTGCATGGGCGGCAGGCAGGCTTTACTTCAGTGCTTTTTTGACAGCGCCTACGCCCAAAGCGGCAAGCACCACAAAAATAACGGCCAAGATCAAAAATAGGCCAAACAGAATTTTGGCAATGCCAGCCGAGCCAGCGGCAACGCCGCCAAAGCCCAAGGCTCCAGCGACCAGAGATATCAGAGCAAAAACGATAGCGTATTTGAGCATGATGGCATCCTTCCAAAGATGGCCAAATGCTAAAAGCCATCGCCTTAGCGCTGCATCAGCAGCCAACGCTTCGCGCTGTAGGACAACGACACAAACGCTTTGTCGGCTCTGTTTTTGCTAACCTTGACGCGCGATGACTTCAGCTATCAGCCTAGTTGTTGCCAAACAAGCCTTTCAGACCCTCGCCCACCCTGCCACCCAGTTTCAAGCCGCCAGCCGTGCCCGGTCCTGGCGCCACGATGGTCCCCAGCACACCGCCAATGAGCGCCGAGCGCTCCAGCGTGACTTGCGGGTCAGCCACCGTACCACTGACAGCCAGCGGTATGCCGACTGCGCCGCCCAGCGCCTTGCCCAATTGGCTGTCGCCCGCTAGGGCAACATCGACCCGTCCGCTCAGGGCTTTGTCAGCCGACACGTTGACCCGACCATTGGCGCTTAACGCGCCTGAGCTGGCCACCAAATCCTTGAGTTGCGCGGCTTTGCCTTGGGTGGTGATTTGCCCGGTCAGCATGTTCAGGCGGGTTTCACCACCGCGGCTCACGCCTACCGTCTTCACCGCTTTGGCCAGGTCAATGCCGTGGATCACCGCGTTGCGCACGGTGAAGGTGGTAGCGGTTTGCAGCGCCTCACCCAAGCTAGCCAAGCCAGCCGTGGTGGTGCGGGCTTGCACGGTGGTGCTGGCGTCGAGCAGGCCGCTCAAAGGCTTGTTGGGTGCGGTCAGCGCTGCAACTTCAACGCCTTGGGTTTGCAGCGTGGCCAGCAATGTCAGAGGGCCGCCCGGGCTGTTGGCCCCCGGCAGTTGCAGGGTGATCGGCCCGGTGACTTTGCCGCCGCCCACATCGACCTGCAAACCCCATTGCTGTGTGGCCGCGCTAGTCGCCGTCTGGCGCTGCAGCATGGCGCGCAGGCCCTTCAAGTTGCCGCGAATCAGCGTCAGCGACACACTGTCGGGCAGGCCGTCCGCAGCCAGCTTGGCCTGGCCTTGCACCGCGGTGGCCGCGCCCGCCGCGTTGACCCAGGTCACGTCGTCGAGTACCGTGCGGCGCGGCAGCCAATCCATGGCGGCGGGCACCTTGTTTTGCGCTTCTTGAGGTGTTTGTGACGGTGATTTTGGCTCCAAATTACCTGTCTTTTTGACCTCTGGCCCAATAAATTCGGGCGCAACCAGCTTCTTTTTTTGTAGCGCCTGACGTGCTGTGAGCACCTTGTCCAACCCGGTTTGCGGCAGTACCGCCTTGCGTACTATCAACGTCGCCACCATCAGCTGGCCGCGCAGCAAAGGCAGCAGCTCAGGCCTGGCCTCCAGCCGCCCCACAGTGATGGCTGGCGTGGTTTGCAGGCTGAGCTGGTTCAACGCCACCGCAGGCACGGGCCACACATCCACACCGATGCTGCCCAGCGACACCGGCACGCCCAGCGCGGCCGTGGCTTCTTGCGTCACCCGTTGCTTGAAGTCGTCGGTACTGACCCATTGGTACAAGCCAAGGACCAGCGCAGTAAACAGCAACACGAACCCGAAAGCCAGTACCGCCAGCCATTTGAAAATTTTGCGCATGCACTATTTTGGCAAGTTTGCTTACACTCTTGGTGGTTTTGACGGTTTTACTTTTCTCAAGGATGTTTGTATGAAGCTCTATTACTCCCCCGGCGCCTGCTCGCTGTCGGTTCACATCACGCTGCATGAAGCAGGCATGACATTTACCCCCGTCAAAGCGCCCACCAAGACCCACAAATTAGAAGACGGCACCGACTACTACAGCATCAACCCGCTGGGCTATGTGCCGCTCCTGGAACTGAACGACGGCACACGCCTGGCTGAAGGCCCGGCCATCGTGCAATACATTGCCGACCAAGTGCCTGAAAAGAACCTGGCACCTAGCAACGGCACAGTTGCCAGAGCCCAGATGCAGGGCTGGCTAAATTTCATCAGCACCGAATTGCACAAGGGCTTTTCGCCATTGTTCAGCCCCGCCACCCCGGCGGAGTACAAGCCAATGGTGATCGAAAAATTGCTCAGCCGCTTCAAATGGGTCGACGAACAACTGGCGGGCAAAAAGTACCTGATGGGTGATGCTTTTAGCGTGGCGGACCCCTACCTGTTTAACGTCAGCAATTGGGCCCCACTGGTCAAAGTTGATTTGTCCGACTTTTCAAATCTGTCTACCTTTCGCGCCCATATGCGCGAACGGCCGGCGGTACAGGCTGCAATGCGGGCAGAGGGGCTGAAAGTCTGACAGTCACATCGCATGCTGCCACCCGCAGCGGTCAAACATCGACACACATAAAACAAAAACGGGCCACAAGGGCCCGTTTTCTATGGTGGCTAAGCCTCGCCAGATTACTTCTTGGCTTCCATGGCTTTGCACTCTGCCTTCATTTTGTCGTCCATTTTTGGATCGGCTTTTTTGCAAGCGGCCTTCATCTCTTCCATCTTTTTGGCGTCCATGGGGGCGCCCGCAGGTGCGCCAGCGTGTGACGCTGCAAAAGCAGCACCTGAAGACATTGCAAAAGCGGTCATGACCAGGATAGAAAGTACTTTTTTCATAGAAAATTCCAGATTCTGTTGTTGATTGACGCCAAAATAGGCACATTAGCATAACGTTGCGGCCAGCCAGATGACAAGTCAGCCTCGGGTAAACACCTAGAAAACATTCGCTGGACGGTCTAAGCGGTCGGCTTGCACAAATCAAGGAGCCCGTCTTACGCATGCTTATAAGGCTTACGCGACACTTAAAGACTGTCTAAACACCACGAGATCACGTTTCATGTCTACCTTGTTCGACCCCGTCACCGCTGGTGACCTGAAATTAGCCAACCGCATCGTCATGGCACCGCTCACACGCAACCGCTCGCCCGATGCGATTCCGGGCCCGTTTGCCGCCACCTATTACACCCAGCGCGCCACAGCGGGGCTGCTCATCACCGAAGCCACGGCCATTACCCAGCAAGGCCAAGGCTACTCTGACGTGCCCGGCCTCTACGGCACTGAGCAGCTCGATGCCTGGAGAAAAGTCACCCACGATGTGCACGCCGCAGGCGGCAAAATTGTGGTTCAGCTGTGGCATGTGGGCCGCGTGTCGCACACCTCCCTACAGCCTGATAACGGCGCGCCGGTCGCGCCGTCAGCCATTACTGCTAAAACTAAAACCGTGTTGATCAAAGACGGCGCTCCCGTGTTTGTTGAAACCTCCGAACCTCGCGCCTTGAAGGCTGAAGAGCTGCCGGACCTGGTGCACAGCTACCAGGCAGCAGCGCGCAACGCAGTTGAAACAGCGGACTTTGACGGGGTAGAGATTCATGCCGCCAACGGCTACCTGCTCGACCAGTTTTTAAAAACCGGTGCCAACAAACGAGAAGACGACTACGGCGGCTCGATTGAAAACCGTGCCCGCCTGCTGCTCGAAGTAACCCGCGCGGTGACGGCAGCAGTCGGCGGTGGCCGCACCGGTATTCGGCTGTCGCCCGTCACCCCCGCCAACGACGTGGTGGACGCAGACCCACAGCCGCTGTTTGACTACGTCGTGCGCGAGCTGGCCAGCATGAACCTGGCCTACATCCACATCATTGAAGGCGCCACCGGTGGCCCGCGCGAATTGCCTGACCGCCCGTTTGACTACGCCGCGCTCAAAGCAGCTTACCGCGAAGCAGGCGGCAAAGGTGCCTGGATGGTCAACAACGGCTACGACCAGGCACTGGCAGAAAGCGCCGTCAAGCACGGCGACGACCTGGTCGCTTTTGGCAAGCTCTACATCGCCAACCCGGACCTGGTGGCGCGCTTAAAACAAGGCGGGCCGTTTAACGCAGGCAACCAAAAGACCTGGTACGGCGGCGGGGCAGAAGGCTATACCGATTACCCAACGCTATAATTTTAGTAGCTGCTTGCGCCCGTATTCATTGGGCCAGAGGCTTAAAATACCCCTAAAAATGACCAAAAAATGCTTCTTTTTGGGGCTTTTTAGCCAGCCATCAATGCCCACCGATATGCATGACGGTCGCCAGGTAGTCAAAAAACAGGCAATAAAGCGCAATCGGTATTGGTAACCCGACCACGGTGCCTATCAGGTAGTGCCTGAATTTGATGCCTGACATCGCCAGGGCGTAGTTCAGCGCCGGTGCGGTTTGCATCAATAACCTGAGGAAAAACACACCCGTCACAGGGCGCCTGTCCAGGCTGTTCAAGATCCGAACGGCATATTGGTTCTTGATTTGCCGCAACGCGTCGCCGCCCAAGCTTTTGATCACCCAAAAAGTGAAAACGCAAGACACCACCGCCGCAAGGTAAGTTGCCAAGCCGCCCCAGGACTTGCCCAGCGCCAATACGGCGGAGGCCAAGAAGATCCAGCCGGGGATTTGTATCAAATTGCCTATTGCAAACAGTGCGATGAAGATCACCAGCCCTGTTGCGATGTTTTCAATGAATTTTTGATGCAGGAAGGCGTAATTGAAATGCCCTCGCAAGCCGCTAAAGTGAAAAACGGCCAGCAATATCGTCAGAAAAACAATGACAAGAAGGAGTCTTTTGTAGCGAAGCATGTTTTTATCAACTAGCCGTAAGGTTTTTAAGTCTGAAACGACTGACCAGTATGTTGATTACTTTTGACCATTCCATGACTTTACCCGCCCGGCAGCTTTTGGTTGACGGCTCACGAAAAGTCAGCCAACCAGAGCCATGCGCCAAAACGGTGCGCAGAACCCCGAGCAAAGGCTTGCTCTTTGTACGCCACCTGATGGATTCCTGGTTCGGCGCGGTGCTGGGCGGCGGTGTCTACGGTGCTTGGGCGGTGTGGGCCAATTGGGCGCAGGGTGCAAGCATGGCTTTGACGATTGGCGCGGCACATTGGTTGACGAGCGCTTTGTTGACCTTTTTCGGTACCATGGCCATGAGAAGGTTTTACGGCAACACCCAGGGCTGGGCGGGCAGCTTGCGCGCCTTTGTGGGCGGCCTGGGTTTGACCTATGCCAGCCTGTTTGCCGTGCATGGCTTGCTGGGCACGCAGCAGCTGTTGCTGACGCTTGCGCCTGGAATTGTTCCCAACATCTTGTTTTGCAGCAGTTACGCACTGCTGCTCAACCGCACCCGCACCGTGGTGACCCTATGACGAGTAACACCACACTCACCCAGTTGGGCACAGCAAAGCAGTTGTGCGACTACACCACCGCTGTTTTGGGCCAAATGATCAGCGTCATAGAGCCGTATCTGGGCGCTCAGCAGCCAGGCTATGCAGCCCATATTGGCGCACATACACGGCACATCATTGAGCACTACGACACCTTGGTCAAGGCTTGGGCGGTGGCTCAAAAAGCCCCCGGCTTGGGCTGCCACGCAGACTACGACGCGCGTGAGCGCAACATGAACATAGAAACCAACCCGATGGAAGCGATGCGGCGTATTGGTTTGATTGAAGCCGCTTTGGGCAACAGTTCGAGCCTGAACGAAGCTGATATGTCGCACATCGTCCAGGTCTATGTCCGTGGCGGCCTGGAAGGCGAGCACAACTTTTGCACGCAGTCCACACTGGCGCGAGAAATCATGTTTTTAAACAGCCACGCCACACACCACTTCGCCATCATGCAAGGTTACGCGCGTGAGCGCGGGCAAACGCTGGGCGCCGGCGTTGGCAAAGCGCCCGCCACAGTTGCGCATGAACAGCGTGTTAACAAAAGCGCGGTGGCAGCATGAGCGCCAACACCATCGCCAGCAACTTGCAACCTGCGGCTTTGCCCTGGCAAGACCAGACGGTTGAAGACAGCGCGTCGTTAACCCTGCAAAACAGGTTGAGCATTTTTTGGGAGCGCACATGGCGCTGGGAGTTTTGGCCATCGTGGCTGTACTACGCACCCATCGTGGCGTGGATTTTGTGGCTGGGGCTCAAGCACCGCAGCCCAACCGCTTTTACAGCCGCCAACCCCGGACTTGAAGCGGGCGGCATGGTCGGCGAGAAAAAACACCAAGCCTTGCAACCGCTGCAAGACAACGCGCCAGACCTGGTCGCCAATTTCAGTTTGATCACGGCGGTCGATGTCGCCGTGCGATTTGCCGAGGCACAAAAATTTATCGCTGCGCACGGCTTGCCCGTGGTTTTAAAGCCTGACGTCGGCCAGCGCGGGCGCGGCGTGTTTGTGGCCCGCAGCACAGCGCAAGTGCTGGACTATCTGTCACGTTTTTCTGGTGCGGTGATTGTGCAAAAGCACATTGAGGGCGAAGAGTTTGGTATTTTTGTGGCGCGCATGCCCGGTCAGTCTGCACCGCAAGTTTTGTCCATCGTGCATAAAACATTTCCCACCGTCGCAGGCGATGGCGTCCACAACCTGAAGCAACTGATACTGAACGATGCACGCGCCAAACTGATTTCAACCCTGCTGTTCAAGCGCTGGGCCACCGAGCTGGGCCGCGTGCCTGCCAAGGCAGAGGTCGTCAAGCTGGTCGAGATTGGTGCGCATTGCCGGGGCAGCTTGTTTCTGGATGCACGCGAGCACGCCACGCCCGAACTGATTGCCACCTTAAGCCGCTTGCTCGACGCGGTGCCGGGTTACGCTTTTGGCCGTATGGACATTCGCGTCCCGAGCATTGCAGACTTTCGCCAAGGGCGCGGCATCAAGGTGCTGGAGCTCAATGGGGTGTCGGCTGAAAGCGCGCACATCTACCACCCCGGCACCCCGCTACTTGACGGCTACCGCGCCATGTTTTATCAATGGTCGGTTGCTTTTGAGGTTGGCGCGGCTTATGCCAAAACTGGCGCGCCAACGACCTCGGCATTTCAACTGCTGCGCCAGTTCCGCCAGGACTTGGCGCGCAGTGAGACCTGGTTTTAACGGCCTGCTTTGTCACACCCTTATTTTTGTCAATTCAACCCTCAACAGGATACTCATCATGCGCCAAACTTCACTCTTACGCCGCTTTTTCATGCTCGCTCTGCTGGCCATCAGCCTCAGCGCCCTGGCTGAAAAGCCAGTCAACACGCTGACCAATTCGTTCTTTGCCAAACAAACCGACACCGCCATCAACGGCTATGACAGCGTGGCCTACTTCACACAAAGCGCACCGGTCAAGGGTTTGGATGCACATACGTTTGACTACAAAGGTGCGAAGTGGAAGTTTTCGAACGCTGCCAATCTGGAGCTGTTCAAAGCCAACCCTGAAAAATATGCACCGCAATACGGTGGTTACTGTGCTTTTGCTGCTGCAAAAAACAGTCTGGCCAAGGTTGACCCGACTCAGTTTTCCGTTCATGAAGGCAAGCTTTACCTGAACTATGACGCATCCATACAAAAGGACTGGTTAAAAGACCGGGCGGATCTCATCAAAAAAGCCGACGCAAATTTTCCGGCGCTGATCGCCAAATAACAACCCCTTCAAAAGGAGTCTCACCATGAACTTTCTGAAAAAACACGGCCACTGGATCTTGACGCTGTTCGTCGCCTTTGTCTTCATCCAGTCGCTGTTCTTCAAGTTCACAGGCTCACATGAGACGGTTTATATTTTTGAAGGCAAGCTCGACCCTTGGGCGGCTACCCTGGGCTTTAAAGGCATATTTGCGCCTGGTGGTATTTTTTCGGCAAAGGTGGTGGGCTCTGCTGAGCTGGTGGCCTCTTTGCTGCTGCTGGCAGGCGCTTTTATCGCCAGCCAGCGGCTGGTACAGGTCGCTGGTGCGGCGCTGGGTTTGGGCGTCATCACTGGCGCCATATTTTTTCATCTCTTCACACCGCTGGGCATTGCCGTGATCAATACCGATGGCAGCAGTGATGGTGGTGAGCTTTTCATGCTGGCTTGCGGCGTATGGGTATCGTGCGCCTTGTTGTTGTGGATTCGGCGCGATGCCTGGCTGGCCTTGCTCAAAAAGCTGACGGGAAAGTAAACGTTGAAAGCGTTGTTGAGTTGCCTTCTGGCCGCCGCCAGTGTTGTGGCCTGCGGCAACCCGCCGTACCCTCGCGGCTCGGCCGACCAATTGTTTGCGGGTAGCACCTTGCCCACGATGGGCCTGCAAACCGTTCAGGGTCAAACCATCAACACCGCGACTGTGCCCCGCGATGCAAAAACCGCACTGGCTGGTAGCAACCGCCTCTTGTTGTTTGTGCATGGCTCACCGGGCGACTGGAAGGCCTGGTCGTATTACCTGAAAACACCTGAGCTGGCGGGCTTTGCCAAGCGCATCGCGATTGATCGCCCCGGCTTTGGCGAGTCTGGCAAGGGCGTGGTGGTGACTGATTTGCGGCAGCAGGCCAAACTGATTGCCGGGCTGATTCCCCAAGGGCAAAAGGCGATTGTTGTGGGGCATTCACTGGGCGGGCCGTTGGCTGTCTGGATGGCCATCGACGCGCCCGACAAAGTCTGCGGCGCGATTTCTATTGCGGGCTCGCTGTCGTCACGCCTTGAAGAGCCGCGCTGGTACAACCTCCTGGCCGACTCTGCCCTGCTGAGCTGGGCTGTGCCGCTTGAAATGCGTTGGTCCAATCAGGAAATGATGGCTTTGTCAGGTGAGCTGGGCAAACTCGAAGCCGCTGCGAATCAATTGCGCGTACCAGTGACCTTGGTGCAGGGCGGCAAAGATTCTTTGGTGGATCCCAGAACAGTTGAAGAATTTGAAAAATATGCGCCCGCCTCCTGGCTTAGGATAAGAAATCTGCCTACCGAAACGCATTTTGTGTTGTGGGAAAAACCGCAAATCATTGTGGACGCCATTAAAGAAATATCATGTGCCTCATCACCCTGAGGTGGCAACCTGGGGGCCCTGTCCCTTTGCTCATCGCTGCGAATCGCGATGAGTTTTATGCCCGACCGACGCAGGGCTTGCATCACTGGCCAGGTCAACGCGTCCTTGCAGGTCAAGACTTGCAGGCCGGTGGAACCTGGCTCGGTTTAGGCGTTTGTGCGGTCACAGGCCGCATTCGCCTGGCGGCACTGACCAACTATCGTGATGTCGCGAACCACAGACTGGATGCCATCTCTAGAGGCCACATCACCGCCGCTTTCTTGAACAGCTCGGTGAGCGCGCGGGAGTATCTCGATGAACTGCTCACACAAGCGAGCCTGTACAACCCTTTTAATCTGATCCTGTTCGATGGCCTGCATTTGCTGGGTTTTGAGAGCCGATATCCACGTATTGTTGCTTTGCCAGAAGGTATCACTTCCGTGTCGAACGCCGATTTCAACACACCATGGCCCAAGCTCAAGCGTTTGCACAACAGCTTTAAGCAAACATTGGCAGCAAATGATGATGTCGCTGTAACGCAAGATCGGCTTTTTAAATTGCTGTCCGATAACCGGATTGCGCCTGATGCGGAGCTGCCTCGAACGGGTATTGCGCTGGAAAGAGAACGCGTCCTGTCGGCGGCCTTCATACACAGCCCCGACTATGGCACCCGAGCCAGCAGTGTCATACGCATAAACGCCCAGACCGCTGAATTTACTGAACGTAGTTTTGACGCGAACGGATTCAGATGCGAGGTAAAGGAAACCATTTCGTGGAGCCAGTCATGTCCGCAGTGATGAGTCAACCTGCATTGCATGAGCAGCCAGCGCCCGTCATGGACATCATTGCGGATGTGCAAAAAAACCTGTTGGCGCAGGACGTCAGCGCACTTGACGCAGCGGATCGACTTTTGGCTTTGGGCGGGCATGTTGTGTATTGCACGACCGCAAACAAGCTCCCACACGTGATGCGCGAGATCGGGCGTCTGCGAGAAACGGCTTTTCGCGCTGTCGGGGAAGGCACCGGCAAAGCGCTTGACCTGGACGAGTTTGACCGGCACTATCAACATCTTTTTGTCTGGAACGACGCGTCCCGCGAGATTGTGGGCGCTTACAGAGTCGGCTTCACCTCAAATCTGATCGCGCAGCGAGGCGTTGCATCGCTCTACACACACAGCCTGTTTGAATTTGATGCATCGCTGTTTGAGCGCCTTGGCCCCAGCTTGGAGATGGGTCGCTCCTTCGTGCACCCGGCATGGCAAGGCAACAGCCGGGTGCTGCGTCTGCTGTGGGCTGGCATTGCCACATTGCTGGACCGGCATCCCGACATACGCCATCTGTTTGGTGCGGTCAGCGTCAGTCCCAAATTCAGCGATGTGGGCAAATTTTTGATCATGTCCTCACTGCAACTGCACCACATGGATGCTGATTTAAAACAGTTTGTGCATCCGCGCAATGCACCTTGCCACAGCGGACTGGCATCAAGGCACCGGCTGCTGGAGATCAGCGCCGGGCTGGCCGACCCGAGCCGCTTGTCAAAATTTCTCCAGCGTATTGAACACGGCCTGAAACTGCCGATGTTGATCAAACACTACATTGAACTGAAAGGGCGCTTTGCCGGCTTTAATGTTGACGACGCCTTCAATGGCACGCTGGACGGCTTGGTGTTTGTGCGTGTTGATGACATCAGCACCAAGATGCGATCTCAGCTGACCAGGTCCAGCTAGCGCTGAATTTGCTAGATTTTCGCGATGCGGCCGTCGGACACCCAGCCTTCAAACAGTTTGACCAATTCATTGATTCGTAGCACCGCCATGCTCTCGGTGTGCAATTGCGCTACGCATTGATAAATGTCACCTAGCAGTACCCATAACTCAGCGGGCACTTTTGCCAGACTGATCCGGTAAACAAGGTGCTGCGCAGGTTCGCTGCGGCAATCGCTGACGGCCTGACGCCAGCTGTTTTGAATGACTGTCAATGACGCGCCGCCGACAACATCGGGCGTGTGCACATGCGACGAAAAAATGAGCTCGGATGCGGTTTTCATAGTGCGATTCTGGCGAATCGGGCCAGACCTTTAGCGTTAGCTGATGTCACCGCTCCCAATCTTGGGGGCGGTGTCCTTGGGAAACGTGGGTAGGCAGCTTAGAAAGTAAAAGCAGCTTCACCGCGCAGTGGCATGGCTTGAGCCATTTGCAGTTCGCTCTTGACTTGAATACGTGACTTGGCCAATTGGCTGTCCGCTTGAACCGCAGGCGCTTTGGCAAATGTGTCCTGGCCGCCCAGTTCAACCAGCGTACCTGCCGCACGTGCGGTGAGGTAGTCGGCTTTTACAGCGGAGCGGGTGGTGTTGCTAACAGTGTTGTAGCCTGCGTCGTGGTACTGGCTCGAAGGCGCTGC
>JANNVB010000006.1:0-18026 GCA_031414215.1 Polaromonas sp. | reverse complement strand
GGCGGCACGGTGACGGTGACGATTGAAGTGACCGCCTTGACGACAGGCACCTACACCAACACGCTGACGGTGGTGGTGCCCGCAGGCACGACCAACAACGGCAGCACGACCGCCACCGTGGGCGGCACGGTGACCAGTGCGCCAGCCAACATGAGCGCCAGCTTTGCCGGTTTCCCGGCCAGCGCCCCGGTCAACACGGTGGTCAACGGCACGGTCAACTTTGTGAACATCAACACAGCAGTCAGCGCGACGGCGACCTCGGCGACGTTCAGCCTGCAGTTGCCACTTAATTTGGTCACGGCCAACGTGACCGTGACCAGCGCCTTGCTGGGCACCGGCGTTTACAGCTCCCTGACTGGCGTGGTGACGTTCAACACCTCAACCTTGGTGATCGTTGCACCAGGGGCCACCGTCAGCGCCTCGATCAGCTTCTTGCAGACCTCCACCGGCGTGCAGGGCACGGGCACAACAGGGGCGATCAACGACACCGTTGCGGGCAACAATACCAATACGTTCAGCGTGGCCGCCAGCGCAGCCGACATGAGCGCCAGCTTTGCCGGCTTCCCGACAAATGCAACAGCGGGTACTACCGTTACTGGTACGGTCAGCTTCGCCAACATCAGTAGTACTCCTAGCTCCACAGCCACTGGTGTGACTGTGACGCTGAACCTGAAGCCTGGTTTACCAACTGGAAGTGTTACTGTGACCAGTGTGATTCTTGGGATTGGTACCTACAACTCAGGGACTGGCGTGGTGACTTTCGCGACATCTCCGCCAAATGTCACGCCGGGTCAGACAATAACCGCCAGCATCACCTATGTACAAACCAGCACTGGCGTAGTTGGCACTGCCACGACCTCGGCCGTGAACGACACCAACTCAGCCAACAACACCGCTACGTTCAGTGTTTCAGCAGGAAGCAATGCAAGTTTGAGCGGGCGTGTATTTTTGGATTCCGTGAGAAATAAATACTACGATCCAGGCAGGGATTCGCCGATTCCAAATTTCCGTGTTGAAGTTATTCGCGTTGTGGGCACCGTAACGACCGTTTTTGGGACAGGCGTTACTGATGCCAACGGCAACTACACGATCAGTGGCCTGACACCAGGCACTGGTTACAGCGTTCGCTTCTTTGATGGCACAGGAAACACGGTTTTCGGCACACCTTTTAATTCATCCAGAGTTTCTGGCGGTACGCTGACTACCCAGCTTGGCAACCCATCCACCGGTAACAACACAGTGACGGGGCCAGTCACCGTAGGACCTGCGACTCCTTTTAACGCACTGATACAAGGCGTGACCCTATACGCAGGTGACAACGTATGGGAGCAAAATCTGCCGCTTGACCCGAGCGGCGTCGTTTATGACTCGACAACACGTAAACCGATTGCTGGTGCAACCGTCAGGCTGGTCTATGAAGGAGCGGGAGCCTTTAATCCGGCAACGCAATTACTTAGCGGCAACGCAACCGTCATTACTGGTTCAAACGGTTTGTATCAGTTCTTCTTTCAAGGTGGTCCGCCCGCAGGAGTTTATCGCTTAGATGTCACGTCTCCGGGGGGGTACTTGCCGCCGCAAGCTGAGCAGGGTGGTGTTGCTGCCGCTCAAGGCGTATTGACTCCAGCGGTGGGAACTACTAACGTGCAGCCTCAAGCTACAGCACCCGCAGTAGGGGTCAATGGCGCTACCCCTGTCGTTGGTCTTGCAGGAGGTGCTGGTACACAGTACTTCTTCCGCTTGAACTTTAACTTCCCTGGCTTCATTGAGGTGCTCAACAACCACATTCCGCTGGATCCTATTTTGAATCCCGGCGTTCTGCTGGTCAGCAAAACTGGTGATAAGACGGTCGCAGAGCTTGGTGACTCGGTGCAGTACACCATACGCATTCGCAACACGACGCTATTTCCTATCTCTGTTATCAAGCTCAATGACTTGCTACCTGCTGGCTTCCGCTACATCTTGGGTACAGCTCGTTTGGGTGGCGTAGCTATCGCCAATCCATCGGGTGGCGTGGGCAGAGACTTGACGTTTGATATCGGCACGATTGCGGGCCAAGCGACCGCGGAACTCACTTACTTTGTGCGCCTGGGTGTTGGCTCGCAACAGGGTGATGGCATCAACCGCGCGCAAACAACAGCACCCGTGCGCTCTAACGTTGCGCTGTTCAAAGTGACCGTACAAGGTGGCGTGTTCAGTAACGAGGGTTGCATCATCGGCAAGGTGTATGTGGACTGCGATGGCAATGCGGTTCAAAACAATTCAGGCGGAAGCCGTGAGTTGGGCATACCGGGCGTGCGCTTGGTGATGCTGGACGGCACGTTTATCCTGACGGATTCTGAGGGCAAGTACAGCATTTGCGGTGTTCAACCACAAACGCATGTTGTCAAAATTGACCGAACGACCTTGCCAAAAGGCTCACGTATGGTGCCATCAAGTAACCGCAATGCCGGCGTGGGTGATAGCCTGTTTGTTGATCTCAAAGGTGGTGAACTTGCGCGTGCAGACTTCATCGAAGGCTCATGCACCCCTGAGGTGGTTGACCAAGTCAAGGCGCGTCGTGCACAAGGCGGCGTTGTCAGTCCTGAGGTAGAAAAGAAATTACCGTTGAAGATAGAAAATCGTCCGGCTGAAGCTGCCCAGCAAATCTTGCCAGAACCACGGCAGCAGGATGCAGCACCCGGTAAACCAGCGGAGGCACGATGAAGCGCTTAAAGCCCACCTGCCTGTCTGATGCGGTCAACATGCGCCGCACGCCCATTGCGGTGGCAGTGATATTGATCCAGGGGTTCGCGCTGGCGCAGCCAGCATCCAATACAACCAGCGCTGATGTTCCCGAAGCAAAAAACCTGTTTGAAACTGCTGGGCAGCCAGGCATTGGCCCGCGCCCCTTCACTTCATTTCTTGATCGACTGACTTCCCCTGTCAGCAAAATTGGCCTCAAAGTAGACGGTGAAAACCTGCCGGCTGACGGTGTCAGCCCAACCGATGTTCAACTGCGATTGTTTGACAAAGACGGTCTGCGCATCACGGTTGATGTCGATGTGACGATCGAGGTGGATGGTGGTGCACGCATCTTGTTGCCAAACCGCCTGACATCCGAGTCGGGCGCAGATCGCGGCGATATTGACCGCATCACCCCAGGCATACAACAAACCGTTAAAAACGGCGCCTTGCAATTCAAGCTGATTGCACCTTACAAGCCTGACCCTGTCACTTTGAAGGTGTCGGTGCGCGGCGTGACAGAAAAAGTAGTCGTCCGGTATGTTCCGGATTTGAGAGATTTCGTTGCAGTCGGCTTGATCGAAGGTCGCTTGCGCTCAGACAAGTTTGACCCGAGTCAAATTACCCCCGTGCGTGAAAACGACGGTTTTGACAACGAATTAAAAGGTTTCACCAAAGAGTTCAGCGGTGGCAAAACCAAGTTTGGTGCACGCGCTGCGGTGTATTTAAAAGGCAAGGTCAAAGGCGAGTATCTTTTAACCTTGGCGTATGACTCCGATAAAGATGTTCGCAAAAAATTATTCCAAGACATCGACCCGAATGCCTTTTATCCGGTCTACGGTGACTCCAGTGTGCGCGGTGTGGATGCGCAAAGCTCTGGCAAGTTGTATGTGCGGATTGACAACAAGCTCAGTTACTTCTTGCTGGGTGACTACAGCACGGCTGACAGCAACCCAGCTCGACAGCTAAGCCAATACAGCCGCTCTTTGAATGGTGTGCGTGGACACTACGAAGAAGGCAAAGTCATTGCCAATGGTTTTGTGTCGCAGCAAACTTTCAGGCAAGTCACGGATGAGTTTCCTGCGCGTGGCGTTTCAGGCCCTTACTCAGTGTCTAACGCCAATGGTGTGAGCGGGTCAGAGAAAATCGAAATTTTGACGCGTGACCGATTCAGGCCCGTCAACATCATCAAGGTCACGCCTGTTTCCCGAAACCTTGACTATGAGTTTGAGCCTTTCTCGGGGCAAATTCTTTTCCGCGCGCCCATTCCAAGCTTTGATGATCAGCTCAACCCGATCTCTATTCGTGTGGTGTATGAGATAGAGCAGGGTGGTGAAAAGTTCTATGTGTACGGCGCGGATGTCAGCCTGAAGTTGACCCAAAGCCTGACGCTAGGTGTGGCCGCTGCCAAAGATGAAAATCCGGCGGCACCCTATGAGGTCCGTGGCGCCAACCTTTCATTAAAACTTAGTAAATACACAGAGCTGAGTGCTGAGATCGCAAGTACCACCAGTGTTGTGAATACGCCTGCAAGTGGCTTTAACAACAACGTCAGCTCTAACTTCAACGGCAAGTCAGGCGAGCAAAAAGGCAGCGCAGGGCGGATCGAACTTCGTCATGCAGACGAAGATTTACGTCTCAAAGCCTATGCACTGCGCTCAACACCTGACTTCAACAACCCGTCATCAGGTGTGACAGGTGGCAAGACGGAGCTCGGTACAACAGGCGCTTACCAGTTCAATGACAAGATCAGTTTGACAGGTGAAGTGCTCAGTTCCAAAGACATCATTGGCGGTAGCCTCAACGAGCAAGGTGCGGTTGGCATTGATTTGAAGGCAACCGACAGGCTGACGGTAGGTGCAGGCGTGCGGCGCGTGGTGCAAAACTCTATCAGCTTGACTCAAACCACCGCCACCAACTGTGCGAATTTGGCGGGCACAACGACGGTACCTGGAGCGATTGCTGGTTACAACACGGGCTACGGCATCAGTCCAACCGGTAACCAGTCAATTGACCCGGCAACGGGTTTGCCGATCATCTGCAACACAGCTATCAATGCTGCTGCGCCAGTTGCGCCCGCCGGTCTAGACCGAACCGCCATGTTTGTGCGCGCATCGTACAAGGTAACGGACGCCTTGACAGTCGATGGCGAACTGCAAGACGTATCAGGTACAGACCCGACCAGTCTTTACCGTTTAGGCGCACGCTGGGCAGCCACCGACCGGTTAAATTTATCAGCTGAAACGCAGCGCTCCTTCAGCAATAGCGGTTCAGGCTTGTATCGCCTTGGTGCTGACTGGCGGGTGGCTGACAAAACCCGTATTTATAGCCGCTATGAGCGCGCCACCCAATACAGCGGAGCTTATGGCTTGGGAGTGGGGCCGATCAGTGATGCTTTCACTCTGGGCATTGACACCCAGTACATGCAAGACGGCTCACTCTATAGCGAATACCGCTTGCGTGACTCGGGATCAGGCAAGGAAGTTCAACGCGCCTTGGGCTTGCGTAATGGCTGGGTGCTGGCCGAGGGCCTGCGCATGACGACCAACGTCGAGCGTCTGGCCAGTACCAGTGGCAACTCCAGCGCTGCTGCGGTGGGCCTGGAGTACACTGCCAGCCCGGTTTGGAAATCATCAGGCCGTGTTGAGTGGCGCGAAGATGCCAACAGCACCAACTGGCTATTTACAGCGGGTGTAGCGCGCAAGCTCGACAGCGACTGGACCATGCTGGCCCGTGAGTACGCCAATGTCGTGAACCCGCGTACAGCTGCTGGTGGCAACAAATTTCAGAGCCGATTCCAGTTGGGCTTTGCGTACCGCCCGGTTGACAACAACAAATTTGATGCGCTGGGTTTATACGAGCGTAAAGACAACCGTGACTCGTCCCCTGGTACACAAATCGACAGTGCCACAGACATCATCAGCTTCCGGGGCAACTACCACCCCAGCCGCGTGTGGTGGTTGTCGGGCCGATATGCGTATAAAAATGTGAATGAGTTGTTGCTGGGTACCGTCAAAGACAGCTACCGGGCTCAGTTGCTGGGTGGCCGGGTGACTTACGATGTCACCAACAAATGGTCAGTCGGCGGCATCTTCTCGGTATTGCAGGGCACCGGTGGTGACATGCAGTACGCGTATGGTGTGGAGGTCGGCTATGTTGTCATGGACAACCTGTACGCCACGCTGGGCTACAACTGGCGCGGTTTCGCATCATCAGGCACGGCTGAGGGCCTGACCGGCAACGACTACACCAACCGTGGCTGGGTTCTGGGCTTGCGTTACAAGTTTGATGAAGATTTGTTCAAAAAGAACTCGCCGGCAGTCAATAAAACCATTGACCCTACCGTTATGAAACCTTAAACCTAAACATGACCGTGATTAGGATCCCTATGAACCGCTGTACCCCCCTGCGCATCAGCGCCACACTCATTCTTGTGTCTGCATTGGCCTTGGCTGGTTGCAGCTCGGGCGTTCTCAAAAACGAAGGCCCAGGCCCGGCCTCGCAAGCCACTGGTTTAAACCCGCAGCAAGCACGCATCACTGATGAGCGCATATTGTCAGATCGCAAAACCATTGATGCGGTGCAGCTGCGTCTGCGCAAGCTCAATGAAGCTGGTATTCCGCAAAACAGCTACCCACTTGCCAAGGCGCAGTGCTGGCTGGACACCGCCAAGTCACAGTATCACGAGAACGACCGCACCGGCTACATCGAAGAGTCACTGACTGAGGCCGTGAAAATTGCGCAAGTACTTGAAGCCGACAAGTCTGCCAAAGCAGGTCTTGACACGCCGCTGGTGGCGCGCAGCTCCCTGTTGCGTAATGATTTGTGGGCACAACTTAGTGCTTATAAAAACCAGCCTGTGACGCTGGCTTGTAATGCCAAAACGGTGGCATGCGCCGAGGTGCGTCTGGTACGCGCGGGCCATGCCAACGAGCAAACCGGTTGGCGTCAGGCTACGCCCTGGGTGCAAATGGTGGAAGACGCTTTGGTTCAGGCCAAAACTGAAGCTGACAAATGCATACAAACTGCGCAATTGGCTTCAAAGGCCGCAGTCGCACAGGCGGTCGCACCTGCTGCGACGAGTGCACCGGTAGTGGTCAGCAAAGAAACCTACGTTTTGCTGACCGACACACTCTTCAAGTTCGACAAGTCTGGCAGCGAAGACATGATCCCCGGTGGCCTTCAGCGCCTGGCTGATGTGGCACAGCGCTTGAAGGCCTACAAGTCCATCCAAACGCTGACTGTATTGGGCTATACCGACCGTTTGGGAACGGACGACTACAACGACAAGCTGTCAGAAGCACGTGCAAAAACAGTGCAGGCGTACCTGGAGTCACTGGGCGTGAAGTCCGCTACCGCTGTTGCGCAAGGCAAAGGCAAGCGCGACCCAGTCAGTAAGGATTGCAGCACCACCGCCAGCCGTGAGCAGCAGATCATTTGCCTGCAGCCAGATCGTCGGGTGACGATTGAAGTCACGGGTGTGGCACGTTAAGCAATTTGAATGCTCCTAAAATAGGAGCTGCCTGCGCCCCTATTTATTGGGCTTGAGTTCTATTTGATACCTGAAAAAGCGGCTTTCCGAGGCTTTTCAGGGTCTTTTGGGGCGTTTTCTAGTCGGGTAGCACTGCTGTGACTTCAATCTCAATCCGCGCCCGGTCTTCCACCAGGCCTGAGACTTCCACACAGGTCATGGCCGGGAAGTTCTTGCCCATGACTTCACGGTAAACGCTGCCGAGTTCTTTTAGGCGCGCTGAGTACTCCACCCGGTCTTTCACATACCAGGTCATGCGTACCATGTGCTCCGGGCCTGCGCCGCCCGCTTTGAGAACGGCTGCAATATTGATCAACGCCTGCCGCGTCTGCGCAATAAAGTCATCGCTTTCAAACTGCTGTGCTGCGTTCCAGCCAATCTGCCCGCCGACAAAAATCAATGCGCCGCGCGCCATGATGCCGTTGGCATAGCCTTTGGGTTCTGCCCAGTCGGGTGGTTGGAGTCTGTGCATGTTGCTATCCTTTTTGTTGTAATGCGCTGCGCAATTTAAAGCGCTGCAATTTGCCAGTTTCTGTTCGCGGCAGCTTGTCCACAAACTCAATCTGGCGCGGGTATTTGAAAGGCGCGAGTGTTGCCTTCACGTGGTCTTGCAGCAGCTTGCGCGCGGCCTCATTCCCCTCAACGCCGGGCCTCAACACCACAAACGCTTTGACGACCATGCCGCGCTCCTCGTCAGGCAGGCCAATCACGCCGCACTCAGCAACTGCCACGTGTTGCATCAACGCGTCCTCCACCTCCGGCCCGCCCACGTTGTAGCCGGAAGTGATGATCATGTCGTCATCACGCGCTTGGTAAAAAAAGTAGCCGTCTGCGTCTTGCGTGAACGCATCGCCGGGGTAGTTCCAGCCATCCTTGACGTAATTGGCTTGCCGTGGGTCGTCGAGGTATTTGCAGCCAGTCGGGCCTTTGACGGCCAACTTGCCCACTGTGCCTAGGGGCACTTCCTGGCCCTGCGCATCCACCACTTTGGCGGCGTAGCCGGGGACAACTTTCCCAATCGCACCACGCCGCACATCGCCGGGTTTGCTGGAAATAAAAATATGAAACATCTCGGTCGCGCCAATACCGTCGAGCATTTCAATACCCGTAGCTTGCATCCAGACCTGGCGCGTTGCGTCGGGTAGTGCCTCACCTGCACTCACGCAAACGCGCAGTGAAGGCGTGCCCAGCTGCTTGGCAAACGGAGCCATTTGCCGGTAAAAAGTCGGTGCGGTATAGACAATCGTGGCGCATGTTTCATTGATCAGCTCAACCATCGCCTCGGGTGTGTAGGGGATGGACGGGAAATAAACCGATGCGCCTGCGGCAAACGGAAAGAGCAACAGACCGCCCAAGCCAAAAGTAAAAGCCAGCGGCGGCGAACCCATCACAATATCGTCAGGGGTGGCCTGCAGCACATGGCGCGGCCAGGCTTGGCAGGCGGCTAGCACGTCGCGATGGGTGTGTACGACGGCTTTGGGTTTGCCTGTGGTGCCTGATGTGAAGGCCATCAAGGCGACATCATCAGCAGCGGTCGGGCAGGGTTTGAAGTCGCCGTCTTTCTTCGATGACCAAACAGCCAGTGATCCCGGCTCATTCATCAGGTTAAAAAGAACAACAGTTTTAAGTGTTGTAGTCTGCGCTTTGGCGATATTGAGTTCATCCACCAGCGTTGCATCGCACAGCGCAAAGTTGATCTGCGCTTTTTCAATCACCTCGCCCAGCTCTTTGGCGCGCAACAGCGGCATCGTGGCCACGGCAATCAAGCCAGCCTTCACCACGCCCAGCCAAGCCAACGCCATGCCGATGGAATTACCGCCGCGCAGCAGCACGCGGTTGCCGGGTATCAAGCCAAAATCTTCAGTCAGTACCTGTGCAATTCGGTTGATGCGTTCGCTCGCATCCGCGTAAGTGAGGGTGATCTTGTCTGAGCGTAAAAAGGGCTTCTCCGTCAAACCCCTTGCTTCAATCTGGCCAAAAAGCACATCTACCAAATTCGCTTGGTCGGCTATACGCAGCTCTGGCAGGTCATACCGCATCTCTGCACGCTGCTTAAACGGCGGCAGGCGGTCGTGAACGAAACGGTCAGTCTGCGCAGAGTTTGAAGAGGCCATGACCTGAATCATCCTTTTAACAACGCCTTGCCAATGATGAGCTGCTGCACTTCAGTAGCGCCTTCATAAATGCGCAACGACCGAATGTCACGGTACAGGCTTTCGACTTTTGTGCCCACCTTCACGCCCAGCCCGCCGTGCATTTGAAGCGCCATGTCAATCACGCGCTGGGCGTTTTCAGTGGCTAGCATTTTGGCCATGGCTGCCTCAGAAGTGATGCGCGCAGTGTTGCCTGTCCGCTCGCCCTCATCGCGCAGCCAGGCCGCGCGGTAAGTCAGCAACGCCGCCGCATCCACCAGCGCGGCCATTTCGCCCAGCTTGGCTTGTGTGAGCTGAAAGTCAGCCAGCTTGCCGCCAAACATGCTGCGTTGTTTTGAATAACTCACTGCCTCAGCCAGCGCGCGCCGCGCCATACCGAGTGCCGCTGCAGCGACTGATGCACGAAAAATATCCAGCGTTTGCATCGCCAGTTTGAAGCCGCCGTTCAGCTCGCCCAACTGGCTGGTACCCGGTACGACGCAGTTCTTAAACTCAAGCGTGGCCAGAGGGTGCGGCGCCATCACGGCAATGTGCGCACTGCTGTCCAAGCCCAGCGTGTCGGCGTCGACGATAAAAGGCGTGATACCACGCGTTCCCGCATCTACATCGGTCTTCGCAAACGTCACATAGAAATCAGCAATGCCGCCGTTACTGATCCAAGTCTTGCTGCCATTGATCACCCAGCCTTTGTCTGTTTGCGTAGCGTTCGTCATCATTGCGCCTGCGTCTGATCCTGCATCCGCTTCGCTCAATGCAAACGCCGCAATCTTTTTGCCACTGGCTACATGCGGTAGATAAGCAGCTTGCTGTGCGGGTGTACCCGCCAGCGTGATGGCGCCGCTACCCAAGCCCTGCATGGCAAAAGCAAAGTCAGCCAGTGGTGAGTGAAAGGCCAGCGTCTCACGCAAGATCACCAGTGCGCGTGAATCTAATTTTGGCAATGCACCGCCAAACGCTGCGGGCACGCAGTAGCGTAACCAGCCCGCATCGCCTAAGCGTCGTACCCATTCGCGGCACGCAGCGCGGTCGTCGGTTTCATTGACCCGTTGAACTGCCGCCCAATCGACCAAACCAGAGGCAAGCGACCGGTGAACATCGTCAAAAAAAGGCAATGCCAAATGTTGGGTGTTCGGCGACATTTAATTGCCCTCAAATACAGGTTTCTGCTTGACTGAGAACGCCTCATAAGCCCGAGTAAAGTCTTGCGTCTGCATGCAAATCGCCTGCGCTTGTGCTTCGGCTTCAATCGCTTGGTCTAGGGTCATTGCCCATTCTTGGTGCAACATGGTTTTGGTCATGCCTTGGGCAAAGGTCGGGCCACTAGCCAGCTCGTGCGCCAGCTTTTGCGCGGCTGGCAACAAGTCATTCGCATCATGCAGCGCGTTGAAAAATCCCCACTGCAAACCCTCCTGCGCCGTCATGGCACGGCCCGTAAAAAGCAGCTCTGATGCACGGCCCTGGCCAATCATGCGCGGTAGCAACGCGCACGCGCCCATGTCAGCGCCTGCCAGCCCGACGCGAGTAAACAAGAAAGCGGTTTTGGCTTGCTGCGTGCCCAGGCGCATATCGGCAGCCAAGGCCATCATCGCGCCCGCGCCCGCGCAAATGCCGTCTATTGCCGCGATGATGGGCTGCGGGCACAGGCGCATTTGCTTGATCAAGTCGCCCGTCATACGGGTGAACTCCAGCATCTCAGACATGCTCATTTTGGTCAGTGGTCCAATGATTTCATGCACGTCACCACCCGAGCAAAAATTACCGCCTTCGCCGGCCAACACCACTGCCTTCACGTCAGTGGCGTAGTTGAATGCCGCAAAGAGGTTACGCAACTCGTGGTACGAGTCAAACGTCAACGGGTTTTTACGTTCTGGTCGGTTCAATGTCAGTGTTACCACGCCCGCATCAAACACATAGGAAAAGTGCTTGGCGCTGTAGCTAGACATCGCTTCAAACTGCGGGCGCATCGGGTTGGTCGGGGTGATGAAATGCTTCATACGGTCTCTGGTTGTTTGCTGTGATGATGTTCTTTGACTTTGCCCAGCAGCTTATGCAGGGCGTCTACTTCTTTGGCGGTCAGCACTTCAAAGCTTGAGACAATCCAGCCCTCGTGTTGTCTGGCTATCTCGTCGAATGTTTTGCGCCCTTGCGGCGTTAAGCGCACCCGGTAGGCACGGCGGTCACCGTCGACTTCCATGCGTTCAACCAGGCCTTCAGCCACCAGTTGGTCAGTGATACCTGTCACGTTGCCGCCCGTGACCATCATGCGGCGCGACAGCTCATTCATCTTCAGGCCGTCGGGGTTGCGTTGCAACTGGGCCATCAAATCAAAGCGCGGCAGGGTGGTGTCAAACTGCTCGCGCAGGTTGTTACGCACCTGCTTTTCAACCAGCTGGGTGCAGGTCAGCAGGCGCAGCCAAAGCCGCAGGGCTTCTGGATGTTCGCTGTGGCTTTGTGCTTCCATGTCCATATTTAGGCCTTCAAATGCTATATATTAAGTAGCTGCTTGCGCCCGTATTTATAAGGCTGCAGCCTCTTTTTGTTTAGATATTTCACGATACAACTGATCTCGACCACTCAAATACGGCAATGGCCAACTCACATGCCTGCTTTGTAGCTTAGCCGCTTCATGTAGCGTCCAGGCCGGGTCTGCGAGGTGCGGACGGGCAATCGCACACAGGTCAGCGCGGCCTGCGGCAATGATGCTGTTGACTTGATCGCTTTCAGATATAGCGCCCACCGCCATGGTTTGAATGCCCACCTCGTTACGAATACGGTCGGCAAATGGCGTTTGGTACATGCGGCCATACACCGGCTTGGCAGCGCGGGTGGTCTGGCCTGACGACACATCAATCACATCGCAGCCTGCGGCTTTGAAGTGGCGCGCAATTTCCACTGCATCGTTATCGGTGTTACCGCCAGGTGCCCAGTCGTGCGCTGAGATGCGCACGCTCATGGGCAAGTGTGCAGGCCACACTGCGCGCATGGCGCTGAACACTTCCAACGGGTAGCGGCAGCGGTTTTCTAAACTGCCACCGTAGTCATCAGTGCGCACATTGGTCAGTGGCGTGATAAAGCTGGACAACAAGTAGCCGTGGGCGCAGTGCAGCTCCAGCCAGTCAAAACCTGCGGCTAGCGCGTAGCGGGTTGATTGCAAAAATTCGGCAGTGACGCGATCCATGTCAGCACGTGTCATGGCGCTGGGCGTTTGATTGGTCGGGCCAAACGAGACAGCGCTAGCGGCAATCAGCGGCCAGTTGCCAGTCGCCAAGGGTTCATCGGTTTGTTCCCAACCAACTTGTGTTGAGCCTTTGGGGCCGCTGTGGCCTAGTTGTAAACCTATCTTTGCGCCGTTACCTGATGCGTGCACAAAATCAGCAATGCGTTTGAAAGCCAGCATCTGCGTATCGTTGTACAAACCAGGGCAGCCGGGGGTGATGCGGCCTTCGGGGCATGGGGATGTCATTTCAATAAACACCAGCGCCGCGCCGCCCAAAGCCCTTGCACCAAGGTGTACCAAATGAAAGTCTTGCACCACACCATCGACCGCGCTGTAGGTGGCCATGGGGGAGACGACGACGCGGTTTTTTAAAGTGATATCTCTGACCTTCAGCGGCAACAACATCGGAGCTGGCGCAGATTTGCCGGACACAGACTTTGCCAACCACTGCTCATAGCCCGCTAACCAATCCGCATCACGTACCCTCAGGTTTTCATGGCTGATACGTTGCGAGCGCGTCATCATCGAATAGAAGAACTGATCTGCCTCCAGGCCACTGTAACGCTCCACGTTTTCAAACCATTCAGTCGAATTGCGCGCCGCGTTTTGAATTTTCAAGACCTCCACTGAACGCACGGCTTCATACGCTTGCAATGCCTCAGTCACATCGCTGGTCTTGGCAAAACAACGCGCCAGCTCGATCGCGTCTTCTAGTGCCAGCTTGGTACCGCTACCGATCGAAAAATGCGCGGTATGCGCCGCGTCACCCATCAACACAATCGGTACGTCTTTACCGCCGACTTGTTCGTGATGCACCCAACGCTCACACACCACGCGCGGAAAGCGAATCCATATCGCCGAGCCGCGCACATGTGTGGCGTTGTTCATTAGCGGGTTGCCATCCAGGTATTTTGCAAACAAGCGTTCACAAAACGCAATGCCGTCTTCCTGGCTCATCTTGTCCAGCCCATGCGCCTCCCACACGGCCTGGGGCGTTTCAACGATGAAGGTCGACGTATCAGCATCAAACTTGTAGGCGTGCGCTGCAAACCAGCCGTGCTCGGTTTTTTCAAAGGCGAATGTAAATGCATCAAAGGTTTTTTTAGTGCCAAGCCACACAAAGCGGCAGTCTCGCATTTCAACGTCGGGTTTGTAGGTGCTTTCGTAGCGCGTACGCACGCGGCTGTTCAGCCCGTCGCAGGCAATCACGATGTCGGCGTTGTACTGCAAAGCCAGCGCTTGGTCGTCTTGCACATCGGCTTCAAACACCAAGTCAACACCCAATTCAATACACCGCTCCTGCAAAATATTCAGCAGCTTTTTGCGTCCAATCCCACAAAATCCGTGGCCACCTGAACGCACACTGCGGCCTTTGAAAAACATCTCCACATCGTCCCAATGGTTGAAGGCGTCACCGATCAGTTGCGCGCTAACTGGGTCAGCCGCGCGCAAATTACCCAGCGTTTGGTCCGACAGCACGACGCCCCAGCCAAAGGTGTCAAACGGGCGGTTGCGTTCGACCACCGTCACCACATGCGCAGGGTTTTGCAGCTTCATCAGCAGTGAAAAATACAAACCTGCAGGGCCACCGCCCAAACAAACAATACGCATGGCGCATTTACCTTTTGCTTATTAATCAATTCCTCAATTGTTTAGGCTTAAAGTAAATTTGTCAAGTGATAGATCAGGCGACTATTCAACCACCGGAATTCGAGTAGCCGGCGGCGTGTTGCGGCTGCGCCCGCAGCGCACCAGGCCGTCAATCATGACCATGCCCACGCCGGGCAAGTCGCCGCGCTTGATGCTGTCCAGCATGTCGCTGCCAGCTGAGTGCTGGGCTTTGTCTAAAAACACAAAGTCTGCGGCGCGACCAACTTCTATCAGCCCGCAATTGAGGCCGCGTATGCGCGCCGTATTACCCGTTGCAAAGCAAAACACCAGCTCTGCCGGGATATTGCCAAGAGCTGATAGCAACGAGATCATGCGCAGC
This sequence comes from Polaromonas sp., assembly GCA_031414215.1. Taxonomy (GTDB): domain Bacteria; phylum Pseudomonadota; class Gammaproteobacteria; order Burkholderiales; family Burkholderiaceae_C; genus Polaromonas. The sequence continues at coordinate 3,414 of JANNVB010000006.1, read as the reverse complement.
ATGCCCAGCGGCTGCACACCTGAGCCAGCAGGGCCATCCGTGCCCAAAATCACGCGGTGTGGGCACTTGAGTTGCAAGGCCGCCTGAGCTGCAGCAATAGCAACTTTCTCGTTGCCGTTGTGCACAATTTCAATCGCGCGTGAAGACTTTTCACACAGCTCGCAAACGTGTTGCTCAGACAGCGATGTGTGGCCGCCATTAATGTGCCCTATCACGTCAGCATCGGCCTCCAGCACCACGTCTTTGTCGATATAACCGGAGCCTGGTACAGATGGCCCGCCTGTATGAATGGTGCTTTGAATGCCGTACTTGCGTGCCCAGGCCACCATCTCTTTGGCCTCATTGCCCGCCTTGACGGTGCCCAAGCCGACTTCACCCAGCAGGGTGACGCCAGCCTCTGCCAGGTCCTTAAAGTCTTGCTCGACCATGCCTTTCTCAATGATGGGCGCACCGGCAATGACTTTCACGCCGCCGGGGCGAAAGTTGTCAAACGCCCGCTGCGCGGTGATGGCCAGGGCTTTCAGGCCGACGATGTCCTTGGGTCTGCCAGGTAAGTGCACCTCGCCCGCTGAAACCATCGTGGTCACGCCGCCATGCATGGTCGATTCAATCCAGCCCAACTGGTTTTGGCGCGGTGTCCAGTCACCGAATACGGGGTGAACATGGCTGTCAATCAAGCCCGGGCAAAGGCAGGTTTGTTGGGCATCAATGACAGTTACCGCGTGGCTTTGATCACAGTCTTTGGCTTTACCAACAGCCACAATCAGCCCGTCGTTGATGACGACGGTGTCGGCGTCAAGAATCGGCTGGTCAATATCGCCAGACAGCAGCAAGCCAATGTTTTTGATGACAACTTTGCCTGATGCACCGCTGGTTTGGAGGTCTGCCATGATTTGCCTTTGGGTAGGTTTAGGGTTTTAACAAAACGTTTCGCAACACCGTACTGCTGATAAATGATTGCCAGGCTTCAATCGCCTCCGGGCTTTGCAGGTTTTCACCCAAAAATGCTGACAGTGTGTAACGGTTAGACATATAAAAATAGGCCGTCGCCACGATGAGCAAGTAAACATTGCGTGAAGAAATATCGGCTCTAAAAAGCTTTTGCGCTATACCGTTTTCCAGGAGCTCATTGATGACAGCGATGGCGGGCGAGGAGTATTCGCGCGCGCGCTCAGACTTGGCGATGTGTTTGCCGCGCTGTAAGTTCTCAAGGTTCAGCAGCGTGATGAATTCCGGATTCTTGCGGTAATACGACAGCACAAAGGCGATGACTTTGTTCAAGCCATCCAAGGGCTGGCTGGTGTCGAGCTTGAGTTTGAGCTCCGCATCGTTCATGCGGCGGTAGGCGTTTTCAAGCACTTCAATGAACAAGCCTTCCTTGCTGCCGAAGTAGTAGTAAATCATCCGATCCACTGATTTCGCGGATTTCGATATTTTTTCGATGCTGCCGCCGTCATAACCATAGCGCGCAAAAACCTTGGTGGCTGCGCGCAGAATGTTGTCGCGTGTGGTGACAGAAGTTATTTTGACAGGCATGAGGTCATTCACAAATCAACAAGTAGTAAAAGTGCTGTTGCTTCAAGCCTCAGGATACGCTACATTCAAAATAAATGTAGTGAGTGCTACATTTTTATCTGCAAAAAATTCGAGAACCTGATTTGAACGATGTCTGAGCACACCAAAACGGATGGCTTGCCCGAGCAGTACCGTCCAGAGAGTGAGAAAGTCACTCCCGGAAAAATTGCGTGCAATGCCTGCCCGGTACTTTGCCAGATATCCGATGGCCGCAGCGGTGCATGTGACCGGTATGCCAACCGGGGTGGCGTCTTGATTCGGGTTGATCCAGTCGTATTTTTACGGCGCACTTTACTGGTTAAAAACTCGGTATCAATGCCATTCGCCACTGACCCCACTTGGAGCGATGAGCTGATAAGCGGCAACGAGGTATTTGTCACAGGCTTAGGTTCATCCACCACTTACCCAGACTACAAGCCCGCGCCTTTTATCGTTTCGTCCCAAGTGGCTGGCGTGGACATGGTGACGGTGGTGACCGAAGGTATCTTTAGTTACTGCAGCCTGAAGGTAAAAATTGACACTGATCGTTTTTTGGGTGCGGAGCAGGCCAACGTGCGCTGCAAGGGCGAGGTGGTCGGGCATGTCACGACAGCAGAGTATGGCTCTCAAATGCTGTCGCTTGGCGGCGTGCACCACCTGACGGGCGGTAGCAAAAAAGAAGGCCGCACCACGATGGAGATGATGCTGGCTCTTGGCAACAAACAGGCGGTCGAGTTCACGATTGATGGCGGCTCACAACTGGTCATTCAGGCGGGCAAAGCGCCTGTGGTCAATGGGGTTGAAGAAGTGCGCATGCGTGTGGGATGCGGCTCGGCAGCGATAGGTATTTTCGCCAAACAGTTTGATGGCTTGGCGGACGAGGTGGTGGTGGTTGACGACCACATCACAGGGGTATTGACCGAACACCAAGCGGGTCGTTGCCTTGACATGCGGCCATCGGGTATCCAGATGAATGGCCGCAAGTCCACGCCGGGCCGCTACTTTCAGGTAGCCAACCCCGGCACAGGTTGGGGGGGTACTGACATTTCAGATCCGCTGTCGATCATTGACAGCTGGGATGCAGCCAGGGCCTGGCCTGGTTTGCGGCTGCTCATGACATCGACAACGGGGGAGCACGCCAGCTGGTATGTTCTGAACGATGCTCTCAAGCCTGTCGAACAAACCATGCCGCCTGATGTGCAAACCGTGATTGACAGAATTGGTGAGAACTGCGAACCATCGCTATGTACTGTGCTGTTTTTAGGCGGCGCGGGCGGCAGTTTGCGTGCGGGGGTGACTGAAAACCCGGTGTTGTTGACGCGCGCCATCAAGGACGCGCTGGTCAATGTGACCTGCGGTGGCGCACCTGCCTATGTGTGGCCGGGTGGCGGCATCACGGTGATGGTGGACGTGATGCGCATGCCCGACAATGCCTTTGGCTACGTGCCGACCCCGGCGATCGTGGCGCCGATTGAGTTCATCATGACGCTTTCCGATTACCAGGCAATGGGCGGCTATATGCATCGCGTGCGCCGCATCGAGGACGTGTTGGCAAACGAGAAATTCCGCCTGGTGGCCCAGGACGTACGCAATCCCTGGCCGATCGGCGCCAAGCCGGTGGTGGGCTAGCCAAATGATGGCAGCGCAACGCCAGACTCTGTCCCGTGGCCGCGAGCATTGGCGGCATGGTCCGATCGACCTGGTGATCGAGGCCTCGGGGGAACCTGCGGCTCTGGCACAGGCGCAAGCTGCCGCCCGCACCGCCGAGAAACAGCACGGTGCACAGCGCCGGCTCGCAGTTCTCGCCGATGCGCAATACCACCTTCTTCAGGGCTTCGGGCATCTCAGCCGGCTTGAACT
>JANNVB010000005.1:0-330239 GCA_031414215.1 Polaromonas sp. | reverse complement strand
CAGCGGCTGCATCAACTCGTGCGGCCATCATCACAGCGGCCATATCGGCATTTTGGGCGTTGATAAAGACGGCAAAGAGTGGTACCAGATCACGCTGGGCGGCTCTGACGGCTCCAAGTTGTCGGGCGCGCCTGCGCTGGGCAAGGTTGTGGGTCCGTCGTTTTCAGCGGCTGAAGTGCCCGATGTGATTGAAGCCGTGCTGGATGTGTACCGCGAGCAGCGTTTGACTGACCAGTCAGAGACTTTCATCGCCGCCCTGCGCCGCCTGGGTTCAGAGCCTTTCAAGCTGGCAGCCAACGGCGCACGCCATCCTGCACAACAAGAAGAAACCGTTTAACCGGTTAAGATTACTATGAAATTAATAGCTGCTTGCGCCCGTATTCATTGGCCTGAAGGCCAAAATGATGCCTCAAAAAGCATCAAAATCACCAATTCTGACGACCCGCGCGAGGTTTCTCTTGCTGGCGTCGAAAGCATTGAGCTCAACTTCCCCAAATTCACCGATGGCCGCGCTTTCAGCCAGGCTTTTTTGCTCAGCCGCCGTCTAGGCTTCAAAGGCGAGATCGTAGCCACTGGCGACGTACTGATTGACCAGCTCGCGCAAATGCAGCGCAGCGGCTTCACCACGGCTGTGCTGCGTGATGACCAGCCAATAGACGTCGCCCAGCGCGTGCTGGCGGCTTACCCCGGCTTTGACGTCGGTGCGTATCAGGGCGATGCGGTGCATGTCAGTCCGCATTTTGTGGCAGCTTGATATGAGCATGGATTTCAAACACATCAACGCAGAGCTGGGCCGCAATGCCCAAGGCCTGGTGGACTGGGCTGTCGGATTGAGGCAGCCGGCCATCATCACCACCAATTTCAGGCCCTTTGAAGCGGTCATCCTGCACATGGTGACGCGCGCCAGCCCACAAGTACCGGTGGTCTGGATGGACAACGGCTACAACACCGACGCTACCTACCGTTTCGCCGACGAAGTGACAAAACTGCTCAAGCTGAACCTGCACATCTACCTGCCGCGCCGTTCGCGTGCGCACCGTGAGGCAGTCGCGGGTAGCACCCCGGCATTGGACGACCCACGCCACGCCGCATTCACTGAAGAGGTCAAGCTCGAGCCCTTTGCCAGAGCCCTAAGCGAAACAGCGCCCAAGGTTTGGTTCACTGCCCTGCGCGCCACCGATACCGCGGTGCGGGCCCAAATGGAGCCGGTCAGCGTCAACCCCGACGGCCTGATCAAGGTCGCGCCCCTGCTGCACTGGTCGTCCAAAGACCTCTACCAGTACTGCGAGATTCACGGCCTGCCCAACAACTTCGACTACGTGGACCCCACCAAGGGTGAGGACAACCGCGAATGCGGCCTGCACGTCGCGCACTGACTTCCCCGATCCCCCGCCCAAAAGCCCCATATGAACGCCAGAACAGAACCCCAATTGTTGAATCAGGTAAGTCACCTCAATCAGCTGAGTAATGCCCACCTCGATGCACTGGAAGAAGAAGCCATCTTCATCCTGCGCGAAGTCGCAGCCGCTTTTGAGCGCCCCACGCTGCTGTTTTCAGGTGGTAAAGACTCGCTGGTCTTGCTCAAATGCGCTGAAAAAGCTTTCGGCGCGGGAAATATTCCCTACCCGCTGTTGATGATTGACACCGGTCACAACTTTACGGAGGTAACCGACTTCCGCGATTACCGCGCCAGACAGCTCGGTGCCAATTTGATCGTGCGCAATGTTGAAGATTCGATGGCGCGCGGCACAGTTCGGCTGGCGTACCCCGGCGAGTCACGCAACGTGCACCAATCGGTCACGCTGCTCGAGGCGATTGATGAATTCAGGTTTGACGCACTGATTGGCGGTGCGCGCCGTGATGAAGAAAAAGCGCGCGCCAAAGAGCGTATTTTTTCGCACCGCGACGCCTTTGGCCAGTGGCAACCCAAAGCCCAGCGCCCGGAGCTGTGGACGCTGTTCAATACCCGCATTCAGCCCGGTGAGCACTTCCGCGTATTCCCCATCAGCAACTGGACCGAGCTGGACGTGTGGCAATACATTGACCGTGAAAACATTGAGCTGCCATCGCTGTACTACGCACACCAGCGCAGGGTGGTCGAGCGCAAGGGTTTGCTCATTCCGGTCACTGAACTAACGCCGCTAAAAGAAGGCGAAGTTGCCGTTGAAAAAACCGTGCGCTTTCGCACTGTCGGCGACATCACCTGCACCTGCCCGGTAGACAGCCCAGCCCTGAACGCCGCCGATGTGGTGCTGGAAACACTGGCTGCAGACGTGAGCGAGCGCGGCGCAACGCGCATGGACGATAAAACGTCAGACGCGTCGATGGAAAAACGTAAAAAAGAGGGCTATTTCTGATGAGCGCCGTAATCACTCCCATCGCAACTGAGCAAGACACCCGCGCGGCCCTGCGTTTCGTCACCTGCGGCAGCGTAGACGACGGCAAAAGTACATTGATTGGCCGCTTGCTGGTGGACAGCAAAACCGTGCTGCAAGACCAGCTGGCTGGCGTGCAGCGCGGTGGGCAAACCGATTTGGCACTGCTGACCGACGGCCTGCAGGCCGAGCGAGAGCAAGGCATCACCATAGATGTGGCTTACCGATACTTCAACACCGCTACGCGAAAGTTCATCATTGCCGACGCGCCCGGCCACGAGCAGTACACCCGCAACATGGTCACGGCTGCATCCAGCTCAGACGCGGCGGTAGTACTGGTCGATGCTACCAAGCTTGAGTGGCAAGCCGAATTGCCCGAGCTCCTGCCCCAAACCCGCCGCCACAGCCTGCTGGTCAACCTGCTGCGTGTACCTGCCATTGTTTTTGCCGTTAACAAGCTGGATGCCGTGGCTGATCCGGCTTTGGCATTTGCCAATATCAGCGCGGCGCTCACGCAGTTTGCGAATGATGCAGGTATTCCCATCAACACGATTGTCCCCATTTCGGCGTTGATCGGCTTCAATGTGGTGGATAAAAACCCTGGTTGGTGCAATTACAACGGGCGCAGCCTGCTACAAATATTAGAGCAACTATCCAGCACGCCAGCAGATACTCAGCAACCTTTTGCCTTCCCCGTGCAATGGGTAGAGAAGTTTTCATCTAGCGCAGACACCTCCCAAGGTCGCCGCATCTTCTGGGGCCGCATCGCCAGCGGCAACGCTCAACCTGGTGTTGAAGTTACCGTGATGCCCAGCGGTAAAACCGCTACCATCGCCCAAGTTTTAAGCCACGCACGACAGCCCAAAACCGTAGCCGCCAACCACAGCGCAGGCATCATTTTGGACCGTGAAGTTGACGTATCGCGCGGCGACTGGTTGCTGGCATCCGAGCCTTCAAACCCCGGTAAAAAAGAAATCCTGGCCACCGTCGCCTGGATGGACGAAGAGCCGCTGGTGCCTGGCCGCATGTATTGGGCGCTGCACGGCCACCGCTGGGTCAAAGCCAAAATCAAGCGCATTGTCAGCCACATCAACATCAACACGCTCGAAAGCACAGCCGCTGCCCAACTGGATGCCAATGCCATTGGCGTGGTCGAGCTGGCGCTGCTGGAACCCATCGCCGCCCTGCCCTACAAGCAGTCGCGTGGCCGGGGCTCATTGATACTGGTAGACACGGCCAGCCACAAAACCTCGGGCGCAGCCCTGGTGCTGTAATCGCCTTAAAATACGTTATCTTTTTTCAGCTTAGCCCCATCCCCATGACCCATATCGTTACCGAATCGTGCATCCGCTGCAAATACACCGACTGCGTGGACGTTTGCCCGGTTGACTGCTTTCGCGAAGGCCCGAACATGCTGGTGATTGACCCGGACGAGTGCATTGACTGCGCCGTTTGCATTCCTGAATGCCCGGTCAACGCGATCTACGCCGAGGAAGACACCCCCGCTGACCAGATGCATTTCATCAAACTCAACGTCGAACTAAGCCTTGCAGCAGGCTGGAAAAGCATCACCAAGCGCAAAACACCGCCTGCCGATGCGGACGAGTGGAAAGACAAGACGGACAAGTTGTCAGAATTAATTAGGTAACACCCCTGCCGGATGCTCACTTCGTGTAGCACCACCTCCCCTCAAGGGGACAACGCTGGCAGCCTGGCAAAGCCAGTTTTTCGGCGTTCTTGATTAGATAAACGCCATGTCCATAGAAACTGATGCAGTCATCGTCGGAGCTGGGCCGGTCGGCTTGTTCCAGGTCTTTCAGCTCGGCCTGCTAGAAATCAAATGCCACGTCATCGACGCATTGCCCTACCCCGGCGGCCAGTGCATTGAGCTGTACCCCGACAAACCCATTTACGACATACCCGGCAAACCGCGCACCACAGGCCGTGAGCTGACGGCCAGCCTCTTGGCGCAAATCAAACCGTTTGATGCGCCCTTGCATTTGGGGCAACTGGTCAGCCGTGTAGAAAAGTTGGGCGATGGCCGCTTTGAAGTCGAAACATCCCAAGGCCTGCAATTCATCACCAAGGTCATCATCATTGCCGCAGGCGTGGGCGCGTTTCAGCCCAAGTTGCTGAAAATTGACGGCTTGAGTAAATTTGAAAAGTCGCAGCTTTTCTACCATTCGCAGCCTGAAACCACGGCAGGCCAGAACATCCTTGTCGTGGGCGGCGAAGACAGCGCACTTGAGTGCGCTATTGACTTGGCCAAGAACGCTGGAACTGCGGGCCAAGCCAAAAGCGTGACATTGCTGCACCGCCGTGATGTCTACCAAGCCGCGCCTGAGCTGGTCGCCAAGCTGCATGCATTGGCAGACGCCAAAGCCTTGCAACTGATGGTCGGGCAAGTCACAGGGTTTAACGAGCAGGCCGGCAAATTAACAGCAGCGCAAGTCACAGGCATTGACGGCCAAACCCAGGCTGTGCCGCTGGATGCCATGCTGGTGTACCTCGGCCTGTCGCCCAAGCTGGGCCCAATCGCAGACTGGGGCCTGGCCCTGGCGCGCAAGCAGCTAGAAGTAGACACAGAAAAGTTCGCTACCAGCATCCCCGGCATATTTGCCGTGGGCGACATCAACACCTACCCCGGCAAGAAAAAACTGATTCTGAGCGGCTTTCACGAATGCGCCTTGGCGGCTTTTGCGGCAGCAGACATCGTGTACCCCGGCAAAAACCCGCAACTTGAATACACCACCAGCAGTACGCGGCTGCATCGGTTGTTAGGTGTGGATGGGGACGGCGGCAACCGTCTTTAGTGTCTGGTGGCGCGCTATTCGTTACTTTGCGGCAATAAAAACACCCAGGCAAAGAACACCATAAACACGAAGTCGTTCAGCCCGTAAATGCTATAAAAAGCACCAGCAAAAACATCTTTGGCATACAGCTCGGGCAGGCTGTTATTTGACAGCCACATTGCCCAAACCACCACATAAACCAGCTTTTCCAAAGCAAATGCACCTGCCAGCCATTTGACGTTGGCGTTGATCGCTGCAGCGCCCAGGTAAGCCAAGCCCCAGACAACAATCATGAGCAGCCCGAAGTTGGACATCACCACCGGGTCTGCATTATTGACCGCGGCATTGGTAAAGCCGCGCGAGAACAGCAGCACGCCGCCGATGTTCATCAGGCCAGCCGCGATGAATCCGTTTCTGATCAGGCTTTTTTTCATGTTTTTGCTTCGTTTGGGCTAAGGATTAGGCCTCACTGGGCACGACCAAGCGGTATACCGGCGTCTTGGAGCGGCAGGCCAAAGTACATGCGGCTAACTTGCGCGCGTGCCGCAGCGGCCTCGCACACCGCACACGGGCGGCTTGTTGAGTACAGCACGCTGCCGGCAAGGTTCTGGCGGCCAAGCCGGTGCTGTGCGTCACGGATGGCTACCCGCTCTGCGTGAGCGTCCTGGTCCTTGTCCTTAACGACACGACTAGGCCCTTCACCAACAACAGCACCTTCCACGACCAACACGGCACCATAGCTTTGGTCGCCCCATGACTCGGCCAATTGCCGCATTCGAACAGCGGCTTCATGCCACTTGGGATCAGGGTGTTCTGGTTTGGCGACCGCTGGCATCTTGACCGCGCACAGGGCAGCGATACCCGCGAAGGCTCGTGCAATGAGGCTGCGACGGCTAGACATGGCGGCTGTTCCATGGTGCTTGCATGTGTTGCCTCATCGTTGGCGCTGTCCGGCACGCAGCATGCCCCGCGCAGCGGCATTTTGATGCTGCGTGTCCGTGATGAGCAACCTGTTAAGCATCTCCGATATCACATTCCAACACATAGCTTGATCGCCCCTCGCCCTCTTCCCAGGCCAAGGTCTTCTGCACTTGGGTCCACTGGGCGCGGGCAGGATCACGCGTTAGAGTGACGCCACCTTTCTCGTTGACCGCTGAAAACCATGGCGTATCGTCCCGTGAAATTGCTGCAACCTTCCAGTCGTAGTAAAGGTTCGGCATATCCGGTATTTTGTACAAGTACTCCATATAGAAGAACGGATCTATGCCAACAAAGACCTCACCTTCGACCCACGATCCGGCTTGGATAAAAGCTGGCGGTTCGGACTCCCAAAACGCTCGCAGACCGAAGTCGATGACCCACACCTTGGAATCGACGAATATGACTTCCGCGCGGACACGGTAGACGCTTGTATGCAAGAGCTGTGCACTGCGCTCACCCGGCGTGCTTGGCGTCAGCTTTTCTCCGGCGAACTCAAGCGCGAACTTCTTTAAGTCGCCAACGGCAAAGTCACCGTAGTTGCCGTCTTGAATGATCCAGGAGTCGATGCCAGTCGAGATGTGCCGCATTGCTAGCTTTGTAATGTTTAACGTAGTGTTAAAGAGCGGTTTCATCAATGAACGGTGGGGGTCTGTTTATCTCCGGACATCGAATCGTACCAAGCCAGATACTGCTTTGCCCAAGAAAACCAATCGCGAACTTCTTTGTTGGGATCGGCGAGGTGCTCTCTCGCAACCTTCTCCACTCGCTTAATACGTGGTGTGATGGATGCAACGAGGCGAAGAGCCCAAAAGACAATTCTTGGCGCAGGCGGCGTCGGGTCCGGATAACTTTCTAGGCCAAGCCGCACGAACGGGGCAGCAATGTCGTGCTCATTCCGCTCAGCATAAACCTCGGACAACAAACGAAGGGCTCCAAATTTTTTTGGATCGTGGACAAGCACACGTCGAGCGGTATCGATTGCCATGTCGGTCCTATTCGACCAGCGGTGGCAATGAGCAATCATTTCGAGTCCATGAACATCATCGGCCGTGTTGGACAAAGAGTTTTCGAGAATGGAAATGGCGCCGTCGTAGTCTTTGCGACCGATACGACGCCCCAACTCCATTTGTATCTTCGCAAATGCTATGAGGGACATACGGGGCAGGCCCAGCTCTCTAACGTCGGCCGTGAGTGGTCCACAACGGCGCACTCAGCATTGAAGAATGGCGAGCACGCATGCCGCCGTTGTGGCTCCATTCGACGAACCTGTTAGACATTTACCTGCCTCCGCTTCAGGAACAACGACACAACACTCGGCACTACAGCCATGAGGACAATTGCGAGTGGCCAATAAAGCATCCACTGAATAGGCAAGCCAGAGCTATCGCCCGGGCCAAGCCAAAAGGCGGCGACTGCCAACAAAGCAATTGTGGAAGCGACGAAACCAGAATGCCATACAGGGGCGGCGAATTTCCCAACGGCCGCGATCGCTGCCCACAGAAGATGTGGTGCTGCGTAAAACAGGAAGCCCCACAGAACGTACGCCACGAACATTTCAGAACGAACAGGCTCTCGCGAAACTGCAGCGGCAAACGTGCCGACGGTAATCAACGCGGGGGCAAAAAGATGAGCAGCGATGATCCTAGCCTTCATAGATGTCTAACGTTCGAAATGTGCGGCGCTCGCGTAGCGAGTGTCCGCACGATTGACTCGTTCTGGCGCGGCCATCAACACCTCCTGGCGCTTGTACTCCTGCATCGCACCAAGGCCTTTTTTGGTCAACAGCCCACATAGCTGTATCACTGCGTCCGGACCAAAAGCTCGCTTTTGTCCATGCGCTGTGTTGCAGCTATGCAAGCTACCAGAAAATCGTCGCTGTATAAATACCCAGTTCATGTGTTAAGCGCCACTGTTTCCAGCCGTCGACCGGAACTTTGATGTATCCCGCGAAACCGCCGGATACCGTGGCGGTCTGCGAAATAACTTGCACTGGGCAATGCTAAAAAACTATTTACATTCATCAGGTTGAAGCCATATACTGTATAAATGAACAGGTATAACGAAACCCGTAAAGTCGCCGCCCCGGTTTTTCTGGCCACGCGCTTGCTAGATCAGGTGCGGGAGCGGATTCGTTATTTGCACTTTAGCTTACAAACTGAAAAAGCGTATGTGTATTGGGCACGTTTTTTCATCCGCTGGCATGGTCGCACGGGAGTCATGCGGCATCCGCGCGACATGGGGCAAACGGACGTGGAGGCTTTTTTAACCATGTTGGCCGATGAGCGAAAGGTATCGCCCGCCACGCATCGGCAGGCGCTCAATGCCTTGCTATTTTTATACAAGCAGGTGCTGGGCCAAGACTTGCCGTGGATGCAGTCAATTGGCAGGCCACCCGAACGTAAACGCATACCCGTGGTGTTGACTTTGGCTGAGGTGCAAGCCGTTTTGGCGCTGATAAACGGCGTAGAAGGCACCTTGGCACGCTTGCTGTACGGCACAGGCATGCGTTTGGCCGAAGGTCTGAACCTGCGCATCAAAGATGTGGACTTTGACCGGAATGTGGTGGTGGTGCGCAGCGGCAAAGGCGATAAAGACCGGGTAGTGATGCTGCCGCGTAGCCTGGTGCAGGCGCTGCGAGAGCAACTGGCGCGGTCACGAGCACTCTGGGGCGCTGACCGGGCGGCGCAGCGTAGCGGAGTGTTTATGCCACATGCTCTGGATGCCAAGTACCCGCGCGCTGGTCAGTCATGGGCGTGGCATTGGGTGTTTCCAGCAGACAACGTGTCGATAGACCCGCAATCGGGGGTGGAGCGGCGACACCATCTGTTTGATGAGCGATTAGGTCGCGCACTTAAAAAAGCGCTTACCCAAGCTGGTATTGCCAAACACGCCACGGTGCATACCCTGCGCCACAGCTTTGCAACCCATTTGCTGCAGTCAGGCACAGACATTCGCACAGTGCAGGAGTTGCTGGGCCACAGTGACGTGAGTACGACGATGATTTACACGCATGTGCTGAAGGTGGCTGCTGGCGGTACGGCCAGCCCGCTGGATGCGTTGGCGGCTTAGTTTGCCATCGCCAAAGTCACTATTAATTCAGGAGCTGCTTGCGCCCGTATTTATTGGGCTGGAGGCCTAAAACATACCTAAAAACCGGCTAAAAAGCCACTTTTAGCCCTAAAAACACGGCTCAACAGCAAAAGTCTTGAATTCGTAAAAACGCACATTAATGCTAAAATGCATTGATGCGAACTACACTCGATTTACCTGACCCACTTTTACGCAGCCTGAAGATCCAGGCGGCGCAGAGTGGCAAAAGCTTGAAGGCTTTGCTCAATGAGCTGATCGTGCGGGCCATGGCGATGCCAGTTGCGCCCGCAGCCGAGGCGACGCTGCCTGTGTTGAGCCGACTGAGCCAGGCCAATTTTGAGCCTTTACCCGCTCCTGTGCCCGCCGCCAGCAACGCCGATTTGGCCGACGCCCAGCTGCAGGACGACCTGGACAAGCTGCGCCGCTCCGGTTTCATTCAATGAGCCGGGCTGACCTGCTGGACGTGAACGTCTGGCTGGCGCTGGCGCATGTGCATCACCCGCACCACGCGGCTGCCAGACAATATTGGGCCAGCGCTACAGTGCCGCTGGCGTTTTGCCGTTCCAGTATGCAGGGCTTTTTGCGGCTGGTAACGCAAGCCAAGGCAATGGGCAAAGCGGTTCACACGCCTGCTGAGGCGTGGCACATTTACACCGCGCACCTGGCCAGTGGCCGCAGTGTGTTGCTGGCTGAACCCGAAGGGATTGACGCTGTTTGGCAGCGCTTGACCAAGGCAACAGGCTTTCATACCCGCGACTGGACGGACGCTTACCTAGCCAGCTTTGCGATTCAAGCCGATTGCCGAATGGTGTCGTTTGACGCTGGGTTTGCCCAGTATCAAAAAGTGGGGCAAAGCCACGATGCAGGGCTGGATTTTTTGCACCTCAAGCCTGAGCTTGAAGGTGACAACTGAAGCTTATGTGCTATTAATTCAGGAGCTGCTTGCGCCCGTATCCATTGGCCTAGAGCCCTAAAACACACCTAAAAACAGGCTGAAAAGCCGTTCTGAAGCCGTTCTTTAGCCGTTGTTAACCCAATTTACCCAAGGTCAAACCAAAATATCCGCCGTCAGCCCCGACAAACCCGACTCACAGGCGTAGGTGAAGATTTGCGCTGCATGCTCCAGCGTTGGCATGTCTGCTGGGGTGTACTGCATGCGCAGGTAGGCTTTGCCGCGCAGAATCATCAAAATAAAGGGCACCTGGACGTTGGGGGCGGGCTCGGGCCAGTTCATCAGCAGGTCGGCCAGGTGTGGGTCTATCCAGGCCACGGCTTGTTCGCGCTTTTCGGCCAGTACCGAGTAGCGCTGCCAAAATTCGGGGGGCAAGCTGTCCCAACCGGCTTCGGGGTACATGGCCAGCCAGCGCATTTCTTCGGGCAGGCTCGGGTCTGCGGTGGTTTGCAGGGTGTCGGTGTACATCTCGTAGGCGCGTTTTTCCAACGCTTCTTTGAGCGGCCTGTTCATGACGAGCACCGACACGTCGTCGTTGAGTTTGAGCTCGGCCCGGGCCCGCAGCTCTTCGCCACGAATGTAGTCGCGCGACGACTTGCCGCGCTCCAGCCGCCAGGGCTTGTTACCTATCTTGCCCGTCAAGGCAAAGCCTTTGCCCATGCCCTCCCCCACGCCGGTAAAGGCAAAACCTTGGGTACCTGCCCACTCTGACACGGCATCAGGCGCAGCCGGGTGAGCGGGGCCGGCAGCGGCCTGGGCAAAAGCTTTTTTGAGGCGGTCAAACATGGTGAGGCGTTTTCTCTTAAAGTCCAATATCAATAGTAGCAAAGGAAACGCAAAATGATCAAGGTTTACTCGTGGCCCACACCGAATGGCCACAAAGTGCACGTCATGCTGGAAGAGTGTGGTTTTAAACTGGGCAAAGACTGGGATGCGATTGCGGTTGACATTGGTGCGGGTGACCAGTTCAAGCCCGAGTTTTTGGCCATCAGCCCGAACAACAAGATACCCGCGCTGGTGGACCCGAATGGGCCCGATGGCAAGCCAATCGCGTTGTTTGAATCGGGTGCGATATTGCTGTATTTGGCTGCCAAAACAGGCAAGTTTTTACCCAAAACCGATCGTTTGAAGTTTCAAACGCTGCAATGGCTGATGTTTCAAATGGGCGGCGTGGGGCCAATGATTGGGCAAACCCATCACTTCAGGCAGTACGCGCCTGAAAAGATTGACTACGCGATTAACCGCTACACCAACGAGACCAAACGCCTGTACGGCGTGATGGACAAGCAACTGGCCAGCAGCAAATTTATCGCCTGCAGTCAGTACACCATTGCTGACATTGCCATCTTCCCGTGGCTGCGCAACTGGGCCAACCACGGCATTGACTGGGCCGACTACCCACACCTGAAGCGCTGGTTTGACCTGATTGCCGCGCGGCCTGCGGTTGAACGCGGCGTGAAGGTTTTGGCGGATCTGCGCAAGCCGATCACCACCGACAAGGCGCGTGAAGTGTTGTTTGGCGCTGCGCAGTACCAGAAGCGTTGAAGTTAACTGCTATTGGGCGCTATCAATTCAGGAGCTGCTTGCGCCCGTATATATTGGGCTAGAGGCCTAAAATACCCCCTAAAACCGGCTTTTTGAGCGGTTTTTAGGGCGTTTGAGCTACTTTTGAGCGCTTGAATACAGCTTGTAAGCACCTGACGTCGCCACCAGCTTTAACTTGAGCACCAGCTCGGGTGGCAAAGCCCTCACCTGATCCGGGTTGAGCGCGACAAATATGGGGCCTGCTTGCAGGCGCTGGGCCAGCTCAGGGTTGCCGGGCAATGCCCTGGCCTT
The DNA here is from genome assembly GCA_031414215.1 of Polaromonas sp. Lineage (GTDB taxonomy): Bacteria > Pseudomonadota > Gammaproteobacteria > Burkholderiales > Burkholderiaceae_C > Polaromonas. The sequence goes on along the minus strand of JANNVB010000005.1, from coordinate 318,213 downwards.
GCCTTTGGAGTAAAAAGACGCTGAATACGGCAAGTCGCCCATGAAAAGCAGGGGTTGGCCCGTTGCGCTGGCCTGATGCGCCTGCACCACGGTTTTGGCGGTCTTCCAGCTGTCTGCCAACTCTTCACGCACAAAGAAAGCCGCCACCAGCAGGCTCATGGCCAGCACGCCAACACCGACCACGCCATTGACCCAGCGGGCTCTGGCGTCACGGCTGAGCCAGCGCGCCGCCAGCAGCGCCATGGCGGGCAAGCTGGGCAGCACATAGGTCCACAAAATATTGCCAGACATCGTGAAAAACAGGCATGACGCCACCGACCAGGCCAGCAGGTAAATGGTGAAGTCGCGTGAATACTTTGCGGGCTCAGGGTTTTGCGGGGCTTGGGCGGGCTTGCGGCCTATCCAGAGCAGCGGCAGCAGCGCTGTCCACGGCATGACAGCCGCCAAAGCAAACAGCCAAATCGCACCGCGCTGGGTGGCGTGCGCCGTGCCGTATTTGTCGCCAGCCCAGCCGGTGACGGTAAAGCGGTTCCAGTGCTCGCCGATGAAAAAGTATTCCCAAAAACCCGGCGTGCGGATTTCAGCCATCACGTACCACGGTGCAGCAATCGCAAAGGTCAGCAAGCTGCCTTTGATCCACGGCAAACGCTGCCAAGATGTTTTGATATTGCCGCTCAAGAGCATCCACAGGCCAATCGGCAAGCCAGACAGCACGACCGCAATCGGCCCCTTGGCGAGCAGGCCAATGCCCAGGCCGATAAACAGCAGCCAGACTTCTTTGGGGCGGGCAGACTCACCTTGCTCAAAAGCAGCCCAAAAGCCGCGCATGGCCAGCGTGGTACCCAGCACCAAGCCCAAGTCGGTCATGACGGCGGCTGACGCAATGAAGTACAGCATGGTGCCGCTCATCATGGCCACGGTCAGTTGCGCCTGGCTGGCGGAGCTGCGGCGCACCCACTGCCAGACCAGCCAGGCAATCAGCACCGCTAACAAAAAGTACGGCAGGCGAGCGGCAAATTCGTTCACCCCAAACAACTGAATGCTGATGGCCGACAGCCAGGTGGTGAGTGGCGGTTTGGCCCAAAACGGTACGCCGTAGTCATACAGCGGCGTGACCCAGTTGCCGAGTTCGGCCATTTTGCGGGCCACTTCGCCGTAACGCGCCTCGGTGGTGTCCGTCAGTGGGTAAAGGCCCAAGGTGAGCAGCCTGGCCAGCGCCACAAAGCCGAGCGTGATCCACAGCCAGCGGCTGCTTGTGTTTTGCCTGTTACTCATGCTTTGATGGCCTGAGTTGATATTTCAACCGTGCTTTCGGCAGTCACCGCTTGCGGCGCGAGGTACTCGTCAATCAAAAACAAAGGCCGGCGTTTGCTTTCCATGAACAACCTGCCCAGGTATTCACCAATGATGCCCATGGCCATGAGCTGCAAGCCGCCCAAAATCAAAATTGTCAAAATCAGGGTCGGAAAGCCTTTGACCGAATCGCCAATCGTGAGTGTTTTGACCAATAAAAACAGGGCGTAAATAAAGGCCGAAAACGCGGTTAAAAACCCGGCGTAGCTGGCCAGGCGCAGCGGCACGACTGAAAACCCGGTAATGCCTTCAATCGCAAAGTTGAGCAGCTTGAAGTAAGGCCATTTGGTCTCACCGGCCGCGCGCGGGTGCCTAGCGTATTCGACCACCACCTGCTTGTAGCCTATCCACGCAAACAGGCCCTTCATGAAGCGGTTGCTTTCAGGCAACTGGTTCAGCGCATCAACCGCGCGGCGGCTGAGCAGCCGGAAGTCACCCACGTTTTCAGGAATATGCACCTCTGACAGCCAGTTGATCACCTTGTAAAACCAGGCGGCTGAGGCTTTTTTAAACCAGGTTTCGCCTTGGCGGCTACTGCGTTTCATGTTCACCACGTCGGCACCCTGCTGCCAGACGCGCACCATATCGCCAATCAGCTCGGGCGGGTCTTGCAGGTCGGCGTCAATCAAAATAACGGCATCGCCTCGCGCGAGTTTGAGGCCCGCGCTCATGGCGGCTTCTTTGCCAAAATTGCGGCTCAGGTTGGCCACACCAATTGCCGGGTCGGTTAGCTGCAGTTCTTTCAAAATACCCAATGTGCCATCTTTGCTGCCGTCGTTGACGTAAACCACTTCCCAGCGGCCTGCCAGCTCTTGGACATTGGCCAGCGCAGCGACCAGTCGGCCATGAAAAATCGGCAGTACTTCTTCTTCGTTGTAAGCCGGAACAATCACGCTGAGCATGGTGGGAGATGAATTCATTGCGCAAAAGTCCAGTTTCGGTAAAGTCGAAAAGTCAGCCCCATGACAAGCACGGTGGCCAGCGCCTGCGCCGCCATGTAGTGCCAGCCCAGCGTATCTACCCCAATCCATACCAGCAAACCATTGAGGAAGGCGCTCAGAAGCGCGACGGCTATAAACCTGGGCACGGCTTGACCGTGGCCTGTGGTGGTGCCCGCAAACGTCACGCGCCTGTTGAGCAGGTAAGACACTGCTGCGCCGCACAAGGTGCCAATGGTTGCCGCAGGTGCTGCAGACAAACCCAGCAGTTCCACCAGAGCTATCAATACGGCGTAATGCAAGGCAGTGGCAATGCCTCCTGAGACGATGAACCAAAAAAACTGCATGACGCTCCGTGTTGTGTTGCCGTTGATTTTAACCAGGCGCTAAGCAGGCAATTTGGCCACAACATTTTTTGGGATACATTGGGCTATGTTTGAAGTTTTAGTCTACGTCTATGAAAACTACTGGCAAGGTGACGCTTGCCCCGAACTGCCCCAACTGGGCCGCAAACTGACGGCAATGGGCTTTGAAGCGGATGAAATCAACGCTGCACTGGTCTGGCTGGATGGCTTGAACACAGCCGCGCAAACCACGCAAATTTATTTGCCTGCCATTGATGCAGATCAGGCAGAAATGGTACAAGCCCAATCGCCCGGCAGCATGCGCGCCTACAGCGTTGCTGAGCAAGAGCACATTGGCGTTGAAGCGCTGGGTTTTGTGAGCTTTCTGGAATCATCAGGGGTACTGCCGCCACAGATGCGCGAGATCGTGATTGACCGCGCCATGGCCACCCCTGACAGCCCGGTGGCGCTGGACGACCTGAAAATCATTGTGCTGATGGTCTACTGGAGCTTTGGCCAAGAGCCCGATGCGCTGGTGCTGGACGAATTGTGTGATGACACCAGTGACCGTGTAGGCCACTGAGGGCGCATCTATAAATTCATTTTTCGGGCGAATTGCTGCGTTGCGCGGTGCTCGGAATCCTCATGCACACAAGTGCATTCCGGTGTCCTGCGCTCCGGGCGCCTTGCACTTCATCCCGAAAATCTGAATTTCTAGATGACCCTAATTTACTAGGCTAGCCAAGTAACCGTTCTGGATTGGCCTCAAGCTTGGCCAAGGCATCCCGCGTAGCGCGAACCGTCAAGGCTTCTTCTTCGGTTGGCAACAACAAGCCTGCCTGTAAATAAGCCGCCAGCCTTCGCGCCTGAATCAGGAAATTACGGCCATCGGCTGAGGCGAACAAGTGCAGTTGTTTGCGGTCGCTGCGCCAGGCGAACTGCACATGGCTGATGCGTCCGTTGTGGTCCAGGCTAAACCATGACCCCAACTGCAGTTCGTGTGCCCAGGCGCGCATGGCCTCGGTGGGTTGGCTGCCGCCGTCGGTCACCACTTCAATATCTGAAGCATCAATGCCAATCATCATCACCAGCGCTTCGGTGTCCAGCGGCAAGTCGCCCACATCTTCATCAGAGAGGTAATCCTCCAGATTGGTCAGGCGCTTGGCCATCGCGTCAATCTTCTCGGATGAAATCGAGCCAGTTTTGGACATGAAGGCATCGGCCAGCGTATCGCTGATGATTTTGATGTTCTCGTCCTGGGTTTTAGCATCCGTACCCAGCATTGTCATGCCCATACGCAGCAACTGCAGCAGCTTGGGCAAGTCGGCAATCACTTTGGCGCGGTCTGCGCGATTGGGCTTGGCGCTGGCCGCCCACACCAGGTCAGAAGCGCAGCGTTTGAGCGTCAGCGTTTGCTCATGCTGCGGCCCGTTGCGCATGGCGGCAATCGCCAAAACTTCAGCCCAGGTTTTGAAAAGGAACTCGCGGATTTCGTCACGTACCGGCATGTCGTTGAGCATCTTGCGCATTTCAATGGTGTATTGAATCGCCATGGTCTCTTTTTGCTCGACCTGCTGGGCGATGCTGACGACCCGCGCAGCGCTGCCATTTTCAGCCAAGAATTTAGAGAGAAATTTCTGAAATTCGTCATAGACCAGCTGAAACACCCGGCGCCCGGTCTCAGGGTACTGCTCAATGACTTGCACGATGCGCTTGATTTCAATTTCCATCGCATTGCCCGACACATCAATGTCAAAACCCAGTACGCAAGAACCCATGCGGTCAATCAGCTGGCGTGCTGGGTGCTGCAAAGAGCCAAAAAATTCAGGCTCAGAAATAGCTACGCGCAATACTGGCATTTGCAAGCGCGCAAACCAGACGCGGACAGTTGACGGAATGCGGTCTTCAGCCAAAATGCTCTGAAACATCAGCGCCACAATTTCAATGGTGGCTTTTTCAGCCGAGGTGGTTGCCGCCTTTTTCAGTGTGCTGGTTCTTTGGCGCAGGGCGGTAGCAGCTTGTTCAACATGCTCAACACCATAAACCTGGTCACTGCTATCGGCCGTCTGGGTTCGCTGATGGCCACTTTCCCCAGCAACCATGCCAGCAAACGCCTGTGCAAGTTGCGGTGAAGCCTGAGCCCCACGTGTGTCGTCAAAGCCGGCAACCTGATTGGTGAGCAGGCGCATCAAGCCGCCCATGACGCCTTGTGCGCGCATCTTGGCTCTGGCCAAGGGCGTGGTAGCGGTTTGCATGCGGGTTTCTTCATGCGTGGTGTGACCACTGCGTGTGTGACCGCCGGACGAGCCACCGCCACCTGAACCACCGCCACCTGAGCCACCACCGCCTGAGCCGCCGCCACCTGAACCACCGCCACCTGAACCACCGCCACCTGAACCACCGCCACCTGAACCACCGCCACCTGAACCGCCACCACCTGAACCACCGCCACCTGAACCGCCACCACCGGATCCGCCGCCACCTGAGCCGCCGCCGTAACCGCTAGCGCCGTAGCCACCGCCGTAATTGCTCCCTTGGCCTGAGCCCTGCTGATAGCCTACTGAACCTGGACCGATCGAACCAGCGCCGCTGTCTTTGGGTTTGGCAGGTGCTGCCCGGGCTTTGATGATGCCCGTTGGTGTGCGCTTGACGAGAGGCCGCAAATCGATTTCGGCCATCACCCCCTGCTGGACCAGAAATTCGTTGGCTGTGTGATAAGCCTCCAGCAAGTGCTCGGCCAACCGGTTTTGAATCACGTCTTGCGCCACCATCCAGGTGTCGCGCAGCAAGCCGTTGGTCGTCCATTGCTCAAGCATCTCTCTGGCCAGCACTTCTGGCCTGAAGATGTCGCTGGATGCCAGCTCTGGCACATTGTCCAAACTTTGAACCCGCAAGCGCAGGTCGTTGAGCTCCCAACTCACCACATCAAGAATGCGCAACCCCAAACGCGAGGCGAGAATTTTATTCTCCATCACCTCGTTGTCCATCAACTCGAATTTGCCCCCCTCGACGTCAAACATCGTGCCAATGGATTGGGGCGCTTGGTCGAGCGCAAGCCTCCAGGCTTTGTTGGTGCCGTTGGTCCAAGCTTTACCAGACGACTGAAACGCCAGCCATGCATCGCGGCGGTCCTGCATCACGGGCGCGCTGGCAGCTTGGTCTACCAAATCAGACAGCTTCTCCAATATTGTCTTGGCGATTTCCGGTAAGACCTTTGCGGCATGGGTCGTGAAAATTTCACGCGCCTTTACCGTGAGAGGATTGGTTTGGTTGTTGCCGCTGGCCACAGTTAGCTTGTGTAATCTAGCCGCGCTTTAAACCGTCGCACCCGCGTTAGGGTCGTTCGGGTCTTCGTCTTTTTTAACCGCTACTTTCACCAAGTCTTCACGCTTGATGCCCAGCCACATGGTGATGGCAGCAGCAACAAATACTGATGAATAAATGCCAAACAAAATACCAATCGTCAGCGCCAACGCAAAATAAAACAGCGTCGGCCCGCCAAAGATGAGCATGGACACGACCATCACCAGTGTCGAAGCATGGGTGATGATGGTGCGGCTGATGGTGGAGGTGATGGCGTTGTCAATGATTTGCACCACATCCATCTTGCGGTATCGCCGGAAGTTTTCGCGAATCCGGTCAAAAATAACCACCGATTCATTGACGGAATACCCCAATACGGCGAGCACCGCCGCTAGCACCGACAGTGAAAACTCCCACTGAAAGAAAGCAAAAAAACCAAGAATAATGACAATGTCATGCAAATTGGCAATGATGCCGGCGACAGCGTACTTCCATTCAAAACGAAACGCCAAATAAATCATGATGCCGACAATCACCATGCCCAGCGCTTTCAAGCCATCGGCTGCAAGCTCTTCTCCGACGGACGGACCGACAAACTCGGCGCGTTTCAAAGTCACTGAGCTGTCAGACGTTTTCAATGCAGTCAGTACCTTGTCGCTCTGCTGCGCGGTACTGACGCCTTTTTGCGCAGGCAAGCGAATCATGATGTCGCGTGCTGTACCAAAGTTTTGCACCTGAACATCTGTCAAGCCCAAACCTGAGATAGTGGTGCGTATCTTTTCAACATCTGCGGGTTGGGAGTAACTGACCTCCATCAAAGTACCGCCGGTAAATTCAACCGACAAATGCAAACCACGGCTGAACAGGAAAAACACCGCCAAAATAAACGTTGCGAAAGAAATCCCGTTCAGCACCTTGGCGTGCTTCATGAACTGAATGTCCTTGCCGATTTTGAAAAACTCCATCTTATATTTCCTTATTTTTAGGAGTTGGTAGCGGCGGGCGCGGTGGCTGCATTCGGAGCCTCAGGCCGCCAGACCGTGCCAATCGACACTGATTTGAGCTTTTTCTGTCTGCCGTACCAAAGATTGACCATGCCGCGCGAGAAAAACACCGCCGAGAACATGCTGGTCAAAATGCCTATGCAGTGCACCACCGCAAAGCCGCGCACCGCACCAGAGCCAAAGGCCAACAAGGCAAAGCCAGCGATCAAGGTCGTGATGTTGGAGTCCAAAATCGTCGCCCAGGCCTTTTCATAGCCTGTATGAATAGCCGCTTGGGGCGACGCGCCGTTTCGCAGCTCTTCCCGGATTCGCTCATTGATCAGCACGTTCGAGTCGATCGCCATGCCCAACGTCAGCGCCATGGCGGCCATGCCGGGCAAAGTCAGCGTCGCTTGCAACATCGACAAAACGGCAATCAATAAAAGCAAGTTAACAGCCAGCGCAATGCCTGAAAACACGCCAATCAGCATGTAATAGACAGCCATAAAAATCACGATGACTGCAAAGCCGTAAGTCACACTTTGAAAGCCTTTAGCGATATTTTGAGCACCCAGTGTTGGGCCAATGGTGCGCTCTTCGATGATTTCCATCGGTGCGGCGAGCGAGCCCGCGCGAAGCAGCAGCGCCAGGTCGCTGGCCTCAGCCACACTCATGGAGCCAGAAATCTGAAACCGGTTACCCAACTCACCCTGAATCACAGGGGCGGTCAAAACCTCACCCTTGCCTTTTTCAAACAGCAAAATCGCCATGCGTTTTTTCAGGTTTTCGCGGCTGGTATCGCGCATGATGCGGCCACCTTTGGCGTCGACTGTCAAATCAACTTTAGGTTGATTGCTTTGCGAATCAAAACCGGGCTGCGCATCGGTCAGGTTTTCACCCGTGATGATCACTTGCTTTTTAACAATCACCACCCGGCCATCGCGCTCTAAAAAGCGCTCAGAACCAAACGGAACGGAGCCTGTGTTGCTTTCAGCTGCGCGGCCTTCAGCGCTTTCATCGACCAAACGCATTTCAAGCGTGGCGGTACGGCCCAAAATGTCTTTGGCTTTGGCGGTATCTTGCACGCCCGGTAGTTGCACCACGATACGGTCTGTGCCTTGCTGCGCAATCACCGGCTCGGCCACGCCGAGCTCGTTGATACGGTTGTGCAGCGTCAAAATATTCTGCTTGAGCGCCTGGTCTTGAATGCGGCGCGCGGCCTCGGGCTTGATGGTTGCGGTCAGCTTGTATTCCACGCCCTCAGGCGCATCACGGGTTTGCAAATCGGCAAACTGTTCTTGAATCAGGGCTTTGGCGGCGTCCAGCGTCTGGCTGTCGCGAAAGCGGATCTCGATGCTCTGCCCATTGCGACTGGTGCCCGAGTGACGAATGTTTTTCTCGCGCATGGTCGATCGCAAGTCACCCGCCAGCGACTCGGCCTTTTTGGTCAACGCCGCCTGCATGTCTACCTGCAACATGAAGTGCACGCCACCGCGCAAATCGAGCCCCAGGTACATCGGCGATGCATGCAGGGCCGTCAGCCATGCGGGCGAGCGGGACAGCAAATTCAGCGCAATGATGTAAGTGCCTTCGCTGCCCTCAGGGTTCAACGCTTTTTGAATCGCGTCCTTGGCCTTGAGTTGGCTGTCGGTATTGCTAAAACGGGCCTTGATGGAGCCGCCATCCAACGTGACGGCATCGGTCGTGATACTGGCTGCTTTGAGCGCGTCTTGCACCCGGGTCACGGTGGTGAGATCAACCTTGGTAGCCGATTTGCTGCTCGACACCTGTACCGCAGGCGCCTCGCCAAAGACATTGGGCAAGGCGTAGATGATGGCTACCAGCAGCGCCAGCGCCAAGATGGCATATTTCCAGACCGGATAACGATTCATGGTGAGCGCGCTATTTAAAAATATTATTTAGAGGTGTTGATCGCGCCTTTTGGCAGTACTTGAACAATTGCGCTGCGCTGCAATTGCACCTCAACACCGGCTGCTAATTCCAGGGTCAGATACGAATCGCCCAACTTGGTGACTTTTCCGAGCAGGCCGCCTGCCGTGGCCACCTCGTCGCCTTTAGCCAGTGCGTCAATCATTGAGCGGTGCTCTTTTTGTTTTTTCATTTGGGGGCGGATCATGACGAAATACAGCACCACAAACATCAGTACCAAGGGCAACATGCCGGTCAAAGACGACAACATGTCGCCGCCGCCAGCGGCTGCGGGGGCGGTTTGGGCAATGGCAGAAGAAATAAACACAGGCAAACTCCAATAATGACGTTAACTGAATGATAAAGAATGCACACCTGTTAACAGCGGGCGATATAACCAAACATTGTATGCCGTAGGGGTGTTGGTAAAAGGTGAATGAAGCATAAAGGAACAAGTTTCAAAATGTAATCACGGCAGCACTTGGGCTTGCAGAATCCAGATCAAGATGAGCCAGCACGCCATGCCCGGCAGCCAACCCACTGGCAAAGCAAGCGGTGAGCAAATAGCCACCGGTGGGCGATTCCCAATCGAGCATTTCGCCAGCGCAAAAATAGGCGCAATCGGGGCTTATTTCAGCTTTCAGTTGCAATTTGGCGTCAAGCGCTTCAAACCGCACACCGCCCGCACTGCTGATCGCCTCGTCAATCGGCCGCACCTCCACCAGCGTGACGGGTAAGGACTTGATAGCGCTGGCTAACCAAATGGGGTCATTGAAGCAATCTTTGTCTAGCAGCTCATGCAGCAAGGCGGCTTTGATGCCCTCAATTTTCAAACGGCTTTTGAGGTGACTGGACAGCGAGCGCGAGCCGCGTGGGTGGCTTACCTCGGCCAATACGTGCTCTGCCGTTTTGTCCGGCAGCAAATCAAGCGTGAAGGTAGCACTGCCGTTCTTGGCGATTTCGTCCCTGAGCAGACTGGACGCGGCGTAAATCAAACTGCCCTCGACACCCGTGGCGGTGGCGACAAACTCGCCTTTGCGGCTGAACCCATGACCCTGCGAATCGGTGAAATGAATCGCGACTGACTTGAACGGGTGACCCGCAAACTTGGCTGAAAAGTGGGGCGTCCAGCCAGCCACGTTAAAGCCGCAATTCGATGGCTGCAGGGGCGCAACGTCAACACCGCGTGCCGCCAGCAAGCCGGTCCAAGCCCCGTCTGAACCCAAACGCGCCCAACTCCCGCCGCCCAAGGCCAAAACAACCGCGTCGGCTTGAACCTCAACTTCGCCCTGCGGCGTTTCAAAGCGCAAAGCGCCCTCGCCCGTCCAACCCAACCAGCGATGGCGCATGAAAAACTGTACGCCAGCGCTGCGCAGCCGATGCAGCCAGGCTCTAAGCAAAGGCGCAGCTTTCATGTCTTTCGGAAAAACGCGGCCTGAGCTGCCGACAAAGGTTTCAATGCCCAAACCCTGCGCCCAGTCGCGCAAGTGCTGCGCTCCAAACTGGCTCAACATCGGCTGCAAATGGTCACCCGCCGAGCCGTAGCGGCTCACAAACGGCTCAAACCCTTCTGAATGCGTCAGGTTCAGCCCGCCTTTGCCTGCCAGCAAAAACTTGCGCCCCACCGAGGGCATCGCGTCATACAGCGCCACCTGAACAGCGCTACCAGTACCGGCAATGGTTTCAGCCGCCATCAAGCCAGCCGGACCGCCGCCGATAACAACAACCTTGACAGAACGGCGAGAATTTGCAGATAGTGGGGTCAAAAGAAGAACTCGGTTTGCTATTATTTCAGGAGCTGCTTGCGCCCGTATTTATTGGGCTATAGGCTTATTTGATCGGCAAAAAGACGTTAAAAACAGTGTTTTTAGCTGTTTTGAGCGGATTTTGTCTGAAGGGCACTTCTAGAAATTCAGATTTTCGGGATGAAGTGCTAGGCGCACGGAGCGCAGTAACCGGAACGTACTTCATGTACGTGAGGATTACGAGCACCGCGCAACGACGCAATTCGCCCGAAAAATGAATTTATAGGATTGCCCTGAATTATCTCAGGCGACCTCAATCACCGCGCCATCAGAGGTTAAAAACGCCGCCTTGACCACCTCGCCCGGGTAAATGGCCCTCAACGCAGCTTTGTATATCTGCATTTTCGACATCAAGCCCGCTTGGCGCTCGGGGTTGGCGGCTGATTTGTAGTCAAGCACCCACCAGTGGCCTTGATGGCCAGCATCTTTGCGCTGCACCAAGCGGTCCAGCCTGAAGGTTTCGCCAAGGTAGGTCAATTCCACCTCATTGCCCTGCCAGGCCATAGCGGCTGCGTCCCAAGCCCAAGCGGCAGCGCCGCCTCTGATGCGTTGGGCTTTGGTATGCGCATCTTGCATTTGCTCGATCGTCAAAGCAAATTCACGCGCCGCGCGGCTAGCGGCCTGGGTTGACAAGTCACCCCACTCCAGCAGGCGGTGCATGGCCTTGCCGACGCGGGCGCTGGGTGAATCTGCCTCGGGCTCTGGCTGCGGCGGGCTGGCCTTTATTGGGATGTGGGCAGGTAAATCTGGCAGATCAAATTCACTGGCTTCGTCAATGATTGGCGCGGCAGCATTGGCGACGACGTTTTCTTCACCCGCCAACCCATGCAGCCGCTGCCACCAGCTACCGGGTGCTTCGCGGTAAGGCTCAATCGACGACACGGCCAGGGTGTTTTTGGCGCGCGTCATGGCCACGTACAGGGCGTTGAGCTCTTCGCGCTGGCGAGCGGCTTGCTCAATCGCCAGGGTTTCAAGGGTGCAGGCAGGTGGCGTACTTTCGCTGATCAAGAACACAAACTTTTGTGGTGCCAGCGCCTCGCCGGGCCAGTCGACCAGCACACTCATGCTGGCTGCATTGCGCTCGGCCGTGTCGGTGTCCAGCAGCAGCACGGCGTGTGCCTCCAGTCCTTTGGCACCGTGGATGGTCAGCAAGCGCACAGCGTCCGGGTTAACGGCTGCCGGGGCTTGCAAGCCGCCCGCTTTGAGCGCACGAACAAAGGCATACGGTGTGGCGTAGCGGCCACCATCGACCTGCAAAGCCGCTGACAAAAGCGCCCGCAGGTTAGACAGCACTGCTGCACGGTTGGCAGCGGGCGCGGCAGCTGCAAAGCAGGCGAGTACATCGCCCTGGTCGTAGATGGCTTGCAGTGCATCGTGCGGGGGGAGCGTGTCTACAAGTGTTTTATATCGGGTCAAAGTAGCCCCTAGGCCAATCAATTCGGGCGCAAGCAGCTCATTATTCAATAGCACATCAGACCATGATTGCTGGGTATCAGCTTTGGCCAAAACAATCTGAACCAGCGCATCGTCACTCAAGTTAAACAGTGGCGAACGCAGCGCCCGCGCTAATGACAAGTCGTGTTGCGGCGAGACCAGCGCATCGAGCAGCGCCACGATGTCAAGCACCTCGCAACAATCAATCAGCTCGGTTTTTTCACCAATCTGGGCGGGTATGTGCAAGGCGCGCAGCTCGTCTTGTAGCGGTAACAAACTGGCACGTTTGCGGGACAGCACCATGACTTGCGCGGGCTGGACGCCGTTTGCGATTTGGCTTTGAATCCAGCTTGCAGCCTGCCGTGCTTCCAAAGTGCGCAGGGCTTCTTCAGGCAACTCCCGGGGCAAGGTCAAGCTGTCGCGCCAAGTCAAGGCGGCTTGGTCTTGGCTTTTTTCACCACGCGGCACGGCTGGCAGCCTGAGCACCCTGCCCCGCTCGCTTGACGACGTGGTGTGCGGCCTGAAACCGTCATAGCCATCGCTCGCCTCAGCCGCACCCATCACGGTGTTGACGGTTTCAATCACGGCGTTGCTGCTGCGCCGCGTGTGGTCGCAGGCGAGCACGTCGCCACCGAGGGCGTCCCGCATAAAAGCCTGCGCGGCAATGAACACCTGCGGTTCTGCGCGGCGAAAGCGGTAAATGCTTTGCTTGGGGTCACCCACAATGAAGACGCTGGGTGCCTTGGCTGCGCCCGCGTATCCACTCAACCAACTTGACAGCGCTTGCCATTGCAGCGGGTTGGTGTCTTGAAATTCATCAATCATCAAGTGCCGGATACGCGCGTCCAACCGCTCCTGCACCCAGCCCGACAGCACCTCGTCACTCAACATGGTTTGGGCCGCGCGTTCAACGTCATTCATGTCGACCCAGCCGTGCTCGCGTTTTAGCGAAGCAAATTCAGCCAAAAGCAAGCGACTCAAGCGCGCCATGCGCTGCTGGTAGTCCCAGGCCTGGTGCTGCGTGTTTGCCTCGGCAACTCGCAAGGCCAGGTCTTGCGCCTCGCGCACCGTCGCAATACCAATGATTTTTTCGCCAAACTTCCGGGGAGTGCCTTTTTCAGTCAGCAGGCCGAGCAAGACCCCGGCAGCGTCGCCCTGGCTCAAAGCTGCTTCAAGCTCAACCCCCTTGGCTGAAAACGTGGGGGCGGATGCCCTGCCCAGCGCCTTGGCGGCAGCCAGCAGCAGCTCGCTGGCCGCTTGGCTACGTAACGCGTCTTCTGGCAGTGTCAGGCCTGCAAAATCAGGGAACTGGGCCGTGAAATGCTGCACCGAGCTGTCAACCACGCCAGCCGCGTCAGCCAGTAAAAATTCTGTGCGTTTGTCCAGCGCGCCTTGTAGCGCCTTGGCAGCTTGAGACCGACCGTGCGCCAGCGTCACGCTTTCAAAATCAGCCTTTAAATCTGGTTGGATCAACAACGCTGAATAAAAGCGCCGCCAGACCAAGGCCTTGGCTTGGCTGTCGTCCTCCAGCAGTTCGTAGTTCAGCGGCAAACCCAATGCGGCGAGCGTGGCCATCGGCGCGCTGCGCAGCAAGGCGGCAAACCAGCTGTGAAAGGTTCTGATCTGCACAGGGCGGCCATTGGCGAGAACCTGACGGTATAAATTTGATAGCTGCTTGCGCCCGTATTCATTGGCTTGAAGGCCATTTTTATCCTCAAAATCAGGTAAAACACCACGGCTTTTCAGCTCTTTTTCAAGCGTTTCATCATCAGCATGGGCAAACTGCTCCAGCCATTCATACAAGCGCTCGCGCATCTCGCCCGCCGCCTTTTTGGTAAAAGTGATGGCCAAGATTTCATGCGGCTTGGTTTGCCCGTCTAGCAGGGCCCGCAGCATGCGCGACACCAGCATCCAGGTTTTACCAGCGCCGGCGCAGGCTTCCACCGCCACGCTTCGGCGCGGGTCGCAGGCAATCGCATAGAAGGCTTCTGCCGTGATGTTTTGGCCGTTGTGGGTGTAGGCGGCTTTCATGACCAAAAGTCTTTCCTGCAGAGTCCACGCGCTGCGCAATAGTCACACGCCTTGCCCTCCCCCAGTGCGGGCAGCCGCTCACCCTCAGCAATCCGCGCCATGTCGCTCAAAATGCCACCAATCAGGTCGTCGCGCAGCTCAACAATCTCAGGCTGTGCATAGGTTTTGGTGGCTTCTTTTTCACCCAGGTTCACGTAGGCAGCGCCCAACGTGTCGTCATGCAACAGCGCGGCGTAAAAAGCCAACTGGGTGTCTTCACCTGCGTCGTTGATTCTGGATTGCGTGGTGCTTCGCGCTTCGGTTTTGTAATCCATCACCAGGCGGCTGCCGTCCGGCATCTGGTCAATGCGGTCTATCTTGCCGACCAGTTCCAAGCTGCCCAGCGGCATGTTTTTCCAGACTTCGCCCTCTAGATAAGCCGCGCCGGTAGTTTGGTGCGTTGCCAGCCAGTCCAAGTAGCCGTCGCGCACCCGTGGCCAGATCGCGGCGAACGGCAAAAACTCCTCTGCGCTCAGGCTCAGGGCTTGCGTGGCTGCATCAGCCGCTATGTTAATCATAGCTGCTTGCGCCCGTATTTCTTGAGTTGGAGTCACTTTTAACGCCTCATGAAAGTGATTCAACAGCCAATGCAGCCAGTTGCCAAAGTCACGCTTGCCCAGCTCACTTTCCAGCTCGTCAGCCTCTTGCAGCTTGAGTTGACGCAGCGCAAAAAAGCGGTACGGGCAGCGGCGCAGGTCTTCATAGGCGCTGGCTGACAGTTTGGTAATAGGCAGCGCTTGGCCTGAGGGCAGTGGCCGCGGGGTGGGTTGAACCAGCATGCGACGGCCAGGGCGCGGGTCTGCGGCCATATCGGGGGATTGCTCCAGTTGCAGCTCTTGCACAAAACCGCTGGGCATCACGCGTTCACCGCCTTCGCTCAAACGCCACAGCACATCCAAATGCGGTGCAGTCAAGGCGTATTGCCAGGCGGCACGCTGGGCATCGGCCAGTTCTTGGCGGGTGGGCAAACCCAGCAAAACGCGCTGCCCGGGCGTCCACTGGCCGGGCGGCTCGGGCGACACGGCCAGCCGCACTTCGTCACAACCCGGCAGCACCACCGCTTGCATGGGCCTGCCCAGTAACTGGCTGAGTGGCAATATCACCACCTCGGCCGCGGGCGGATGCGGGGGCGCAAAACTGGCGGCTTCCAGCGTTTGATGCACCCACGCGGTGAAGTCTTGCAGGCTCATGCGCGGGTTGCTGTGCCGGGTAGGGGTGCTGCCCTCGTTCATATGCAGCGCAGCCAGTACTTTGATGCCAGCCGCATCACTTGCCAAATCTGCCCACTGCTTTGAGGTTTGCAATGCATCCTGCAAAGCACTTAACCAATCAGCTAGCGGGCGAGTGGCTTGCAGCGCCTCACGCACGGCGGCTACTTGCAAAACAATCGTTTGTGTATCGGCCTGCTCGGTCGGCACGCCGCGCCAATATCGAACGCCCATTTTGCGCAAAGCGATTTCTAGCCGCGTCACATCAAATGCATCAAAAGCAGGCGCGTTTTTCAGCCAGTCGAGCACGGCATCGGTTGTTGCGTCCCACGACAGCGAACGCAGCAAACCCATCAGGGTTGCGGCGGCGCGGGTGGTTGACAGCTTCCAGCCGGTTTCGTCGCGCAACAGCGCGCCCTTTTCAGCGAGCATGGCGCGTACGCGTCGCGTCAGCAACCGGTCTTGCGCAATCAGCGCGACCGGGCAGCGCCCCGCTTGCAGGTGCGCCAACACGCAAGCTGTGGCCAAGTGCGCTTCGTCCTCCAGGTCTTGCGCGGTGTGCAGCGCCAGCGCACCCCGCATTTCAGGCGATTTGAGCTGGATGCTGACAGCACGCTCAGCAAAATGATTTTTTAATGCATCCGTCAACGGATCAGACTGAAAGCCATCGATCACGACCA
Source organism: Polaromonas sp. (assembly GCA_031414215.1). Taxonomy (GTDB): domain Bacteria; phylum Pseudomonadota; class Gammaproteobacteria; order Burkholderiales; family Burkholderiaceae_C; genus Polaromonas. Next base: position 302,166 of record JANNVB010000005.1, on the reverse strand, counting down.
GCAAATCAAGCTCGGCGGAGAACAGCGAATCTGTCGGATAACTGGAGGCTGCCGCCCAGGCCAAAGCAATGCGGTCAATGGCCAGTTCCAGGGCCAGCACCTCTGACTCCATACCAACACCCAAGGCCTGCGCTTTACCCGCGCCCCATGCCAAACGGTTTGCGGGTGGCTGCGCTGCGGCTACCCGCGCAATCGACCAAGCGGATTCAACCAGCCGCCCTGCGAGCAAATTTTGCTGCGCCGCCAGCCCAGCCCGTTGCAACAAGCTGGCAGCCGTCAGCACGTCAACCGCCACATCCATTTGAATGTCTTGTGGTGATGCTGCAAAACCTGTAGCGCCACCAGCCCAATTCATGGTGGTTTCAAAGCGCGGCACGAAAGCGCCATGTTTGCCCAGGCTTTGGGCATGGGCAACCCAGGCCGTGCGCGCCTCTTGCATCAACTGGGCGTAAGGCAACAGCACCACAGCACGCGAGGGATGCACATTTTTGGCCTGCAGCATCCCGGCCAATTGCGCCATGGCGTCAAGCCAGACAGCGTTTGTTGCGCTAGCTATCAGGGTCATAGTGAGTTAACACGGGCAATAGTCGACATAGGAGCTTGGTTTCTGACAAAATACCCAAAGTTAAACGCACTAAGCAACCCCAAACAGGAGCCACCATGGCCAGCGAACTGATCAAACATACCACCGATGCCACCTTTGAAGCCGATGTTCTCAAATCAGCGCACCCCGTGCTGGTCGATTATTGGGCGGAATGGTGCGGTCCTTGCAAAATGATCGCCCCCATTCTTGACGAAGTGGCCACCAGCTACGAAGGCAAACTGCAAGTCGCCAAAATGAATGTCGACGAAAACCGCGACATCCCCGCCAAATTTGGCATTCGCGGCATTCCGACATTGATGATTTTCAAAAACGGCGAACTGGCCGCGACCAAAGTGGGCGCCATGAGCAAATCACAACTCACCGCCTTCATTGACCAGCAACTGGTTTGAACATGAAAAAATGAGCCTGGGACCTTGTCCTGGCTCATTTTCAAAGCCGTTTTATTTCCTGTCATAATTCTCACCAATCGCTGATCAGCCTGTTTGACCAGCTCGAATTTTTCGGTTTGTGAAGCCCGCCTCAAGCCTCGGTTTTGTCCCGGCTTCAAACACAACCTCCCCCGTTTTTCTCCAAACTCGTCGCCGAGTCATTTGTTTACGCCATCACAGCAGGTTAATCCATGCACTTAAATGAACTCAAGGCACTGCATGTGTCTGAAGTCCTCAAGCAAGCCGAAGCCCTTGAGATTGAAAACGTAGGCCGTATGCGCAAGCAGGAGCTGATGTTTGCCATCATCAAAAAACGCTCCAAAACCGGTGAAACCATCGTCGCCGACGGCGTACTCGAAGTACTGCCCGACGGCTTCGGCTTTTTGCGCGCACCGGACTCCAGCTATACCGCTTCGACGGATGACATCTACATCAGCCCGAGCCAGATCCGCCGTTTTAATTTGCATACCGGCGACATGATTGAAGGCGAAGTCCGCACACCCAAAGACGGTGAGCGTTACTTTGCACTGAACAAGCTTGACAAGGTCAATGACGGCGCGCCTGAAGACAACAAACACAAGGTGATGTTTGAGAACCTGACGCCGCTGTTCCCGCGTGAGCAGTTCAAACTTGAGCGTGACATCAAGGGCGAAGAAAACCTGACCAGCCGGATCATCGACATCATTGCGCCCATCGGCAAGGGCCAGCGCGCCCTGCTGGTGGCGCCGCCAAAGTCCGGCAAAACCGTGATGATGCAGCACATCGCCCACGCGATTACTGCCAATTACCCCGATGTGGTCATGATGGTGTTGCTGGTCGATGAGCGCCCTGAAGAGGTAACAGAAATGCAGCGCAGCGTGCGCGGCGAGGTGATTTCATCCACCTTTGACGAACCCGCCGCCAGGCACGTGCACGTTGCCGAAATGGTGATCGAACGCGCCAAGCGCCTGGTTGAACTGGGCAAAGACGTGGTGATTTTGCTGGACTCCATCACCCGCTTGGCCAGGGCCTACAACAACGTGCTGCCCTCGTCTGGCAAAGTGCTGACCGGCGGCGTCGACGCCAATGCACTACAGCGCCCGAAGCGCTTTTTTGGTGCAGCCCGCAAGATTGAAGAAGGCGGCAGCCTGACCATCATCGGTACGGCTTTGGTGGACACCGGTAGCCGCATGGACGAGGTGATTTTTGAAGAGTTCAAAGGCACCGGCAACTGCGAAATCCACCTGGACCGCCGCTTGTATGAAAAACGCGTGTTCCCTGCGATTCACCTGAACCGCAGCGGTACACGTAAAGAAGAGCTGCTGCTGGCCCCAGAAATCTTGCAAAAATCGCGGATTTTGCGTCAATTCATGTACAACATGGACGAAATTGAGTCGATGGAGCTGATGTTGAAAAACATGAAAGCAACGAAAAACAACCACGAGTTCTTTGATTTAATGAGGCGTGGCGGCTAATCGGGCTATAATGTTAGGCTTCACGGAAAGTGCTCAAAACGGTTTTGAGTGGCTGCCGAAACGACACACAAGGATAGAGAAATGAAAGACGGCATTCACCCCAACTACCGCGAAGTTTGCTTTTTGGACTTGTCCAACAACTTCAAGTTCGTCACCCGCTCATGCGTCAACACCAAAGAAATGGTGAAAATGGACGATGGCCGCGAATTGCCTTTGTACAAACTCGATACGTCGAGCGAGTCGCATCCCTTCTACACCGGCACACAAAAATCTGTCGACAACATGGGTGGCCGCGTCGAGAAATTCCGCAACCGTTTTGGCAAAACTGCTGCCAAAGACGCTGCACCAGTAGCTGCTTAAATAGCGCACTGAGCTACAAAAAGCAGCCTGAGTTTCAGGCTGCTTTTTTTTCGACTGAAAATACCCAGATAGCTCGATTTTTTGATTTGACGACCAAGCCGTTTTGAATAAGCCCTCTCCCGCCATCATTGCCCAGTCCGCTGTGCGCCGCTTGCCGCGACTTGCGCTGCTGCTGTTTTGCGCAGCGTATGTATTACCGGGCTTTTTAGGTCGAGCCCCTTGGAAAAACGATGACGTCGCAGCCTTTGGCGTCATGCAGGAACTGGCTGGCAATTGGTCACAGTGGCTTTCCCCTCAGTTGTTGGGGCAAGCCAATGGTTTTGATGCGTTGGTGCCGTATTGGTTGGGTGCCTTTGCCATCCAAATCTTGTCGTTTGTCGATCCAGCTTATGCCGTTCGTATTCCATTCATATTGCTCTTGAGCCTGAGCCTGTTGGCTACTTGGTACGCCATTTACTATTTGGCGCGCAGCCCACAAGCCCAGCCAGTGGCCTTTGCCTTTGGCGGTGAGGCCAGCCCGACCGACTACGCACGCGCCATTGCCGACGCAGGCGTGCTGGCACTGATCGCCAGCCTGGGCTTGGCGCAGCTGTCGCATGAGACCACGCCCGCACTGGCGCAGTTGGGTTTCACCGCATTGGTTTTTTACGCTATGGCCGCAAGCCCGTACCGCCGCGCTACCCAGGTATTTGGCCCTTCATTGGGTTTGGTAGTGGGACTGACAGGCTTGGCTTTGAGCGGCGCACCCACCCTGGCTATGCTGCTCGGTGCAGGTGGCGCGTTGGTGGAATGGATGCACATGCACTGGGGCAACAATGCTCGCGACAGTGCAACAGATCGCGCCGCAAAGCGCCAGTCTTGGCAATGGTTGCTGCTGATCGTTGGCGTGACTGCGGGCGTTGCGTTGCTGGTCTGGCAACTGGACTTGTGGCGTTGGCGTATCCATTTGCCTGGTACGGGCGAGCAAAGCGCGTGGACAGACTGGCGCAAACTGGGTCGCCTGCTGCTGTGGTTTACCTGGCCGACTTGGCCATTGGCCATGTGGACTCTTTGGCGCTGGCGCAGGCAACTGGCCAGCCGTCACGTTGCCTTGCCTCTGTGGTTTGTAGCCGTGGCAGTGCTAGCCACAATGACTACCCCTATGGCTGACCGCAGCTTACTGCTCAGCCTGTCGCCTATGGCAGCACTGGCTGCATTTGCACTACCCACACTCAAGCGCAGCGTGGCATCGCTGATTGACTGGTTCACCCTGCTGTTTTTTACCGGCTGCGGCATCATCATTTGGGTGGTGTGGATTGCCATGCAAACAGGTGTGCCGCGCCAGCCCGCCGCCAACGTAGCCAGGCTCGCGCCGGGGTTTGAGCCGAGTTTTTCGTGGTTTGCTTTTTTAATGGCGCTGGGTGCAACACTGGCCTGGGCCTGGCTGGTGAGGTGGCGCACAGGCGCACACCGTACCGCGATCTGGAAATCGCTGGTGCTGCCAGCGGGCGGCGCAACCCTGTGCTGGTTGCTGCTGATGACGCTGTGGCTACCCTTGCTTGACTATGCTCGCAGCTATGCGCCGATGTCGCGGCAAATAGCAAAACAGCTTGGCAAAACAGAATGCGCAGAAATATACGGCATCAGCAACGCGCAAGCGGCCGCCTTGCAGTACCACGGCCAGCTCACGCTGCGTCAAGCTGCACCAGATGCAGGTTGCGACTTCCTGATTGTTGATGCCGACTCACAGTCGACCTTGGGTAATGTCGTGAACCTGCCCGACTGGGCTTTTTGGGCCACGCTGCGCAGGCCTGCTGATAAGAACGAAAATGTCTTGCTATTCAAACGAGTCACCAACAGCGCAAAAAATACTCGCCCAGTTCGCAATCCGTGAGCGAATTAAAAATCATAGCGAAGCACGCTGGCACGGTCCTGGTCGGCCAACTCGCTGTGATGGCGTTTGGAGTGGCCGATACGGTGATTGCGGGGCGCTACAGCGACACCTCTTTGGCGGCGCTGTCAGTGGGCTCCGCCATTTACATCAGCGTGTATGTTGGTTTGATCGGCATTGTGCAGGCGTTGCTGCCCATTTGGGCTGAATTGCTAGGCGCTAACAAGCACCACGAGATTGGACGATCGCTCCGGCAAAGCCTTTACTTAAGTGGCCTTATCACCATCGCAGGCATGACGGCGTTACTGCTCCCAGGAGCGCTGCTGCGTTGGGCGCAAGTACCCGAAGCCATGTTGGCCGAAGTGCAAAGTTACCTCACGGTGCTGGCTTTTGCATTTGCACCTTCCATATTGTTTCGGCTCTACAGCACGTTCAACCAGTCGCTGGGTAAGCCGCTGCTAGTCACGTGGCTGCAAGTGGGTGCGTTACTGGTCAAAATTCCGCTGTCGATCTGGCTGGTAGCGGGCGGCGCGGGCGTTGAGCCCATGGGTGCTGTTGGCTGTGCATGGGCCACCTTGGTCGTTAATTACCTGCTGGTGGCCTTTGGCTTGGTCATGCTGCGTACGCAAACAATGTACAAGCCATTTCGTATTTGGCAGAGCATGGAACGCCCCAACTGGCCGACCATTGGCAACTTTGCACGCTTGGGTATTCCGGCGGGGCTGGCGTATTTGGTGGAGGTCACATCGTTTACTTTGATGGCGGTCTTCATCGCCCGGCTAGGCGTTACCGCATCAGCCAGTCACCAAATTGCTGCCAGTATGGCCGCGGTGCTGTACATGATGCCGCTGTCGATGGCAATTGCTTGCAGCGCGCGCGTATCGTTTTGGCTGGGGGCTGGCAGACCAGACCATGCAAAACACATTGTTCTATTGGGCTTAAAGCTCACAGTCGTTATTTCAATTGCGCTAGCCGCTACATTATTAATAGCAAAAGATATTGTTGCCAGTTTCTACTCCACCAATCCAGTCATCGTTAGCACCGCTTCGTCCTTGTTGGTTTGGGTGGCCATCTACCATCTGGCCGACTGTATTCAAGCCGTTTGTGCTTTTTTACTGCGCTGTTACCGCATCACGATAGCGCCATTGGTGTTGTATAGCGTTTTACTGTGGGGGTTTGGGCTTTATGGCGGCTACCTGCTGACGTATGAAGGTTTACCAAGCTTGGCAGCCATGCCCTCGCCCATCACTTTCTGGATTGCTAGTAGCAGCGCACTCTGGCTAGTGGCGGGTTGTTTCTTGCTGTTGCTTTGGCGCGCAACGCACAAAAATCACAGCACCATAGCTCAGGCTGTTTGAAGGCTGCGTACCCGGGCAGCTGGAAAAGTCATGGAAAAACGTGACCCTTGCCCAAGTTGACTCTCAATCTGCAGTTCTGCGCCATGGCGCTGCGCCACGTGCTTGACAATCGCCAGGCCTAAGCCTGTGCCCCCCGTCTCGCGCGAACGACTGCGATCAATCCGGTAAAACCGCTCGGTTAAACGGGGAAGATGCTCCGCAGCGATGCCGGGCCCACTGTCTTTGACCATAAACTCACCCCGCCCGTCAGCAAGTATTTTCCAGCTCACATTAACCTTGCCGCCATCCGGCGTGTATCGCACTGCATTGGTCACCAAATTCGATATGGCGCTGTAAAGCTCGGCCTGCACGCCTGCAATTTCATAGCCTGTACCCACTTCAAACGAGATGCAATGGCCATGCGGCGCTAGCAGCTTGGACAAAGCCTGCGCTTCTTGTTCGGATTGCGCAAACAGCGCGCTGGTGTTCACCCAGTCATTGCCGCCAGGGTGCGGGCTACCTTCTAGCCGTGACAGTGTCAGCAAGTCATTGACCAATGTCTGCATGCGCTGCGATTGTTGCGCCATCAAGGCCAGGTAACGCTCACGCTCCTGCTCTTTCAACGGCAAGGTTTGCAGTGTTTCGATAAAGCCCGACAACACCGTCAATGGTGTGCGAATTTCGTGCGAAACATTTGCTACAAAATCGCGCCGCATGGCTTCAGCCAGCTCCACTGCGGTGATATCGCGTGACAGCAACAGCTTGCGGTCTTTGCCGTAAGAGTGCGCGTGCACCGACAACTTAACCGGCCTTCCGGGGGCACTGGCACTCCCTGGAATCACCACGTCATGGGAAAAGTCATTGGCTGCCATGTAAGTCTTGAAACCTGGCGCTCTGACCAGATTGGCGATGTGCTGCAAGACATCACGACGTGCATCGAAACCGAAATGCAGCGTCGCCATCTCGTTGCACCATTCAATACGGTCTTGCGCATCCAGCAACACCACGCCGCTGGGTGAGGCTTGCATCGCCGCCAGAAACTCGTCGAGTCGCGCCCGACTGTCTTGCAACAGTTGATCCTGCCCACGTGAAAGCCTGAGAATGCGTTCCGCAGACTCGCCCCAAAGCCCCGGCAATCTGGGTGGCAAATGGATTGCGGCAGACGGTGACTCACTGCTTTGTGCAGAACGAAGCCAAACCAATAATCGCGCTGCATAAAAGTTGTCAACCCGTAGCCAAACAAAAGCTGCCAGCAAAATACCGACCACCAGCCCCTCTTTCGATGCCACCCAAAACCCTAAACCACCACCTGCAAACAAGCACGCAGAAAACACCAGCCAACGATTGATCATGTCCCTGATTGTGCAGCAGCCATCGACGCCATTGCTGTCAGGCGGTAGCCTGACCCGCGTACAGTTTCAATCATGCTGCCAGCAGCGCCCAAGGCTTCTCGCAGGCGCTTGACATGTACGTCAACGGTACGCTCCTCAATGAAGACATGATCACCCCAGACCTTGTCCAGCAGTGAGCTGCGGCTATGCACACGCTCTGCATGCTTCATAAAGTAATGAAGCAGCTTGAACTCGGTGGGGCCCAGCTTGAGCTCTTGATTTTGATAAGAAATTCGATGTGTCCCGGCATCCAGAACCAACGCGCCAACCGATACGCTGTCGTTCACGGACTCGGGTGCACGCCTGCGCAGCACCGCACGTATGCGCGCCAGTAGTTCTTGCGTAGAAAATGGCTTGGTGATGTAGTCATCAGCGCCAGCATCAAGGCCAGCCACTTTGTCAGGCTCGTCACCACGCGCAGTCAACATCAAAATAGGAATGCTCTTGGTCCGCTCCTGCTTGCGCCAGTGGCGCGCCAATGACAAGCCGCTCTGGCCAGGCAACATCCAATCAAGCAGAATCACGTCAGGTAATACCGCATCAAGTTCGCGCTGAGCTGTGACACTGTCCTGCGCGACCACCGCAATAAAACCGCCATGCTGCAAATTAACAGCAATCAATTCTGCAATGGCAGGCTCATCCTCAACAATCAGTACGCGCGACTGATGCTTCATTTATTTTTAACGCTTACTGAACTGCCGACTCAATCTGAGCCATTGACGTGTGCCTGACATCTTCACCCTTGACGATGTAAATGATGAACTCAGCAATGTTCTTTGCATGGTCACCAATTCGCTCGATCGCTTTGGCAACAAACAGCAAGTCAAGGCTGGCGGAAATGGTACGAGGATCCTCCATCATGTAGGTGATGAGTTTGCGCACAAAGCCGTCAAATTCCTTGTCAATCAGGTCGTCCTCCTTGAGGATGGAAAGTGCAACAGCGGTGTCGAGCCGGGCAAATGCATCAAGTGCTTTGCGAAGCAAACCAGAAGCCAACTCAGCAGCCACACGCAAGTCGGACGATGGCAGCGCGCGGGCTGAACCGCTTTCAATGATTGACTTGACCATGCGTGCAATTTTGTCAGCTTCGTCACCAGCCCGCTCAAGGTTGGCGGTGGTTTTTGAAATGGCAATCAACAATCGCAAGTCACGCGCTGTCGGCTGGCGCCGGGCGATGATGGACGACAACTCACGGTCAATATCAACTTCCATGGCATTGACGCGCACTTCTGTTTCGTGCACCTGATTGGCACTTTCAGCACTGAACTGTGACAGTGCATAGATGGCCAGGCGAATTTGTGACTCAACCAAGCCACCAAGCTCCATGACGCGGGACGAAACGCCATTGAGTTCACTGTCAAACTGGCTGGATAGATGTTTATCTAACATGGGATCCTCTTATAAATATGGGTATTCAAACAGCAGCAATACGATAAAGCTAGGCCTAGCGACTGGAATCCAGCGGGACTCTGCAATCCATGCTGCAAGCCTCACTGTAAAGCTGACTGATTATCCGAAACGCCCTGTGATGTAGTCTTCAGTTTCTTGGCGTTTTGGCTTCATGAACATGTCGCCTGTTGCACCATACTCAATCATCTCACCCAAATACATATAGGAAACATAATCTGATACCCGCGCTGCTTGTTGCATGTTATGCGTCACGATCAAAATGGTGACCTTGTTTTTAATCTCTCCGATCAACTCTTCAATGCTGCCAGTAGCAATTGGATCAAGTGCGGAGGTAGGCTCATCAAACAAAATAATCTCTGGGTCTGTTGCCAGTGAACGTGCAATACACAAACGTTGTTGCTGACCACCGGAAAGATTGGTTGCAGCGTCTGACATGCGGTTTTTAACTTCATTCCAAATAGCGCCACCTCGCAGAGCTGCCTCAACCTTGTCTTGAATATAGCTCTCAGATTTCTCGCCACGAACCCTCAAGCCATAAGCGACGTTTTCAAAAATAGACTTGGGAAATGGGTTGGGCTTTTGGAAAACCATAGAAATGCGCATGCGCACCTCAATTGGATCAACTTTACTGTCCAGAATATTGATGTCGTCAGGGTGCAGCTCAATGCTGCCGTCATACCGATGCCCTGGATAAAGGTCATGCATGCGGTTAAAACAACGCAAATAAGTTGATTTACCGCAACCGCTAGGCCCAATCAAGGCCGTCACTTTATTTTCATAAATCGGCATGCTGACGCTTTGAAGCGCCTTGAAAGTACCATAGTAAAAATCAAGGTTGGTAGATTTTGCTTTGATGGCAAGCGGATTTGCTGGAAGAGTAATGGTGGATGTCATGATGTTATGTATTTTTAAAAATTACCACGTAATGTTTTTACGAAGACGATAGCGCAACCAGATAGCCAGACCGTTCATTCCAACAGTCAAAAATACAAGAACAAGACTTGCAGCAGCAGCGTTGGCATGAAACGCTGGGTCAGGACGTGAAGTCCAATTAAAAATCTGAATAGGCATCACTGTAAATGGCGAGAAAAGCCAGTCAAACAAGCCTGCGGGTGGATCACCTGCAAATGGAATTGGCGGTAAAAACGCGATGAAGGTCAAGGCACCAATCGTGATAATCGGTGCGGTTTCGCCAATCGCGCGCGACAGCCCAATAATGACACCCGTCAAAATACCAGGCATGCCATAAGGCACCAAATGATCACTGACGACCTGCCATTTGGTGGCGCCACAAGCATAGGCGCCCTCGCGCACAGTTTGTGGAATAGCCCTTAACGCCTCACGGGTCGTGACAATAACGATTGGCAAAATCAGTAGTGCGAGCGTTAGGCCGGCCGACAAAATACTTTGACCAAAGCCAAATGTGTAAACAAAAAGCCCAAGAGCCAGCAGACCATAAACGATGGACGGAACCCCAGCCAAATTACTTATGTTGATTTCAATGACATCAGTAAACCAGTTTTTGCGTGCATATTCCTCAAGATAGATCGCACTGGCTATGCCCACCGGAATAGCAAACAGCGCAGTAACCATCATCACAAAAAAGGACCCAACCCAAGCCGACAAGATACCCGCTTCACCAGCCCTGCGCGACGGAAAGCTAGTGAAGAAACCAGACGACAAACGCGGAAAGCCGTCAATGATCATTTCTGCAAACAAAGCAATCAGCGTGAGTATCGCCAAGCTGATTGCAGCCAGGCCGGCTATACCAAATATCAAGTCCCATCGCTTGTGCGACTTGATGATGGCACGGAGTTGCTCTGTTTTTTTGGTATTAGCATTCATTAATATGTCTCCCTGTATTTGCGGCGCAGCCAGTGGCCCAGAAGATTGAACGTGAGCGTGATCAACAACAAAGTGAGTCCAGCAGCAAAAATGGTTTGGTAGCCAACGCTGCCATGCGGCAAATCACCCAATGCGACCTGTACGATGAATGATGTGATCGTTGCAGCGGGTTCAAGCGGATTAAGCGACAAATTGGGCTGCATACCAGCAGCAACCGCCAAAATCATGGTCTCACCCACTGCACGTGAAATACCCAAGATGTAGGCAGATGCAATTCCTGAAAATGCAGCAGGTACAACTACACGTGTCGCTGTTTGAAACCGGGTTGCCCCCATCGCATAAGAGCCTTCACGCAAGCTCATGGGCACTGCGCGCATGGCATCCTCAGACAATGAAGACACGTACGGAATGATCATGATGCCCATCACGATACCTGCCGACAAGACATTGAAAGTAGGCAGGCCTGGATAGATTTTCTGAATCAGAGGCGTGATGACCAGTAGCGCGAAAAATCCATAAATAATTGTTGGAATACCCGACAAGAGTTCCAAGACTGGCTTCAAAATCTCGCGGATGCGATGCTCGGCAAACTCCGAAAGGTAAATGGCAATAATTGTCCCCAAAGGGATAGCAATACACAAAGCCACCAACGAACTGGACAGAGTGCCAGAAAGTAACACCATAATGCCAAAATGCGCGTCGTCAAACAGTGGTGTCCACTGCGTGTCAGTTAAGAACTTTGACAGCGGAACATTACTGAAAAAATCCAGTGACTCTTTCAGCAGAATGTAAACGATTGCCATCGTCGTGAACACCGACACACAGGCAGCCATCAACAAAATAAATTCGATGATCTGGTCTTTGCGTTTGCGTGCGCTTTTGATGGTGGCTAATTCGGCCAGTCGGGCAGCACCCGTAAGCCGCCCGCCAACAGCGGCTCCACCAGGGTTTATTGAAGCACTCATTAAAAATTCTTTTCAGGTTGAATTTAAGTTATAAAAAAACTGCCTGCATGACCAGAAAGCATGCAGGCAGTTTAAGTATGTCCAAACGACTGAGTGTTTGAATTACAGCTTTGCTTCGCGCTTCACAAGCTCTTCAATGCTGATACCCACCTCGTTTTTTCCACCAAAAATAGTACCTTTTTTGTTGTCCTTGATGTGCTTGACATTGGACAAATAAATGGCGGCTGGCAGTGGCACATATTTCACTTCTTTTGCCATCTTGGCGCCCTGCGCCATATAGAAGTCAATGAACTTTTTCACCTCGGGTTTAGCCAATGACTTGGCGTTCAGATAGATGAAAATCGGGCGTGCAAGCGGCTGGTAGGTACCCGAAATTACAGTTTGCTCGCTCGGCGTTACTGCTGCCTTACCTTCTTTTTCAACAATTGGCAATGCTTTCAGTTTGCCTGTGTTCTCTGCGAAGTAGGCAAAACCGAAATAACCTATTGCGTTAACGTCGCCAGCAACGCCTTGCACCAATACATTGTCATCTTCAGATGCCGTGTAGTCGCCGCGGCTTGATTTGGACTTTCCTACGATGGCCTCTGTAAAGTAATCGAACGTTCCAGAGTCAGAACCTGCTCCAAACAATTTGATTGGCTGATCTGGCCATGTAGGATTGACCTGATTCCAGCGCATCACTTTGCCCTGGGCAGCGGGTTCCCAAATTTTCTTCAGCTCTGCAACGGTCGCCTGCTTGAGCCACGCGTTTTTGGGGTTGATGACAACCGTCAGCGCATCAAATGCAACTGGCAACTCAAAATACTCGACGCCGGCTTTTCTGCAGTCTTCGATCTCAGAAGCCAGGATGGGGCGGGATGCATTAGAGATATCAGTTTCGCCGCGGCAAAACTTTTTAAAACCACCACCAGTGCCCGATACACCGACCGTGACCTTCAGGCCTTTATTGGCTTTCTGGAATTCTTCAGCGACCGCTTCGGTGACAGGGTAAACGGTACTGGAGCCGTCAATTTTCACGACTTGCGCAAAGGTAGATGTAGCCACTGCACCTAACAACATCAGGGATGCTGTAGCCAACAGAGATTTGACAGGTAAAAATTTCACAGGATTTCCTTTCAGGAAAATTAAAAAACTATTGAGCAAGTCTATGTTTCAAATATGTCAATGCCGTGACAATCAAGCGGCTTTGCAGTTCTTGCCGATTGATTTGCCGTTATGGATCAGTTCAGGCGCACCAGGGCCTTGGGTAACAAGCTTCCATCCCTCAGCTTCGTAAATGCCAGCTCCCTTGTTATCCAGCTCATAACCACCTTCATGGCGGACGCGAACGGTAGAGCCATCATCAGCAGCGCGTGCTTGAAAAGACTTGCCACCTTCACAGCTAAAAGTGACAAACTGACCCGCCTTCATGCCTGTTGGCAATGCAACGCTGGTAGCGCAACCGCCGAGTAATGCAGTAAGAATCAAGGGGGCGATAAAGACAAGCTTCATGTAGAAATCTCCTAATGGTGGTTTAAATACATGTCATAGTTTCGGCTTGCCTTGTGACAATGACATGACAAAATGATGAATTTTTGACGTCACTAAGTTTGTGCAAAAAGCTTACACGGGCAGGTTCAGTGAGCTTGCGCCTTACCCATACGCACAACCAGATGCGCTTCATAACGATCCCACAGCATCGGAATAACAAACGGTGAGGCAGCAAAACCGGGGGCTGTCACCCCTTCAATCTGCGTGATCACGCGCGGCGGGGAAATGTCCATGGTTTCGCCAAAATGGCGGCGTGCGTAACCAGACATCTGATTAGTAATCTCTCCAACAATATCCCGGTGACTGGCGTCGGTGTAGCTGCTTTCTCCCATTTTCAAGAGCACGTGAGTCAACAGCCCCTTGGGTGCTGAAAACGTCACACTGCCACGATAGTGCCCGCTTAATTCAATGCGCCCCTGAAAATCGTTCCAGACCACTGTCTCAGCCGCGTCAAGCATGTAGGCCGTTCGCACGGCCGCCTTGTGCCCGGTGGTCTGTGAGAAAAACGCCATCGCTGCATCAGAAAAAATCTTGATGTCTTCGACCTTAAGCCGCGTCGTCGTCATGTCATCAACTCCTGTAGAGATTCGACCAATTGCGTGTCAGAAAATGGTTTGAGTAAAAAGCCGTGTGCGCCTTTGGTCATGGCCTTCAGGGCGGTCGCCCGGTCGCTTAACGCCGACACCACCAAGACACGCGCATCTGGTAACAGCGTGCGCAACGCCTCCAGACACGCTGGCCCGTCCATCACAGGCATGGTCAAGTCCATGGTGACGAAATCGGGCTTGTACAGTTTCGCCTGCTCTATCGCGTGATGTCCGTCCTCGGCCAGCGCAACCACCTGTAAACCATGCAAGCGTTGATCTGCTGCTAAACGGGCGATCCGGTTGCGAAAAACCATTGAATCGTCCACCACCATCAGGCTTCGTATTGTCATCAGACCACCGCAAACTTGAGAACAAACTGCGTAGAAACATTGGGCCGGGTCAGTACCCGCAATTTGGCACCGGCTTTTTCGGCGATTTGTTTTACCAGCGACAGGCCGACACCGCGCCCCGCGTGCGCGGTAACTTCACTGGCTGTTGAAAAATGCGGATCAAAAATAAACCCGAGCACTTGCGAGTCGGAAAGTTTGTCAGAGTCTGCCCGCAACTGTGCCACGCGCTGCCTGACTTCAGGTACCGCTATGCCGCGCCCATCGTCGCTAAGGGTCACCTGAATAGTGCCATCCCCATCGCGTCCAATGTCGAGTCTTAGCTCTCCGACTGGCGGCTTGCTTAGTTTTTGCCGATCCTGCGGCAACTCTATGCCGTGCACAACTGCATTTCTTACCAGTTGCGGCAGCGCTTCACGCAGCACCTGCTCGACATGAGCAGGCAAAGATGTTTCGTTGACATAAGCCGTCAGTCGGACTTGCTTGCCCAAAGACAACGCAACCCGCTCTGACAAAGAGCGCAAATTGCTAACCATAGCGTCCAAAAGACGAGGCTCGGAGCCGACCGGAGTCGGCGCAGACTGGCCAATCCGCGCAAAAACTCTGTAAAGCCGTTCCACCTGATCCTGAACTTTGGAAAGCTCAAAGACGATAGGGATTAAGTCCTCCCCAGATAGGTCTTGGCGTTTGAGCAGCGGCGCAAGCGCATTTTCCATCTCATGACACTGGCGCGAAATGGCCGTCAAACTTAGTGCAGCACCCTCTCCTTTAATGCTGTGAATGAGCCGTGCCGCATCTTCAACCAGCGCCTTATAGGCTTCAGGTCGTCTTCCCACGGTGCGCATGGACTGGTTCAAATCTGACAGCCTGGCGCGCGAGCCAAGCAAGAAATCCTGTAGCAACAAAGGCTCCTGCTCCAGCACCTTTATTAGATCCTCTACGTCACTTTTAGCGGCCTCTTGCGTTGCGACCAATTCACGCTGGAGTTGAACTTTTTGCGTGACATCAAAAACAGTGACCAGCAATTCCTTGATGCGCCCTGCTTCATGCAGTTGCGTGATCTGAAAAGTCAGAAATCGAGCCTTGGCCGATTTGTCATGTGCTAAGGTAATTTCAACTTCTTTTAAAGGATCAAGCTGTGTCAAAAGTGAAGGCTTAACCTTGGGGTTGAACAACAACGTCAAATAGCTCTGCGCCTCCTCTGCACGACCTGGCATCAAAATACTGTCCAGCAATTGATGAAAGCTCTCTCCAGCCTTAATTTCACGACCAAAATGTCGATGTACTGACGCAGACAACTGAGTGCCGACGCTGCCGTCAGCCCTTACCAGCATCAAACCCTCTGATACTGTTTTAAGAATGTCATCTGTCTCCTGGCGTGCTTCATCTGCGATTCGGTCGCTTGCATTCAAGCGCCGTAAAAACTTGAAGACGATGTATACAAAGTTGATCAAAGCCAGAATAATCGCCGCCACCTGAATTTGCCTCATGCGCTCTGTCTTAGTTCGAGCCGCCGACTCAACGCCTGTTGCCAAGTCATCACTCAGCGCCATCAACCGGATATTACGGGCCACAGCCTTGGTGGCGGCCAACTCGGTATCTTCCACATTTGGTTCTGCAGATGCAATCACCGGATCAATGCTTTCCTTAAGCGGCAGCCACTCACGCTCCAACTTTTTTAGCGTATCACGCAGGTCGTCCGGGTTAAGACCAAATACTGTGAACTCAGCGTCTTTGGTCATCGAGTTCTTCAAAACAGCAAGGCCTTGAACAAACGCCCCGGTTCCCTGAGTCAGCTGCGCCATGCTGGTCTGGATTGGAAGTTCAGCCTTTTTTTCAACCTGTAGAGTCAGCAGTGATTTTGTAATCTGTTGCGTCAGCATGCGCAATTCACCTGCGGTATTGATGCGGCTGGCATCCCGCTCCAATTGGATAGACGCAAAGAAATTGAAAAACAGGATACCAAGATCCAAAACGATAAAAAGCAGAATGGCGAAAAGCAGGTCGCGGTACTTGCCCAAGCCAAGTGAAGATTTCATGGTGTGCTGAAAAGTTGATTTGTGCTATTTTGTTGCTGCTCGGTGACATGGCTGTGACAAACCAGATGAAGCACACATTCATCAGGTGCGCAAGTGGCTCGAATGCTATGCTGTTCCTATTCATACAGAAACAGATTCATTCATGCAAAATGGAAGCTTATTGGCGGCGGTAGATTTAGGATCCAACAGCTTTCGCCTAGAGATTGGCCGCTACGACAGAGGCCAGATCAACCGCACCGAATATCTCAAAGAAACCGTACGTCAGGGAAATGGCCTGGATGCCGACCGCAATCTGACGCCGGAGGCCATGCAGCGTGGCTGGGACTGCCTGGCCCGTTTTGGCGAGCGTCTGGCGGGTTTTAAAAAGACCCAGGTCAGAGCCGTTGCCACCCAAACTTTGCGTGAAGCCAGAAACCGTGACACGTTTTTGGAGCGCGCGAACAAAATACTCGGATTTTCGATTGATGTCATTTCGGGCCGTGAAGAAGCCCGCTTGATTTACCAAGGGGTTGCGCACATGCTGCCGCAGTCTGATGAGCGCCGCCTGGTAGTGGATATCGGCGGGCGCTCCACCGAAATGATTGTCGGCAAGGGCCTTGAAGCCCGTACCATGGAGTCTTATCGGGTTGGCAGTGTGGCCTGGTCCATGAAATACTTTTCTGACGGGCAGTTCAGTGTGCGCGCTTTTGAGAGCGCCGAAATTGCGGCGAAAGCCATTCTTGACGAAGCCACCAACTCTTACCGCGCCGGCGCTTGGGATGTGGCTTATGGCTCATCAGGCACGATTGGCGCGGTCAGCGATGTGCTGTCCGCCGCAGGCTGGGCGCCTGGTCTGGTGACACGCGAAGGGCTTGACTGGTTACTGGATCGTTTGATCAAATCGCAAAGCGCAGACCGGCTCAAAATTGACGGCATGAAAGAAGATCGCCGCGCGGTGATTGGCGGCGGTGTCAGCGTGCTGCGAGCGGTATTTGACCTACTGGACATCAAGCAAATGCAAGCCGCAGTGGGCGCGTTACGGCACGGCGTGCTGTATGACCTGCTGGATCGTGAAGAAGGCGTTACAGATCTACGCTCGATGAGCGTTGATCACTTGGCTGGCAAATTTGGAACCGATACCATCCAGTCGCAGCGCGTCCGTAAAGTAGCTCGACAACTATTTTTGATGCTCAGCACACATCAGCCATCTCCAGACGCTGATCGTTTTTTACGCAAACTGCAATGGGCGGCTCAGCTCCATGAGATTGGTAGCCACATCTCGCACAGCGACTACCACAAACACGGTGCGTATATTCTTGACCACGCAGATGTCCCAGGTTTTGCACTGCCAGAGCTGCACCGACTAAGCCAGTTGGTGCTGGGTCACAGAGGTAAATTGAGAAAGCTTGAAGTTGACTTTGAGGATCGCTCGTTCATCCAACAGCTTCTTTGCTTGCGAATCGCGGTGATTTTGTGCCACGCCCGGCGTGACCCGGATTTGCAGGGTCTACAACTCGAACCGGGCAGCGAGCCGGGGCGGCTTTTTGTTTTGAACTACCGGTCTGGATGGGCAGAAGCCTTTCCGCAGTCTGCCCACCTGCTGCGTGAGGAGGTTCTGGCATGGCAAAAAACCCCGTGGACTTTGATTGTTTCTGAGCTGTCATAGCAGACTTGACGACCTGCTTTTAAACGATATAAACTATATACACGGTTTATTTTACCGTTTACCAAAAAGGAATATTTATGGCAACTGCAAAAACGATAGCTGTACCCGCTGCCCCAGCGGCATCCGCAGCAAACAAGACGCCCGTCAAATCTGTTACTGTCAAAACCGTAACGGCAAAACCAGTCACACCAAAACAACCCACCAAAAAAGCAGCGCCACGCAAATCAGTTGCTAAAAAACCAGCTGCTAAAAAACCACTGTCCAAGGCATTTGCGCCGGTCAAAGCCGCCAAGACGCTCAAACCCGTCAAAACAGCAAAAGTTGTGAAAGCTGAAAAGCCGAAAAAACCAAAACTGGTTCGCGACAGCTTCACCATTCCAAAAGTTGAGTATGTTGTGCTTGAAGCACTCAAGCAACGTGCCACCAAGCTAACACGTGCTGTCAAGAAAAGTGAATTGCTGCGTGCCGGTATCAAGGCTCTGGCAGCAATGTCTGATGCTGCTTTCCTGAGTGCGCTTGAAAAGGTGCCCGCGATCAAGACCGGTCGCCCGGCTTCTGCCAAATAAGTGCTACATCACTTCTGGTGATTGCACAGTCACGACTACGGTCTGACTGTGTCCGTCGCGGTCCCGGTTGCGCAGCCACCAGAGTGCGCCTTTTTTAACGGCGCACTCGCTTTCCTTCAAGTTCAAAAGCTGCGCAATTGTTTGTCCCAGTATCGGTTGATGGCCAATCACCAGAATCGGATATTTGTTGTTGGGCCATTGCACCAGCTCCAGCAACTGTGCAGGCGTGGCATCTGGCGCAAGTTCAGTGCGAATTTTGTACTTACGCCCCAGCGCCAATGCCGTTTGCTCACAGCGCCTTGCCGGGCTCACCCAAATGCGTGCGCCTTCAGGCAATTGCCTGTCCAGCCAAGCGGCCATGCGTGTGGCCTGCTTTTCACCGCGCTGGGTCAATGATCGGTCCAGATCAAGACCTGACTGCTCATCGCCTAGCAACCAGTCTTCAGCTTCTGCATGACGCCACAAAATCAGGTCCATATGCGGCTCGTTGCTGATCTATTTTTTGCGCGGCAGCGCAGACGCGTAGCGGCGCATTAGCGCAGCTTGGGCGCCCTGCCCCGGTAAGGTTTTGACACGGGTGTACGAGCCGTTTGCCTGTAGATCCCATGCATCTACGCCGTCATGCAGATACGCTACCAAGCATTCATCGATGATGCTTTGGCGAATCGCAGGGTTCGTGACTGGCCAAGCCAATTCAATACGGCGCAGCATATTGCGGTTCATCCAGTCGGCACTTGAAAGCAGCAAGGTTTCTTCTGCGCCACTGCGGAAGTAAAACACCCGTGAATGCTCCAGAAAGCGGCCAATCACTGACCGCACCCGAATGTTGTCCGTCACCCCGGGCACCTGTGCCGGCAGCATGCAGGCGCCGCGCACGATCAAGTCAATCTTCACGCCCTTCTGCCCTGCACTGACAAGCGCCAGCATCAAGGCCTCATCGGTCAGCGCGTTCATCTTGGCAACGATACGTGTGTCTTTGCCCTTGGCTGCTGCCTCGCCCAATGCATCGATTTTTTCTATCAGTTTGCGCTGCAACTGAAAAGGCGCAAGAAGCAAGTGGTTCAGCTTGGGCAACCTGCTCTGGCTGGCCAGGTGTACAAAAACACTGTCCATATCGGCTGTGAGCAGTGGGTCAGCCGTCAGGTAGCTGACATCGGTGTACAGCTTGGCCGTGCGCGGGTTGTAGTTACCGGTCGACAAATGTCCGTAACGCACCAGGTTGCGGCCTTCGCGCCGGGTCACCAGCAGCATTTTGGCGTGGGTTTTCAGGCCCACCACGCCGTACAACACCTGCGCACCTATCGACTCCAGCATTTCCGCCCAGTTGATGTTGGCCTCTTCGTCAAAACGCGCTTTCAACTCCACCACCACCGTCACCTCTTTGCCGCGCCGCACCGCTTCGCGCAGCAACTGCATCAGCTCAGAGTCAGCACCGGTGCGGTAAATGGTTTGCTTGATAGCAAGTACTTGTGGGTCATTGACGGCCTCGCGCAAAAAGGCCAGTACACCTTCAAAACTTTCAAACGGCTGATGAATTGACACATCACTCTGCTTGAGACGATCAAAAAATGACTGGCCGGGTACCAACTGCGTTGGGTAGCAAGCGCTATAAACGGGAAACAGCAGCTTAGGGTCATTGACCAGATCAACAATTTGCGTCAGCCGCACCAGGTTCACTGGGCCATGCACCCGGTACAAGGCAAGTTCGGGTAAATCGAACTGCTTGAGTAAAAAACTCGACAAGTATTCAGAGCACCCTGCCGATACTTCCAGCCGCACAGCTTGGCCGTAGTGACGTTGCTCCAGTCCCTGGCGCAACGCAGTGCGCAGGTTTTGTACATCGTCTTCGTCAACCGCCAGGTCAGAATGCCGCGTTACACGGAACTGCGAAAACTGCTCCAGCACCCGACCGGGAAACAGCTCAGCCAGATGCGCACGAATCACGCTCGATAACGACACAAACAGCGTGCCCTTGTTTGAGCCGCGGTCCGGCATGCGAATAAAGCGCGGCAAAACGCGCGGCACTTTGACGATGGCGATGTCGTTCTCGCGCCCAAAGGCGTCGTGGCCACTGAGGCGAACAATAAAGTTAAGCGACTTGTTGGCCACCTGCGGAAACGGGTGCGAGGGGTCCAACCCCACAGGTATCAGCAGCGGGCGTACCTCACGCTCAAAGTAGGCTTTGACCCAACGCCGCTGGGCCAGATTGCGCTCCCCATGGGAGACGATGCGGATGCCACACTTTTCAAATTCAGGCAGCAAATCATCGTTGTAAAGTGAATACTGCCGGCCCACCATGTCATGCGCTTCGGCTGAAAGTGACTTCAAAGACTCGACCGTGTACAAGCCCTTGTCATCACCCGCTTGCGCGGCTGTCAAATGCGGCGCGGCACGTACTTCAAAAAATTCATCAAGGTTGGATGAAACGATGCAAAGGTAACGCAGTCTTTCCAGCAGCGGAACGTCGGAACGTTTGGCCCAGTCAAGCACCCGCTCATTGAAGGCCAAAATGCTGTGGTCACGGTCCAGAAACTGAACGGGCTGTGCGGCAGTAGATAAGTTTGAAATAAGCAAGAGTGGGACAGCGACATCAATCGCTGCAATCAAAAGTAAGCAAAAGTTAACTGGTCAGTGTTGACTGGTTTTATGACAATGGCGTGACGGAATTTTTCACCAATGTGACCGCCGAACCTTCATTTTGCCCGTTTTTCTTCAGCTTATCCTGATGTGCGGCCACCAAAAAACCATCAAACAACTGTGCCGCCTGTGCCCAGCTGAAGTCCAGCGCACGCAAGCGGGCTTCATGTCGCGGCACAGCTAGCGCCTTGTAGCAGGCTTGCTGCAAATCTGTATGCAAAACGCCGCCATGATGTACGCCATCATCTGCTCCACCCGCTTTACACAATACTTCCAGCGGCCCATCAACCGGGTAAGCAGCCACTGGCGTACCAGTGGCCATCGCCTCCAGCATCACCAATCCAAAGGTTTCAGACCGGCTGGGAAACACAAACACGTCAGCCGCCGAATACACCTTGGCCAGCTCATGCCGGGGCAGCACGCCCATCCAGCGCACCTGCGGGTAACGCTGCTTCAAGCTGGCTTCCAATGGCCCGACACCGCACACGACCTTGGTCCCGGGAATGTCTAAATTCAAAAACGCATCGATGTTTTTTTCATACGATACGCGGCCTACAAACAACGACACCGGACGCACCAGTGTGCCCATCGGCGGGTACAAACGCGGCTGCGGTTGGTAAGCAAACAGGTCAGTATCAACGCCATGCGTCCAGCCACGCAAATTTTTTAAACCGCGTTGCTCCAGCATGCGCAGCACGCCGTTAGTAGGCACCATCACGCCAGACGAGGGCTTATGAAAGTACCTGAACAGTGCGTAACCCCACGACAAGGGAATCTTCAGTGCCGCGTGCAAAATTTCAGGGAATTTGGTGTGAAACGCGGTGGTAAACCTGAGACCCCGCTTGGTGCAATAGCTGCGCGCCGCCCAGCCCAGTGGGCCTTCAGTGGCAATGTGAATCGCATCGGGTGCAAAAGCGTCCATCTTTTCAGTCAACACACGCTTGGGCGATATAGCCAGGTCAATGCCAGCGTAGCCGGGGCAGGGCCGGGTTTTAAACAAACCGGGGTGAATCACTTCTACGCTGTGGCCTAACGCCTCTAACTCGCGCACCAGCTCAACCAGCGTGGTCACCACGCCGTTGACTTGGGGTTGCCACGCGTCAGTAATCAATGCAATCTTCATATGTATTTCCATCAGACAGTCACTGCACTGCCAACCTGGCTACGGCCTTGCGTCTCATGCGCGGGAGCCCAGTGCAGCAACTCCAGCGTGCCATCAAAATGTTCTACCAACGCGGTGCGGCTTTCAACCCAGTCACCATCGTTGCAATACAGCACGCCGTCGATGTCACGCATCTCGGCGCGGTGGATGTGCCCGCACACCACGCCTTGGTAGCCACGGCGGCGCGCTTCGTTGGCCACTGCTACTTCAAAGTCGGTGACGTAATTCAACGCGCTTTTGACTTTTTGCTTGAGGTACGCCGACAGCGACCAGTACGGCAGCCCCATGCGGGCGCGCATGGTGTTCAGATAGCGGTTGAGTTTGAGAGTGAACTCATACAGGTTGTCACCCACAATGGCCAGCCACTTGGCGCACTGCACCACGGCGTCAAAGTAGTCACCGTGAATAACCCACAACTGACGCCCATCGGCAGTGGTGTGTACGGTCTCTTCAATCACTTCAATGTCGCCAAAGCGGTGCCCAATAAATTCACGCGCAAACTCATCATGGTTGCCCGGTATAAACACCACGCGGCAGCCCTTACGTGCGCGCTTGAGCAACTTTTGCACCACGTCGTTGTGTGCCTGCGGCCAGTACCATTTGCGGCGCAGTTGCCAGCCGTCAATGATGTCGCCCACCAGAAACAACGTGTCGCTCGGGTGAGCCTTCAAGAAATCCAGCAAAGCAACTGCCTGGCAGCCGGGCGTTCCCAGGTGCAGGTCAGATATGAAAATCGTGCGGTAACGTTTGCGCAGCGACTCATCATCGTTGTCATGTGGCTCCTGGGCGCCGGTGCTGCCCATGGATCCCAAAGCGTCAAACATCGTGCGCATCACGCGTTAGCGGGTTTAGCCGTGAAATGCTTCAGATAACGCGGCGGCAAATCCGCAATACGCATCATCATCGGCAAGTCGGCAGAGTTAAAGTCAGGGTCCCAGGCCGGTGCACCCAGCACCTTGGCACCCAGGCGCAAATAACCGCGAATCAACGCAGGCGGCTCAATGTCGAGTGAATCATCGAGCTTGTCTACCGGCAGCGCCAGGCGCGGCGTGACGTGGTATTCAATCGGTGCCAAATGGGTTTGCTTGACTTGCCGCCAAATGCTGGCTGCCGCCTGGCCACTGTTCGCACCCGGGGTTTGCATCGGGATGCTGGCGCAACCAATCATGGTGTCCAGCTGGTTGCGGGCCATGAATTCAGCCAGAGCCCCCCACAGCGCCAAAATCACGCCGCCCGAGCGGTGGTCCGCATGCACGCAACTGCGGCCTAGCTCTACCATGCGCTCGCGCAGCGTACGCAAGCGGGTCAGGTCAAACTCGGTGTCGCTGTAGGTGCTTCCTGCGCGCTTGGCCTGGGTAGGCGTTAACACGCGGTAGGTGCCAATCACCTCGCCGCTGGCCTCGTCCCGTACCAGCAGGTGCTCACAGTAGTCGTCAAACAGGTCAATGTCGTGACCAGCCACGGTGATGGGCAAGGTCGCACCCATTTCAACCGCAAAAACCTGGTACCTCAGGCGCTGCGCCGCCCGGACCTCGTCTTGATGCCGGGCCCAGCTGACCGAGATTTTCCCCACGGCAGGCCTTTGAACAACATCGGAAATGACAGCTTGACCGCTTGGACAAAGTGACCCCCGGATAACTTGTGGCATGGCCACAGGGGACAGGGCAAACGTAGGGTTTGGCAGTTCTTTCATGGCTAACTCCTTGTGGTTATGTGTCTCGGTCCAAATCAGATCGAATTAAAAAATGCTGTAAAAAAGCCCCGGGGTCGGGGCTGCTGGTGGAAGGTCATTTGCCAACGCTCGGAAGCATGGGGCGTATATTCTGAAGGCCTTCCAGCCAGGGCCGCGCCCCCGGCTTGAAGCGCAAACCACCCGGGCTGCTGGCAAACGCCTTGGCAGTGCAACGCAAAATGCGCAGGCACTGCTGGTTGAAATTCAGGCTTGATACAACGGATCCGGTTTTTTGCATTCACAGATTGTGAGAGGCTGCAGTGACGTACTTGTGTCAGTTAAGTGGCAGTTGTGTGACAGGATGAGGCCGAACGTGGCCAACATGACCGCCTCACATAACCGCATAACCCAGCCGTGAATGTGCCGCACGCCCTGCAGCGCAGCCGCAGCTCTGGCAACATCTGTCGATGCCTGATTTGACTGATAACCCCTGTCCCGCCCTGACGGTGCTGTACGACGGCGCTTGCCCGCTGTGCCGCCGTGAAATTGCCGTTTATCAGGGCTTGCGGCCCATTGCACCTGCGCAAACATTGAAGTTTTCAGACATCAGCCGGGCCGACACAGTGCTGCCACCCGGCGGCGTACGCAGCGACTACATGGCTCGTTTTCATGTTCAGCGCTCTGACGGGCAAATTTTGAGCGGAGCGGCGGCTTTTGTGGCGCTGTGGGCCACGCTGCCCGGCTGGCGTTACCTGGCGCTGGCGGCCCGCTTGCCGGGTGCAACGCCTGCGCTGGAGCTGACTTACCGCGCTTTTTTGCGCATCAGACCGCAAATGCAGGGCATCGCCAAAGCGTTTGAAGCACCCCGAGTTGCCAAAGACCTGGCAGGCGACTTGCGGTCCGACCAGGCCGGAGAGACTGGCGCGGTGTGGATCTACCGCGGCTTGCTGGCCGTCTCGCGCGACCCCGGCGTACGCGAATTTGCCCAGCGCCACCTGGCTACAGAGCAAGACCACCTCGACAAAATCAACGCCGTATTGCCATGGCCCCAACGCAGCCGCCTGCTGCCCGGCTGGCGCGTGGCAGGCTTTGCCACTGGCGCCCTGCCCGCCCTGTTTGGCCCGCGCGCCGTGTACGCCACGATTGCAGCGGTTGAAACCTTTGTTGACCAACACTACCAGCATCAGATCGACAAACTGCAAAACCAGCCCGAACACGCCGAGCTGCTGAGCCTGCTGCGTCAATGCCAGCAAGACGAATGCGAACACCGTGACGAAGCCTTGGCGTTGCAAGCCCAGCCACCGGGTTTGATTTTGCGGGCCTGGTGCAAGCTGGTGGGTGGTGGGTCTAGAGCCGCGGTCGCATTGGCGCGGCTCATTTAGCCATTTTTAACGCTATATTTTTAATAGCTGCTTGCACCCGTATTGATTGGCCTAAAGCCATTTTTGGCCGCTTATTTGTACTTGGCAGCAGAGATGAACTCGCTGAACGTCTCGCACCAAACGATGACGGTTGAGTAGTTTGCGGGGTCAATACCCGCTGGGATTTCAACAATGAAGTTTTCGAAGGTCTTGACGCCACCTACTTGCACCATACCCGGCTTCAGCCGCTTGAAGTCGGCCTCGGTTTCAACGAATTCCGGCGACAGGTACAGCCTGTAATCTGGCCCCGGCGACAGCTTGCCAGCCAACGATATGGTGCGCGCGGCAACAGACACCACACCTTCACCCCAGTGCAGCGCATCGCTGTCTTTCAAATCGCGTTTGAATTGCCCCGTAAAAAGAACCTGTATTGTGGCTGACTTCAGCTCAGCAACTGTGGGGGCTGCAGGCGCAATGAGTATCGGCAAGACGTAGATGCCAGCGGCAAAACCGACGACCGCAACTACCGTGTGGGACGCTAAGAGGGATATGACTGTGCGTGTTTTCATGGCGGCAGGGTTGATGGATGGTTAAACCGGATTATTCACCGAATGCTCACGATCCCGATTGCTCCCGCCGCCGTGCCAGCAAAAGCTTGACTATCAGGTTGCGCCGGTGGGTCATGGTGGCAAGCTCAGCCGCCTGGGCGCCTGGCTGCTGCCCGCATCCCATTGCCAAAGCGCACCATCGCGGGTTCGCGCAAGAGTCACAGTGTCGCCAGCGGCAACGTCCGTCACGTTATCGAGCAGCTTGGCGGGCTCAATCGCAAAGCCTGCGCCCCAGGCCCACAGGCTGCCGTCGGCGCGTATTGCCAGCGAATGGCGTGAGCCTGTCGCAATAGCTACCGCGCCCTGAAAGATCGCGCCCCAGCTATCCGCCTTATCACCCAGTCCGTGAGACGACAGCGGGCCAAAACGGTTGCCGCCTGTGCCCATCACCGTGCCGTCGCGCCGCAGATAAATCCCATGCCCGGTATGGGCACGCACGGCGACCGCATCCTGCGCGGTGACCACGAATTCTGTGGTGGCAGTGAGCTTGCCGTCGCCATATTGGCCACGATGAGCCAGGCCCTTGGCATACAGTGCGCCGCCCTGGCGGATGTAGTAATCGGCGCTGTCGCCAATGCACACCTCAATCACGTCTTGCGCTATGCGCTGCGCCACAAGGCGCCTGCCGTATCAATCGCAAACCAGCCCGATGCACCAGCGGCAAAGCGCTTGACGCCACGCATCAAGGTGGTGGCGCGGGCGGGTTGATCCGTCCAGGTTTGGAGCGTGCCATCGGCGAGCAAGGCAAAGAATGCTTTGTCACTCACGCCCAACTGCACCACGCCCGCCATCATGCGAGCAGGCTGGCCACGCCCGACCCAGCCATAAGCCACATCGCCCTGCAGCGCCATGTGGCGGTCGTAATAGGAGGCAAGGCTGGGGCTGGAGCTGTCGGCTTGGGATGATGTGGCGGCGGTCATGAACGTCAGGGCTAAAAGAAGGATGCGTAGCGGAGTGGCGCAGGCGATAAATGTCAAAGATGAAAATGTCATACCGGGTTAAGCAATCGGATTTTGCACCCCATTGTTTGCCCTCGGCTCACGCCTTGTTTCCCGCCATCCGCGCCAGCACTTCGGCTGTGGCGGCGGTATCTGCCTGTCCAAGACCCAAAGCCATCGCCGCCGTGTAGATGGAGTGGCAGGTGTCCAGCAGCGGGGTGGGGCAATGTACAGAGCGCGCCATATCGCTGATGATCTGCATGTCTTTTTGCCACAGCGCGATCTTCATGCTGGCTGGCTCATAGTTGCGCTCAATCATCATCGGCATGCGCAGCCGCATCGCGCCGGTGCCAATATAGGGGCTGTTACCCATCTGCGCCAGCGCCACAGCCGGGTCCAGCCCCATACGGCGGCACAGCGTCACCATCTCGGCATAAGCCACGTTGTAAATGGCCACGAGGTGGTTGGCAGCCAGTTTGAGCTTGGTGCCCGCACCCAAAGCGCCAACGCGTGGGGCTTGCAGCGTGAAGGCTTGCGCCAGCGCCGCTGCCTCGCGGCAGGCACCGGGCGAGCCGCTCAGGTAAATGATCCAGTTTTGCTGTGGCGCTGGCGTGGCCGTGCCACTGATAGGCGCATCGACCATCTGCCGCCCCTGCTTGCGCAACGCGGCTGCCGCGGCAAGCTTATCGGCCAACGGCAAGGTGCTGGTCTCGATCACGATCTGCCCTGCCTTGGGGCGACCCGCCTGCTGCAGATCAGCCACGACAGCATGTAGCGCAGCAGTGCTGGGCAAAGAGCAGATCAGCGCATCGGCCTGCCGGGCCACCTCCGTGCCAGAGGCTAGAACCCGCCCCCCACTGCGGCGCAAGCGGGCGCGAGCCGCGGGCAAAGGGTCATAGCCCACCACCTCATGCCCCGCTTGCAACAAGGCGCGAGCAATGATGCTGCCCATGATGCCCAAGCCGATGATGCCGACGCGTTTGGTGTGTTGTTTCATAAGACTGCTCGACGTTTGCATTCAACCGCCAAGAACTTGGTAAAAAGTTGGAGTCTGATCCTGATTGGTCCCCGTCGTCATGCTGCGCCACCGCCAAACAGACGTGACAACAAACGCGGGAAAAAACCGAAGATACTTTTTACAAGACCGCTGCTACGTTCCGCAAAACTAGATTTAAGCGCAAGTGCAATGTCATTTGCAGCTGCAATTTCAGTATTTTTTAAGTCTGAAACAAGGCTGTTCGCCAACTCAGATTTATCAATAAGCAGGCACACTTTCCGAATGTGCTTTTCAGATTCAACATGAAGTGGTTCGAGACATTGGATAGCTTCGGAGACAAGCCGGTCAACCCAAGATTGGCTTGCGAAAACTGCTTGCTCAATCGCCCATTTGTATTCGGTAATAACGACGAGGCACTGAGTATCAGTAGCGTGTTTACAAGCTGTAAGAACTCGTTTCAATGTGGCGCCTGAAAGTAGATTCCCTTTTCCAGCACCCTCGTTTTTTATTGTTTCAATCGTTTTCGACAGAACAGCAAAATTTCTCTGCATTTGCGCGTCGGCTTTTTTCTTGGCAAGTGACTGTAAGTCGGACATCTATATCAAGATTAATTGGAATCTGACCCAAACTCTTTACGATGCATCTGGTTGAATTTCTGATCAATGCAAGTATTGAGCGTCACCGAGTAAGGCCAATGCTTTCTTCGATGCTTATTTGCTTGCCTCCGCTACTCGCATCGCCGTCAGTGGACGTTATCGTGATCTTTCTTCCTGGAAAGTCGAAGTAAATCGATTTGAACTCCGCGCCTGGGATACGCTGAATCTTGGTAGAAACTGTTGCAGATGTTCCTGCCGCCGCCGTCGCGCTCTCAATGGCAGCAAACATAGTCTTCGATACATCAGTGGAAGTAACCTTGCCTTCAAATTGTCCCCAATTCCTTTGAGCCCAAACCAGTCGCCCGTTTGAGAACCTGATTGCGCCAAGAATGCGGACGTTGGGCGGCTTTGCTTCGGATAAAAAATACATATCAGGGCTTCCTTGTAACGGAACCACATGAAAACGCGCTCGGACTTCTTGCATCACACCACTCTGGTCCGTACCCAGTGCGAAACGCATGTTCCCGATTGGGAGGTCCGCGCCGATAGCATAAGGAGTGAAAAGTGCAGCGAGCAAGACAACAAGACAGGTACGCATGAGTAATCCTAATGGCGCTTGAACAAAAAGAGAAGTTGGAGAAAATTTCGGCGTAATTCCCTAACGCTATAAATTGAACAGCAAAAGAATTAAACAACTACGCGCACGTTAGCAGGCGCTGCATGCAGTTGTAAACCCAAGGCAGAGATAACTTTCAAAATCGTTGCGAATTCAGGGTTGCCTGTAGGCGACAGGGCTTTGTACAAACTCTCGCGCCCCAGGCCTGCCTCGCGTGCAATGTGCGTCATGCCCTTGGCGCGGGCGATGTCACCCAGCGCAGCAGCAATCAGCGCCGGGTCTTCTTCCTCCAAAGCCGCCTCAAGATAATCCGCCATATCCTGCTCGGTTTTCAGGTGTTCAGCGGGGTCCCACAAAGTGGTGGTTGTTTTTGGCATTGCTTTGGTCATGGGTCTGCTCCTATAAGTTGCGCGCAAGCGCCTTTGCCTGACGAATATCACGGTCTTGCGTTGCCTTGTCACCGCCAGCAAGCAACACAACAAAAATATCTGCGTTCTGAATGAAATAAACGCGGTAGCCGGGCCCGTGGTCGATACGCAGTTCTGAAACGCCTTCGCCAACAGACTTCACGTCGCCCGGGTTACCCAGAGACAGCCGACGTATCCGAATGTCGATCCGCGTCTTGGCCGTTCGGTCACGAAGCGCGTCAAACCACTGTGCGTAAGCAGTAGTTTGACGAATTTCAAGCATTGCTGATTGTATCGCATAGGATACGAAATTTGGCAATTTTTTGATCGATTGAATCTGCAACGATTGCGAACAACCGGTTTTGGTCTGAAAAGTCACTCTTTCGGCAACTTTGAGGCGTTAAAGCTATAAAAAGCCGTTTTTGAGCCGCTTTTTTGGGGACTTTTAGGCCTATAGACCAATGAATACGGGCGCAAGCAGCTCCTGAATTAGTAGCACTTACCTTCTGTCCATGCCATTTGATTGATTTCTTCAAGGTAAAAATGACAAGACTGGTTTTACCTTGAAGAAATTGCTATTTCAATTTCAACTCGTACTTTGTTATAGATAATCCATTGGATTACAATTTCGAGATGTTAACGATCGCTGAATTGCCGGAGTACATACGCAAAGTTGAAAAACTGTTGAGTGTTACAGAGCGCCTGGATATCGTGAACTATCTGGCTGCGCACCCCAAAGCGGGCGACTTGATGGAAGGCACGGGCGGCATACGCAAGTTACGTTGGGGCCGAGGCTCGCAAGGCAAATCAGGTGGCGTTCGGGTGATCTACTACTTTCACAATGAATCGATGCCGCTGTACCTGCTGACTCTTTTTGCCAAAAACGAGCGGGCGAACATCAGCAAGGCTGAACGCAACGAACTGGCTGGCCTCGTTGAGCTTTTGGTACAAATTTGGCTGGAAACGTAAAGGAACGTATATGACAAACGCATTCGACAGCATCAAACAAGGCTTGACCGAGGCAGTAGCGCATGCCAAATCCAAAGGCACCAAGCCTGCTGGCGTCAAGCTTTACCAACCGCATGCGGTTGACGTTTCAAGCCTGCGCGAGCGCCTGAGCTTGACCCAGGAACAGTTCGCCGCCCGTTTTGGCTTTTCAGTCGCAACACTGCGCCACTGGGAGCGCGGTGACCGTTCACCCAGCGGAGCCTCGCTGGTTTTTTTGAATGTGATTGAACGCAATCCTGGGGCTGTGTTGAATGCGCTTAGCTGAGCGAAATGAATCGGAGCCCGTATCCCGACTAGCTCCAAACACTACTTTTTGGCCGGTTTTTAGCTATTTTTTCGGCTTACAGACCAATGAATACGGGCGTAAGCAGCTCCTGAATTAATAGCAACTTGGAATTAATTGGAGTCTGACCCCCATTGTTTCCCCGACCCCCATTGTTTCCCATTGTTTTCGCTCTACTTGGAGGATGTCCCAATAGCCTTGAAAATGAACGCTGCAATGTTCATCTCACCTTTAGACGTTTCGCCACAAATAGGCCAGGTGTCCTTGCTACCCGTTACGTAACGTAACGTGGCTAGCGCTTTGCCATTACGTCTGTCTGTCACTGCAATATCAGTTAGCACATACGAATTTCTCGCCTCGGCCTTTGATAGCTTTCTATAGTCGTAAGTCACCAAGATGTCAGCCGTTAGCTCGGATGCTTCAACAAATGCTCCACCATTGGGCTTACGCTTATAAGGCCATTGTTTCTCTGCTTGCGTCACCCCGCGAGCTTTCTGCTCTATGAAACGAATGGTCTCTGGGTATTCGATGTCTTCTAAGAAACGAAACCCGCCGAATTTCCGAGAGTCACTATTGAAGTA
Organism: Polaromonas sp.; assembly: GCA_031414215.1. Taxonomy (GTDB): domain Bacteria; phylum Pseudomonadota; class Gammaproteobacteria; order Burkholderiales; family Burkholderiaceae_C; genus Polaromonas. The sequence continues at coordinate 270,922 of JANNVB010000005.1, read as the reverse complement.
ACTCATTCGACTCCATTCCAATTCTGTCTGCCAATCAAAAGCTATCGAATGCACTGGCATTGAAGGGCTTGTAATGTAAGTTGCACCAGCAACTTGGCAGCCTTCTGTGACTTCATTGGGTATCGCTTCGTGCTTGCGCGAAGTTTCGTCACTCAAGCTCCAAATCCCAGCTGCGATGACCGCTATGGTGAGCCCCACTGGCACCGTGAGCAAAGCGGTCACTACACCCAAGCTGCCGCTGCCCTTAGAGCACTTGAATAAGGCAAATCCGCAAACAACTGCGACCCAAGTGAACCCAATATACTGAGATGTCCATATCAATTCAGTTCCGTCCCCGCCAATGAAAGACAGGACAAACACTAGCACCACATTTAACAATGTGATGATTAGCGTTGCAGCAGTTGCCATGGGTTCCCTTTCAAGCCTATTTTTAAAGGCGACATGATGCCATATCGATAGTCACATACACAGCGAAATCAACTAGTGTCTGACCCCGATTGTTTGGACGATCAACTGATTCACTATTATTTCAGGAGCTGCTAGCGCCCGTATTTATTGACTTCTGGCGATACTTGGCATCTTATAGCTGCATCTTTCAGATAAAAAGCCTATAGAAGCTAATAAAGACGGGCGCAAGCAGCTACTGCATTGATAGCATCCAGAAACCTCGATACCGGCAAACTCAACCGCCCGCTCAGCCGCCATCAGGCCCCTACCCCTGCTTCTCCTGCGGCACCATCAACGCCCCAAACGCCATCAGCCCCAACGCAATTGAAAACCACAGCGCTGATGCGCCAAAGCGCTCTATCGCCAGGCCAAAAACATACGGTGACAGCGCCTGGGCAAAGCGTGCGGGCATCATCAGCTTGCCTTGCCGGGCGCCGTAGCCGCCGGGGCCGAAAAACAGCAGGGGCAACGTGCCGTTGGCAATCGTCATCACGCCGTTGCCTGCGCCATGCAAAACGGTAAAAACAACACCTGCCGGCACACCCATGGCCAAAAAGAAAAGCGCGCCTACTGCGTGGGCGGTGGACGCGATGCGGGCTGACACCAGCGGGCTGATGTTGCGCAGCAGGCTGTATTCAAGCAGCCGCCCTGCCACCTGCGCGGGGCCGACCAGTGATGCAAAGGCAATGGCGCTGGCCAGGCCCACACCGTTGGCCTGCAGCAGCTGGGGCAAGTGCGCTGCCATGGCGGTGGCGGTGAACCAGGTAGCACCAAACACAAAGGCCAGCAGCCATGATGTGGACGGTGGCGGAGCCTTGGCTGGTGGCTGACTGGCCAACGCCGGGCTGGCAGGCGCTGCGGCATCAACTCCATCAACTGTTTGCGCCTTTTTTGCAGACGGCAGCGACAGGTTCAAAGGCAGCGCTATCAGCAAGTGAATCGCAGCCCATGCCAGGCAGGCGCCGCGCCAACCGAACTCCAGGTTCAGCCAGGTGGTGAGCGGCCAGCCAATGGTGCTGGCAAAGCCGGCAATCAGCGTGATGCCGGTAATGGCCGGGCGTGCCGTGGCGCCGTACATCCTGACCAGGGCTGAAAACGCGCCTTCATAAAAGCCTGCGGACATGGCCACGCCAATCAGCATCCATGCGGCGAACAGGCCCACCGGCCCCTGCACTGCCGACAAAGCCGCCAGACCAGCGGCAAAAACAAGGCTGTTGAAAGACAACACCCGACGCCCGCCATAGTGGTCAACCAGTCGGCCTGCCCATGGCCCCAATACGGCAGACACCAGCAAGGCCACTGAAAAAGCCAAAAACACGGTTGACACGGCAAGACCCAGGCTTTGCGCGATGTCTTTGGCCAAAATAGCCAGGATGTAATACGTCGACGCGTAGGCGATGGTGACGGACGAACCCAGTTTGGCGACCGTCACGACCCGTTCATTGGGTGCCATGTGCAGCAGCTGCATCAAATACTTTTTTGGTTCACGCGTTTCGACAACGCCTCAGCGCTTTCTTTGCGCTCGCTGTAGCGGTCTGTCAGCCAGCTTGACGCACCCCGCGTGAGCAGCGTGAACTTGACCAGCTCTTCCATCACGTCAACGATGCGGTCGTAATAGGCCGACGGCTGCATGCGCCCTGCTTCGTCAAACTCCAAAAACGCTTTGGCCACAGACGACTGGTTGGGGATGGTGAGCATGCGCATCCAGCGGCCCAGCACGCGCATCTGGTTGACGGCGTTGAACGACTGGCTGCCGCCGCTGACCTGCATCAGCGCCAGGGTTTTGCCCTGCGTGGGCCGCACCGCGCCCAGTGCCAGCGGTATCCAGTCGATTTGCGACTTCATGATGCCAGTCATGGCGCCGTGGCGCTCGGGCGATGTCCAGACCATGCCTTCGGCCCATTCGGCCAGGGCGCGCAGCTCGGCGACCTTGGGGTGGGTGTCGGGCGCGTCGTCTGGCAGCGGCAGGCCGCTGGGGTTGAAGGTTTTGGTTTCGCAGCCCATGGCCTCTAAAAGCCGGGCGGCTTCTTCACTGGCCAGGCGGCTGTACGAGCGCTCGCGAACCGAGCCGTAGAGCAACAAGATGCGGGGCGGGTGGCTGCTGGGTCTGCCTGCGTCCGTCAAATTGGGGACGGTAAAAAGCGCTGGGTCGAGGTTAGAAAGTTGCATAAAAAATTGTAGGGCAGCTTGTTTTAATTCAATACTTCAATTATATTTGAACTATGGAAACAATAATCGAACTTATGGACGAAGCCACCGCCGTCAAAGCACTCGCTGCACTGGCGCAGGCTCAGCGACTGCGCGCCTTCAGGGCGCTGGTGGCAGCTGGCCCCGATGGTTTGACGCCGGGAGTCATGGCTGAGCAACTGAGCGTGGCGCCCAGCGCGCTGTCGTTTCACTTGAAGGAGCTGTCGCATTCTGGCCTGGTAAGCGCCGAGGCGCGTGGCCGCAACCTGATTTACCGCGCCAGCTTTGACCACATGACAGCCCTCCTTGGCTACCTGACGGCGCATTGCTGCCAGGGCCAGGCCTGTGAGGCCAGCAGTCTGGCTGAATGCCTGGACTGCTAGTTTTGGTGCTTTTTTAGCCATTTTCAGACTCTTTTTACCACTATTTTAGGCCGCCAGCCCAATAAATACGCGCGCAAGCAGCTATTACTTTAATAGCAATTTTAATCTAACCAAGGAGTATCTCATGTCAACCGAACCCATCAACGTACTGTTTCTATGCACCCATAATTCAGCCCGAAGTATTCTGGCTGAGGCCCTTTTGAACCGCGTTGGCCAAGGCCGCTTCAAGGCTTATTCAGCCGGCAGCAGCCCGCGTGAGAATCAGAAGCCCAATCCACTGGCACTTGAGGTTTTGCAGTCAGCGGGCATCCCCACCGAAGGCTTGAGCAGCAAGAACTGGGACGAGTTTGGTAAGCCCGATGCGCCTGTGATGAACCTGGTGATTACTGTTTGCGACAACGCCGCAGGCGAGGTGTGCCCCTACTGGCCCGGCCAGCCCGCAACGGCGCATTGGGGCTACCCTGACCCTTCTGAAGTGCAAGGTGACCACGCGCATCGCCTGAACGCCTTTCGCGCCACGCTGCATGAAATGCGTCGTCGGCTTGACCTGCTGGTCAGCCTGCCAGAGGCCAGCGTCAGCCGTTTGATGCTGGAAACGACTGCGCGTAACCTTGCCAAGTCATGAAACCATGCACCAACCGCCTTTAAAAAACCAGCTTTTTGCAGAATTTTTCGGCACCGCCGCCCTGCTCTGCGCGGTGATTGGGTCGGGCATCATGGCCGTGAATTTGAGTGGCGGCAACGACGGCGTGGCGCTGCTGGCCAACACGCTGGCTACTGTTTTTGCGCTGTATGTACTGATTGAGCTGCTCGGGCCGGTCAGTGGCGCGCATTTCAACCCGCTGGTGACGCTGGTGGTGCTTTTTAGGGCATCAAAAGAGGCTGGAAGCCAACAGAATCGGGCGCAAGCAGCTACTTTATTTATAGCATTTCAGTTAATGGGTGCAGTGGCTGGCGCGTGGCTGGCCAACGCCATGTTTGACTTGAGCGTGTTGCAGTTCAGCAGCAAATTACGCGGCGGCTGGGGGCAGTGGCTGGGCGAAATCATTGCAACTGCCGGGTTGATCTTGGTCGTTTTGCGCGCCCCTGGCAGCAAGGCCGCTGGCCTGGTGGCCTGCTACATCGGCGCAGCCTACTGGTTCACGTCAAGTACCTCATTCGCCAACCCGGCGGCGGTGCTGGGGCGCATGTTGTCAGACAGTTTTGCGGGCATTGCGCCAGGCAGTGCTTTCGGGTTTGTGGCGGCGCAATGTGTGGGGGCAGTGGTGGGCGCAGCGCTACATCGCGCGCTGGGTCACAACGTTAAGAGTTGACGCGGATGTTGACATGCGGCTTGCAACACGTAAAATGGCTTTGTATTACAAATATCGTGAGGCTTGAATGCAAACGCTTGAAAAAACCCTCAATATTCGTCTCCCTGAAGCTACGCACACACGCCTGGCTCAACTCACCAAATCAACAGGTCGCACCAAAAGCTTCTTGGCAGTGGAGGCACTCAACGCCTATCTGGATCAGCAGGCTTGGCAAATAGCTGAAGTCACTGAAGGCATTGCAGAGGCCGACCGCGGCGAATTTGCAAGCGATGAAGAGATGTCTGCCATCTTTGCCAAGTATGCAAATTAAATGGACGAGACGGGCTGCAAACAATCTCGACGCCGTAGTTGCCTACATTGCACAAGACAACCCACTTGCAGCCAAGAAATTCCTAAGCGAACTGCTTCAAAAGGTTGACCACTTGCAAAGCTTCCCTATGCTGGGTAGACCGGGAGTGGTGCCGTTGACGCGCGAACTGGTCATTCACCACAACTACATTGCTTACTACCGAATCAAACTAGACCAGATCGAAATATTGCGTGTGCTACACGTTAGGCGCAGGTACCCTTAAAACAGATCAAAGCCACTTCTGTAAAAACATCGCGCTGCCCATTGCAGGGTCGAGCTGGTAACCCGCAAAACCGATGCGCTCATACAGTTTGATGGCGCTACGGTTGCCGCTGAGGACTTCGAGCGTCAGTTTGCACGCACCGCGTTGAACAGCAACTTCCTCGGCCAACGCCAGCATCTGCTCACCCACCCGCTGGCCTCGGTGGCTGGCCAGCACGGCCACATCATGCACATTGACCAGTGGCTTGCAGGCAAAGGTTGAAAAGCCTTCGATACAGTTGACCAAGCCTACGGGCGTATCGCCGTCAAAGGCCAGTACGCTGAAGGCCTGAGGGCGATTGGCCAGTTCTTGCACCAGATGGGTTTTGGCAAAGTCACTCAGCGGCGCGCCGCCCCCTGCCGGGTCTTGGGCATAGGCGTCTAACAGTTGCACGATGGCTTGGGCGTGCAGCGTGTTGCTGTAGTCGGCTTGCAAAATTTGTAGCGAGTTAAGCGTCATGGGGTATTTCTCGGCGTGTTGTGGCGTCGGCTGCCATGATAATTGCCCGCTCTAGCTACAACTCAGGAACGAGACATGACCCCCTCAAAAACATCCACCGCCCGACGGAGCCTGCTGGCCGCTGGCGCGGCTACTCTGCTGACGAGCGCCCTACCCACCGCGCTGGCGCAATCCAAAATGCTGCTGCGCATCTCCACCCCCGCCGTGCCGGACGACTGGCACGCCAAGATGTGGACAGTTTTCAAAGACACGCTTGAGAAAAGCGCACCGGGCGAGTTTGATGTGCAGATCAACCTGAATGCATCGCTTTTCAAACAAGGCGCAGAGCCCGCCGCCATGGCACGCGGCAATTTAGAGCTGACGACCATTTCAGCCTTCGACATTGCAAAACTGGTGCCTGAGTTCTCAGTCTTCACGGCGGGCTACATCGTGCGTGACCCGGCGCATCAGCAAAAAATATTCAATGGGCCAATTGGCGCCGAGTTGTTCAAAACCGTGGCCGAGAAAATGGACATCACGCCGCTGGCCACCGCTTATTTGGGAACGCGACAGGTTAATTTGCGTGAAGCGCGCAATGTCAAAACCCCGGCTGATTTAAAAGGCGTCAAGCTGCGCATGCCAGGCAGCAAAGAGTGGCTGTTTTTGGGTGAGGCGCTGGGCGTCACACCCACGCCGCTGGCCTTTGGTGAGGTGTACCTGGGCCTGAAAACCGGCACGATTGACGGCCAGGACAACCCGCTACCCACGGTACGAGCAGCCAAGTTTTATGAGGTGACCAAACAAATCGTGTTGACCAGCCATTTGGTTGACAGCCTGTTCATTGCCATCTCCAACAAAGCGTTGACAAGCATGACAGGTGTGCAGCGCCAAAAGGTCAAAGCCGCCGCCGAGCTTGCTGTCGCCTACAACAACGACAACCGCCTGAAGGAAGAGGCCCAGTCGGTGGAGTTCTTCAAGCAGCAAGGCCTGCAAGTAACCACGCCTGACGTCGAGGCGTTTCGCAAAACCGTGCAAACCGCGTACCTGAATTCTGACTACGCCAAGGTGTGGCCCAAAGGTTTGCTTGAGCGCATCAACGCTACCAAATAAGCCGCAATGAAATGGTTTAAAAATACTGCCAACGCCATCGGCGGTGGCTTGTTTTTAACGCTGTTCATCGTGTTTGTGGTGCAGGTCACAGCACGCTTTGGCTTTAACAAACCGCTGGCCTGGACGGACGAGCTGGCGGTTATTTTGTATGTGTGGATTATTTTGTGGGCCGCCGCCTTTGTGGTGCCAGAGCGTGAGCATGTAGCGTTTGACCTGCTGTGGAACAGCGCAGGCCAGCGTATGCGCCAGGCGATGCAGATTGCGGGCAATGTGCTGGTTGGCGGTTTGGCGCTGTTCGCCATCCCTGCCACTTGGGACTACGTGACCTTCATGAAGCGTGAAGGCACACCCGTGCTGGGCTTGCCCTTCATGTGGGTGTTTTTGCCGTTTGTGTTTTTGCTGGTAGCGCTGGTTTTCAGGTCAGCCTGGGCGATCTGGCGCGCCACCAAAGGCGAAGGCCTGGATACGGAGTTGCGCCTGTGAGCACCGCACTCATTGTGCTGGTGTTGGTGCTTGTCAGCGCCATGCTGCTGCGCATGCCGATTGGCTTTTCAATGATCGCCTCCGGCATAGCCTACCTGCTGGTCAAGCGGCAAGACGTGGGCCTGGTGGCCGAGCAAATTGGCAACGGCCTGTACAACAGCTACGTGCTGCTGGCGGTGCCGCTGTTTGTGTTTGCGGCCAACATCATGAACGCGGGCACGGTGAGCGAGCGTATTTTTGACTTTTGCCGTATTTTGGTCGGACGCATGCGCGGCGGGTTGGCGCAGGTCGATATTTTGGTCAGCGTGATTTTTTCAGGCATGAGCGGCAGCGCCATTGCTGATGCCGCCGGGCCGGGTTTGGTCACCATCAAACAGATGCTGAAAAAGCCTGAATACCCGCGCGGCTTTGCGGCTGCGGTGGTGGTGGCCAGCGCCACACTGGGGCCGATTATTCCGCCGTCCATACCGATGGTGATTTACGCCATGGTGTCGGGGGCGTCGGTCGGGGCGCTGTTTTTGGGCGGTGTGGTACCGGGGTTTTTGATGGCGATTTTGATGATGGTCGTCGTCCACTTCATCGCTGTTAAACGCAACATGCCGCGTGAAGATGCCATCCCTTTACGCGACTGGCCGGCGATTATTTACCGGGGCGCACTGCCGTTGTCGATGCCGATTGTGTTGCTGGGCGGCATTTACTCAGGCGCTTTTACGCCGACAGAAGCGGCTGCAGTGGCGGCACTGCATGCGCTGATCTTGGCGGGTGTGGTGTACCGGGCACTCACCTGGCGCAGCTTTTGGGGTGTGGTGATGGAATCGACCCGGGGCAGCGCTGTCATCACCCTGATTTTGGCGGGCTCGTTCATCTTGAACTACGCCTTCACCGCCGAAGGTGTGCCGCAAGCCATGGCGCAGTGGGTTGACAGCATGCAACTGAGTCAGCTCAAGTTCTTGCTGCTGGTCAACCTGATGTTTTTAATACTCGGCTGCTTTTTGGATGTGTCAGTGCTGCTGCTGGTGTTTGTGCCGATGCTGCTGCCTGCTGCCAAGCTGCTGGGCGTTGACCTGGTCCACTTTGGTGTGCTGGTGGTGCTGAACATGATGATCGGCCTGATTCACCCGCCGTTTGGCATGCTGCTGTTTGTGACCAAGGCACTGACGGGCATTCCGATTGGCGAAATGATGCGGGAAGGCTGGCCGTTTTTGCTGATGCTGCTGGGACTGCTGCTGGCCATCACCTGCTTCCCGCAGATCGTGCTGTGGTTACCCCAGACCATGGGCTACGGTAAGTGACTATGCACCAGCCGCGATTTGCCGCAGCGCCTGCTCAAACACTTCAACCGGCTGGCCACCTGAAATCAAATGCCTGTCGTTGATGATGACCGCCGGCACTGAGCGAATCCCCTGCCCGATGTAAAACTGCGCTTGAGCACGCACCTCATCGGTGTACTGGTCAGAACTTAAAACAGCTTTGGCCTGTGCCGTATCAAGACCGACCTCACCCGCTACTCGCACCAGCACATCGTGTGAGGCTGGGCTTTGGCCGTCGGTAAAGTAAGCGGCAAACAGCGCCTCTTTCAAGGCTTTTTGTTTGTCAAGACTGATTGTTTCAGCCCAGTGCAGCAAACGGTGCGCGTCAAAGGTGTTGTAAATGCGGCTGCGGCCGCCGCCAGCATCGGTGGCCATGGCAAACCTGAAACCCAGCTCAGCCCCGCGCTCGCGAATGTTCTCGCGGTTGGCATCGGCTTGGGCTGGGGTAATGCCGTACTTTTGCGTGATGTGCTCGGTGATCTCTTGGCCTTGCACGCCCATCTGCGGGTTCAGCTCGAAGGGCTGAAAGTGAATCTCGGCGCTGATGTCGCCTTTGACATTGCTAAGGGCCTGGTCAAGCGCCCTAAGGCCAATCACGCACCAAGGGCATGAAACGTCAGATACAAAATCGATTTTTAAAACGGTGGTCATGGCAGGTTCAAATGGGTAAAACACCATAGTCTGCCATGACCCCCTGAATTAGACAAAAAAAGAGGTGACACAGTCACCTCTTTTTATCCTTGCACACAAAATTACTTGATAGCAGTCAAATTGCCTCCAAGCGGCAGCGATTCTGCTGCTTTCAAATTGCCATTGCGCACCAGCATGTAGGCAACGATGGCAGATTTGGCTGAATCGTCGATCTTAGCCGGGTTGTCAAACGGCATCAGCATCTGAAGGTATTCAAACAATCCTTTGGCATTGTTAAATTTACCCAGGTCGTGCCCCGGCCCCCAAATAGGTCGGGGGAACGGTATCGCGTCGCGTCCGGCAGGCCCATGGCAAAGCGCACAGTTCTGTTGAAACAATGCCGCGCCCTTGATAACCTGCTCACTGGCACCGGCTGGCGGTGAAGGCAGCTGCTGCGCCAAACTGATGGACATACCACCAGACACGGCCACCAGAAGCACGGTTTGAATAACTTTTTTGATCATGCAACACGGATTTTGAACTTTGGAATAGCGCTGTTCGCCATACCAAGCATATTTAAGGGAACAGTTTCGGTTTGCACGTTATTCGCCATGTCGATGCCGCGTGTTTCAATCACATGGTCGCCCGGGCGGGCATCCCACATGAAGTCAAAGCGCACCCAGGTATAGCGCCCAAGGTTGGGGCCCTGAATATTTGCACGCTGCCAGTTACCACCATCGACCCTGTATTCCACATGACGAACGCCGTGCTGCGGCGCCCAGGCGTAGCCGCGCACCAGCTGCCGACCAGCGCTCATGCGTGGCCATTCACCGCGCTTGAGCGGGTAGTTAACGGGTATTGACGGGCTTTTCTCCAGCACCAGCGGCACGGTGATGATGGTTTTGATCGGCATCCAGGTGACCATCGGGCCTTTGACATCAGCAGCCGTGATGCCGCCGATAAACTCGTCAGTTGCACCAATCGCCGGAACCGGGTAAGTGGGGCCAATATAGGCTTCACCGCGAGTATTCAGGCGAACCCAATGCTGATGATTGTCCACCCGCATTTCAGTGATCCACTTGATGGACGCCGTACCGCCCCAGCCCGGCACAACCAGGCGAACTGGTGCGCCGTGGTCCGGCGTCAGAGCGTTGCCGTTCATTTTGAAGCAGATGCCAATGTCATCGGCGCGCGACAAAATATCTGCCACTGGCATGGGTCGACCCATGTCATTGCCATCGACACCCGACCAGAAAAGTGCAGACTTGGCATCTTTCTTCAGGCCAACCAAACCAAAAATATGCGAGAGCGGAACCATCTGCCACTCAGCCTGACCAATCGCGCCCAGCACCCAGTTGCCGCCAGCCACCTGCATCTGGTCTTGCTGCTCCCAAAACAGGCTACGCCCATTGCCGTGGCATTCCATGGTTGCAATCACCGTGCGTGAAGGCATCTTCATCAAATCGTCGTAGGTGATCTCCAGGCTTCTGTCGACAGCGTTGCCGTGAATTTTCATCTTCCATTGCTTCGGGTCCAGCACAGGCTTGGCTTCAGCAATTGGTGTGGGGTAGTGGTTGCGCACGTAGAACTCTTCTACTGGCGTGATGTAGGTACTGAAATCCCAATAGTTGCCGCTGCGTACCGTGGCGCCAATGTTCAGCAAGCGGGAATCGTCTTTGATCAATGCTTTGCGGGCGGGTGGCGCAGCCGGGGCTGATGCCGCAGGCGAAGGGCTAGCGGTTTGCGCGTGCGCCATGCCAGCACCAGTAACAGCAGCACCGAACGCCGCCGCCGAAACAAAAAATTGACGCCTGTCGGCTTGCGGTCCGATTTTGAGCGCCTCGTTAACGAGGGCGCGCTCTTTCGCTTGTTGCTCTTGTGCTGCCATGCTTGTCTCCTGGATATTTAAAGTTTATATTTCAGACGTTTCGCCAGCAGGTCACTGTTGGCGTGTTGTTTGCAGCAAGTTGTGTACCAATGTTTATTCACCAGCTTTTCAAATCAAATGAAACCAAAACGTAATGAACATACCCCTTCACGCAACAAATACGTTACGAAAAAGTAACCGCCGAGATTTTTTGAGCAAGACCGCTGTGCTGACCGGATCAAGCATCACATCGCTTGGTTCACTGGCTTCAACACCATTGCGTTTCGCGTCAACGCCCGTATTTTTGAACGATCAAATATCCCTGCTAGATCGTTGGCGTCGTTATCTCGAAGCACACACCGGGCGACCAGTGCATTTTGTGCAGCGCGGAAGTTATCGCGAGATTGTTGATTTGCTGCTGAACGGCTCGGTGGACGCAGCCTGGCTGTGCGGCTATCCACTGATCCTGTATGAAAATCGGCTGTCAGTTGTTGCAGTGCCGCGCTACCAGGGTGCAGCTTTGTACAAATCACATCTGATAGTGCCCAGCAGTGACACCACCACAAAACAGGTGCTTGATTTAAAAGCTCGCGTTTTTGCTTATAGCGATCCTTTCTCCAACAGTGGTTATCTGGTGCCACGGGCTGAAATTGTGCAGGGTGGGCAGCAGCCTTCGACCTTTTTTCGTCGCAGTTTTTTCACCTTCAGCCACCGCAAGGTGGTTGACGCAGTCCGCGCCGGTCTGGCAGATGCAGGCGCTGTTGATGGCTACGTATGGGACACGATTGCTGCACAGTACCCTGACAGTGTGGTGGGTTTGCGGGTCGCCTGGCGCTCTGGGTTTCACGGCTTTCCGCCTGTTGTCGCCAGACGGAACTGGGCTGCAGACCAGGCACGACAGTTGGGGGATGCCTTGCTGGCGATGCAATCATCGCTTGAAGGCCGCAGCATATTGGAACGTCTGAATATTGAAAGCTTTGAAGACCCACAACCCAAGCAATATGACAGCATTCGTGCATTGCTGAAGCTCTCAAACCAGGGCACCTTGTGAAGCTGCGCAATATGAGCTGGCGCTTGAAAGTGCCGCTTGCAATCACGATGGTGATACTTGTGACTGAAGTTATCGTCACGGCTTTGCTCGTCACGCGCGCACTGCGCGACTCACGGGCTGATCTTGAAGCCAGCGCTGAAAGCCTGACGACTGTGCTGGCAAGCTCGCTGCGCGACCCCGTTTTGCGCGACGATGTCTGGCAAGCTTTTGAAATTATTGGCATGCCGCTTGCAGCGCGCCGCAGTGACAACCCACTGAAGGCTATCGTTGTCATGGACGCTTCAAATCTGGTTTTTGTATCAAGCGAACCGCGCCGAATCCCAGTGCTCACACCTGAGACTGCCCTTCCAGAGCCCCTGGCAAATCTGGTTAGTCAAATTGGGAAAGCGGTAGTCTTTCAATTCATCACAGGACAAAGCGCAACAGGCGCTGAGTTCGCCGCATCGCGTGGCATTTTGGCTGAAGACGGTAGCCTTTTGGGGCAGGTATTGTTGGAATTTGACGGTGAGATTTATGCCGCACGGGTTCGATCGGCTCTCCTTGGGGTGGCGTTGATCAGCGTGCCGGGCCTGTTGCTGCTGATCCCGCTCGGTTGGTATGCCGGCAAACGACTGGCCGAACCACTGGCGCAAATGGCGCAAGTGCTGGCGCGTGTCAGCCATGAGCCGCCTGAGCAGGTATTGAAGTTACTGCCGCCTGAAAGTGAAGACGAGGTGGGCCGCCTTTCATCCCAGGCCCGGCTGATGCTCAATGGGTTGGCGCGCAAAGCTGCGCTTGAGCACGAAGTGATGGCATCAGACCGGCTGGCCGCCGTGGGTCGCGTCTCAGCCGCCATAGCGCACGAGATCAACAACCCGCTGGGCGGCATGCTCAACGCGATTGACACAGCATTGACGCACGGGCAGCCCGACGCCATCTCGCGCAAGACTTTTGGACTGCTTGAACGCGGCTTGCAGCAAATTCGTGCCACTGTAGAAGCCTTGCTGGTTGAAGCGCGCGTCAATTCGCCGCACCTGACGTTACAAGACTGGGAGGACTTGCTGCTTTTGACACAACCCAATGCAGCAGCGCGCAACCTGCAATTGCTTTGGCAAGTCGAGCCCACATTACCGCTAGAGATTGCGTTGCCGGGTCATGAAATCAGGCAGTTGGCGCTGAACTTGTTGCTCAATGCAGTCGCTGCGGCACAGCGCACAGACACCGAAGCTGCCGCTGTTGAATTGACCGTCGCTTACACGCCAGGTTTGCTGGCTATGGTGGTGGGCAATACGGGGCCAGCCTTGCCATCAGAGCGTATTGCACAAATGTTTGAGCCGTTCGTTGCGGCAGATTCCGAACAAAACCCGCATCGTTACGGCTTAGGGCTGTGGGTATGCTGGCAGATCGTGCAGCGCTTGCATGGCACCATCAACGTTGCCAGCGACGGGCAGTGGACACGCGTGTCAGTCACGCTAGCGGTCCACGGGTTCGATCCTGTAGGATAAGCCGATGCCCCAACTACTCCTCATTGAAGACGACCTCATCATGGGTGAGTCACTGCTTGACCGCTTTGAACTTGAAGGCTTTGAAGTTCAGTGGTCGCGTTCAATTGAGCGCGCAAAGGTATTTTTAGGCGAAACCAAATTTGATGCCGTGGTGAGCGACGTGCGTCTGGCAGATGGCTCAGGCGAGCATTTGTTTATGGATCAACTGGACGCCTTGATGGCAATGCCCCCGTGGCTCTTCATCACCGCTTTTGCCTCGGTAGATCAGGCTGTCGCGATGCTCCAGGCGGGGGCTTGCGACTATGTGACCAAACCATTTGACATCGCCGCATTGGTGGCCAAGGTGCAGTTGGCGATTGGGGCTGAACAGAGCTTGAATGAGCTTGGGAGCGAATCCGGCGATGCCTGCACACTCGGGATCTCATCGGCCATGCGGCAACTAGCGGCGCAAGCAGAGCGCGTTGCTGCACGCGCACGCACCATATTGATCACGGGTGAGAGTGGCGTTGGCAAAGAAGTGCTGGCGCGTCATATGCACAACTTGGCGCACCCTCTTGCAAACGCCCCGTTTGTGGCTGTCAATTGCGGCGCGATTCCTGAGACTTTGATAGAGGCGGCCCTGTTTGGGCACGAGCGCGGCGCCTACACAGGTGCAGACCGAATGCGGCGCGGCTACGTCGAACAAGCGCAAGGCGGGACACTTTTTCTGGATGAAATTGCTGAACTGTCACCTACGATGCAAGTGCGACTTTTGCGTGTCTTGCAAGACCGCATGGTTCAGCGCCTGGGTGCAGAGACGCTGATCAAAGTCGATCTCAAACTTGTTTGTGCAACACATGCCGACCTGCAACAGTTGGTGCGACGGGGCATCTTTCGCGAAGACCTGTATTACCGCATTCATGTCATGCACATGCGTGTCCCGCCCTTACGCGAACGTCCAGATGACGTGCTCTGGCTTGCGCAACGGTTTTTGAATGCCGACGCACTACAACGCTATGAAGTACCCAAGCAGTTGACCCCGGCAGCGCGTACGGCGCTCATCACCCACAGCTGGCCAGGCAATGTTCGAGAACTGCATAACTGCATTGAACGTGCCTGCGTTGTTGGCGAGATGAAGGAAGTGCATGTGGCTGATTTGTTTGAAGATCGCGAAGGTGACGTAAACGAAAATCAGTGGCCAACGCTTGATGCTTTTACAGCCATCGCTGAACGGGACTACCTTGCTGCTGTACTCGCCAAGTTTGAGGGTCGTGCGGGCATGGCAGCACAATCGTTGGGCATTTCCCGCAAAACACTTTGGGAGAAATGCAAGCGCTATGGCCTGCGAGCTGCCAAGAGCACAGCTGAAACCACCACCCTCCACGCTACACCGAAACAAATAGAAGTTGAGTAATTGACCGCAATGCGAAGCTTTTCTACAGCACGTGAAAAGCAATAACTGAAGCTTATTTTGATCTGCTGAAGGGCAAAATTTCGCTTTTTTAACCAATCGAAAAGCCCTCAGACCAATAAAATCGGGCGCAAAAAGCTCTTCTTTTTATAGCAAAATTTAGTCTTAGCGACGGCTTGGACACCATCAAAACGGTGGTCATGGCAACCTAATTCAAAAAAGCCTAACTCAAAGCTTTACTGCCATGACCCCCGCTTGCACTTTTACAGCCCGATCACACCGCCATCGTTTTTGGTGATCACGATGGTGGCCGAACGTGGGCGGGCTGATGCACCGCCGGGGCCATAAGCGGCAGTGCCCAAACCATTGCCTGGCCAGTTACTCTCAAAGATTTTCGTCGTAAACTGCGCATTGGTGGTGTTTTCACCTGGGTGCTGGATATTGACAAACAGCGCCTTGCCATCCGGTGATTCAGTCAGTCCGGTTACTTCTGCGCCGACTGGGGCAGTTAAAAAGCGCCTGAAGGTGACATCTGTCATCTTTCGACCCATGTAGGTGGTGATGGTTTTGTCTTCAGTTACCGTCCGGTTCGGACTGCCATCGGCCTTGTTAAGAATGGTAATTGGGCCGCCATCACCGAGTTTGCCAGGTACCGCTGCCAACAGCATGCAGGTACTCTGGTCGGTGTAGGTGTTGTCATCGGTTTGAATCCACAAAATTCCGCTTGACGGCGCAAACCAGCAACCATCGGGTTTTGACAAATCGTTCAGCGGGCTGAGGCCTGACAGGTTGACGTTTTTTTGCCAGTTGACGTTGTCAATGCCCGCATCAGCCACAGCCTGCGCACCGAACAAAAAGATGTCCCATTTAAAGCTGGTCGCACCAGCTGTATCGCCGTCCTCACGCATCCGAACGATATGTCCGTTAACGTTGCCGCGCTGGGCAGGCACGGCGGCGGCGTTTTGCGACGAAACGCCCTTGGGGTCTGCCCAATAACGTGGATTGGCCGCGTCCAGGTCAGGATCGGTGAAATTATTGCGCGACGTGGTGGCAGTACTTCCACGATCCGGGTTTTCCGTCATGGTGATGTAAATTTCGCCGTTTTTCGGATTGACGGCTGTCCACTCGGGGCGGTCCATGCGGGTGGCTTTGGCCGCGTCAGCCGCAAGACGGGTATTGACGCAAATATCTGCCTGGTTTTCAAATTTGTAGCCAGCTGGGTTCAACGCGCTGACTGGCACGCCAGCAGCGACGTCCGGGTTGCTCATGTCCAGCTTGACCCAGACACCCGTACCGTTGGCGTTGTAGCGCGCCGCGTACAAAGTACCCTCATTCATATATTCAGCGCCTACATTCATGCGGTCATTGCGGTTGGCATCCCCAGCTTGCCACAGCTTTTTAGACACGAATTTGTAAACATATTCACCACGCGAATCGCAGCCGATATAAAAGGCCAGCGGCTGCCCTGGTTTGGCGATGCTTGGTTCAGCTCCTTCGTTGGCACGGCGACCTAGGCCAGTGCGCTTTACGGGCACAGAGGTTGGGTTGAAAGGGTCAATTTCGACCACGTAGCCGTAAGTATTAGCCTCATTGCGAAAATCCCCAGTGCCGTCAGCCGCTTTGGTAGCGTCAGCGCTACAGTCCCATCGCTTGAATTGTGTATTGGTAGAGTCGGTTGCCACTACGCTAGCCCAGCGGTGATGGGCAAAACCAGCTGCACCGGGGCGAATGCCATTGCGCAGCAGTGCGGAGTTGTCACGTTGCGTGCGTACCGCGCTGTCGTTGGTTCGAATAAAGTAACCCGCCCAATTTTCCTCACACGTCAGGTAGGTACCCCAAGGTGTTGCGCCGTGAGCGCAGTTGTTCACTGTGCCTCGCGATTGGGTGCCAGCGGGCGAGAACAAGGTTTTCATATAAGCCGATCCGCGCGCAGGGCCAGCAATGTCCATCGGAGTCGTGCCGGTGATACGTCGGTTGAATGTTGAAGATTTGACGTAGTTGTATTTGCCATTGGCTTTGCGCAGCTCAACAATTGAAACGCCTTGAGCTTCAATTTCTTTGATGGCTTCAGTCTCTGGGCGCGCACCAGAATTAGCAGCAATGTTTGTCTGACCCGCTGTGTGCATAAACTTGACGGTACCTGAAATATTTTCATGGTTTACCACCAGCAATGCGCGGTCTAGACTGCTGTTGTCGCGCTTGCCATCAGCGCCCATGCCGAAGTAATACATGCCGTCATGGTGCTCGCCCGCACGGCGTGCAAAGTTACCGTCTGTGCCGTCATTTTTGTAGTCGCCAACAGTTGCATCTAACGGGTCTCCCGTAGCGTAAATCACGGTTGCGGTGTAGCCCTCAGGCACAGTCACGCGGTCCATCAAAGACTTGTTGACTGCCTTGAAGCCGAGTACGGGTTCTGCACTGCCTGCGCCAGACATAGTGCTGCAAGCCGACAAACCCAGCGTGCCCAAGCCAGCCATGGTCATCGCACCAACACCACCCTTTAAAACGTGGCGGCGATGCAGTCGCAATGCCAGCACGTCGTGCAGGCTGGGATTGCCACTGGTGTTGTTCTCCAGATCATCGGGGTCAATATGGCTAAGTTCTTGGGAATTGTTTTCAAAGGTCATCGTGGGCTTTCTGTAAAAAAACTAACGCTAGATGTTGCTATGTATTTATGACTGAACTGTGACAGTGTCTGGTGATAATGCGCCAATGCCCTCAAATTCTGACGAAAAACGACCACAACCAGAGTCCCTGACTGACCTGTTTGTGTCTTTTACCCTGCTGGCCTTGCAGGGCTTTGGCGGCGTGCTGGCTGTCGTTCAACGTGAACTGGTCGAGAAAAAACGCTGGATGACGCGCGAAGAGTTTGTTGAGGAATGGGCTGTGGCGCAAATCATGCCGGGGCCGAATGTGGTCAACCTGTCGCTGATGATTGGTAGCCGCTACTTTGGCTTCAAAGGCGCGATGGCGGCCCTGGCCGGCATGCTGACGGCGCCGCTCATCATCGTTTTGCTGTTGGCACTGGTCTATGCCCAATTTGCAGGTCACCCCGGACTGCAAGGCGCATTACGCGGCATGGGGGCGGTGGCGGCAGGTTTGATTGCGGCAACGGGTTTGAAACTGTTTGGTGCATTGCAAAAAAACGTGCTCGGTTTAGCGGCTTGCATCGCACTGGGTGTCCTGTGTTTCATCGCCATTGCACTATTGCGCTGGCCATTGGCTTACGTGCTGCTGGGGTTGGGCGGCTTGGCTTGTGCTGTCGCTTATAAAAAGTTAGCACCATGACTGATCCATCGCAACTGCCGCCACAACTCGTGCTTGCCTTGCCTGACTGGCTGGCACTTTTTCTGCACTACCTGTCGCTTTCGCTGCTGTCGATTGGTGGGGCCATCACGACAGCACCAGACATGCACCGCTTTCTGGTTGATCAGCAGGGCTGGCTGACAGACTCACAGTTCAACGCATCGATTGCGATTGCCCAAGCCGCACCAGGCCCGAATGTGCTGTTCGTTGCAATACTGGGTTGGAACGTGGGTTTGAATGCTGGCGGCACATTGACGGGATTGCTGGGCGTGCTGGTGGCGATGACGGGCATATTGATACCCAGCACCACCCTCACCTACCTGGCTGCAAGCTGGGGCCATCGCAACCGCGAGCTGCGGGCAGTACGCGCCTTCAAGCAAGGCATGGCACCAATTGTGGTGGCGCTGCTGATTGCTACCGGCTGGATACTCGCCACTGCCAACGGCAGTACGATGAAAGACTGGCCGCTGTGGTTGACTACGTTGGTCGTAGCGCTTATCGTTTGGCGTAGCAAAATGCACATGTTATGGCTGCTGGCGGCTGGTGCATTGTTGGGCTGGTTCGGCTTGGTTTGAAGCTGCGATATCAAACCAAAAGCACTCCACACATTTAGATACAATAATTTTTAACATTTACCAAGGGAACCCGCATGCAAACGCAAGACAACGAAAGTATTGACTCTGCAGTTCCCCTGTTTGATGTGGTCATCAGCATGCCACCCGGCGCCAAGCTGGAGACGATTCAAAAACTGGCTGAAACCGAAGCAGGCCTTCCGCCTGACCGGGTTGAGCGGCTGATCAAGGTACTGCGCAGCACGCCCAACGCCAAGGTTGGCGCGGCAGTCACCATGGAGCGTGCGGAAGAAGAACGAGCCCGCTTCACAAAAGCCGGCTTGCTGGTTGAGGTAACGCCGCTACTGACTGTGCAAACCTTGCAAGCAGGCAGCTTCGATGGTTTGGAGGGTTGCCCCGCCTGCGGCAAACGCGCGGTGATGCCTAAAAATCGCCAGTGCCCGTCATGCGGCGTGTTTATTGACAAACTGACGGACGAGTATTTGCTGAAGAAAAAAATCATGCAGCAAGAGCTCGGCGCGATCGAGTTTCAGAAAAGCAAGTCAGCAAAAGACACAGATAAAAACAGCCGTGAATCTGTTGAGGCATCAATACGCGCACAGGTACGTGCCGAGCTTGAAAAGAAATACGGCATCAGCAAAGATGGCTTTTTTAAGGGCAAGGCAGGTTTGCTCATCGGCACCACACTGGCCATTGTTATGGGCTTGCTTTACGCGGGTGAAAAAGGCGTCACTATTGGCGGTATGTCGCTGCCTTGGGGCAAAAAAGAAACGCCCGCTGGTGCGATGAGCGCTTCGAGCCTGCAGGCAACAGCAGCAGGTGCATCGGCTGCTGGCGGCACGGGTGCAGCCGCTGGCGCTGCCGGAGCGGCTGGAGGTGTTGCTGGCGCTGCCGCCGATCCGACGGGTGACCCAGATATTGACGACCCGCTAATTCAAGCAGCGGGCGGCAAAAAAATCGGCGCCAAAGGCTTGACGATGGAAGAGGCCGTAGCGGCGGCCAATGTGCTGGGTAAATCAGTCGGCAACACAACCGCAGATCGCGCTTTGGCAGGGGGTGCTGCAAAATCTGGCGGAGCTGCCACAGGAGCAGGTGCAGCTAGCGGGCAGACTGTAAGCGCAGGATCTGCCGGTGCAGGCGGGGCTGGATCGGCAGGTGCAGGCTCTGCGGCAACTGGTGGTACTGACGGGGCAGCAGCCAGCGTCCCCAAACAACTCAAACAGCAGCTCACCGCTGAGTTTGCCAGCCTGCTGGCTGAAATTGGTCAGGGCGCTAGGGCCCGTGAGGTGCTCAAAGCGCTGGCAGGCACCATCAATCCAGCGACTGACGCACAAGCAGCCTCGGCATTGCAAGCGGCGCAGTTAAAGCTGCAAGCTTGGTCTGCACAGCGCATGAGCGGCGGCCAAGCGGCACAGGCGGCTGAAGACTTGAAAGCGAAAACGCAAGCCATTGCAAATGCCCAAGAGCGAACCCAATTACAAGGCCAGGTGGCGGTGATTTTGAGCCGCAACGCGCAGCTAGCGCCTGAAGTGCCGCGGATGTTTTTGTCGCTGGGCGCTGAATCATTAAAGGCCGTCGGTGGCGGGCAAACCAATGCATCTTTGGGCGATTTGGCGGTGTCGATGGCAGAAGTGTTTTTGCATGAAACGACTGCCCGCGCCAAGGCGGGTGTGTGGACCAAAGCCAAAGCCAGCGCAGCGCAGGTCGAAGACCTGATCAAGCAAGCCCCCGATGCCTGGGCGCAGTCCCGGTTGTATGCGGTTGACCACCTGGCCAAGCTGCATACAGGCCAGACCGACAAGGCCACCAAGAGCCTGGATTCAGCACTGGCACTAGCGGCCAAAAACAACAATTTATCAGAACGCGCCGCCTGGCTACGCAACATTTCGCAGTTGTCTGACGCCAGCACACATGAGCAGTTTGAGGCCGCAGCCAACAATCTGCAAACTCAACTCAACGCCAAATCGGGCGTTGAAAAAGCACGCGGCCTGACCGAGCTGTCGCTGCTGTACACCGCCGCTGGATTGCCCGGCAAATCTGGTCAACTACGTAGCCTGGCCCAGGCCACAGCGGGCTTGAGCGCAGCGGACAGCGTAGCCATCAACACCGACCTGGTGGTACGCAGCGACATGGCTACAGCCAAAATGCTGCACGGACTGGGGCGGTATGCAGAAGCCGAAGCCGTACTGCAACGTGTTGGCGGCTACCTGTTCTGAGTTGGTTTTAACGCCTTTGGCGCAGTGCTTCGTACAAGCACACGCCACTGGCCACTGACACGTTCAGGCTTTCAACCGCCCCATGCATCGGGATGCTGACCAGCTCGTCGCAGGTTTTACGGGTGAGCTGGCGCATGCCCTCGCCTTCTGCACCTAAAACCAGAGCAACTGCACCTTTTAAATCAACGTCGTAAATGGTTTTCTCAGCATCGTCTGACGTACCGATGCACCAGATGTTGCGCTCCTTCAATTCACCCAAAGTGCGCGCCAGGTTGGTCACCATGAAGTAGGGCATGGTCTCCGCCGCGCCGCTGGCCACCTTGGAAACGATGGCGCTGATGCCTGCCGCATGGTCTTTGGGCGCGATCACCGCATGGGCACCCGCGCCATCGGCTACCCGCAGGCAAGCGCCCAGGTTGTGCGGGTCGGTCACGCCGTCCAGCACCAAGAGCAAGGGGTTTTTGACGCCTGATGCTTCCAGGTTTTCAAGCAGTTCATCAAGCGACGTGACCTGCGCCAGCGCATCGACCCGCGCCACCACGCCTTGATGCCCATGGCTACCGCACATTTTGGCCAAGCGCAAGCCGTCAGACTCGACCAGCTTGATACCGCTGTCGCGCGCACGATCAGTGAACTGGCGCATCCGCGCATCACGACGCTGCACGTCGTAAAACACTTCAAAGACGGATTTTGGTGCAGTTTTGATGCGCACGCCGACGGCGTGAAAGCCGAATAAATTTTTAGAAGAAGATGACATGGGCTGATTATCCCCGCAGCCGCATGCATAACAAAACGCTATCAATTAAATAGCTGGTTGCGCCCGTATTTATTGGGATGAGGCCTAAATAGTCGCTTTAATCAAGCTTTATCTGTCCGGCTTCAATCACTATGCGCCGCTCACAACGCGCCGCTATCGCCTTGTCATGCGTGACCAGCACCAGCGTTGTGCCCAGTTCGCGGTTGAGCTCAAACATCAAGGCCATAACCGTTTCGCCAGTTGCAAAGTCCAGGCTACCCGTGGGCTCGTCAGCCAACAACACAGCCGGTTGAACCACAAATGCTCGGGCCAGCGCCACGCGCTGCTGCTCACCACCCGACAACACCTTGGGGTAGTGGGATAAGCGCTCGCCCAAGCCGACCCGCTTCAGCATCTCCAACGCCATACTGCGAGCGTTTTTGGTGCCTGACAACTCTAACGGCAGCATGACGTTTTCTAGCGCTGTCAAATTGCCCATTAACTGAAAGCTTTGAAACACAAAACCGACTTTTTGAGCCCGCAGCGCAGCCCGGTCGTCTTCACTCATGGCAAAAATATCTTGGCCTGCCAGGCGTACAGTGCCGCTGGTGGGCGTGTCCAGCCCGGCGATGATGGACAACAGCGTGCTTTTGCCTGAGCCTGATGCCCCCACAATGGCGGCGGTTTCTCGCGGGGCGAGGGCGAAGTCAATATCGCGCAAAATGGTCAATGTACCGGTTGAGTCACTGACAGACTTGAAAATATGCTGAACGGCAACAATTGAATCGTTGGAAACTACAGAAACAGACATGACGGCCTTATCAAAATTCTTGGAACAAACTGCATCGCACCCATTGCGCGACTTTAACAAGTTGGCCTTTTGGCGCGCTTTTAAAGGCCTAATCTTGGCATTGGCGCTCATTTTCGGGATTGGCACGCAGGCAATAGCCGCCAGCGACACCATTTTGATCGTCGGCGATTCGCTGAGTGCTGAATATGGTTTAAAGCGTGGCACGGGCTGGGTGCCGCTGCTTGAAAAGCAGTTGGCCATCGAGAAAAAAACCGCCAAAGTCATCAACGCCAGCATCAGCGGTGACACAACATCTGGTGGCCGCTCACGGCTGGCTTCTTTGCTCAAAACGCATAAGCCCAGCATTGTGGTGATTGAGCTCGGCGGCAATGACGCCCTGCGCGGCCTGCCGCTGGACATGACCGAGGCCAACCTGACCGCCATGACCCAAGCGGCCAAAAAAACGGGCGCCAAAGTGCTGCTGCTCGGTATGCAAGTGCCGCCCAACTACGGCGCTGCGTATGGCGCAACGTTCTCGGGTCTTTTTGCCAAAGTCGCCAAGGCTGAAAAAGTGGCATTGATGCCGTTCTTTCTCGCAGGCGTCGCCGATGCGCCTGATCCCACCGCGCAGTTCCAGGCCGACCGCATCCACCCCAACGAGCAGGCACAGCCCAAAATGCTGGCGAATGTGTGGCCTGAACTGAAAAAACTCTTGAAATGAGTTTGACAAAGATTTCAGCTGTTGATGCATTGGGTCAACTTGGCGAATTTTCAGACGTCATCGACGCTCGCAGCGAGGGTGAATTTGCCGAAGACCACTTGCCCGGCGCCATCAACTGGCCAAGCTTGAACAACGAAGAGCGCCAACTGGTCGGTACAGAATACAAGCAAATCAGCGCGTTCGACGCCAAAAAGCGCGGGGCGGCACTGGTGGCTAAAAACATTGCGCGACACCTGGAGCGTGATGTCATCAACAAGCCACGCGACTGGCAGCCGCTGGTGTACTGCTGGCGCGGCGGCAAGCGCAGTGGCTCTCTGGCCCTCATCCTTGACCAGATTGGCTTTAACGTCACACTGGTCGATGGCGGCTACAAAGCCTTCAGGGCGGCACTGGTCGCTGACTTGCCGCAACTGGCCGCCCAGTTTGACTACCGCGTAATTTGCGGCACCACCGGATCTGGCAAAACGCGCTTGCTGCAAGCCTTGGCAGCTCTTGGCGCACAAGTGCTGGATCTGGAAGCACTGGCCAACCACCGCTCATCGGTGTTGGGCGTGATCCCCGGTTTGCCGCAGCCAACGCAAAAAGCGTATGACAGCTTGATTTGGGCGGCACTCAAAAGCTTTGACGCAACGCGGCCTGTGTACATCGAAAGTGAAAGCAAAAAAGTCGGCAACGTGGCGATACCTGAGGGCTTGATCACCGCCATGCGCAGCGCGCCCTGCCTGCAACTGGATTTGAGTGAAGACGAGCGTGTTGAGCTGCTGCTGGAAGACTACGATTTTTTCGTCAAAGACATTGAGTTTTTCTGCGACAGATTGGGCGCGCTGACCCAGGCACGTGGCAAAGACGTGGTGCTTGATTGGCAAACTCGCTCTAGAGCTGGCGACGTGGCCAGCGTGGTGCGCGAGTTGCTGGTCAACCACTATGACCCGGTGTATCTGCAATCGATGAAGCGCAATTTTGCGCAGTATTCAGCAGCAACGGTGATTGCACCCGCTGACCGCAGCGTGCAAGCCATGAACATGCTGGCATCTGAGTTGCTGGTACGGGCTTGAGACAGCTATTAATTTTATAGCTGCTTGCGCCCGTATTTATTGGTCTACGGCCTAAAAAAATAAGTAAAATAAGATGAAAACAACCCGAACGGAGACACAGTGACTCACATTGAAACAGATTACCTGGTCATAGGCGCAGGCGCAGTGGGCCTGGCGTTTGCCGACACGCTGCTGGCCGAGACTGATGCGCACATCACCATTATTGACCGGCACGGCAAACCTGGTGGCCACTGGAACGATGCTTATCCGTTTGTCGCGCTACACCAACCGTCGGCTTTTTACGGCGTCAATTCGATGCCGCTCGGCACGAACCGCAAAGACACTTTTGGCTCAAACGAGGGCTGCTACGAGCTGGCATCGGGTGCAGAGGTGACCAGTTATTTCGATAAAGTGATGCACCAAAACCTGCTGCCCAGTGGCCGCGTCAGCTACCACCCGATGTGCGACTACCTGGGCAATGGAAACTTTGTGTCGATCTTGTCGGGACAAGAAACTACCGTCAGCGTGCGCAAAAAAACCGTAGACGCCACCTACTACGGCACCACTGTGCCCGCCACGCATACGCCAAAGTTCAAAGTAGCAGATGACGCCTGGCTGGTCACGCCGACTGGCCTGGCACAACTGTGGCAAAGCAAACTGAGAAAACCAAAGCACTTCACCATCATTGGCGCAGGTAAAACCGCGATGGATGTGGGCGTGTGGCTGATTAACTCTGGCGCTGCGCCCGATAGCATCAGTTGGGTCATGCCGCGTGACTCGTACCTGGTCAACCGCCTGCACACGCAGCCGGGCATGGAGTTTTTTAACGACGCGATTGGCGGACAAGCCGATCTGATGGAAGCATTTGCCAAAGCCACCTCGCTGGACGATTTGTTTGAGCGACTGGAAGCCTGCGAGGCCATGCTGCGCATTTACCCAGACCACAAGCCCAGCATGTTTCACTACGCCACGATGTCTAAAGGCGAAATTGAAATACTGCGCACCATTACCCATGTGATTCGCCTGGGGCATGTTCAGGCGATTGAGCGTGGCGCACTGCAACTCGCGCAAGGCCGCGTTGAGCTGCCCGCAGACACTGTGTGCATTGACTGCACCGCTTCAGCGGTTGATAAACGTCCAACTGTGCCGATTTTTCAGGGCGACAAAATAATTCTTCAGATGGTGCGTATTCCGCAGCCGGCCTTCAGCGCAGCGCTGGTGGCGCATGTTGAGGTGCATTACGACGACGACACCACCAAAAACAGGCTGTGTGCACCCGTGCCATTGCCCGATGAACTGAAAAGCTA
Organism: Polaromonas sp.; assembly: GCA_031414215.1. Taxonomy (GTDB): domain Bacteria; phylum Pseudomonadota; class Gammaproteobacteria; order Burkholderiales; family Burkholderiaceae_C; genus Polaromonas. Next base: position 245,536 of record JANNVB010000005.1, on the reverse strand, counting down.
CCCGCGTTCAACCATGGTCAGCATGATGAACCAGTTTGCCTGGGGCCAGGACAAGGCACTGCGCAGCTGGATTCACAATTCCCGCCTGGACGGCTTTGGCAAAGTGATCGCATCGGTTGATCAGCAGGATCTTGAAAAAATGGCGATTTTGGAGAAGTTTAAAACCTACGCCAAAGCAGCGATTGGCAACATGCCCAAGCTGATGGACGTGCCATAACAGACGTTTACTAGCTATTAAATCAGTAGCTGCTTGCGCCCGTATTCATTGGTCTAAAGGCCGATTTGATACCTAAAAAAGCACTATTGAGTGGCTTTTAAGTGTTTTCAGGCTTGTGGCTCTGTGGTGGGTGCGCCATCGGTGGGCGACTCACCCTCCACCTCGGATCCGTCCTCCGGCTCGTCGGGTTTGCCTTCGGCTTTGCGCTTGAGCTTGTCTTCTTTTTTGCGCTTTTTAGCCAGCTCTTTTTGACGCTTTTCGTAACCATAATTGGGAGTTGCCACAGGCTGCTTTCGTTTGAATGTTGTGCTAACTGTAATGCATCGCAGCCAGTGCTTGAGCCAAGTCCGCCTGCAAGTCTTGTTCAGCCTCCAGCCCGACTGAAAAGCGTACCAAACCACCTTTGTGAGGCCAGTTTGTGGTACGTATCGTTGGAACGTCGTACGGGGCGCACAGGCTCATCGGCCCGGCCCAGCTGTAGCCGAGTTTGAAGAGTTTTAAGGTGTCGCAAAAGCGGTCGATTTGCGATTGGTTGAATTCTGGTTTGAACACCACACTGAACAAACAAGCCGCCGCTGTGCAATCGCGCTTCCAGGTTTCGTGACCCGGCGAACCGGATAAGGCTGGGTGCAGCACGGCAGCCACCTGCGGCTGGCCTTGCATCCACATGGCCAGCGTTCGCGTGGCGGTGTCTTGCGCGGCATAGCGCAGCGCCATCGAGTTCAGCCCGCGCAAGACCAGCTCAGCATCATTGCCCGCCACACCGTAGCCGACACGCATGTGGCAAAAGTGAATCAGCAGGTGCAGCGCTTCGTTTTGCGTCACGACAGAACCCATCAGCACGTCCGCCCCGCCGCTTGGGTATTTGGTCAGCGCGTGGGCTGAAATATCAGCACCCAAGGTGAATGCGTTGAAGGCAATACCCGCGCCCCATGTGTTGTCTAGCGCGGTGACGATGCCCAGTGGGTGCGCGTCTTTGTGGCTTTTGACGGTCGCCACCAGTGCGGGTAGGTCGGGAAACTCCAGCGTGATGCTGCCCGGTGCCTCCAGCCAGACCAACCGGGTCTTGTTGCTCAGTTTGGCGGCCAAATCAGCTGGGTTCATCGGGTCATAAAACTGGTGTGTGATGCCCCAAGCCGCCAGCTCGCCGTTGGCAAATGCTTTGTTGGGGCCATAAGCGTTGTCGGGTATCAGCAGCTCGTCACCCACCCTCAACAGCGCCATGCCCACCAGTACCACCGCCGCCAGGCCGCTGGGCACGAGGGTACAAAATTTGCCGCCTTCCAGCGTCGCAATGCGCTCTTCCAGCAAAAATGTCGTCGGCGTGCCGTGCAGGCCGTAGGTGTAACCGGTTTTGTGCTTCCAGTCACGCGTGCGCAAGGCGGCGACGCTTGGGAAGATGACTGTTGATGCCCTGTGGATGGCGGGCGGCACGGCCTCAAAGCCTGCGGGTGGCTTGTAAGGGTGATGGATCAGGGCGGTGGGGAGTTGGGGGCTTGAATCGCTCATGCTGCGATGTTAACGAACCAGCTCGGCCAGCGCATCTGCCAAATCAAATCTTCCACTTCGCCAACAACTCCGTCGGCGACAGACTGTCGTAGCTTTCAAACGGCTGGTGAATCCACGGGTTGGTGGGAAGCAGTTCGACGGAATAATCAGGCTGGAAGGTGGAGACACCTTTAGTCCAGATCACCGCGCTGCGCAGTTCGGTGATGGGGGCGTAGTTGTTTTTGAGTTGATGGATGACGACGTTCAGCGTATGACCCGTGTCTGCCAGGTCGTCTACCAGCAGCACCTTGCCGGCGATTTCGCCTTTGGGGGTGGTGATGAATTTGGCGATATCTAAGGCCCCTTGCGTCGTGCCGGCGTCAGCGCGGTAGGAGCTAGTCGACATGATGGCCAGCGGCTTGTCGAAGATGCGCGACAGGATGTCGCCGGGGCGCATGCCGCCGCGTGCCAGACACAAAATGGTGTCGAACTGCCAGCCCGATTGATGCACCTTGATGGCGAGCTTTTCAATCAGACTGTGGTATTCGTCATAGCTGACGTAGAGATGTTTGCCGTCTTCTGTCAACATGTTTATATGCTCCTGTTTTAATAGCTGCTTGCGCCCGTATTTATTGGTCTAGAGGCTTATTTGATACCTGAAAATGCTCAAAAATGCTCAAAAATGCTCAAGAATGCACTAAATCCAACGTCAAGACGCCAAATAGGGGTGAGTCAGCATGATCGTGTGGTCACGGTCCGGGCTGGTGGAAATCATGGCTATCGGCACACCGGTAACTTGCTCGATGCGCTGCAAATACAGGCGCGCATTGACGGGCAGTTTGTCGTAGTCGGTGATGCCTACCGTCACGTCTTTCCAGCCGTCCATGGTCTCGTAAATCGGTTTGCAGCGGGCAATGTCGTCTGCACCCATCGGCAAAATATCGGTCACTTCGCCGTCCAGCTCGTAGCCAGTGCACAGCAGCAGTTTGTCAATGCCATCCAGCACGTCAAGCTTGGTGATGCACAAACCGCTCAAGCCATTGACTTGGGCTGAGCGCTTGAGCAGTGCTGCGTCAAACCAGCCGCAGCGGCGGTAGCGTCCTGTGACCACGCCGCGCTCAGCGCCTACCGTGCTCATGTGATAACCAGGCGTGCCGGGTGTTTGCCAGTCCAGCTCAGTCGGGAAAGGCCCGCCGCCCACACGGGTGCAGTAGGCCTTGGTGATGCCCAAAATGTAGTGCAGCATGCCCGGGCCCACGCCTGAGCCTGCGGCAGCATTGCCCGCCACGCAGTTGCTGGACGTGACATACGGGTAGGTGCCGTGGTCGACATCGAGCAGCGTGCCCTGTGCGCCTTCAAACAGCAAATTGGCACCGGCCTTGTGCGCATCGTTCAGCTCACGCGACACATCGGCCATCATGGGTTTGAGCTGCTCGGCGTGGCTGATCGCCTCTGCATAGGTTGCGTCAAAATCAATAGCGGGTGCGTTCAGGTAAGTCGTCAGCACGTGGTTGTGCAGCTTCAAAAGCTCGCGCAGTTTGGTGGCAAAACGCTCCGGGTGCTTGAGGTCTTGCACGCGCAAAGCGCGGCGGGCGATTTTGTCTTCATAGGCCGGGCCAATACCCTTGCCGGTGGTACCAATTTTTTCAGTGCCGCCCTGCTCGCGCAATGCTTCACGGGCTGCATCTAACGCGGCGTGAAAGGGCAAAATCAGCGGACAAGCTTCGCTGATGCGCAAACGTGAGCGAACCTCAACACCTTGTGATTCCAGTTGCGCGATTTCTTTGAACAAATGTGCCGTTGACAGCACCACGCCGTTGCCGATGTAGCACTTCACACCGGCGCGCATGATGCCGCTCGGAATCAGGTTCAGCGCGGTTTTAACGCCGTTAATCACCAGCGTATGACCAGCGTTATGACCGCCCTGAAAGCGCACGACGCCCTGCGCGGACTCGGTCAGCCAGTCGACCAGCTTGCCTTTGCCCTCATCGCCCCACTGGGTGCCTACGACCACGACGTTGCGTCCAGCAGTGGCGGCTTGTTTTGTAATCATCATCAGGTGGTCAGTTTAAGGTTGGGAGAGAAAATTAAGCCGATTTGGCCAACATCGAGACCGTCCATTGGCCTTGGGTGAATACCAGCTCGCGGTCGCAGTCAAACTCGTTGACCTCATGCTCAGGGCCAGGCAGCACGCAAACGACGGTATCGCCCGCAGCGCGCAGTCTGGCAATAGCGGCACTCAGGCCAGCATCTTCAGCCCAAGGCGCACGTACAGCGGCCTTCAAAGGGCGCGGCGGCAAAACGCTAACGAGCTCCTTCAAATCCAGGCTAAAGCCCGCTGCGGGCCGGTTGCGGCCAAACACAGCGCCGACTTCGTCATAGCGCCCGCCTCGCGCCAACTCGGCACCGTGGCCATAAATGGCAAAGCGTGTGCCGCTGTAATAGGCGTAGCCGCGCAGGTCAGCCAGGTCAAAGCTGACCTTAGCAGAAGCTTCAACATGCGACGCCAGCCACTTCAAATTTTGTAGCGCCTCGCGCAAGAATTCATTGGGCTGTAGGGCTTTTTCGGCCTCCTCGAGCACTTTGACATCACCATACAGCTGGAGCAGGGTTTTTAAACCTTCACGCGATGCGGCGGGCAAATCTTTAACGCTCGCGGTCAAGCTGTCCAACTCAGCCGCATCTTTGGCAGCCAACGCTGCATGGATTTGGCTGAGTGTTTTGGCGGGCATGACCGTGCCAGCCAGCAAACTGTTGACGATGCGCACGTCCGCCATGTCAACGCTCAGGTCCTTGATGCCTGCGGCGCTCAAGCCCACAATCGCCAGCATTTGTGCTTCAAGGTCAGCTTCAGGCCCGGCGTGGCCGTAAATCTCTGCCCCAAACTGCAAGGGCTCGCGCGTGGCATGGGGGCGATCCGCCCGGGTGTGCAGCACCGGGCCGCAATAGCACAGGCGGGCGACGCCGCTGCGGTTGAGCAAATGGGCATCAATGCGGGCAACTTGGGGGGTGGTGTCAGCCCGCAGGCCAAGGGTGCGACCTGAGAGCTGGTCGACCAGCTTGAAGGTTTGCAAATCCAGCGCTTCGCCTGTGCCTGTCAGGAGCGATTCAATGTGCTCCAGCAGCGGCGGCATGACCAGCTCATAGCCGTAGCTGCGAGCTGTGTCTAGCCACAGGCGGCGGAGTTCCTCAATGTGACGCGCCTCGGAGGGCAGGACATCGGCAATTTGATCCGGCAATTGCCATGATGACGACCAAGCGGGCATATGGTTTGGGGTACGCTGTTAAAGACAGAATTTTACCGGGCTTCACCCGGCGTTTTTAGCCAAGCGCCAGACTGGCAGCAAGTCAGGTTAAAAAAACCATGGCCAGTAAACCCAAAACAACACTGCAAAGGCCAAAAAAACGGATTTGGCCATCGCTCAATTGAAGGGCTTGCTCAAAAGCCTTGCGCCAACTGGTGGGCGACAAAAATGGCAGCAAGCCTTCAATGACCAGCACTATGGCCAGCGCAAGCCAGATGCTAGCCTCCATGGCCGACCTTACTTCTTGGCCGGAGCAGCCACAGCACCAGCGCCGCGCATGGTTTTGAAAAACTCAGATGATGGGTCTAAAACCATCACGTCGCTTTTCTTATTGAAGCTGGCTTTGTAGGCGTCAAGGTTGCGGTAAAACTGAGCAAACTGCACGTCACGGCCAAATGACTCGGCGTACAAAGCCGACGCTTTGGCATCGCCCTCGCCTTTGATTTTTTGAGCGTCACGGTAGGCTTCAGCAATCAGCACTTCCCGCTGGCGGTCAGCATCTGCGCGGATTTTTTCGCCTTCAGCGCCACCGGTGGAACGCAGTTCGTTGGCGACTTGCTGGCGCTCGGACTTCATCCGTTGGTAAACCGAATCGGCAACCGAAGGCGGAAAGTCAACCCGCTTGATGCGCACATCGACAATTTCAATACCAAAGGTTTTGGCATCGTCAATCAAACGTTGCTGCACGCCCTGCATGATCTTGTCGCGATCCGTTGACAGCACGTCCTTAACGGTACGCTTGGTGACTTCAGAGTTCAGCGCGTCTTGCACGACAGATGTCAGGCGAGCCTCGGCTGTAGAAATGTTGGTGCCACCCGAGTTGTTGCGAATGAATTGACGTGCATCGGCAATACGCCATTTCACTAACCAGTCGACCACCAGGTTTTTCTTTTCTGCGGTTTGGATCGATCCGGTTTCTGGGCTGTCCAGCGTCAGCACGCGGCGATCGAGAAACACCACGTTTTGAAACGGTTGCGGCAGCTTGAAGCGCAAACCCGGCTCGGTGATCACTTCTTTAATTTGCCCGAAGGAATACAGCACACCATATTGCCGCTGATCCACCACAAAGAGGGTGGAGGCGAACGCAGCGATGGCCAAAAAGAGCGTCGTAACGACTAAACCTAATTTATTCATGTTCATTCTTCCTATCAGCGGCCGTCGCGCTCACGCGTACGGGTTGCGTCTCGGGTACGTGGATCCGCTGCTGCGGGTGCGGTTGGCGCTACAGCACCAGGAACAGGCAAGGCAGGTGCAACAGCAGCCGCGTCGGATGGCTGACCAGCAGACATTTGCATGATTTTGTCGAGCGGTAGATACAGCAGGTTGTTGCCCTGACGAGAATCGACCATGACTTTGGTCACACTCGAATAAATTTGCTGCATCGCATCGGTGTACATACGGTCGCGCGTGACTTGCGGTGCTTTTTGGTATTCAGCCAAGACGGCTTTAAAGCGCTGCGCATCACCCTCTGCCCTGGCCACCACATTGGCTTTGTAGCCATCGGCTTCTTCCTTCAAGCGTGCAGCCGTACCTTTGGCACGCGGCACCACATCGTTGGCATAGGCTTGGCCTTCATTTTTCAGGCGGTCTCGGTCTTGGCCAGCTTTTAAAGCGTCGTCAAACGCAGCCTGTACCGGTTCAGGCGGTTGCACGTTTTGAATGTTGACAGTTTGAATCAAAATGCCGGTTTTGTAACGGTCAAGCTGAGCCTGCACGCTTTTCACCACATCACGCTGAATCGATTCGCGGTCTTTATTCAGCACCGTGTCCATCGTGCCCTTGCCAACCACTTCACGGATGGCTGATTCAGCAGCTTTGACGACTGCATCATCTGGGTTACGGTTTTGAAACAAATAGTCAGCTGCGCTTTTGAGGCGGTATTGAATCGTGAATTTGATGTCCACAATGTTTTCGTCTTGCGTCAACATCGACGATTCTTTCAAACCCCCGCCTGAAGTACCTGCTCCGCGCCCAATTTCAATCGATCGAAGCTGGGTCAATGCGACGGTTTCATGACGTTCAATCGGATATGGCAGACGCCAGTTAAAGCCCGCTTCTTTGGTGCCTTTGATTTCACCAAAACGGGTGATGACCGCTTGTTGGCCCTCTTGGACAATAAAGAAGCCCGTGCCCATCCAGATCAAGAACAACACAGCAGCAATCAAGCCAACGCCTATGCCTGCGCTTTTCATGTCGGGTTGAAAACCGCCCAAACCGTTACCACCATCACCGTTGTTGCCACCGGAGTTGTTGCTGGAACGGCCGCGTGCGTTTTTATTACCGCCAAACAGACCATTAAGTTTTTTATTGAAGTCACGCCACAGCTCGTCCAGATCAGGCGGACCCTGGTTGGCGCCTTTTGGCCTTGGGCGCTGCTCAGGCGGAGGAGTCTCAGGCTCGGCACTAGGCTTACCATCCTCCGCTCCAGGCTTGTCAGAGGGCGGCTTTTCGCCATCACGACCCCAGCGGTTGTCGTTTAAATTAAACATGCCAAGGGTGCGGTGTTTCAATCTGGCAGGCCAGGCAGACAAAGTCTGCAGCACGGGGTTCAGGTTCATGAATTCTTGCTCGCTTTTTTCAATACTTCGATATTGTGCCCAATTCAAGGCCACAACTAACCAACGACCTCAAATGTCTCGGGGGTATCTTGCACTTGCGCGCTTGCCGCGTGGCTGGCAAGCAACTTCCGGAGATCTGGCAAGCCTTCGCCTGTCTGGGCACTCGCAAAAACGCGTTCAACCCGGCGTATGCCTTCTGAAAACGCGTCTTTGACTTCAAACATATCCGATAAATGCAGCGGCCAACGCGATTTTTCAAGGGCGTCCAGCTTGTTGAAGACCAAAATTTGTGGCACGTCAGCTGCCCCAATCTCATCCAGCACGCGCTGAACCTGCTCGATTTGTTCCAAATAGTCGGGGTTGGCGGCATCCACCACATGCAGCAGCAAATCAGCGTCAACCGCTTCTTGCAAGGTGGCGGCAAAAGCATCTACCAGCCCGTGTGGCAGGTCGCGGATAAAACCCACCGTGTCAGACAGGGAAACCAGCCGCTGCGCATCACCCAAATAGAGTTGCCGCGTGGTGGTGTCCAGCGTCGCAAATAACTGGTCGGCGGCGTAGGTTTTGGCTTTGACCAACGCATTGAACAAGGTTGATTTACCTGCATTGGTGTAACCCACCAAAGAGATGCTGAAGGCGTTGCGCCGTTCACGTTGTCGGCGCTGGGTTTGGCGCTGTTTTTTAACCTTGCTCAGGCGCTCTTTGCAACGCTTGATGGCCTCGCCAATCATGCGTTTGTCGAGTTCTATCTGCTTTTCACCCGGGCCGCCGCGCACACCCGCACCACCAGTTTGGCGCTCCAGGTGTGACCAGCGCCGCACCAGCCGGGTGGAGGAATATTGCAAGCGCGCCAACTCAACCTGCAATTTGCCTTCGTGACTACGCGCACGTTGACCAAAAATTTCCAGAATCAACAGCGTTCTGTCATTGACTGGCAGCTCGAGATAGCGCTCAAGATTGCGCTGCTGGGCTGGGCTCAAAGCCTGGTCAAACAGCACCTCTGTCGCGCCCACCTGCTCCGCCAGCATTTTGATCTCATCGGCCTTGCCACTGCCAATAAAAAGCGCAGCATCAGGCGCGCGACGCTTGCACGTCACCCGCTCGACAGGCTCAAGGCCTGCGGTTTGCGCCAGCAAGCCCAGCTCTTGCAGCTCGCGGTCAAAATTAGGAAGGCCAAGGTCAACACCGACCAATATGGCCAGTGGCTTGGCGTTAGCAGACAAGCTGGAGGAACTCAGGTTGCTGGACTTTCATCCGAATCAGCAGCTGAAAAATTAACCGCCCGACCCGGCACGATGGTTGAAATGGCGTGTTTGTAAACCATTTGCGTGACCGTGTTGCGCAGCAAGACCACATATTGATCGAAAGATTCGATCTGGCCCTGCAATTTAATCCCGTTGACGAGATAAATGGAAACAGGAACATGTTCTCTACGCAGGGTATTGAGAAACGGATCCTGAAGTAACTGACCTTTGTTATTGCTCACGATATTTTCCGTGTTCAAGAGTTAAGAGACCTACACAATATCACAGGCAAACCGCGTGCGATGTAGGCCTAAGCCGATTCCTTGTCTTTGAAGGGGTTTGTTGAGGTTTTCATCTGAATCCGCATCGGCGTTCCGGTCAGGTCAAACTCTTTGCGGAAACGCCCTTCCAGGTAGCGCTTGTACGACTCACTGACATGCTCCAGCGAATTGCCATGCACGATGATGATCGGTGGGTTCATACCGCCTTGGTGCGCATAGCGCAACTTGGGTCTGAACACGCCCACCCGCTGAGGCTGCTGAAACTGCACGGCTTCAAGCAGCAAACGGGTTAAAACCGGGGTAGACATTTTGCGATTGGCCGATGCATGCGCCTGGGCAATAGACTTCCAGACCGGGCCCAAACCCTGACGTTTGATGGCAGAAATGTAGTGAATAGCCGCGAATTTTAAAAATCCGAGACGCGTTTCAACCGAGCGAGCCAACGTTTCGCGCTGGTAGGCATCTACCGCGTCCCATTTGTTGATGGCCAGCACCACGGCTCTACCACTTTCTAAAATATAGCCCGCAATGTGTGCGTCCTGGTCTGTCACGCCTTGGGTGGCATCGAGCAGCAGCAAGGCCACATTGCAGTTTTCGATGGCTTGCAGGGTTTTAACGACTGAGAATTTTTCAATCGCCTCAAACACCTTGCCTTTGCGGCGCAAGCCTGCAGTGTCGATCAGCTCAAACTTTTGCCCGGCACGCTCAAACGGGACAGATATTGCATCACGTGTGGTGCCTGGCATGTCAAATGCCACCAGGCGCTCTTCGCCAAGCCAAGTATTGATGAGGGTTGACTTGCCAACGTTGGGCCTGCCAGCAACTGCCAGCTTGATGATGGACGGGTCTTGTGGCTCAGCGTCTTCATCAACTTCCGGCAAATGCAGCAGTTCAAGCGCGGTATCGACCAGTGTGCGCATGCCTTGGCCGTGTGCGGCTGATACGCCCAACACCTCGCCCAAGCCCAGCTCAAAAAACTCTGAGAGTTGAACGCCCTCCAGCATGCCCTCGGCTTTGTTGGCGGTCAATACCGTTGGTTTGCCCAGCTTTCGCAGGTATTTGCCAATGTCATGGTCTTGAGCACTGACACCGGCACGCGCGTCAACCACAAAAATAACCACATCTGCCTCGGCAACAGCCTGGCGCGTTTGTTTGGCCATTTCTTTGTAAATGCCGCTTTGCGCGTCGGGCTCAAAGCCGCCGGTGTCAATCACGATGTACTCGTGCGTGCCCAAATTTCCATTGCCGTAGTGGCGGTCGCGGGTCAGCCCGGCATAGTCCGCGACGATGGCATCGCGGGTTTTTGTCAGGCGGTTAAATAAGGTCGATTTGCCTACATTGGGGCGGCCAACTAGGGCAATAACGGGTTTCATTTTTTCTTTTCATGTGACCCAGGTGGTCAATCAATTTTTCGGTCTGTTACTCGGGTACGAAACCGAAAATCCCGCCATTGCGTGTGACGACCACCAAGGTGTTGCCTACCAAAACAGGGGCTGCTGTTATCGGTGAACCATCGGTTGTCAAACGGTTCAACAAAGAGCCATCTTCACGCGACAGAAGGTGAACAATACCTGCAAAATCACCCATCGCCACCGAGCGGCCAACGACCAGCGGAGCTGTCAGGCTGCGGTAGCGCAGCGCATCGGTTGTCCAGGCACGCTCGCCGTCGGTACGCCGCCAAGCCTGCACCACACCATCTGATTCAGTACCGAAAACCCGCCTGTCGTCGCCGTGAACCCCTTGTGCGCCGTTGGCCGGCTTGGTCCAAACCAAACTGCCGCGCGCAGTATTGACGCAGCCCACGCTGGCCTGAAAGGCTCTGGCGCAGACCACATCCCCGTCGCGGCTGACGCGACCGACCAAGTCCACCAGTCTTTCGATGTCGTTCACACCGCGAGGCGATGCGATCGGCGCCTCCCACCGGATCACGCCGCTGGAAGGATTCAAACCTGCCAATCGACCCGAAAAACCAACCACCAAGGTGTCGCCAACGGCCAAAATGACACCGGATTGCTTCAAAACGAGTGGTTCATTCGGGCGTTGTTGCGACCACAGTTTGCGGCCAGTTTGACCATCAAACGCAGTGACAGATCGGTCAGCAGACAACACAAATACACGGCCACCAGCTACCAAAGGGGCGGTGTAAGCCTGTGCGCTGAGTTTTTGACGCCAAGCCTCCCGGCCATCTAGAAAAGTGACCACATCATTGGCTTGCGTGACGACAGCAGAGGTTTTGCCGTCACTGCCCACGCCTGTTGCCACGGGTGCGCCTGCATTGGCTCGCCACAAGTCCGCCCCCGTGCGCGCGTCAATGGCCGCAATGGAGCCATCACCGCCAGAAACGTATACGGCGTTACCTGCAACATAAAGTTCCAACGGGAAATTAATAGCCCCAATGCGGTTGCTCCAAACCTGTTTTGCAGACACGGCACCACTGACCGGCTTTAGTGCAGCAGGCTGCGGCTTACTGGGGCTGGTGAAATAAGACATGACCGAGCAACCAGACAAAGATGCTATTAAAATAATAGCTGCTTGCGCCCGTAAAATAAGGGCTAGAGGCTTAAATGATGGGTAAAAAATCACTTTTTGGTCTCCGAATCAGTCGCAGAAGCGGTTTTAGGGGCCGTTGTGGCCGCTACAGCCACTGGGTCTACGCCCAGGGCATTGAGTTTGACTTCTACCAGGCGGCGATATTCTGTACGCTCGTCCAGGCCTTTATAGGCCTTCTCGTACTCCGTCCTGGCTTCAGGTTTTTTGCCTTGCAAAAGCAAAATATCACCGCGTCGGTCACTGGCCAAGGGCGCAAAGTCTTTTGAAAATTTACCTGAGAGCGCCTTCAAGGCTTCATCGTAGGCTTTGGTTTCGAGCAGAATGCCCGCCAAGCGCAGTTTGGCAACCGACTGGTAGCCTTCGTCGCTGGCCTTGTCGGTCACCCAGGTGAGTGCTGCCTTTGAGGCATCGATATTGCCTTTTTCGTAATAGGCTTTAGCCGCCAAAAGCCCAGCCTGCTCTGCATAAACAGTACCGCCAAACTTGTCTTTCATGTCCGCCAGCGAGCGCTCAATACGAGCCGTTTCGCCAGACAGCACTGCACGGTCTACTTCGTCGTACATGACGGATGCCTGTGACGACTGACGACCCTGCCAGTACTGGTAGCCGTTCCAGCCGGCAACGGTGCCGAAAACAGCAATCAAGACCCAAGTAATGAGGTTGCCGTACTGATTCCAGAAGTGTTTGAGTTCGGCAAGTTGTTCCTGCTCTGCCAGATCGAGATGTTTTGCCATAAATGTCAGTTTGAAAATCGAAGGTCAGCGCCAAAAACCAGCACTGAATGAATTGATTGATTGTAGAGTGCCAACTGGTGGCTAAAAAGGCGACCTAGCCAAGCAGGTTGTGAGCCCATACGGCCACGTCGTCCAGACGGTGCAGGGTTTGAACCAAAGCCGCATCGTTTTTATCGCCGTCAGCTGCACTGCGAAGCGGTTTGAGCGCAACAGAGCCCTGCTCCATCTCCGCGCTGCCAAAAATCAGTGCAAAGCGTGCGCCGCTAGCGTCGGCCTTTTTAAACTGCGACTTCATGCTGCCCATGCCGTCCAGGCTGGCACCCGCATGCATTTGTACGCTCACACCTAAGGTCCTGAGCTGTTGCAAAACCTTCAAAACCACAGGCAGGGCCGACGCTTCAGGAATCACGGCATAAGCGTCAGGTACGGGCATTGGCACATCTCTACCCTGCTCTTTGATCAGTTCCAGCACCCGCTCAACCCCCAGCGCCCAGCCGACAGCCGGGGCTGGCTTGCCGCCGATTTGCTCAATCAGATAATCGTAACGACCACCCCCGCAAATCGTGCCTTGTGAACCCAGACTCGTCGTCACAAACTCAAACACTGTCAGGTTGTAATAGTCCATGCCGCGCACCAAGCGCGGGTTGATGCGGTAGGTAACGCCATTGGCATCCAGCATGGCTTTAACGCTGTTGAAGTGCTTAAGCGAAGCCTCGCCTAAAAAATCCATCAATTTGGGAGCAGATTCCAGCATGGCCTGCATGGCTGGGTTTTTACTGTCTAGCAGGCGGAGCGGGTTGCTGTGAAGGCGTCGCTTGGCTTCTTCGTCCAGCAGGTCGATGCGCGCTTCAAAATAAGCAATCAGCGCGGCTCGGTGCAGTTTGCGTTCATCGGGTTGGCCCAAGCTGTTCAATTCCAGGCTGATGTCCTTCAAGCCCAGTTCTTCCCAGAGCGCATCGGCCAGCAGAATCAACTCGGCATCCACCTCAGCGCCCGGAAAGCCCAGCGCCTCCGCGCCGATTTGATGAAACTGGCGATAGCGGCCGCGCTGTGGGCGCTCATGGCGAAACATAGGCCCCATGTAGTACAGACGTTTGCCGCCCTCGTACAGCATCGAATGCTCGGCCACAGCGCGCACCACGCCGGCTGTGTTTTCAGGTCGCAGGGTCAGCGCCTCACCGTTGAGTTTGTCTTCAAAAGAGTACATCTCTTTCTCAACAATATCCGTGACCTCACCCAGCCCGCGCACGAACAACGGTGTTGGCTCAACTATCGGTGTACGTATATTGCGATAGGCGTAGCGCGCCATGATTGCTCGCACTTTATCTTCCAGCCATTCCCAGCGCGCCGAATCTGGCGGCAAAATATCGTTCATGCCCTTCACGGCAACTAATTTTTCAACCATGAGCTCTTATGCAGCTTCGGCAACAGTCGTGCCAAAGCGTTTTTCAATGTAGTTTTCAACGATGGCGTGAAATTCTTGCGCAATATTGTCACCTCGCAGCGTCACGCTTTTTTCGCCATCAATGTAAACCGGAGCAGCAGGTGCTTCGCCTGAACCCGGCAGGCTGATGCCGATGTCAGCATGCTTGCTTTCACCTGGGCCATTGACGATGCAGCCCATCACGGCAACTTTTAGTTTTTCGACACCAGGGTACTTGGTGCGCCAAACCGGCATTTGCGCACGCAAAAAATCATCGATCTGCTGCGTAAGCTCTTGGAAAGTGGTGCTGGTGGTGCGACCACAACCGGGGCAAGCAGTCACGCTGGGGTTAAAGCTTCGCATGCCCAAGGCCTGCAAGATTTCTGATGCAATCACCACTTCTTGGGTGCGTGCTTCGCCGGGCTGCGGAGTTAAGGAGACGCGAATCGTGTCGCCAATGCCTTCTTGTAGCAAAACAGACAAAGCCGCTGCGGAAGCCACAGTGCCCTTGGTGCCCATGCCTGCCTCTGTCAGACCTAGATGTAAAGCGTAGGTGTCGCGCTTGGCCAACTCACGGTAGACCGATATCAAATCCTGCACACCACTGACCTTGCACGACAAGATGATTTGTTCGCGCTTCATGCCCATTTGCTCAGCCAAACGTGCCGAATCGAGTGCAGATGTGATCAGAGCTTCGTACATCACCTGTTTGGCATCCCAAGGCTGGGCGCGCGCGCTGTTCTCGTCCATCAAACTGGCAAGCAGTTCTTGGTCGAGGCTGCCCCAATTCACACCAATGCGTACGGCCTTGTTCCAACGCACAGCAGCTTCAATCATCAAGCCAAATTGCTTGTCGTGCTTGTCACCTTTGCCGACGTTACCAGGGTTGATGCGGTATTTGGACAAGGCCTGCGCGCAGTCGGGGTAGTCCGTCAGCAAGCGGTGGCCGTTGTAATGAAAGTCACCCACCAAAGGCACGTCAATGCCCATGCGGTCCAGTTGCTCACGCACATAAGGCACCGCCTCTGCCGCTTCGGGCGTATTGACGGTGATGCGAACCATCTCGGAGCCCGCTAAGGCCAATTCCTTGACCTGTATGGCCGTACCAATCGCGTCTACGGTATCGGTGTTGGTCATGGACTGTATGCGCACAGGCGCATCGCCACCCACTGTCACGATACGAGAACCCCACACCACTTGAGCTTGAGCGGATTTGCGGGGCTTGGGCTGAGCAACTTCAATAGGATTGCAAACTGGCACTACTTCACCTCAAATCGGGCAACATTGTCTTTGGCAACCGCATTCATATCAAACACCTTGCCGCGAATTTCTACCTGGGTGGCGTTGACTCGGCCCACGATGACCTTCAGTGGCAATGCACCCGATGCTCCGACGACCTCACCTGCAGCAAGCGTGCGGCGGAGCACCACCTGCCCTTTGGCGTCGGTGGCTTCCACCCAAGATTCGGTTTTGGCCGTGAACTTAACAACATCGGTTGCCAGCGCTGCATTGGCAGTCACCACAAATGTGGGTGATGACGTTCCAGCGCTTAAAACTTTTGACGCAGAGGTCTGCGCAGGACTGGAAACCGTCACTGTGACCGAACTTTTGGCCGCCAAAGGCGCTCCAACAATCGCCGCAGTTGTGGTCATGGGCAATACCGGCTCGGAAGGAACAACACCGATACTGGAAGTGGTCAGTGGCACAAGAGGTGCTTCAACCATCGCGTTGGATGGCATGACTTTTTCAATATCTATGTTTTTGGTTTTGGAGTCGGTGAGCTCGGGGCTGATTTCGTTAATACCCGTTTTGATAGCAGGTAAAAAAATCAACACCAGAGCGCCAAGCAGCAACACCATGCCAGCAAGCACTGCCGGCCGAGAAACCTGTGCCCATACCGATGGGCCAGGCCCATCGCCAGGCGAACGAAACGGCGCATTGATGCCGGTGCCTTGATACGTCAGCTTGGGGGCATCGGTTTGAGGTAATCGTGCCAAGATATCTGTAGGATCAGTTTTCAGAGTACGGCAAACACTTGATGCCAAGGCACGTACAAAAACGGCATCGGGTAGTAAATCAAGTCGGTCAGACTCCAGCGCTTCAAGCTTTTTAACTGGCACCTTGAGCAAAACGGCAAGCGCGGCAATATGCAAACCAGAAGCCTCGCGTGCCTGCTTCAGCAAGGCGCCGGCCCCCTGCTGGTCAGTTGGCGTAGATTCTTCTGAAATTGCCATACTTTGCGCTTCACTCATTGAAAGCTCCCCGGTCAAATGCAGCCGCTTCACGCGACTGACCGTAGCGTCTCTTGAGCTGGTTTCCAAGCTGTTGAACCACCTGTTGGTTGTTCAGTTTTTGTTCGATTTTGATGCCCAACCAAAGTGTTTCCGCATTCGCCAATTCGCTGTTGTTCAAGCGCCGAATGTAAAACTGCGACCGCACCAATTCATTGCGCTCATACAGCAACAGAGACAGGTTGTAACCCGTCAAGGGGTTGCCGGCGTCGAGCTCATAGGATTTGGTCAGACTCTGCTCCCCTTCTGCACGTTGCCCAGCCCGCACCTGGCAAATGCCTTGTGTCATCAAACTTTTGGCCTGCCCCGCATAGGTCGGATTGGCAATCGCCTGGCCAAACATCTTGATCGACTCAGGAAAACGCCCCTGCTGGCATAAGAACCAGCCATAGTTGTGAGCCACGCCTGCGTCCCTGGAGTTGATGGCCAAGGCACGCCGAAAACTGTCTTCTGCCAGAGGAAGATCGTTCAACCGCGTGTAAACCAGCCCGCGCAGGTTGTAGGCATCGACGTAAGTCGGGTCTGCAATCAAGGCCTGCTTGAGTTCATCTAGCGCCACATTGGTTTGACCCTGCTCAAAATAGCCGCTGGCCAGTTCAAGCCGAAGGCGCGCACGCCTGCGGGCTTCAGGCTCATCAGACTCTGTCACGAGATCTACTTTGCCAGCTGCTGGATTAGATGTCCCCTTGTTGTTTGCGCAGCCCGTCAATCCAGCGGCGGCAAGGCACAGAAAAAGCCAAAATGCAATCGCGGCAGTCTTCATACAGGGATTCCTTCGGCCACAACGACCTTGATTCCGCCAAGCATACCTTGCCTCTGCGAAGCCATGCGCTGTTTCGCGCCCGTGCGGTCTTGCACATCACCCGCCAATTGCCCACACGCAGCGTCAATATCGTCACCGCGGGTTTTGCGTACAGTTGTCACAATACCTGCATCGAGCAAAATTTGGGAAAACGCCATCACCACAGAAGGCTTGGAGCACTTCAGACCAGACGCAGGGAACGGGTTAAACGGAATCAGATTGAACTTGCAAGACAACCCAAGCGCCGCATGTTTTTTCATCAAGGCAACCAGTTGCCGCGCATGCTCAGGCTGGTCGTTGACGCCTTCAAGCATGCAATATTCAAAGGTGATGAAGTCACGCGGCGCAGCCACCTGATAGCGGGCGCAAGCCTCCAATAACTCGTCTATTGGGTATTTTTTATTCAACGGCACCAAATCATTGCGCAAAGCATCTTGCGGTGCATGCAATGACACCGCCAATGCTACCGGGCAATCTTGAGATAGGCGATCAATCATGGGTACAACGCCAGATGTTGACACTGTGACACGCCGACGAGATAAACCGTAACCATGATCGTCCAGCATCACGCGGAGTGCGGGCAATAATTGCGCGTAGTTTTGCAGCGGCTCACCCATGCCCATCATTACCACATTGGAGATAACACGGTCACTTGTTTTCAACTCTTTTCGCAGCGTGTGTTCAGCAAACCATAGCTGAGCAACGATCTCTGCCGTGGTCAAATTGCGACTGAAACCTTGGTGCCCCGTAGAGCAGAATCGGCAACCTACGGCGCAACCCGCTTGGGACGAAATGCACAGCGTACCGCGGTCAGATTCAGGAATAAATACAGTTTCAATGACATCGCCCGCACCCACGTCAAACAGCCATTTGACCGTTCCATCCGCCGAGTTTTGGCGTGAAACGACGTTCAGGGCTTCGATGCAGGCAGACGCGGGGAGCTTTTCGCGCAGGGATTTCGCCAAATCCGTCATCTGCGAGAAGTCAGACGCGCCTTTTTGATGAATCCAGCGGAAAAGCTGCGTGGCGCGAAAACGCTTTTCACCCAACTGCTCACAAAACGCAGCCATACCTTCCAAATCGAAATGTAGGAGGTTGGCTGCCATGGGAGTGATGGCCGGATTTATTCGCTCAGCGCGAATAGATGTTCATGCCTGGGAAAAAGAAAGCGATTTCAGCCTGCGCCGTTTCAACCGCATCCGAGCCATGTACGGCATTGGCATCAATACTCTCGGCAAAATCAGCGCGAATCGTGCCGGCTGCTGCTTTTTTCGGATCGGTAGCACCCATCAGGTCACGATTTTTCAAAATCGCATTTTCACCTTCAAGCGCTTGGATCATGACCGGGCCAGAAATCATGAAAGACACGAGATCTTTGAAAAAGGGGCGATCTTTATGAACACCGTAAAACGCTTCGGCTTCGCCACGCGACAGGTGCGCGAGCTTGGCAGCAACCACCTTCAAGCCAGCAGCCTCAAAGCGTGCGTAAATTTGACCAATGACATTTTTTGCCACTGCGTCAGGTTTGATGATGGAGAGAGTGCGTTCGATGGCCATTTGCGTTCCTGTTTCTGGAGAATTTTAGAGATATTCGAAATGAATACAGCCTCTGATTTTAACCCGCAGTCATTGACTTGGTTGTATGTCCCTGAGGCCAACGGGTCATATCGACAAACTGACTTGATTGCGTCATTGCCTCAAGCCAAAAATCAGCGGTTGCCGCCCCGATTCCCGCCATTCCGATTTCCATTGCGGTTGCCGCCGTTGCCCGCGTTACCGCCGCCGCTTCTAGGGCGTTGAGCCTGGCCTTGACGCTGGCGAGTGAAAGTGTCAGCCCCAATGTATCCGAACGATGTTTTCATTGGGTCTGGTTGTGCAGCGCCGCTGTTTCTGTCCGCGCCAGTGTTGCGCTCATCGCGACGGCCTTGATTTCTGCCACCGAAATTGGCACCTGCACCCGGACTGGCACCACCACCGAAATTATTCGTGCGCTGACCGCGTCCGTTGCTGTTTCCGGGGTTGCCGCCATTGCTTCTCGATTTGCCTCGGTTGGCATTGTTACCTCGAGGCAAAGCATTTCCCCCCTGAACATAGTCAGGCGGCTGTAGGTCATGCGGTTCGGCGCGGTCTTCTTGCGCAGGTGCATCTTGCGCGGCAGCATCTGAACGCCCATCGGCTTGATACCGTTGCTGAGCACCTCTGGAGCGCGGTCCTCTGCGCGGGCCTCGGTTTGAGCGGCCATCCGTCTCACTAGAGGGCACACCCTGCGCATTGGTGCCACCACGCCGCGTGTCGGAACGCTGTTCTGAATGATTGGCGGCGCTGGTCAGAGCCCATATTTCTTGCTCATCCAGCTCTACGAAAGCACCGCGTTTGAGGCCTCGCGGCAAAACCATGGCGCCGTAACGGATGCGGATAAGCCTGCTGACGGCATGCCCAACCGCCTCAAACATGCGCCTGACTTCACGGTTTCGACCTTCAGACAGCGTTACTTTGTACCAGCAATTAGCACCTTCACCGCCACCCGCCTCCAGCGACGTGAATTGCGCCATGCCATCGTCCAGCGTCACACCTTCCAGCAAACGCTTTTTCTCTTCATTGTTCAGCGCGCCCAACACGCGTACAGCATATTCGCGCTCCAAGCCAAAGCGTGGGTGCATCAGCCTGTTGGCCAGCTCGCCAGAACTGGTCAACAAGAGCAGTCCTTCAGTGTTCAAGTCAAGCCGCCCAACAGATTGCCATTTACCCTGAAATAACTTGGGTAAACGGCGAAACACAGTGGGTCGATTTTGCGGGTCATCATGCGTGACGACTTCGCCTGCGGGCTTGTGATAAGCGATGACGCGAGGCGGCGGCGGGTCGATGCGCACGCGAACGGGTTTGCCGTTGACCTTGACGCTGTCGCCAAACTGGATGCGCTGGCCGATGTGGGCAGGCTCGGCGTTGACTGAAATGCGCCCCTCCAGAATCAGCTGCTCCATCTCCAACCTTGAACCCAAACCAGCTTGCGCCAGAACCTTATGCAGTTTGGGTGATTCAGGCTGCGGGGACAAAATCCGCTTGGGCGCTTCTACCGCAGGATCAACCTCGTCCGCATCAAATTGCCCCGTCACAACTTCATCGAAACGGGTAGGTACCCCGACCACCTCAAGAGGTCGTGAATTGTCCGGCGGATCTAGTGGATTCATGGGGCTGCATTCATACGATTAAAGGGTCGAAGCCGTTTCTTCCGTTGTGATGTCAGATGACAGTTCAGCAGGCAGTTCAGAGCCTGTATCTGGTGCACTCAGTCCAAATTCGATCTGTGCGAGCATCGCTGTCGGCTCGTTTTGGCTGTCCATCGGCGGTAACTCATTGAGTGAGCTCACTCCCAAGTCGTCCAAAAATTGCTTGGTCGTGGCGTAAAGCGCAGGCCTGCCCACTGTTTCTCGATGACCAATCACGTCAACCCAACCCCTGTCTTCCAACTGCTTGAGGATCAAGCTGTTGATGGTGACACCGCGAATATCTTCCATGTCGCCACGTGTCACTGGCTGCCGGTAGGCAATGATGGCCAAGGTTTCAAGCGTAGCCCGGGTGTAACGTGGTGGCTTTTCAGGATGCAATCTGTCCAGGTATTCGCGCATCTGCGGTCGGCTTTGAAAACGCCAGCCCGTTGCGACCTGAACCAACTCTACACCGCGCTCCGACCAGTCGTTTTGCAAGTCTTCAAGCAGCAGTTTGATACTGTCAAGATTGAGCGTCCCGTTGAACAAAACACCCATTTCCCGCAGCGGCAAAGGCTGCTGGGCACAAATGAGTGCTGTTTCGAGGACGCGTTTGGCATCCACCGTATTCATGATTTCAATTTTTTGAAGAAGTCGGGCAATAAACTGGAGGAAACACTCTTGAGCGAGTGGTACGAGAATTTCACAGCGGTGCGCATTCATGACGCCTGGCCGTTTTACCTGTGGCCGCTGTCTTGCAAAAATTCAGAGTTCTGCGTTTTGATTGTAGCTTAGGCCCATTTGAACCATGGCCGCCTGAATATCAGCAGGAACTGGCGATTTGAACCGCAGTGATTCGCCTGTTACCGGATGCTCAAAAGCCAGCTCACAGGCGTGCAAGGCTTGCCTGTGCAACCCGCTTCTAGGCAAGCCACCATACAACTCGTCAGCCAGCAATGCATGCCCAATGGCCGCCATATGCACACGAATTTGGTGCGTTCGCCCAGTGTGCAGTTTGCACCGCACCAGGCAACACTGATCACCATTTTCAAGCAAGGTCATCGTGGTGGTGGCGGTTTTTCCCGGATTTTTAGCCAAATCAACCACCGCCATACGCAGCCTGTTTTTTACATCGCGCCCGACAGGCAAATCGACTTGGCGCGTTCTTGCGCCCTGCCAGGCTTTGTGAGCCAGGGCGATGTATTGCCGGTTCACAGTGCGGGCAGCGATCATCTCAACCAGCCGATCCATCACTTGCCGGGTACGCGCCACCACCATCAGGCCGCTGGTGTCTTTGTCAAGCCGATGGACGATGCCGGCACGCGGCATCAAACAAGCTTGGGTGTCACGCGCCAGCAAACCATTGAGCAATGTGCCGCTCCAGTTGCCAGGCGCCGGGTGAACCACCAGGCCTGCGGGTTTGTTGACCACCAGTAAATGCGCATCCTCGTACACCACATCCAGCGCCATCGCCTCGGGTTTGAAGGCTTGGCTTTGCGGCGTCGGCTTTAACTCAATGCTTAAACGGTCGCCCGCCTTGACCTTGGCAGAAGACTTGGTTTGCACGCGTTCGTTATGCGCTACGCCGCCTGAATCAATCAATTGCTGAAGGTAGTTGCGGGAAAACTCAGGCGCGACTTGCACCAGCGCCAAATCAAGCCGCTGACCATGACTTGCAACCGGGACAACCGCCTGGCGCAGCTCAAACTCCGCAGCGTCGGCCAAAACATCCGCGTCCTCTTGATCATCGCCTTCAAGTGCGCCGGGCATGGCAGTGCTAGATATAATCAGTTTTTGTTGTTCTAAGTCAGTCATTCGTAGAGGTCAATCGCCATGTTTTCTATCAAATTATCGGTTGCTCCCAGCGTATCACCACTTGCTACAGCGCTGCTCGGGTTTTGCTTCGTGTTGGCAGGTTGCTCTAGCACCCCCATAGACCCAACCGGCGCATGGAGCCCAAACAAGATTTATTCAGAAGCCAAGGACGAGTCCAGCTCAGGAGCGTATGACAAGGCCGTCTCACTGTTTGAAAAGCTGGAAGGCCGCGCGGCTGGAACGCCTTTGGCCCAGCAAGCGCAACTTGAAAAAGCTTACGCACAGTACAAAGGCGGCGAGCAAGCCCAGGCCATCGCGACGCTGAACCGATTCATCAAGCTGCACCCCTCAAGCCCAGCGCTTGACTATGCGCTTTACCTCAAAGGCTTGGTCAACTTCAACGACAACCTGGGGCTGTTTGGTAACTTTATTCAACAGGATTTGGCAGAACGTGATCAAAAAGCCGCCAAGGAATCATTTGAATCATTTAAAGAATTGGTGACCCGCTTCCCGGATTCACGCTACACCGCTGACGCCAGACTTCGTATGGGCTACACGGTGAATTCATTGGCACAGTCAGAAGTTCATGTCGCGCGCTACTACTACACCCGTGGCGCATACGTTGCCGCCATCAACCGCGCACAAACTGCGATTGCTGATTACCGTGACGTGCCAGCCCTTGAAGAAGCCGCCTACATTGTTTACAAATCCTACGATGCCTTGGGTATGACCCAACTGCGCGACGACACCAGACGAGTGATTGAGAAGACCTATCCGCAAAGCGAGTATTTAACCAAAGGCTTCAAGAAGGTAGATGGCCCTTGGTACAAACTTTGGTAAGTTGATTTTCCATATCAAGAGCCGAGTCCAGCCGCTTCATGGGCGGCAATGCCCGTAATAGGCGTTTGCCGTAGCCCATGCTGATCAAGCGGGTGTCGCATACCACCAGCACCCCTTGGTCAGTTTCACGTCGTATCAAGCGACCGGCGCCCTGCTTGAGCGCAACCGCCGCTTCCGGCACAAAATAATCATTGAAGGCACTTCGGCCATCCGCCTCAAGCGCTTTGGATCGTGCTTCGGCCATGGGGTCATTGGGCGGCGGAAAAGGCAGCTTGTCAATGATCACCAATTGCAATGCCTCGCCAGGCACATCTATGCCTTCCCAGAACGAGGCAGAGGCTACCAGCAGACAACCCCGCTGACCACCTGTGCTGCCTTGCCTAAACCGCTCAATCAATAATCTTTTCGGCATCGCGCCCTGCACCAGAACGTCAAGCTCGCCTGATTGCTCAAAAGTCGACGCCAGCACATCGCCAATCACCCGCAGCGCCTTCAGAGTCGTCGTCAACACCATGGTGCGGCCGCCCAACCGCCTTGACCATGCTGCGGCGGACTCTGCCACCTTTAAGGTGTGCGTTGGATCCGCAGGCTTGGGGAAATCCTGCGGAACATACAACGCCGCCTGCTCCGCATAATCAAAAGGACTTCCAACCCGCAAAATTTGCGCGTCCTCCAAGCCGCAGGGTTGGGTGAACCAGCTCAGTTTGTCATCATCGCCCAGCGTGGCGGAGGTAAATATCCATGTCTTCGCCGATTCCGGCGAGGCCATCAGCAACCTGGTTTTAACGGCTTCGGCAATGGTCAAGGGTGATTCCACCAAACGCAGTTGCGCGGTGACATCGACCCATCGGACACAGCCCACCTTGCAGGGATGCATAAAGTCTTCTGCGCGCTCGGCCAGCGCGCCTGAACGTTCACGCAAGCGCACAAAGTCGGCGGCAATTTCAGTCACGGTGTCCAGCGCAGTGCAGGCATTGTTCAGTGCTTTCACCACGCCCTCAACGGCATTCGTCCAGCTTTCTGGTTCGAGATTTTCCGGTGCTGTTTCCACCCACCTAAGTTTGCTGCCCGAATAAGCCTTGCCAGCGCACAGCCTGAGCTCTCTGGCACTGCGTTCGCAATCGCCCACCACTTTTTGCCAGTCCACCAAGCCTCGTGCAAATTGCAGGCCTGCACCCAGCACATCCCGACAAAAATCAAGCAGTTGACCGGTCGTCAGGTTTTTACCCAAAAACTGGACGCCGGTTTCATTGAGCTGATGCGCTTCGTCAAAAATAGCAATCCGTACTGTGGGTAACAACTCGGCCATGCCGGATTCCCGGACCGCCAAGTCCGCAAAAAACAGATGGTGATTGATGACTACAACATCGGCAGCCATGGCTTCGCGCCTGGCCAAGTTCACGTGGCAACTGCGAAACTGCGGGCACTGCGCGCCCAGGCAGTTCTCACGCGTGGAGGTGACCAGAGGTATCAAAGGCGAGCGCTCATCCAGACCGGGCAACTCGGCCAGATCACCGGCTTTCGTCGTTTGTGCCCACTGCTCAATTTTGGCCAAAGAGCGCAAGGTACTGCGGTCTGTCACGCTGCTGTCCTGCCGCGCCAGTGCCACGCGGTGCAAGCACACATAGCTGGCGCGCCCCTTGAGCAACGCTGTACGGACGGGCACACCCAAAGCCTCGACCAAGCGCGGCAAATCGCGGCCAAACAACTGGTCTTGCAGGGCTTTGGTGGCGGTAGACACCAGCACACGTTCACCACTGAGCAAAGCGGGCACCAGATAAGAATAAGTTTTGCCCACACCCGTGCTGGCTTCAACCACCAGCGCTTGGGCATTTTCAATGGCGTTTACAACTGCCAAGGCCATGTCAAGCTGCCCGCCTCTGGCAACAAAATGATCGGCCGTACGAGACAACAAGCCGCCCGGCGCAAACGCCGTCTGAACTTCAAGCGCCAGATTCATCAGGCGGGCTCTGGTGGGTCAAGAGACAGTTCTAGCTGAGATATCTGGTCGCGCAGTTGTAATCGGCGTTTTTTAAGGCGCCTCAGAATCAGCTCATCCACAGGTATCGCGTGAGCTGCAATATCAACCAACGCGTCCAGGTCAGCATGTTCGATTTTGAGTTCGATCAGCCGTCTTTCGGGGGAATGTAAGTTTAAGTCCAAGGTGTTTTTTAAGTAGCAGCCACTTGCTCTGATAATACGGGGTTATTGGAATAAATCGAGCTGCAGGAATTTCAAGTATTACAAGATGTCAAAAGGCTACCGAATCACCGCATCGACGGGCATCCACAAGGGTGACCGCGACTATCAGCAGGACCAAGTTAACCTGATCAGCCACCACCGTGTGGCCGGTTGCCTGCTGGGCATTGTGGCTGACGGCATGGGTGGGCGCAGCGGTGGGCGCAAGGCGTCTGACCAAGTCATGATGACGGCCAAACAGCTTTTTGAACGCTATGCCCCCGACACTGATGACGCGCCCAGTATGCTCAAACAGATCGTTGAAGAAGCGCATATCGTCATCAAGCTGACGGCAATTTCGTCCGAGATGGAACCGCACAGCACACTGGCTGCTTTTTTGATCAACCCATCAGGTGACTGCCACTGGGTGCATACCGGTGATTCGCGTATCTATCACTTTCACGGCAACAAACTGGTACGCCGCACGACCGACCATTCGTATGTTCAAACGCTGGTCGACAAAGGTGAGATCACCGATGAAGAAGCCAATGTTCACCCGCAATCAAACATTTTGATGGGTTGCCTGGGCACTGAAGAAGTCCCACCAATTTCGCATCACTTTATCCCTCAGTTGCAGCCCGAAGACGTGCTGATTGCCTGTAGTGATGGCGTTTGGCACTACTTCAGCCCGAACGAAATGGGCTCTGCGCTGTCGATGCTTTCACCACGTGAAGCCACCGAGTTTTTGATCCAAAAAGCCAGGACACGGGCGCGCGGAGGTGGCGACAACCTGTCTTTGGTGATCGTCAAGCTAGAGCCTCTGACTTGAGGCGTTGAGCCGACTACTGCGGTGCAGGCAGTGGTTTGGCCGGCGCCTTGGCTTGACTGGCTTTGTCTCTCGCGTACCGGGCCTGTCGCTCTTTGGCCTGCTCTTGGCGCTCGTTGTACTTCTTAAGCTCTTCGGCGGCAGCTGTCTGCTTGGCGGTACGACCCGCTTCTTTGCCCTGATTGCTTTTGACTCGGGCCGCAGCAGCATCAGATTTGGTTTTTTCGCCGGCTTGCAATGCCTCGCGGTCGGTGATTTTTTGTTTGTCGCGCGCCATTCTTTCTTCAAAGTCTCGGGCGGCCTGAGCCCGCTTGTCAGCTTCTTGCTGCAACTTTTCAGGGGCTGATTTCTCTTCAGTTTTTTGCAGTTGCTCTGCGGCTTTGGCTTTACGCGCCTCATCATTAAGCACAATTTCTTGCCGCCGCAAATCTGCCAAAGCGTCGCGTCGGCGGACTTTGACCTCATCCAGACAGCTGTTGACCAAAAACCTTTTGTAGCAGGCGGTGTCTTCCAGCGCGAAGGCCGCTTCCAGTTTGGTGCGCTCAGCGCTGATGCGCAGGCGCTCTGCATCGCTGCTGGTCTGTGCCTGCAAGCCAAAACACGCCATCAAAAGGCCTGAAACGATCCATTTTTTCATGTCAATGTGGTGTCCACGGTACGTCTGTCGAGTGCCAAAAACTCTGCCGACTGCATTTCATTCAGTCTGGAAATGGTGCGCGGAAACTCATGCGCCAGCGGACCTTCTGTGTACAACGCTTCAGGGTGAGCTTCTGCCGACAGGATGAGTTTGACACGCCGATCGTACAGAACGTCAATCAGCCAGGTAAAGCGCCGGGCCTCAGAGGCCATTCGGGGCGGCATCACCGGCACATCGCTGAGCAAAACGGTGTGGAACTGGGTCGCAATCTCAAGGTAATCGTTTTGTGACCTTGGCCCGCCGCACAGGGTTTTGAAGTCAAACCAGACCAATCCGCCCGCTTTTCGACGCGCGTAGATTTGGCGCGACTCAATTTGCAGCACCGGGTTCTCGTCCTGCGATTCGGCCAGGCGGTTAAAGGCATCGGTCATCTCTGTATCGGCCTGGTCACCCAAGGGGGTGTGGTACAGATTGACTTGCTCCATCGTGCGGCGACGGTAGTCTGTGCCGTTATCAACGCTCAGCACTTCCAGGTGGGCGTTCAGCAGTGCAATGGCCGGCAAAATGCGGTCGCGATGCATACCGCCTGGGTACAGGTCGTCGGGTTTGAAGTTGGACGTTGTGACAAACCCCACGCCGTTGTCGAACAGGGCTGACAGCAAACGATGCAGGATGAGCGCATCGGTGATTTCGGCCACATGAAATTCGTCAAAACAAATCAGCTTGTAGCGCTTGGCCATGCGCTTGCCCAGCTCGTCCAGCGGGTTGACTGTGCCAGCCAGGTCGCGTAGTTCGCGGTGCACCTCGCGCATGAACTCATGAAAATGCAAACGGGTTTTTCGCCTGATGGGCACCGCGTTATAAAAGCAGTCCATCAAAAAGCTTTTGCCGCGCCCTACCCCACCGTACATGTACACGCCGCGCGGTGTGTCTGGGTGGTGAATCAATTTTTTAAAGGCGTTGGAACGCTGGTCTTTGTAGTCTGCCCATTCGCTGGCGCAGCGCTCCAGCGCGTCAACCGCGCGCAGCTGGGCTGGGTCAGATTGGTAGCCCCTGGCCACTAATTCCGCTTCGTAGGCTTGCTTAACGCTCACAGGGCAGCATTCTGATTGCTATACTATTAGGAGCTGCTTGCGCCCGTATTAATTGGTCTAGAGGCCAATTTGATACCTAAAAACGGCTTAAAAAGCATCAAATTTGCCTTTTTGGAGCATTAAAAGTTCAAAGTCCGCTTGTCAACCGCCAAAGCAGCCTCTTTAGTGGCCTCACTCAGTGACGGATGCGCATGGCAAATCCGTGCAATGTCTTCACTGCTGGCTCTGAATTCCATTGCCACCACACATTCAGCAATCAGCTCGCTGGCCATAGGACCAACGATGTGTACGCCCAAAATCTCGTCGGTCGCAGCATCGGCCAGCATTTTCACCATGCCTGTCGTGTCACCCAAAGCCCGCGCGCGGCCATTCGCCAAGAAAGGGAACGTACCGACCTTGTAAGCCTTGCCAGCCGCTTTGAGCTGCTCTTCGGTTTGGCCCACCCACGCAATCTCAGGGCTGGTGTAGATGACCCACGGAATGGTGTTGAAGTTGACATGCCCGTGCTGGCCAGCAATGCGTTCAGCCACGGCAACGCCCTCTTCCTCAGCCTTGTGCGCCAGCATCGGGCCGCGCACCACATCACCAATGGCCCAGACGTTCGGCAGGTTGGTTTTGCAGTCGCCATCGACCACAATCGCGCCGCGCTCGTCGAGCTTTAATCCAACCGCTTCAGGCGCCAAACCAATGGTGTTGGCAACGCGTCCAATCGAGATGATGAGCTTGTCAACTTCCAGCGACTGCGCTTCACCCTTGGCGTTGGTATAGGCCACTGACACGCCTTTTTTACTTGCTTTGATCTCGCCAACCTTCACGCCCAGCTCAATCTTCAAACCCTGCTTGGTGAAAGCCTTGTGCGCTTCCTTGGCAATTTGCTGGTCAACAGCGCCCAGGAAGGTCGGCAAACCCTCCAGCACCGTCACCTCAGAGCCCAAACGTCGCCAGACCGAACCCATCTCCAGGCCGATCACGCCCGAGCCAATCAAACCCAGCTTTTTGGGTACATCGACCATGCGCAGCGCGCCGTCGTTCGACAAAATGGTTTCCTCGTCAAACGGCGTACCTGGCAACGTACGGGCGTTTGATCCCGTCGCGACGATGATGTGCTTGCCACTGATCGTTTCTTCAGCAGCGCCTGCCACCTTGATGTCGTACAAGCCGTCTTTGCCGGCAACAAAAGAGCCGCGACCGTGGAAAAACGTGACTTTGTTCTTTTTGAACAGGTAAAGCACGCCTTCGTTGTTTTGCTTGACCACCGAGTCTTTGCGCCCAATCATCTTGGCCATGTCCAGGCTCAGGCCTTTGACCTCAATACCGTGGTCAGCAAAGTGATGCCCAGCCTGCTCGTAATGCTCTGACGATTGCAGCAAAGCCTTGGACGGGATGCAACCCACGTTGGTACACGTACCGCCGAGTGCCGGGCCACCCTTGGCATTTTTCCACTCGTCGATGCAGGCCACGTTAAAACCCAGTTGCGCTGCGCGAATGGCAGCGATGTAGCCGCCAGGGCCACCGCCGATGACGATGACGTCAAATTGTTTGGACATCGAAGTTTTCCTTTAGATATCAAACAACAAGCGAGCCGGATCTTCCAGCGCTTCTTTCATCGCGACCAAGCCCAGCACAGCCTCACGACCATCAATAATGCGGTGGTCGTACGACATGGCGAAATAGTTCATGGGGCGGACCACCACCACGCCGTTTTCGACCATCGCCCGGTCTTTGGTGGCGTGTACACCCAAAATCGCTGACTGCGGTGGGTTGATGATGGGCGTCGACATCATGGAGCCAAAAGTGCCTCCGTTGCTGATGGAGAAGGTGCCGCCGGTCATTTCTTCAATGCCCAGTTTGCCGTCACGCGCTTTCACGCCATATTCTGCAATCTTCTTTTCGATCTGCGCAAAACTCATTTGGTCTGAGTTGCGCAAAATGGGCACGACCAGGCCGCGCGGCGAGCCAACAGCGATACCAATGTCAAAGTAGCCGTGGTAAATGATGTCATTGCCGTCAACCGAGGCATTGAGCAGCGGGAATTTTTTGAGCGCATGTACTGCAGCTTTCACGAAAAAGCTCATAAAGCCGAGCTTGACGCCATGCTCTTTTTCAAACTTTTCCTGCATGCGTTTGCGCATGTCCATCACCGGCGCCATGTTGACTTCGTTGAACGTTGTGAGGATGGCGTTGGTCGATTGCGATTGCAGCAGGCGCTCGGCAATGCGGGCCCGCAGGCGGCTCATCGGCACGCGCTGCTCGGGGCGATCACCCAAGTCACTGGCCATGGAAGGCCCTGCGACTTGCGGCAATTTTGCGACTGGCGCTGACGCTGGCATGGCGCTAACAGCTACCGGCTTAGGAGCAGAGGCTGCCCCCAGCACATCGCCTTTGGTCACGCGGCCATCTTTGCCTGTACCAGCAACAGAGCCAGCCGCCATGTTGTTGTCGGCCATCAATTTAGCAGCGGCTGGCATCGCAACGCCAGCCATCGAGCCCCCTGCAGCGGCTGGTGCGGGCACAGCAGCGGTTGCAGCAACGGGCGCAGTAGCGGCTGGCTTGGCAGCGCCTGCCGTCGCTTCAGTGTCAATGCGCGCAATGACTTGTTCAGCCGTTACGGTACCACCGTCAGCCACCACCAATTCAACCAGCACGCCGGCTGATGGTGCTGGTACTTCGAGCACGACCTTGTCGGTTTCGATCTCAATCAGGATTTCGTCGATGGCAATCGCATCGCCGACTTTCTTCTTCCATTGGAGCATGGTGGCTTCGGCCACGGACTCGGACAACTGGGGGACTTTGACTTCTACGATAGCCATTTTGATTCTTTCAACTTGTATTTGTGAGGGTGTGGGGTTGAGCGGTTCAGACTTATTTCGTCAAAATGAAACCCTTGAGCTTGGCAAACGCGCCGTCAACCAGCACTTTTTGCTGTTCCTGGTGCAGATGTGAATAACCCGCCGCAGGCGATGCAGAAGCTGCCCGACCGGAGTAACCGAGCTTTTGGCCCTCTAGCATGTTTTCATGAATATAGTGCTGCACAAAGAACCATGCGCCCTGGTTTTGCGGCTCGTCCTGGCACCACACGATGTCTGCAGCGTTGGGGTACTTTTTGAGCTCGGTTGCAAACGCCTTGTGCGGGAAGGGGTAGAGCTGTTCCACGCGCAACAGCACCACATCGTCAATGCCTTTTTCTTCGCGCTTCTTAGCCAGGTCGTAATACACCTTGCCCGAGCAAGCCACGATGCGCTTGACCTTGTCTGCTTTCAAGTCCTTGCTTTCAGGAATGATGGTTTGAAAACCGCCCTTGGTGAATTCGCTGAGTGGGGACGCTGCATCCTTGGCACGCAAGAGTGACTTGGGCGTCATGATGATCAAAGGCTTGCGCAAATTACGCACCATCTGGCGTCGCAAGATGTGGAAAATCTGGCTGGCCGTTGTCGGCTGCACCACCTGCATGTTGGTGTCGGCTGACAACTGCATGAAGCGCTCAAGCCTTGCGGATGAGTGCTCCGGGCCCTGGCCTTCATAGCCGTGCGGCAGCATCAAGGTAATACCGTTGACGCGGCCCCATTTGACCTCGCCCGAGGCAATGAATTGGTCAATCACCACTTGCGCGCCGTTGGCAAAGTCGCCAAACTGCGCCTCCCAAATCACCAGCGTGTTCGGGTCATTCGATGCGTAGCCGTATTCAAACGCCAACACCGCTTCTTCGCTCAAAATCGAGTCGATCACGACAAACGGGGCTTGATTTTCAGTCACGTTTTGCAGCGGCACATAAGTACCGGTGTCAAACTTCTCGCGGTTCTGGTCGTGAATCACCGAATGCCGGTGGGTAAACGTGCCGCGTCCGCAGTCTTCACCCGACAAGCGCACTGGGTAGCCACTGGCAACCAATGACGCAAACGCCATGTGCTCGCCCATGCCCCAGTCCACCGGAATGTCACCACGGCCCATTGCGGCGCGGTCGTCGTAGACTTTTTTAACCAAACTGTGCGGCGTGATAGTTGCCGGAATCGTGGTGATTTTTTCAGCCAGGCGCTTCCACTCAGACATCGGGATGGCGGTGTCGCCAGCGTCTGTCCATTTTTTTCCCAGGTAAGGTGCCCAGTCGACTGCGTACTTGCTTTTAAAGTTGGTCAGCACCGGGTCAAACGTGCTTTTGCCTGCGTCAAGTGCGGCGCGTGTGGCTTTGACCATGTCGTCGCCCAGCGTGTCACCCATACCCTGCGCTTGCAGTTTGTCGGCGTAAAGCTTGCGCGTGCCAGGGTGCTGTGCAATTTTTTTGTACATCAGCGGCTGCGTCATGGCCGGTGTGTCTTGCTCGTTGTGGCCAAGTTTTCTAAAGCAAATGATGTCAACCACCACGTCTTTTTGAAATTCCATACGGAAGTCCAACGCCAACTGGGTGGCCAGCACCACGGCTTCCGGGTCGTCGCCATTGACGTGCAGCACCGGCGCATCAATCATTTTGACGACATCGGTGCAATACAAAGTGGAGCGGCTGTCGCGCGGGTCGCTGGTGGTAAAACCAATCTGGTTGTTGATGACCAGGTGCACGGTGCCGCCCGTCGAATAACCACGGGTTTGAGCCAGTGCCAGCGTTTCCATCACCACGCCCTGGCCGGCAAAAGCAGCATCGCCATGCACCAGCACGGGCAATACTTGCAAGCCTTTCGGGTCAGCGCGGCGGTCCATCCGGGCGCGAACTGAGCCTTCAACCACCGGGTTCACAATCTCAAGGTGCGACGGGTTAAAGGCCAAGGTCAAATGCACCGGGCCACCGGGTGTGGTCACATCAGAGCTGAAACCCTGGTGATATTTCACGTCACCGCTGGGCAGATCTTCTGGGGCGGTGTGATCGAATTCTGCGAACAAATCAGCCGGTACTTTACCGAGTGAGTTGACCAGCACGTTCAAACGGCCACGGTGGGCCATGCCGATCACAACCTCTTGAATGCCAAGCTGGCCGCTGCGCTGGATGAGTTCGTCCATGCTGGCAATAAAACTCTCGCCGCCTTCCAGTGAAAAGCGCTTTTGGCCAACGTATTTGGTGTGCAAAAAGCGCTCCAGGCCTTCTGCGGCGCTCAAACGATCCAAAATGTGCAGCTTTTTTTCCTTACTGAGCGATGGCTTGCTGCGAATCGACTCCAGCTTTTGCTGCCACCAGCGCTTCTGGTTTTGGTCGGTGGCATACATGTACTCGGCACCAATCGTGCCGCAGTAGGTTTCGCGCAGAGCGTTCATGAGCTCGCGCAGGCTCATGGTTTCTTTGCCAAAGAAGGTGTTGCTGGTGTTGAACACGGTTTCCTGGTCGGCGTCGGTGAAGCCGTAAAAAGCCGGGTCAAGCTCTGGTATTTTGTCGCGCTCGGTGCGCTTGAGTGGATCCAGATCAGCCCAACGTGCACCAACGTTTCGATAAGCCGCAATCAACTGCTGAACGGCGGTACGTTTGCGACCCATTTCTTGGTCAATGCTGGCCACCACCACGCGGGTCTGGCCGCTTTTGGCGCGCTCGGCAAAGGCATTGACGACGGGCAGGTGCGGCACGTCTTTGGCATCTGTGCCATCCGCGGCGGGCACGTGCTGAAGCGCGTCAAAGTAGCTGCGCCAGCTGTCAGGTACGCTGCCGGGGTTGGCGAGATAGTTTTCATACATCTCTTCAACGTAAGGCGCATTGCCGCCGAAGAGATAGGTGTTGCCGCTGTAGGCGGCATAGATTGACGATGCAGACGCTGATGGCTGCGGATTTGAACTCATATCGACTGACCTCCGTTTCCCTTGAGGAAACATTAGTGGGTTAATTAAACCTTCCGCTTGTCACGGCTGAACCGATTAGCGGATGCGACTGTGCCTGGAAGGAACGTTGAAGCAGATACGATTGTGCCACTGAAATATGACCGCGCCTGGCATGACGCTATGCAATTTGGGAATGAAGCTACAAACCCAAGCCCGGATTGCTGGCCACGCCAACGAGTTTCGGGGTGTTCGGCTTGACGGGTTTGATGACTTCTTTAGACTTCAAATAACTCTCCACCACGTCCCAAACGGGTGGGCCCGCATTTTTGCTGGCTTCGGCTACGGGGGCCCAACCAGCTGCCTTGTAGGTTTTATCGGCCTCAATCAATTTACCATTCAGGCGCATGTCTTGAATGCGGCTGCCCATCTACGGCTTCCGGGCTCGCATCCACTGCCAAGACCGAATGCCCTTGTCGCGCAGCCAACACACTCAAGTTGCCCATACCGCAACCGTAGTCCAGCACGCGCCCCTTGAGATAGGGCACTGAGCGTTGCTCGAAAGGATTGAGATCAGGCACTTGCTTTGCGGACAAGTGCTGGAACTGGTTATCAAAAAAACGGATTGCGTCGCGCATAGGCTACCTCGTACGTTGAGTGTGCTTAAGGCTTTTTCACGTCAATCAATTGCAAATAGGTGTTGTAAGCGTTCATGCGGTTGGCAACGCGAAACAACGGCAACTTCTCAAAACGGCTCCAGTCGGCAGCGGCATAGGCTTCGTCGAACAAGTCCAGGTCGCTGACTGCTTTACCCATGGTGGTACGAAGGTAAGTCAGGTAATCTTCCAGTTGCGCTATGTCTTCTTTGGCGCTCTTAAAGGCTGCGCCATGACCTGGTACCACGGCGCTGGCATTCAAGTCTTGCATGGTTTTGAGGCTGACAATCCAGGGGGCCGTGTCGGCAGTAGGCCCAATAAACGGAATACGGCCACGAAACACCAAATCACCGGCAAACAAGATTTTCTCGTCTTTGAAAAACACAATCAAATCTTCTGGCGTGTGTGCAGGCCCAGCAATTTTGATGAGCAAATCAACGCCTGACAAATTGAGAGCGACGTCTTTGTCAATCCAGGTATCGGCCGTAATCAGTTGGGTGTTCTCGTCAATCCAGGGAAACAACTCGGCGCGCGATGCCACCAGCCGATTCTTGGCGGTTTCAGAATGAAGATACTCGTTGGCTGCAGGATGGGCGAGAATTTTTGCGCCAATTTTTTTAAACTCCTGCAAGCCATAGATATGGTCAGCATGGTAGTGAGTGACGATGACGTAGGTAACTTTAAGGGAAGTGATTTTTGCGATGGCCTCAATCAACCCCTTCGCCAGCGCGGGGGAACCCAGGGCATCCACCACAACCACCCCGGTTTTTCCCACAATGAAGGCCGCGTTGGAAATAAAGTTTCTATTGGCTTGGCTACCCAGGGCACTCTCGCCCTGCAGATACCACACTGACGGACTTACCTTTTGGGGTTCTAAGTTGATAACATTTTCACTTTGTGCCCAAGCAGGTATTACGGCCAACACAGCGCCAACGACTGCAATGGCTTGAATCACCAGAGATCGAACACGTTCCAACGCAAGCATCAAGGCTTGATGTAAGCAAACTTTTCGCGTGACTGCAATTGCCCGATTCTGGCAACACCAGACGGCGTAAATTCGGCATCCAAAATGAACTGGTTTTTGTTCAGATTGCGGTTCTTCAGCGTGATTTCGCACACCTCAAACTTGACCCCACGCGCCTTCAAATCACTCACCAACGAGGAATAGTCGATGTTGGGGTTGGCTTTGTCTTTAGCCCCTTCCATCAAAAAGTCAACGCCATTGGCGTGCGTGACGACGATGATTTTTGTGTCGGGAGCAACGTCCAGGTGGTTGCGTACGTTGCGCAAGCCTTTCGTCGCCTGTGTCTCTGCATGGTCAATGTGGTACACCGCTTTGTCCTGCGCCAAAGCAAAGCCTGTGCTCGCAACAAACATTGCAAGCGTCAAAAAGAATTTAGAAAAATATTTCATATCTGGCTCCTTGTAGTACGTATAAAAATCAGCGGATCCTATTTACTTTGCAAAGTACATTTTTGCTTTTGTCCAGCTTGTAAGACTACGGCAGGTCAGCATTGTTCCAACCATTGACATTGCGACGGCCATCTTTGGACATGTCACCCTCGAAACCATCAGCCACTGTGTACACGCGCTTGAATCCGTCTTTTGCGAGGCTTGAAATTTTTCGCGCAACCGTTAGAGAATAATTCCGGGGTTGCCATCGAGATTGAGCAACTTGGGGTTGTAGAGCTTGATCGGCTTGATGACCTTCTTGTCCTTCAGGTAGGTCTCCACCACATCCCAGATGGGAGGGCCTGCGTTTTTGCTGGCTTCTTGCACGGGAGCCCAGCCTGCTACTTTGTAGGTTTTGCTCGCTTCAATCAACTTGCCGCCCAGGCGCATGTCGCTGATGCGGGCACCGGCCTTGGCAGTCGGATCGCAGGTGTAACTCATGCCACCGGTGCGCACCATGTCACCGCCTTGCTGATAGTAAGGGTCGGGGTGAAACAGGTTGTCGCACACGTCTTCCAGAATGATCTTGATCGTTTCGCCCGACATGTCAGTGAGCGTTGTCCAGGGATAGGTAACGGCCGTTTGGTCCATCACATGCTCGCGTGTGATGGCCTGACCAGACAGCAGCGATGTACCCCAGCGAAAGCCGGGCGAGAACGCAATTTGCGCACCACGCACATTGATGAGCGCATCGGTGATGAGCTGATCGAACGTGCCGTTGAAGTTGCCACGGCGGTACAGCAAGCCCTCGGTAACAGCCAGTTTCTCTTCAAGCTTGCTTTTGTAGGGCGCGCGTACTTTGTCGATCAGTGCAGCCATCTCTTTGTCGGCGGGCAAATAGTTGGCAAAGATAGGCAACAGCTTGTAGTTGATGTTGACAACTTTTTTGTCGCGCACATCCAGGTCGAGCACCCCCAGGAACTTGCCATTGCTGCCTGCATTGGTGACCAGGGTTTGGCCGCCTGAATTTTTGACCATCGTCGGCACTGGCACGCCATCGTGCGTGTGCCCACCCAAAATAGCATCAATGCCTGTGATGCGGGAGGCCATTTTCAAGTCCACGTCCATACCGTTGTGCGATAGCACCACCACGGCCTGTGCGCCGCTGGCACGCGCCTCGTTGACGACTTTTTGCATCTGCTCATCCTGGATGCCAAAAGTCCAGTTGGGCACTTGCCAGCTTGGGTTGGCAATGGGCGTGTAGGGGAAGGCCTGACCAACGATGGCCACCGACACGCCATTCATTTCTTTGATGACGTAGGGCTTGAACACCGGGTCTTCAAAGTCTTTGGTCTTGACGTTTTGCGCAACGAAATCTATCTTGCCCGCAAAGTCCTTTTCGATAATCTCTTTAACGCGCTCTTCACCATAAGTAAATTCCCAATGCGCTGTCATCACGTTCACACCCAACAGTTTGCAGGCATCCACCATGTCTTGCGCGTTGGTCCACAGGCTGGTGGCGCTTCCTTGCCAGGTGTCACCCCCATCGAGCAACAAGGCACCAGGACGGCTGGCACGCAACTGTTTGACCAGCGTAGACAGATGAGCAAAACCGCCCACCTTGCCATACTGCCTGGCACTTTTTTCAAAGTCAACGTAGGTGTGCGCGTGTGCTAAGGGACTGCCCGCTTTGAGCGCGGCAAATTTGATCAAATGCACCCCCACCAAATGCGGCACTTTGCCACGCATTCCCGCTACGCCCAGATTCACATTAGGTTCGCGAAAATAAATGGGCAACAATTGCGCATGGCAGTCGGTCATGTGCAGCAAATGCACGTTACCTGTTTTAGGTACGTTGTAAAGATTTTCAGCCTCTTTGGCGCTGGCCTCGCGCATCAATGGGAATCCAGCTACGGCGGCAGCAGTCAGGACAGAAGAAAACTCGCGACGGGACAGATTCATGGCAGCCTTGACAAGATAAATTTACTATTGATTTGATAGCTGCTCACGCCCGTATTCATTGGGCTAGAGGCATAAAACGCACCTAAAAAAGGCCTGAAAAGGCCGTATTTAGTGTTTTTTTACTGATTCACTGGCGATTTAGGATCCAGCAGCAACGCCATCACATCCTTGATCTGTTCGACCGTCAAAATATTGGCATGGCCAAAGCGTGGCATACCGGAGCAGGCGTTGTAGGCTTTGCTGTTCCACAACTTGCCCCAGGTGTAGTCAACGATGGGTTTGCTGGCTACGGCCGTGGGGTCGGTCACGCCGCGCAGCTTGCCGTAGTTGTACAGGCTGGGGCCGATGGAGCCGTAAGACACTTCGGCCTTGCTGATCTGGTGGCAGTTGTAGCAACTGCCGCCGTTGGCTGCGGTCGCGCTGTCTGTCCAGGTCAAACCCCGACCGTTTTGGGCGATTTTTTCACCTTCAGCCCAATTGCCCAACAGCTTGCCGTCGGCAGGGAATTTCACCGTCTTCAGGTTTTCATCTTCAATCGCTTTACCCAGCTTGTCGTTTAAAGAATTGCCCTCCGAGTCAGAACAGGCCTGATTGGAAGCATCAAGCTGCAGCCGGTCAAGCTTGGCAATGCCTTGTTCGCGAAACGAGCTTTTCAGCACCTGGCGGGTGGTTTCATCCACCTGGGCTGATGTTGGCGCCATGGCGCAACCGGCCAGCAGCGTGGTGGCCGTGAGCGCGCAAGCCAGGGCAATGGTTTTTTTGTGGTTTGTTTTCATCATGCTCAATCCAATCAACGCTTTAAAGCCGGTGCTGTCGATATGCCGCCTTGGGCGTTCACGCCCATGTACACGCCAAGCGCCACGGTGACGTCAGACGCATAGCCGGGGAACGGAAAGCGCTGCTGGCGGTAGCAGTCATTCAGGCGGCGTTGCATGCTCCACAGCTCACCACCCGAGACGCGGTAGGCGGGCCAGGCACCAAAGCCAAGGCTGGCACCGGGCTGCTTGGTCAAATTAGGCAGGTCTTGCAGGCGCACACGCTTGTTGTCCTCACTGTGGCAAGAGGCGCATGAAAAGTCCATCGGCCCGCCGCGCAGGTAAAACACTTTTTTGCCGACTTCAAACATCAACTTTTCTTGTGCATGGGATTGCGGCAGGTTGAACTTCATGCCGCGCGATTCGGCTGAAATGTAGGCGACCAGCGACTCGATGTTTTTTTGCTCACCATCGCCAAAACGGGTTTTTGCGATGTCAGCAGCGTTAAAGCCTTGCTGCACTTCCATGCAGGTCAGCAGGCGGGACTCCAGGTCTTGCACGCGCTGGGTGTCTGCAAAAAAGCGCGGTAGCTCGACAAACGCACCTTTAACCACGCCCGCGCCCTTGCCCAAGTCGCAATTTTCAAGCGAGGCGTTTTTGGGGCCGCGCGCCTGCTTCCACAGGCCTTCGCCTTTGGCTTCAAACAGCTCGGCCGGGTTGCCGTCTGCCAACATGGCACGGTATTCGGCAATGCCTTCAGCGGTGGTTTTCTGGGCGCTGGCGATCGGGCAAATCAGTACGACTGAAAGGCCCAGGAGCGTGGTTAGAGATGTGTTCATGATGCTTTTACGCCACCACAGCTTCATCGGTACGCTTGTCACCCCGGTTATCGATCCAGGTCACAGCCACCTTGTCACCAGCTTTGCCGCCTTTGAAGCTGAACTGCATGAACGGGTTTTTAGACACCGCCGGGCCCCATTGGGCGCTCATCACGGGTTTGCCGTTCCAGGTAGCGCTGATCGACTGGATAAACCAAGCCGGTACGACCTTGCCAGCCGCGTCTCTGCGCTGACCGCTTTCCATTTCGTGGCCGACCAGGACACGCACGGTGGTTTTGTCGCCTTGGGCCTGGGCCCGGATTCTCATTGGATCTGACATGTTTTTCTCCTTATCTTGATAGGTTGGCGGGTTTAGCCGCCGCAGCCGCCGAGGGTGACTTTGACTTCTTTCACCGCGAAGTAATACTTGTCACCGGCTTTGGCGAGCGCATACACGTTCGAAGACTGGCCCATTTTGATATTCGTCGACACGTTGGCGTCGGTGCCGGCCGGTACGTCGAACATGGCGGCCAGTGCGCTTGGGTTTTTCTCAACCACGAAGGCGATTTGGGTGGTACCCGCAATATTGCTTTGCGCGCCAATCCGCACCACGTTGCCGTTTTCGGCAATCTCAGGGGCTTGCAGCATCAAATCCTTGCTTTCGACCGGGGCGCTGGTGGCGCCCATGGCTTTGGCGGCTTCAGCCAGGTTTTTGCTGTCAAACGCAGCTTTGTTCCAGCCCGGTGCGTTGACCGCAGCGGTTTGGGCTTGGGCTACAGGCAAACCTGCTGCAGTGGCGATAGCGACTGCGGTCGCACCTGAGCGGTGCAGAAAATCACGACGTTCCATGGTTGACTCCTTCAATACAAAAATAACTTGACACGATTGAACACAAATAATGAGGGTTAAGGAATAGGGCTACTCCTAAGGCGGCATGCCGCCCAAAAGCCATTTGGCAATTTGGTCTGCCTCAGTCAAACTCAATGCTTGAGCCGGCATGGGAATCGCGCCCCAAACGCCTTGCCCACCATTTTTGATTTTGCCCGATACCAGATTAACCGCGCCGCTCTGGCTTTTGTAGCGCTCTGCTACGTCTTTTAACGACGGACCCACCAGCTTGGTGGACATGCCGTGGCAGGCCAGGCAGGCGTTTTTGTCGAGCAGGGGTTTGACTTGGGCAAGGGTAGGCGCCGCAGATGCTATGTTTTCAGGAGCTGTTTGCGCCCGTATTGATTGGGCTGGAGCCATATTTGATACGCTATTTGGGTTATTTTGAGCCGTTTTGAGCTCTTTTGAGGCCAAAGTCTGCGCGCCGCGGCTGGCACCCACCAGACGCGACTGCTCAGCCAGGTTGCCATGCGCGTCTCTCGCGTGGTCGGGCAAGCTGCTGACCACCGCCGTTTGTACCGCGCAGTTGGTCATGCAGCTAGAGCCTTGCACGTCGGGTTTGACGCTGCCGCCCAACTCATTGCCTGGCCACAGGCTGTGCGCCGTGCTCATGCCGTTGCGATTCGGCAAGCGGGCCTGCACATCGCGAATGTTCGTGTCACTGAGCACAAAATCTGCGGGCAAGACATTGCTCAAATGCAAAATATACGCGGTGCTGGCGTACACCTCATCCGCGCTCAGCGACTTGGGCGCGTTCCACGGCATCGCGCGGTTGATGTAATCCCACAGCGTTGACAAACTAGAGAGCTTCATCACCGTGGTGCGCTGCGGTTGATTAGCGCCTGGCAGCAAACTTTTGACTCGCCCGGTCTTCATGTCGTCCGTCGTTGTTCCGCCAGCTATCGGCGTGAAGACTTCTGACGATTCACCAAAGTGGCCGTGGCAGGACGCGCATTGCGCCTCCCAAACCACTTCACCCTGCTTGACACTGCCCTGCCCTTTTGGCAAGCCTTTAAAGTCTGGGCGCACATCAATGTCCCAGGCTTTGATTTCTTGCGGCGTGGCAGTGCGGCCTATGCTTTGAAACTTCGAGGTTTGCGCTGCTGAGACCAACGGTAGCAGACAAAACGCAAGACTAGCCCACTTGAACATTTATCACCTCGCCGTTCTCGCCCAGCAACCACGACTGAACCGCGTTGTTGTGATAAATGCTCCGGCCGCCGCGCACTGCACGCAGCGCCTGCACGGTGGGTTGAATGTGGCCGGTCTCGTCAACCGCCCGGCTTTGCAAAATGACGGGTTTGCCGTCCCACACAAAATCAGTATTAAAGCGGGTCAGGCATTTAGACAGCACTGGGCCTTCAAGCCGCGCGGCCTTCCAGTTGCGCCCGCCGTCAATCGACACATCAACTTTTTTAACCTTACCGCGCCCGCTCCAGGCCAGGCCGGTGATGCTGTGAAAGCCTTTTTGCAACACCACCTGCCCGCCGCTGGGCGAGGTGATGACGCTTTTGACCTCTTGAATGCCGCTGTACTGGCGGTGCGTGCCGTCAGCCAGCAAGTCGATGTAATGCAGGGTTTCGTCTTTGGTGCCGTACGGCTTGTCGCCCACTTCAAGACGGCGGAGGTACTTGACCCAGCTCACGCCCTGAATACCCGGCACGATGAGGCGCAGCGGGTAGCCGTTTTCAGGCCGCAGCATTTCGCCGTTTTGTCCATACGCCACCAGCACTTCACCGCTTTGAATCAAGCTCATGGGGATGGTGCGCGTCATGCTGGAGCCATCAGCGCCCTCAGCCAGAATGAATTTGCCGCGCTTTAGATCAGCCCCGCACATCTCCAGCAAAGTGATGAGTGGCACACCGGTAAATTCACTGCAACTGAGCATGCCGTGCGTGTACTGCACGGTGGGCACGGCGGTGTTGTTCCACTCCATCGCGCTGTTAGCGCCGCATTCAATAAAGCACATGCGGCTGACACTGGGCAAGCGCATGATCTCGTCCATGTCAAACACCATGGGGCGTTTGATGAGGCTGTCGTCTGAGCCATTGATCATCAGGCGGTGTTTGGTAGGGTCAATGTCCCACCAGCCTTGGTGGTGGCGCTCAAAATGCAAACCGCTGGGCGTGATGATGCCAAACAGCGATTGCAGCGGCGCAAAGCTCACACTGGCCGCGCCCACTCGGGTCAGGCCAGGGCTTTCGCGGCGTTGCAGGTTTTTTTCAAACTCGCTGGGCAGGCCGTAGGGTCGCGACGCGACGGGCTGCCCCAAACCTTTGGTGTGGGCGGGCAAGTTCAAAATATTGGGGTCACCGGCAGAGGTTTGCGCCTGAACGCCTGCCACGGCGGCAGCGAAAGCGCCAGCCAAAAAACCACGCCTGCCCGCTTTCACATCATTGATTTGCTGCGAAGACAGAAAGTTTTCTGGCGCGCGCCGAATGAATCTGTTGAGCATATTCAAGCCACCACCGAATGCGGGCTGATTCCTTGGCCTTCAGGCACATCATCTGGCTCGTCCATCTCTATCGCAATTTGCGTACACACACTGCGGCACAAGGCCACTGCTTTTTCGCTCTGAACGCGGTAAATCACCTGCGTACCTTCTTTGCGCTTGGCCAGCACGCCGGTTTTGAACAATACCGCCAGATGCTGTGACAAATTCGGTTGGGTGGTGTCGATTTCAAGCAACAACTCGGACACTGACTTTTCTTGGTCACACACTGCGCTCAATATTTGCAACCTGATGGGCGTGGCAAGCACGGCAAACAGCTCAGCCGCGAGAGTGAATACACGACCTTCTGCGTTCGATGTGGATGATGGTGTTTTGGTCATGGAAGTAAATATAAGCAATGACTGATATTCTGAATGACAAACTGTTTTACCAACTCCTGATTTACCCTAGCTCGAGCAAAACACCGATGACATGCCCACAAAAACCACCAAGGCTTTAAAAAACGCCCACGAAATTCAAACAAAAGACAAAATTTGTGAAATTACCCTTCTATTTTTACTGGGCTTTGCCTAAACTCGCGTGATGCAACATCAAGTCAAACTTTTTACGCCTCTGCTACAAAGCGCGCTGGTAGCTGTCATCACCATTTTTGGCGTCCAGGCCTTCGCTGAAGTTGATGACCTGGTGCGGCAAGCCCGCGCGATGCTTGAAAAAGGACAGGCCAAACAAGCCTTTGATTTGCTTGAGCCACAAGAAGCCAATCGTGCTGGTGACCCGGACTTTGACACCACACTCGGGATTGCAGCCAATGACAGCGAGCAACACACCCGCGCCGTGTTTGCACTTGAGCGGGTGCTGACAGTACAGCCTGAAAACTCGCGCGCCAGAGCTGAACTGGGCCGCGCCCTGTTTGCGGTTGGTGACCTGCAAGCATCGCGCAAAGTGCTGCAAGAAACCAAGCGTGACAACATCCCTAGCGAAGCCGCAGCCACGATTGACCAGTTTTTGCAGGCCATTGACCGCAGCGAAGAAGCCGCCAAGTCGTCCATCAAGTTTTACATTGAAACCAGCCTGGGGCATGACAGCAACATCAACGGCGGGCCAGGCAATGCACTGGTCGCCGTACCGGCTTTTGGTGGGCTGTTGTTGACCCTGGGCGCTGCCAATGTCTCAACAGCAGATAGTTTCGGGACTTTAGGGGCAGGCCTGTCAGCCCGACGCGTGCTGGACCCGCGTTGGTCGGTGTTGGCAAACGTGTCGATTAGCGCGCGGGATCACGCCAAGTTCAAAACTTTTGACACCTTTCAGCTTGATGGCAATGTCGGCGCCAGTTACCGCTACGACAAACATGAGTTCACCGCTGCTGTGCAGGCAGGCACCTTTTACGTTGATGGCGCTCGAGTGCGTGACCAGTCTGGCCTGGTCGGTGAATGGACTTATCGGCCAGATGGCGAAAACCAGTGGAGTAGCTACCTGCAAATCGGCACCCTGAGTTACCCCACACAAACCGCGCGAAACGCTGACCGTACCGTGCTGGGTACGTCATATGCACATAATTTTCGCAGCGGTTTGTTGTTGTTTGGCGGCGCTTATGTCGGAACTGAAAAGCAAAAGCAGGCCAACTTGCCAAACCTGGGGCATCAGCTTTACGGCATACGAACTGGCGGTCAGTTTTCACTGTCTGAGTTTGTCTCAGCATTTGGCGGTTTGAGTTGTGAGAACCGCAAATACGGCGGGCCTGACCCGCTCTTTCTGGTGACGCGCCAGGACAACCAGTACAACCTGAATCTGGGCTTGAACTGGGTACCTGCCAAGTCATGGAAAGTCACGCCGCAAGTGTCCTATACGTCGGTCAAATCCAATGTGGCGATTTCAGATTTCCGGCGGTCGGCATTTGTCGTCGCGCTGCGTAAAGACTTTTAAATCCTTTTGAATTTTTACCGGGCATCTGAAATGACCACCACTTTTAACCTTCAACAATCTCTGCTGGTTTTGGCACTGAGCGGCATCTACCCAATGCTGGCTGGTGCGGCAACATCTGCGGGTATTGCACAGTTCATCGCTGGCGATGTCAATGTACGCGGAGCAGACGGCAGAACTGGCGCACTGGTCAAAGGCAAAGACATTGAGAGCGGGCAAGCCATTCTTACGGGGGTTAATGGCCGCGCCCAGGTCAAGTTTTCTGATGGTGGTTTGATATCTCTACAGCCCAATACCGAGTTCAAAATTGCCAATTACGTTGACCAAGCCGACCCGAAAGAAGATCGCTTTCTGGTCGATTTGCTGCGCGGCAGCATGCGTGCCATCACAGGCCTGATTGGCAAACGCAACCGCGCCAACTACAAAGTCACCACCACCACGGCCACCATCGGCATTAGGGGCTCAGGCTTCAGCGCGGGTTACAACCCGGACGGAAGCTTGGGCGTAACGGCCGAGAAAGACGCAATTGAAGTGTGCAGTGGTGGTACGTGCGTTGGCGTGGTTGCAGGAGAATCTGTCAGAGTCAACAGTAGCAACGAGCCGCCGGTACGTACCGTCAACCGGGCCAGCGTGCCGACGCCGGGAGCAGTTCAGGATGTGGTGACGGTTGGCAATCAAACAACCAATGATGGTAAGTCGTTGGTGATCAATTCGAATCCACTGCCTCCACTGCCTGATGGGAGGGTCACCAATACCGGAACGTTTACTGGCCTGGTGGGTGCTTTGCACTACCACACTGCGCTTAACCCGACCGATCAGAGCGGTACTTTTTCTAACGCTGGGACGGTTGGCAACGTCAAACTTGATGCTGGCAAGGTTCTTGAAGTTCAGAGCAGCGG
The DNA here is from genome assembly GCA_031414215.1 of Polaromonas sp. GTDB lineage: Bacteria > Pseudomonadota > Gammaproteobacteria > Burkholderiales > Burkholderiaceae_C > Polaromonas. The sequence continues at coordinate 200,578 of JANNVB010000005.1, read as the reverse complement.
CGATACCTTCAAAAGTTCAACACTGGTGGAGTCCGGCTCGCTGGGCACAATTGCCAGCAACGACTTCATTGGTTGGGGTAACTGGAAAACAGGCATGAAAAATGCCACCGCCATTTACGAAGGCCATTTCGTAGTGGGGCAACCCACCGCTGTGCTGCCAATGACCGGAAATGTATTTGCAACCTACACCCTCATTGGTTCTACAACACCCACCTCGTACATGGGCGCAAGCGGTACATTGACCAGCGCAAGCCTGTCAGTGAACTTTGATCCAACGCAAGCTGGCGGCCGGATGCTTCAATTCAACGCAGCAACTTCCTTTGGCAATGTTGCAGAGAATTTTGTTTATTTTTCCTCCTCCAGTTTTACCAGCTTGAGCGGCAGGGTCAGCGGCATCTTCACGGGGGCAAACGCAGATCGCGCGGGTATTGTGTACAACGGTGATATGGTTGGTGCAGGAACTTTCTCAGGCTCCGTAGTGTTTAAAAAATAGTCAGTTGACAAGCGCTTACCGCAGGTAAAAAGCCAGATCACTTTGCGTGGCCTGAGCTCCATGAATGTTGTTGGCGCACTGGACGGCAGCATGCCCCAATGCGGCTCGTAACTCTGGCGACCCGCAAAGGCGCATCAGTGCATCGTAAGCCTGCTCCTGGGTATGAATCAAAACCCCGGATACACCGTCTTCAATCACTTCCGCATAGCCGCCCCGCGCGTGCGCCACCAATGCCAGGCCACTGGCCATTGCTTCCAGCACCACCCGGCCATAGGCTTCGGTTGAGGCTCCGGTGCGGTAAAAAACAGCGTCCAGCCCTGCATAAAAATCAGCCACAGCAACTGTGCCTGCGGGCAGCAATTCAACACCATCAACACCTTGCAACGCCGGAGCAAGGCAGGTACCCCCCATGATACGCACCTGAACGCCCCGGCTGCTCAACATGCGGTACAGGGCCGGGTCGTCGGGATGGTGTTTGTCCAGCGCATCACGGCTGGCCCGACCAACCGTGAAAGGGCGATCAACAACTACCCGGCTGGCAGCAACGTCAAAAAAAGGCTGTAAGTCCATCAAACTGCGTATCACCTGCCCCGGCAGGCCGACACTGGCCTGCAACAGGTGCGAGACAAACACCAGCTCTGGCTCGCGCCCCGTGGCGTCACGAATGCTTTGAATCGCTGAAAACAACTGACCGTGATTGGCCAGGTTGTAAAACAGGATCACCCGCTCAAAGCGCGTGTACTTGAGCCACAAGCCAGGCGGCATATGAACGCCCGCAATCAGCAACACGCCGTCCTTGGGAAACTGATGCGCAAACGGTTGAACAGCTGTAATGCCCTGCCCCACATAAGCTGGATGCGGCGGCGTATCGGACCAGATTTTCACGGGCCGCCTGCCGGCCAGCAGGCGCTGAATATCCAATAATTCACCCTCCGCACCTGTGAAGCGTTGTGTAAAACGCCCCAGCAAGTGCAGCGTTGTGGAAGGGCTGGTAGCCGCGTTAACATTCATGCAGCAGATCATAATCAAGCCCATGGATCACCCCGAATGGATGCTGCGCGGCAGCCAGTTGCATGCTACAGGTCAGCCTGAGAAAGCATTGATCGCGTTTGAAAATGCGCTGGCTTTGATGCCCGATGATGTAAACACCGCATCAGCTTGCGCAGCGCTGTTGTCAGAGCTTTCAAGGCCGGCGGCAGCATATAAAACGCTGTTGATTGTTGAAACTAAGCTGTTGGAAGATGCCGATGGTGCAACCAATCTCGCGATTGCTGCTGAAGCCTGGGGTGACCTGGAGGCCGCTAGCCAGGCCTATCAGCGTGCGCTGGACTTGGACCCCAGACATCTGCGGGCGCTGAACAATGTTGGGCTGCTGGCGGCCAGAAATTTACAATGGTCACTGGCTATAGACTTTGCCCGCCAATGTGTGGCACTGGCTCCAGAGCAATTCAACCATCACCTTCATTTGGCAGATGCACTGTGCGGCCGCCGGGACTTTGCGCAGGCATTGGAGGTGCTAAACGCAGCACTTGAAATGTTTCCGGGCAGTACAGGCATCCGCATCCGCCAGGTGGTGGTGTTGGCCTTTTTAGCAGAATTTAAGGCATCAAAAAGCCTACTTCAGCAACTGACGCCCAAAGAGCACGCTGCTTTACAACAATTTTTAGGCAACATGTATGCTGAACTGCCAGATGCGTATCAGCTCTACCTGGGCCAAGCCTTTGAAGCGATGGCCATTTGCGACTGGACAAATCATGAAAAATTGACATCAGTCATCAGACAATTGCTGGCCGACTGCGGGTCGTCAGGGCAGGCACGCGACTGGCAAGGGGCAGCGTTTCATGCGCTGACACTGGATTTGTCTGAAGGCGAGATGACGCTACTGCGCCGCCTGTCTTTGCCCCTGCGTACAACAGACAACAAAAGCACTCTGCCTGCTTTTGCACACAAGCTGCGTTTTTCCAACGACGGTCGCATACACATTGGCTGGGTTGTTCAAAGCCTGCGAGACGAGCCTTACGCTATGGCCTTGCAACAGCAGCTTGCATTACATGACGCAACGCGTTTTGCTATTTATATTTACTCGTCCACGCCACAGCCTGATGCCGCCCACACGCATTTACTCGAGCCGCACGCAGTCAGCGTAGTAGAGATAGCTCACATGACGGATCTGGAAGCAGCAGGCCGTATCCGGCTTGATCGGCTTGACCTGCTGGTGGACATGACGCAGCACACACCGTGGCATCGTCCTGCCATTACCGAGATGCGCGTCGCACAGGCGCAAATCATGCAGCGAGCCTGGCACCGCCAGCATCTGTCGACAGCGTTTGATTTCAGCGTGTCAGACAACTGGGTACACCCTGATGGTTTTGATGCCAAGCTTCACGGCCCTGTGGTGCGCTTGCCGCACACCTGCTGGCAACCTACACGTCTCAATACGTTCGCGCCAGCCTTCATGCGCCAGCAAGCGGGCCTGCCCGACGATCTACTGGTCCTGTGCTGTTTTGCCCCCCCCAGCACGCTAGATCCTTTTAGTTTTGGCGTGTGGATGAGAATTTTGCGTGGCTTGCCAGATGCCGTGTTGTGGCTGCCTAACTACGATGTCACAACAGCAACACACCTAGTGCGCCAGGCGCAAGCAGCAGGTGTTAACAGCAGCCGCCTGTTGTTCGCTGCAAACATGTCCTACGCCAAACTGTTGGCTTGCCTGCAATGCGCTGACCTGTTTTTAGACACCTTCAGAGTAAACGCCGCCCAAGGTCTGGCGGATGCCCTGCACTTGGGCGTTCCCGCCATCAGCTGCTCTGGCAGCAGCGTCGCCTCACGCCTGGGCGGCAGCATCTTGCGGGCAGCCGGTATGGCGGACTGTGTGTTTGAAACGGAGCCTGCATACGTGGCTGAAGCACTGCGGCTGGGGCGTCACCCCGATGCGCTGAAGGCGCTGCGTGACCGATTGAAGCTGTGCCAGGCATCCGCGCCGTTTTTCGATCTCGCTGCCCATGTCAAAGACTTGGAGACCGCCTGGGCAGAGATCGTCAGGCGCTCCAGCAATGAGCTGAAGCCCGCTGCGTTTGATGTACCCCACGGCTCTTGAGAACACGCGCTGACATCTTGAAAATCAACCTTTACACAGACATTGATACGCTGTTCGGCGACCTGTGCCGGGCCTGCATGGACATGCTGGTGCAAGCCGGGCACGAGGTCGAACTGGTTGACCTCGGCATGGACAACCACGCGCCGTTACCGGATGTAGGGCAAGTGTCTGTCAATTTGATAGTGTCAGGAATCTACGCATGGAACCGCTTCCAGACGTGGGGCTTGCCCAAGCATGGCAAAAATATCCTTTGGATATTTGACCCTCTAACGCGCAATGACGCATCCATCATGCACCGCCACAAGGCGGTGGCGTTTGATGCGATCGCGGCGCAACTGGATGCTGTTCTGGCCATGAACACGCCTATTGCAAGCTACCTCGAATTGCATCACCCACAACTGGTGACCCTAAAAATTCCGTACCTGATTGCAGACAAACGCATTGCAACCCCGCAGGGCGAAACGCTCCGCTGCAGACCGATTATTTTTCTGGGTGGCCAGTCAGCCCACCGGCAGCAGGTTGAGGCGCACTTTGCTGCCCACAAACTGGCAGCAGACTTTGTCTGGACGGGTCTCTGGGGCAAACAGCGCGACGAATGGCGTACGCAAAGCTGCATCAACCTGAATCTCCATGCCGAAACTGAGCATACTTACTTCGACCAGTTTCGTGCGCTGGAGACTTGGGCGGCGGGCGCTGTGGTACTGACTGAAACGACCGATGGTTTGGCCGAGTTCAGCATAGAACCCAGCGTGCATCTGGTCAGCGCAGACTGGCAACTGATGCCTGAGGTGTGCTTGCAACTTTTACAAGACCGCGCCTGTCGCGAGCGATTGACTAAAGCTGCACAAGGACTGCTGCGGGAGCAGTTTTCCATGCACCGCTGGAAAAACGATATTCTCAGACTGATAAGCAATCTACCCTAACCACCTCTGATGCATAGCAATCCCTCAAGCCTGAAGAACTCCCGGATGCGCTGAAGGCATTGCGGCGGCGTGTAGGATAGTCGGTTCCGCAGTACCCGCTTTTTGATGTGCCCAGCCATGCCAAAGAACGAGCCATGGCCTGGGCAATGTTGGTTGAACGATCCCGCGCTGGCCTACCGCCAGCAACTTTCCACACCGCTGATTTCAAACTATCATGAAGCATCGTTTAAATTGCCATAAATAAACCACCCTGAGCGGCGCTAGGGTTTGCCGCATGACCACATCTTTGTCTCTCACGCATTCGTTGTTGATCTTGTCACTGGCTGGCGCCTACCCGGCAGCGGCACTGGCCGTTGTATCTGCTGGTGTTGCCCAGTTTGTTGCGGGTGATGTGAACGTACGTGGCGATGATGGCCAAACCAGACCACTCACCAAAGGCAGAGACATTGAAAGCGGCCAGGTCATTTTTACCGGCGCGACAGGCCGGGCACAAGTCAAGTTTACAGATGGCGGCCTGGTGTCGCTGCAGCCCAACACGGAATTCAAGATTGACAGCTACATTGACAAAGCTGATGCCAATGAAGATCGCTTCTTAGTCAGATTGCTGAGCGGCAGTATGCGGGCGGTCACGGGTTTGATTGGCAAACGCAACCGCAGCAACTACCGCGTTTTTATTTCAACCTCGACGCTGGGTATTCGCGGCTCCTCTTACAGAGCCAGCCTAAACCCAAATGGCTCTGTTACGGTGACGGCTGAAAAAGATGGGATTGAGGTGTGCAATGCTGGCGTTTGCGTGGGTCTGGTCGCTGGCGAGTCCGTGGTTGTGAGTAGCGGCACCAACCCGCCAGTGCGCACCATCAATCGCGCCAGCTTACCGACCCCAGGGCCCGCACAACAGGATCAAGTTGTTGGGAACAACACCACAGCCAATGGCCTGCTCGCGAGCCTGTCGCCAAGTGCCAGGGTGAGCGTTCCGCCAAACGGCGTTGGTTTGACTGGCTTTATGACACTTGCCAACTACAACCCAACCGCCGGACTGCCGCCAACTTTTGATGCGGCGTTTACAACTGCGCCGCACAACTTCACAAACGGCTTGTTAACTAACTTCAGTAGCAACTTTAACGTGTACTCCGTGGGAGCCAGCGCAGCTACCGAGTCTGGCTCTGTCGGTTCAATCGCTGATACAGACTCGATGGGCTGGGGTTCATGGTCACTTGCCGACCGATTTGACTTGTTTCTCAGCTCTACATTCCCTGAATCGCGTTTGCATTACGTGACGGGTATGCCAACGCCAGTGATGCCAACCATTGGCAGCGCAAGCTACAACTTTATAGGCGGGACAGCACCGACTCTTTTTAATGGCGCAGTCGGAACCATCAGCAGCGCATCGAGCCTCAGCGCTAACTTTGCAACAGGCAGCGTCAGTGCAAACATCATCACGAGTTTTGGCACTGTGTCTGGCACGGCAACGACCAGTGGCAATACTTTTTCTACCGGATCTGGCGACATAACCGGATTTTTTGGTGGCCCGAATGCCAGAAATGCGGGTCTGGTGTATTACGGCTTTAACGTGGGGGCAAGCGGTTACTACTCCGGCGCAGTCGTTTTTCAACGGCCGTAAAAAATAGCCTGCCCATGCGCTCTTACAGCATCTGGATGAGGGCGTTAAATGTCGCGCTAAAACTCAAAACCAGGTGTTAACGCAACAAATGGTTTCTGATCTGCTCCAGTGCAGCCGGGTCATCCATCGTCGTCAAATCCCCCGCATCACGCCCCTCACAGACAGCCTGAATCGCGCGGCGCAGCATTTTGCCGCTGCGAGTTTTGGGCAGTGCGGATACAAAGCGCACACGCGATGGCCGAGCTACTGCGCCCAAGTCACCATCAACCCGCTTCATGATCTCGCCTTCAAGCTTTAACGCAGCAGAGTCATCGCTCAACACAGTTGAATCCCTGGGCACCACAAAAGCCATCGCCACTTGTCCTTTCAGCGCGTCGGCCACGCCCACGACAGCCACCTCGGCAACCGATGCGTGGCCAGAAATGCTTTCTTCAATCTCGCGCGTGCCCAGGCGGTGGCCTGCGACGTTGATCACGTCATCGGTACGGCCCAAAATAAAGTAGTAACCGTCTTCGTCACGAATGCCCCAGTCGAAGGTGCTGTACACCATTTTTCCAGGCACGCTCTTCCAGTAGGTGTTGACAAAGCGGGCATCATCTTTCCAGATGGTTTGCATAAAGCCCGGCGGTGTAGGCCCTTCAATTACCACCACGCCTTTTTCATTCGGCTGCGTCAATTCTTCACCGGTTGATTCATGCAAAATCTTGACGCGGTAGCCATACATCGGTATACCCGGGCTGCCGAACTTGCTGGGCTTTTTCTCAACACCGTTGGCGATAGTGATAAGTGGCCATCCCGTTTCGGTTTGCCAGTAGTTGTCGATGATGGGCACGTTGATACCCTCACTGATCCAGCGGGCAGTCGGCTCATCCAGCGGCTCGCCTGCCAAATACAAAGCACGCAAGCTGCTCAGGTCATATTTTTTGAGCAACGCCGGGTCTTGCTTCTTGAGTACCCGCACCGCCGTAGGCGCGCTGAACATCGCTGTGACTTTGTACTTTTCAACCAGACTCCACCAAATACCGCCATTCGGCTGGCCATCCATTCCCTGGGTGGGCAAGCCCTCATACATGATGGTGGCCATGCCAGCAATCAGCGGGCCGTAAACGATGTAGCTGTGACCCACGACCCAGCCAATGTCGCTGGTCGAAAAGTAAGTTTCGCCCGCCTTGCAGTCAAAAATATGCCGCATGCTGGCCGCCAGCGCCACCGCGTAACCGCCCGTGTCACGCTGCACGCCCTTGGGTTTGCCAGTCGTGCCGCTGGTGTAAATCGTGTAGCTGATAGCGGTGGAATCCAGCGCCTCACATGGCACTTGAGCCTGCATGTACTTGGCGCGCAGGTCAGTCCAACGCAGGTCGCGGCCAGGCGTAATTTCCATCGGTGCAAGCCCACGGTCTACCAGCAGCACGGCCTCGGGTTTGTGGCTTGACAGGCGAATGGCTTCATCCAACAGTGGCTTGTAGGCCACGACTTTGCCGCCGCGTGAGCCTGCATCAGCGCTGACGATGACTTTTGGCGAAGCGTCATCAATCCGCGAAGCCAGCGAACCACTGGCAAAGCCGCCGAACACCACACAATGAATTGCACCAATGCGCGCGCAGGCCAACATCGCAAAGGCGGCTTCGGCAATCATCGGCATGTAAATCAGCACGCGGTCGCCCTGCACCACGCCCATCGCCTTCAAGCTGGCCGCCATGCGCTGGACTTCCAGATGCAGTTCATTAAAGCTGTATGTTTTTTCAACGCCCGTTTCGCTAGACACGTAAATCAGCGCCGCCTGGTCGCCGCGCGTGGCCAGGTGGCGGTCAACCGCGTTGTGGCACAGATTGGTTTTGCCGCCTTCAAACCAGTTAGCAAAAGGCGGGTTGTCGTAGTTGCAAACGCGCGTAAATGGCGTAAACCAGTCAATCAGCTTGGCTTGCTCTGACCAGAAAACATCCGGCTGGTCAATGGACTGTTTGTAAAAATCGGCGTAGCTGATGATGGGAGTTTGCATGGTTTGTCTCTGGATATTGTTCAAATACAGCTGAAAACTGAATTCATAATTATGAACAAAGGACTTGCAACAGGCTGACGGGTAAAAACGCTGGTCTGCCCGGAGGGGATCGAACCCCCGACCCTCAGCTTAGAAGGCTGATGCTCTATCCGACTGAGCTACGGGCAGAAATGGATGCTGCTGCAAATTCATTTTTCAGCAACATCCCTCGAAACTTAAAAAAAAAGCCCACATTCAGTGAGCTTTTTTGAGTTATTTGGTCGGAGTACAAGGATTCGAACCTTGGACCCCCTGGTCCCAAACCAGGTGCGCTACCAGACTGCGCCACACTCCGACAAGTCTTAGATTATAGCGCGAAAACTATTTAAACCTTCACAGCTTCACATACTGGTACTCAACCGGATTCGCGTTGATGCCCCGGTCTGGTGGGGCAATCCAGCCCGCCATCTTGCCGGGCTCGGTGACGCGCTGCATCAGGGTGTGCACAAATGCCTTGTCAGCATCGTTGGGCAGCCAGTTGTCTTTTTTGGCTTCAAACTCTGCCGCGCTGATTGGTGTGCCTTTCGGGTCGGTGTGTACACCTGCCCAACTGCCCACATTCCGGCGAAAGCGGGTGGATGGCAGTTCAAACACAAAATCCACCCCAGCCCGCTTGATGCCCATATTCCAGCGCGTCAGGCCGACGTTGCAGTCTTTGACGTATTCGAGGCGGGTTGTTTCGTTCATGCCGACGCGGGTTGAAATTGACTCCATCCTCATGCCGCCCTTGCCGTCCGGTACGCAGATTTGCATCTCAGTGTCCAACTCCACATGGTCTGCAAACTTGGCTTCATCAGGTCGGCCTTTGATGCCATTGGCAAATGCGTTGGCGGCGTTGCTTGATGACTCAGAGCCAAACAAGTCGAGCGACGACGTAAACCAGAAGTTCATGAATTTCTGAATCGTTGGCAGGTCAATCACGCCTGCATTGCGAAGTGTGGCGGCGTCAGACGTGTCCAACTCCTTCATCACCTCCAGCGTGCGGCGAATCACTCGGCCAATGCCAGTTTCACCCACAAACATGTGGTGCGCTTCTTCGGTCAGCATGAAGCGGGTGGTGCGGGCCAGCGGGTCAAAGGCGCTTTCGGCAAAGCTCTTCAACTGGAATTTGCCATCACGATCGGTGAAATAAGTGAACATGAAAAAGCTCAGCCAGTTGTCCATCGGCTCATTGAAGGTGCCCAAAATACGCGGCTTGTCGGCATCCCCACTGTGGCGCATCAGCAGTTCTTCAGCTTCTTCACGGCCGTCACGGCCAAAGTGCGCGTGCAGCAGGTAAACCATGGCCCACAGGTGGCGGCCTTCTTCCACGTTGACCTGAAACAGGTTGCGCAGGTCGTACAAACTGGGGGCGGTATGGCCCAGCAGGCGCTGCTGCTCAACCGACGCAGGCTCGGTGTCGCCCTGTGTGACGATCATGCGGCGAAAGGTTGAACGGTATTCACCCGGCACTTCTTGCCACACGTCTTGCCCCATGTGGTCGCCAAAACCAATCTTGCGGCCTTCTTCTTTGTCCGCCAAAAAGATACCCCAGCGATAGTCAGGCATAGGCGTGTAGCCGTAGCTGGCCCAGCCGGATGCGTCCACACCCACGGCGGTGCGCAAATAGACTTCTTTGGCCTTGAAGTCAGACGGGCCCATTTCTTCCCACCAGTTTAAAAAGGCGGGTTGCCAATGCTCCAGCGCGCGCTGGAGCTGGCGGTTTTCGCCAAGGTGAACGTTGTTGGGAATCAATGCTTGCAGGTCGATGTTGCTCATGGTTTGCTCCAAATAAAATTAAACACGCTTCCAGTCGAATTTGGCTTTTTTGCCAGTTCCGAACAGTTTTAAAGCGCCCTCTTCGCCCACCGCATTGGGGCGAATAAAAATCCAGTTCTGCCAGGCAGACAAGCGGCCAAAAATTCGTGTTTCCATCGTCTCTTTACCGGGGAAACGCAGCGATGCTTCCAAGCCCGTCATCGCGTCGGGCGACAGGCTGGCACGCTCTTCCAGCATGATGCGGATCTCGTCTTCCCAGTCGATGTCGTCGGGGGTCAACGTGACCAGGCCGAGTGCCAGCGCCTGGTCGGCACGCAAGGTGCTGTCACCTAGGTTTTGCAGTTGCGCAATGGTTGCGTCCTCTTCGTAAAAACGGGTTTGCAGACGCGTTAAACCGTTGACTGCGGGAAACCAGCCGAAGTTGGCTGGGCTCAGTTGCAGCGCGGGCGCTGCGTCCGGTGAATCAGGCAGGTCCAACATGTAAATGCGGTCGCAGGCCAAGGCCAATTCATAAAACGTACCGGCAAAGCAAGAGCCGGAATCAACCAGCGCAATCAACGACCGGCTGGTTACGTCGAGCCGGGCCAGTGTGCGGCGAAGGGCGCCTGTGGTTTCTTTCACCAGCCAGTGATCTTTCAAACTGGCCAGAATTTGGTCCATCTTCATGACCTGAGCGGCATCGCCAGTGGTCTTGATGACCCAGGTGCCAACTTCCAGCTCGTTGGTGCGCAGGTTCAATATCGCGTCGTCGAGTTCGCGTTGCAGCTTGAGCGGGTACCAGTTTGCGCCAGCGGCTTCAATGGCTGCGGGTGTTGATTCAATCGCAGCGCTTGGCGCTTTGACGGTGATCGTCGCAATGCGGCGGCTGCGGTCAACTTGCGCATCAACAATACTGTAGTGATAGCCAGCGTCGTCAATCAACGGTTTCAGCGCTGTTAATTCGATACCTTTTAGGCCGCCAGCCCTTTTACTACGGGCGCAGGCAGCTTCTATTTCAGTAGCAAGCAGTGCACCAAACGCCTGTGGTTTAGCATGCGCGTCAATCAGCTTCCAGTCTTTGGCGCGGTCAGCACGCACGCCTTCAGAGGTGGTGCAAAAAATATCGGCCAGGTCGCGGCGTACTTTTCGTTTGTCGGTCACGCGTGTCAAGCCGCCTGTGCCGGGCAGCACGCCGAGCAACGGTACTTCAGGCAGGCTGACGGTAGATGAGCGGTCATCGACCATGATGATGCGGTCGCAGGCCAGTGCCAGCTCGTAGCCGCCACCTGCGCAAGCGCCTGTCACCGATGCTATCGACTGCAAGCCGTCGTGTTTGGATGAATCTTCAAGCCCGTTGCGCGTCTCGTTGGTGAACTTGCAAAAGTTCACCTTCCAGCCGTGAGTCGACACGCCCAGCATGTAGATATTGGCGCCAGAGCACCAGATTTTTTCTTTGCCTGATTCAAACACCACCACCTTCACAGATGGGTGCTCGAACCGCACACGGTTGATCGCATCGTTCAATTCGATGTCCACACCCAGGTCGTAGCTGTTCAACTTCAGCTTGTAGCCGGGCTTGATGCCGCCGTCTTCATTGATGTCGAGCTTTAGCTTGGCAACATCGCCATCCACACTCAATGTCCAGTGCTGGTACTTGGCTGGATGGGTGGCAAAGCTGACCATGTCGCGCTCAAGGCCCGCGATAATCTGTTTGAACAAAAGTGGTTCTGTCATCGCGTTCATGTTGTCTCTTTCTGGTTTGTTTGTGGAACGGCTCTTTTCAAGTCCGTGATGCTTTGTTTAAGTGTTCTTGCCGCGGTGTCCACCACCGCATCAGCCCGGGCGTACAACGCCTCGCGGCTTGCCAAAATGCGCCGAATGTCGTCGAGGGCTTCATGGCCTGCACCATTTAAATCAAACGGCCGCATGTCGCCTTGGGCTACTACCCGAGCCATGTGTTCTTCCGGGCTGGCTTTAAGCCACACACAGTAGAAGCGGCTTTGCAGCAAGTCAAACGTCTCGCGCTCGCTGACGATGCTGCCGCCTGTCGTGATCACCACGCCGCCCTGGTGCTCTTCCGCGATTCTGAGCAGCGCACGCCGCTCATAACGCCTGTAACCCGCCTGGCCGTGCAGTAGCAAAATTTCGTTCATGCTGGTGCCAGCCTCGCGTTCAATTTCGCGGTCCAGCTCAATAAAAGGCACGCCCCGTTGGGCAGCCAGTTGCGCACCCAGGGTTGACTTGCCCGCACCGCGCAAGCCAATCAGCGCCACGCGCTGCTCGCGGCCTTGCGCATCGCCCAAATCAAACGCGCCGCCCAGCAAACCGTAGGCCTGGTCAAGCTGCGAATCATCCAAGCGCGACAACAAACCCTGCGTGCGAGCCAGCGCTGGGCGCGGGGCATCTTGCAACAGGTCAATCACGGTGATGTTCAGGGCGCGCGCTGCGGCCTCCAGTGAGTTGATCGACACATTGCCTTTGCCCGATTCCACATCCGCCAAAAAGCGCTCGCTCAAACCCGAATCAGCCGCCAAGGCCTTGCGCGTCATGCCGCGCCGGGCGCGCCAGGCACGCACGCGTGCGCCCAACTCGGCCAGAGTGGCGTTTGCTTCCTGCTCCATAACGTGTTTGATCGCGCTCATGAATTGCAGTATACTTCATAACATTGACACGTCAAGCAGTTTATTGCATGTTTCTCATCAGGACTCAAAAATGAAGCTCAAGATTTTGGTAGGTACCATGACCAGCACCGCGGATTACGTGGCGCAAGCCATTCAGATGGACTGCGCTGATCTGGTGAGCAATATTGAGATAGAGATGATGGATAACCTGGACATCAGCGTTTTCAGTGCCGACAAAGCAAAAGATGCAATATATCTCATATGCTCATCCACCTACGGCCAAGGCGATGTGCCCGACAACGCCAGAGCTTTGTACGAGTCCATGAGTGCCACGCCGCAGTTTTTAGGCCATGTCAAATACGGCGTGATCGCTTTGGGCGACCGAACTTACCTGCAAACCTTCTGCTTTGGCGGCAAAAAATTTGACGAGCGCTTGGCTGACTTGGGCGCTCAAAGGATTGGGGAAGTGTGGTGCCACGACGCCAGCAGCGGCACCATGCCGGAAGAAGAAGGCACGGTATGGTGCCGGCAATGGCTGGCGGAGGCGCTGCAAAGTACCGCAACCGCTTAAAAACGCCCTTTTTAGACATTAAGTAAGGCTGCGGCCCAATAAATACGGGCGCAAGCAGCTATAAAAATAATAGTGATCGACGCCGACCACTGGAGACAACCATGAACTTGAGCACCGCCGACCACAACATCCGACCACCGCAAGTCAGCATTCCACGCCAGTACAACGCCGCGCACGACTTGCTGGCGCGCAACGCTGCTTGGCCAGACAAAGTTGCATTCATCAACGCCGTCAGCGGCGACACCCTGACCTATGGCGAGCTGACCCGCCAGTCGCGCCAGTTTGCCAACGCCCTGCGTGCCCAAGGCTTTGCACCTGAAAGTCGCTTGCTGATCGCCATGCTGGACACGCCGGACTGGCCCGTGGTTTTCCTCGGTTGCATCCTGGCTGGCGTGGTGCCAGTAGCGGCCAACACGCTGCTGACCACGGCTGATTTTGAGTTCATGCTGCGCGACTCGCGGGCGCAAGGTTTGGCGGTGTCTGGTGCACTTCTACCTGCTCTTGAGCCGCTGATTGGCAAGATTGACAGTTTGAAGGCTGTTTTCGTCGCTGGCGCGCTAAAACCCGCTGATTTAGCCTCAAACACCCTATCGAATCAGCCTCTAGACCAATCAATACGGGCGCAAGCAGCTACTGAAACCATAGCGGATACCTGCGCTGACGACGCCTGCTTTTGGCTGTATTCCAGCGGCTCAACCGGCGCGCCCAAGGGCACAGTTCATTTGCACAGCCATTTGATCCAAACCGCCGAGCTGTACGGGCGTGGCGTGCTGGGCATCAGGCATTCAGACGTGGTGTATTCAGCCGCCAAGTTGTTTTTTGCCTATGGCCTGGGCAACGCGCTGACCTTTCCGATGGCGGTCGGTGCCACCACGGTGTTGCTACCCGCCCGCCCAACGCCGATGGACGTATTCATCATCTTGAAAAACTTCAAACCGACCATTTTTTACGGCGTTCCCACGCTGTACGCCGCCCTGCTGGCCGACCCGGCCAAACCCACCAAATCTGAGGTCGCCCTGCGCATCTGCACCAGCGCAGGCGAGGCGCTGCCGGCTCAGATTGGCAAACAGTTCACCCTAGCCTACGGCGTTGAGATTCTGGACGGCATTGGCTCGACGGAGATGCTGCACATCTTTTTAAGCAACCGCCCCGGCCAGGTGCGCTACGGCACCACCGGGCAAGCCGTACCCGGCTACGCCTTGCGCATCGTGGGCGACGACGGCAAAGACTGCGGTGTGGGTGAGATTGGCGAGCTGCTCATCAACGGCCCCAGTTCCGCCATCGTGTACTGGAACAACCGCGCCAAAACCAAAGCCACCTTTGCAGGCGACTGGACCAAAAGCGGCGACAAATACACGCTGGACGCAGACGGCTACTACACCTACGGCGGGCGCAGCGACGACATGCTCAAAGTTGGCGGCATTTACGTCTCGCCGTTTGAGGTCGAGGCCTGCTTGATGACGCACCCATCAGTGCTCGAAGTAGCGGTGATCGGCCTGCCCGATGCCGACGAGTTGATAAAACCCAAGGCCTATGTGGTTCTCAAATCAGGTCAAAGCGCCAGCGCTGACGAGCTGAAAGCCCACGTCAAGCAGCACCTGGCGCCGTACAAATACCCGCGCTGGATAGCCTTTGTGAGCGAATTGCCCAAGACAGCGACAGGCAAGATTCAGCGCTTTAAATTGCGCCAATCCCAATAGTGGTGCAAAACATGGGTGCAAAACAGGCATGGGCTTTGCTTCAAGCCTAAACAATTCGCCTTTAAAGCACGGGTTTTACACTAGCTTCAATGCGCTGCCCGGCGCTTACCATTTAGTCAGTCCGTTTTTATCTCTAACCTGGAGTTTTCAATGACCTCTCGCCGCCTCGTTTTGACCCGCAGTGCCGCTGTTATCGGTGCCGCATCCACAGGCCTTTTGTTGCCTGAAATCGTGCGCGCGCAAGGCGCCAAAGTGCGTGTCGGCTTGATGCTGCCGTACACCGGCACCTTTGCCCAACTGGGCGTGGCGATTGAAAACGGTTTTCGCATGGCAATCAATGAGCAAGGCGGCAAGCTGGGGGGCCGGGAGATTGAATACTTCAAGGTTGATGACGAGTCTGACCCGTCCAAAGGCATTGAAAACGCCAACAAACTGGTGCAGCGCGACAAGGTTGATGTGATTGTCGGCACCGTGCATTCAGGCGTGCAAATGGGTATTCAAAAAGTCGCGCGCGATACGGGTGTGCTGAGCTTGATCCCCAACGCGGGCGTACACGCCGCTACCCGCAGCCTGTGCGCACCCAACGTGTTTCGCACCAGCTTCAGCAACTCGCAACCCACCCGCGCTCTGGGCAAGGTCATGGTTGACAAAGGCCACAAAAAGACCGTCTGGATCACCTGGAAGTACGCCGCCGGCGACGAGGCTTTTGAAGGCTTCAAAGAAGGCTACACGGCCGCTGGTGGCACGATTGTTAAAGAGCTCGGCCTGCCCTTCCCGCAAGTTGAGTTTCAGGCGCTGCTGACCGAAATTGCCGCACTCAAGCCCGACGCAGTGGCCTGCTTTTTTGCCGGTGGCGGTGCAGCCAAGTTCATTCGCGACTACGCGGCTGCGGGCCTGAAAGGCAAAATCCCGTTGTACGGCTCTGGCTTTTTGACTGAAGGCGTACTTGATGCTGCAGGCCCAGCCGCTGACGGCATCATCACGACGATGCATTACAGCGACTCACTCGACACGCCACGTAACAAGAAATTCCGCCTCGAATACGCCAAGGCATTTCGCAGCCAACCCGACGTGTACGCTGTACAGGGCTACGACACCGGACTGCTGCTCATTCAAGGCGCCAACGCCGTCAAGGGTGATTTGTCCAGTAAAGCGGCGCTGTACAAGTCGATGGAAGGCGCAGTCATCGACAGCCCGCGCGGCAAGTGGAAGATGAGCCCGTCGCACAACCCGATTCAGGACATTTATATTCGCCAAGTGGAGAACAAAGAGAACAAGGTGATTGGTGTGGCGGCTAAGGCGCTGGCTGATTCTGGTGCTGGCTGCAAGATGGCCTGAGGATATGGCCCCCACGGTTGCTCACTTCGTGTAGCGCCCTGGGTTTTTGGGGTCATAGCCCAAATTCGCCGAGCCTTCGGCTCACCCGCGGGGCGAAGCGCCGCGCGCTACAGCGAAATTGGTGTCTGACCCCAATAACCCGTGTGGCCCGGCAAAGCCGGTTCCACGGCCCCTGTTTGACTTAATACCGAATTCATGTCGCATGGACTTCCCCCAATTCCTCATCCAGTTGCTGAACAGCGTGCAGTACGGCTTGCTGCTGTTCATGCTGGCTGCTGGGTTGACGCTGATTTTTGGCATCATGGGTGTGGTGAACCTGGCGCATGGCAGTTTCTACATGCTGGGCGCTTATCTGGCGTGGTCGCTCAGCTCTGCATTTGCTAGCTTGACGCTGGCTATTTTGGTCGGAGCTGTGCTTGCTGTTGCATTCGGCTTGGCGCTTGAATGGCTGCTGTTCAGGCACTTTTACAAACGCGACCACCTGGACCAGGTGCTGCTGACGTTTGGTTTGATTTATATTTTTGAAGAGCTGCGCTCCATCATTTGGGGCGACGACGTTCATGGAGTGACGATACCCACGCTACTGAGTGCGTCGATTCCGCTGACTGAAAATTTGTCTTACCCGGTGTACCGCCTCTTCATGTCGGGTGTTTGCATTGCGCTGGCGATTGGCTTGTATCTACTGATTTCAAAAACCCGCTTGGGTATGAAAATCCGCGCGGGCGCTTTTAACCGCGACATGGCCGAGTCACTTGGTATCAACATCAAGCTGATTCACGCAACCGTGTTTGCGCTCGGCGTGGGCCTGGCGGCAGTAGCGGGCATGATCGCCGCGCCAATTGCCAGTGTCTACCCCAACATGGGCTCGCAGGTACTCATCATGTGCTTTGTGGTGGTGGTGATTGGCGGTATTGGTTCGGTACGCGGCGCACTCATTGCGGCGCTGCTGGTGGGCTTGGTCGATACCTTTGGCAAGGTGCTGTTGCCTTCAGTCTCGGGCATGTTGGTGTACATGTTGATGGCGGCTGTGTTGCTCTGGAAGCCTGAAGGTTTGTTTAAACAATGAGCGCGCAACAATCGAATCTCGAAATCTTGCCGGTCAGCATCAAACTGGTGCTGGGTATGGGCTTGGTCGCCCTGCTCGCCTTCCCGTTTGTGGGCACACCGTTTTATACCGAGATGGTGACGCGGATGATGATCATGGCGATATTTGCCATGAGCCTGGACTTGCTGCAAGGCGTGACGGGGCTGGTGTCACTCGGCCACGCCGCCTACTTTGGCTTGGCGGGTTATGCGCTGGCTTTTTTAACACCGCAGGGCGAAGCAGTCAGCCTATGGTGGACATTGCCCGTCGCGGTTTTGGCATCCGGCCTGGCCGCGCTCATCATTGGTTTTTTGGTCGTTCGTACCCACGGCATTTACTTCATCATGGTCACCATGGCGTTTGCACAAATGGTGTATTACGTGTTTTTTGACAACAAGGCACTTGGCGGCTCTGACGGGCTGTACGTTAACTTCAAGCCCAGCGCGGCTATTTTTGGCTGGGTGCCGTTTGACCTGGACAACAAGCGCGTGCTGTATTACTTCACGCTGGCTGCGCTGCTTGTCACCTATGGGTTTTTGCGCCGCCTGCTGTTCAGCCCCTTTGGCCGCACGCTGAGCGGCATCCGCGTCAATGAACACCGCATGCGTGCGATGGGTTACGGGGTGTTTGGCTACAAGCTGGCGGCCTTTACCGTAGCGGGCGCTCTGGCGGGGCTGGCGGGCTACTTGTGGGGCACGCAAACCGGTTACATCAACCCGGAGCTGATGGGGTTTCACATGAGCGCACACGCCATCATGATGGTGATTTTGGGCGGCATGGGCAACTTTGCAGGTGCGATTGTGGGCGCGTTTGCGTTTGAGTATTTGCTGCATGTGTTTAAAGATTTACCGCAAGTCGGTAGCGTGAATTTGGGCAAACACTGGCAGTTGTGGATGGGACTTTTCATCGTGCTGCTGGTCACGTTTGCGCCGCGCGGTATTTTGGGATTGGTTGAGAAGTTCTTGAAACGGAAAAAGGCTTCCGATGAATGAAGTCCTACTGTCTGCTGTTGGCTTGACCAAACGCTTCGGCGGTCTGGCCGCTGTCGACAACGTGTCTGTTGATCTTTACCGCAACCACATCCACGCCGTGATAGGCCCCAACGGGGCAGGCAAATCAACGCTGACCAATTTGTTGTCAGGCGACTTACCGCCCACGTCGGGCACGGTGGCGCTTGGCAACACAGACATCACAGGCTGGACACCCGAAAAAATCTCTCGCCAGGGCCTGGGTCGCAGCTACCAAAAGACGAATATTTTTTTGCCCTTCTCGGTATGGGACAACGTGCATCTGGCGGCTCAGTCACGCGCACCCCAGGCTCACAAGTGGCTCAAAAACGCTTCTGATTTCATAGCTACTCGCGCACGTATAGAAAGGGCTATCGAGCTATCAGGCCTTCAAAATCGGGTAAAAAACATCGCTGGCACGATCAGCCACGGCGAGCAGCGCCAGTTAGAAATCGCCATGACACTGGCGACCGAACCGCAAGTGATTTTGTTGGACGAACCGTTAGCAGGCATGGGTGCAGTTGAGGCTGAACGCATGGTGGCGCTGCTCTTGGCGATTAAAAAAGACCACGGTATTTTGCTGGTCGAGCACGACATGGATGCGGTTTTTACATTGGCTGACAAACTGACGGTCATGGTCAACGGTCAAGTCATTGCCAGCGGTACGCCAGCTGAAATCAGAGCCGATGCAGGCGTGCAAGCTGCTTACCTCGGCGAGGAGCACTGATGGCACAAGACCTCCTCATCAATGCCCAAAACCTGCAAACCTATTACGGCGCCAGCCACATCCTGCGCGGCGTTAATTTCACCGTTGCACGCGGTGAAACCATTGGCTTGATGGGGCGTAACGGCATGGGCAAAAGTACGCTGCTCAAAAGCATCATGGGCCTGGTCAAACCGCGAGGTGGTTCGATTGAAGTTGCAGGCAAAGCCATGATGGGCCGTGCGCCTTTTGAAGTCGCGCAGTTGGGCATCGCTTATGTGCCCGAGGGGCGCGGGATTTTTGGCAACTTGAGCGTGGTTGAAAATTTAAAAATGGCTGCAAGGGCCGGTACACGCGGGCAACGCGACTGGACGTATGACCGTGTGCTGGACACCTTTCCGCGATTAAAAGAACGCCTGGGTCACGGCGGCCAGCAGCTCAGCGGCGGTGAGCAACAAATGCTGACCATTGGCCGCGCGCTGATGACCAACCCTGATGTGCTAATCCTCGACGAAGCCACCGAAGGCCTGGCCCCGCTGATTGCCAGAGACATCTGGCGGATATGCAGCATGGTGCGCGACACGGGGATCAGCAGCGTCATCGTCGACAAAAACCACAAACACGTCACCCAAATCACCGACCGCAATGTGATTCTGGTCAAGGGTGAAGTGGTGTTTGAGGGGACTTCTAACGAGCTAAACGCCCAGCCTGAGCTGCTGCAGCAGTATCTTGGGGTTTAACGCCAACGCTCAGTTACTCGGCGCCGAGGCCGCGGCAGGTGGCAACCCCAGCAAAGACCTGCGCAGATCACCGCGTTTCGTCCCCTCGTCCAGCCAGATGGCGAAAAACGCATCACCAAAAGCCGGGTCGTTGATCTCTGCAATCAAACGATTATTAAAGAAAAACCGCGTCCCCACCTTGGGCACGTACACACCCGTGAATCGGTCACCCTGCGTGACGCTGGGAAACGTTCTTTGCATGTCTGCCGTCCAGGTTTTGATCTGCCCATCGGTCAGCTTCTTTAAGCGCGCCATTTCAACCAGCGAGACGTTCACAATTTCTTCAGCTTTGATGCTGGTGTTATACACAATTTCAAGTGCAAAGAGGTTTTTGTCTGCCAACGGATTGGCTTTGGGGCTGCCTGTTGTCCACAAGTTAGCGTCGTACGCTTTAAAACCAAAAAACCGCAACGCACCTGTACCCTGCATTTGCCATGGAGCACCTTGACCAAATGCACTTAACTCGCTGGGCAGCCTTGATGCCACCGGGGCCTTGGCGACCGTTTGAGCCGCTGCATAAAACGCAGGGCTTAACATGGCAGAACCAGCGCAAAACTGGCCAAAGTGGCGGCGTGTGATTTTTTGCTGGATCATTGATCAACTCCAAAAATATTACTGAACAGTATTTATTATTACCATACAGTATAAGTCTGTCAAATTTATAAAACTCCAAACACCATGCGTACCCAAGTTGCCATCATCGGCGCCGGCCCGGCCGGCTTGTTGCTGGGCGCTTTGCTCCACAAAGCAGGCATTGACAACATCATCATCGAGCGCCAAAGCGGCGAGTACGTGTTGGGCCGCATCCGGGCGGGAATCCTTGAACAAGGCACGGTCAACATGCTGCACAGCGTGGGTGCAGGCCAGCGTTTGGCAACAGAAGGCACCGTACACCACGCGATTGAACTGGTGTTTAAAAACCAAAGGCGCAGCGTTGATGTGACAGGCTTGACCGGCGGCAAAGTTGTAACCGCTTACGGCCAGACCGAAGTTACGCATGACCTGATGGACGCACGGCAAGCGGCGGGGCTGACGACCGTGTATGAGGCAGGTGAGGTCAGCATTCATGACTTTGACGGCACCCAGCCGAATGTGCGCTACACCCACAACGGCCAGCAACATGAGTTGTCCTGCGACTTCATCGCCGGATGCGATGGCTTTCATGGGGTGTGCCGGGCCAGTGTGCCAAAAACGTCGATTCAGGAGTTTGAACGCGTTTACCCGTTTGGCTGGCTGGGCGTGCTGGCCGATGTGCCGCCCGTGTCACCGCACGCGATTGTGTATGGCAACCATGCGCGCGGGTTTTCGCTGTGCTCGATGCGCAGCTTGACGCGCAGCCGCTACTACATTCAATGCCCCATGACGGACAAAGTCGAACAGTGGAGCGACCCCGCCTTTTGGGACGAGCTGCGTAAGCGGCTCGACCCGGAGCTGGCCGAGCGCATCACCACCGGCCCATCGATTGAAAAAAGCATTGCGCCGCTGCGCAGCTTTGTGACCGAGCCGATGCGCTTTGGTCGCCTGTTTTTGGCGGGTGATGCGGCGCACATCGTGCCGCCTACCGGTGCCAAGGGGCTGAACCTGGCGGCGTCGGATGTGAAGTATCTGTCTGATGCTTTCATTGACTTTTACCTTGAAAAATCAAGCGCGGGCGTTGACGGCTATTCGCAACGCGCTCTGGCCCGGATCTGGAAGGCTGAACGCTTTTCATGGTCGCTCACCACCTTGATGCACCGCTTTCCTGATACCGACGCCTTCGGCCAGAAAATGCAGGAGGCCGAGCTGGACTACCTGGTGCATTCAAAAGCCGCATCGACCGCGCTGGCTGAAAACTATGTCGGTTTGCCACTTTGAACGCTGAAAAACGCTGCAAAACTGGCAAAATAGGGTATTGTTTAGGTCTCTAGACCAATAAATACGGGCGCAAGCAGCTCCTGAAAAAATAGCACATGACATTGTCAAAAACCGCCACCTTTCGCCCTTTGAAGGGCGTTCGTATCTTCAGCCTGGCCCTCAACCTGCCCGGCCCGGCGGCGCTAATGCGCTTGCGCCTGATGGGTGCGCGCTGCGTCAAGCTCGAATCTCCCAGTGGCGACCCAATGCAAGGTTACAGCCCGCAAGCCTATGCGGCGCTGCACCTAGGTATTCGCATCAGCACCGCAGACCTGAAGACAGAGGCCGGGCAGAAAACCCTGCACCGCGAGCTGGCCAAAGCCGATGTGCTGCTCACCTCCTTTCGCCCTTCTGCCCTCGTCAAACTGGGTTTGTCGTGGAAGGCACTGCACAAACAGTATCCGCAACTCAGCCAGGTCGCCATCGTCGGCAGCCCGGGTGCGCTGGCTGAAGCGCCGGGTCATGATCTGACCTATCTGGCTGAAAACGGATTGGTCACTGGTCTTGACCTGCCCGCCACGCTGTATGCCGATATGGGCGGCTCGCTGATGGCCAGTGAGGCGGTGTTGCAGGCAGCGCTGCACAAGCACACCCATCACAAAGGCGTTTTTCTGGAGGTGGCTCTGTCTGGCGCAGCCAGCTATTTAGCGCTGCCAAGGGCTTGGGGCTTGACGTCGCCCGGCGCAGCGATTGGCGGCGGCCATGCGGGCTACAAAATCTACCCTTGCAAAAACGGTCGTGTGGCGGTTGCCGCGCTAGAGCCGCACTTCGCCGCGCGCCTGTGCGCCGCCGCTGGGCTGGGTGAAAACAACATGCATCTGCCATCCACCAAGCACGCGATAGCCACCTGGCTGCTGGGCAAAACACGAGCCCAGCTAGACAAACTAGCTGTTGAAAAAGACATCCCGCTGCACACCTTGGCATGAGTTGGAGGGCTCGCTCTAGCCCGGTAGGTCGCACTGTCTAGGGTAAATACGTATTCTTACGTCATCTCTTAACTCACAGAAGGAAACACCATGACCGCCAAGAACCTCTCCACCGTTGCAACCGACCTGATCGAGTCCTACGGCAACACCGCCAAGAACGTGATCGATGCCTACCGCGCTGGCGGCGAGCGCGTTGTGACCGTGCTGGAAGAGCGCTGGAACAGCGCCTTCAAAGAGTCACGCTCACAGCTGAGCAAAGACGTGGCAAAAAACGCGTCAGCCGCCCAGTTGGCCTTCAGCGTGTACTACAGCAAGGGTTTGACACAAACCACCAAGGGTGCAGAAATCGTTGTAGCCCAGTTGGTCAAATTTGCCGAGGCAGGTGTTGAGCGCGTTGCCGCCAACGCCAGTCTGTTTGAAGAAAAAACCGGCCTGACGACGCTGAACACCATCGCCCAGGTGACCAAACCAGGCGTCGTGGCTCTGAGCCAGTTCGCCGCCAAGCTCGAAGAAAAATCAGCACTGCTGGCCGGCAAAATTGCTGGTGACAACGTCGTGACCGCCAAAGTCAAGCGCGCATCGGCTTTCGCCAAGAGCCGCACCGCCAAAGCAGCGTAATACAGCACCGACAAAACGCTACTTTTTTAGTAGCTGCTTGCGCCCGTATTTATTGGGCTTGAGCCTGATTTGATAGGTAAAAATCGATGAAAAAGCCTCAAAATTAACGTTTTGGGGCTTTTTTGCGTAGAAATGAGCTTGATACTAAGATGACTCATTTAACCTGCGCACTTGCCATGATCCATTCAAATTTATCTCAACGCATTTGTTTTTTAGCCTTGGCGCTCGGGCTTTCCTTGAGCCTTGCCAGTTGCTCAAAACAAGACACCCCTGCAGCACCCGCAGCCGCAGCAGCCATCGCCCCAGCCCAGTCTTATGACGCGGTGGCCAAAGACGGCAAAGGCTTTACCGCTGGCGCGATGATGAGCGCGCAAACCGTTTATGTGTTGTTTGACGCGCAATGCCCGCACTGCAGCGCGCTGTGGAACGCCTCGCAGCCATTGCAGAAAAAAGTGAAGTTTGTATGGGTTCCCGTGTCGCTGATCAACCCCAAAAGCACGCTGCAAGGCGCGGCCCTGCTGACCGCCGCCAACCCGGTTGAGATGATGAACGCCCATGAAGCAGCGCTGCTGGCAGGCAATGGCGGCATGATCGCTGATGCCAATCCATCGGCAGAGTCTCAAGCGGCCATCAAATCGAACACGCAACTCTTCAACAGCCTCGGGGCCACATCGATACCGTATATCGTGGCTAAAAATGCACGCACGGGCGCTGTTGTGACCAACTCCGGTGCGCTACAAACGCCTGCGTTGGCAGCATTTTTGGGTGTTGAATAGGCTAAGTTACACGGCTTTATCGAATGAACTGTAAGAAGCGCCTAGCCAGTGCGACTTAAAGCCATGAACTTTTTGCAGTCAACAACCCGCTCTTTCGTCACCGCGCTGTTGCTCACGTTTTCTGGCCTTGCCCTACCGGGTATCAGCGCTGCAATGGGTATGGTGCTGGAGCCAGCCCCGGCACATTGCGGCAAAGCCTTGTTTACGCCTGAGCCGGAGCATCCTGCGGCGGCTCAGCGTCTGGCGGGCAGCAAGGTCAGCCAAGGCCAGCGCGATATTGCCTGGGCTTGGTTGGGCTCGCCCACCGACCGCTACCCGCATGCGGCGCTGGGCTCGCGCACCCATGCAGGCAGCGTGCATGTGCTCATCACCACGCCTTCAGGCTCGCTGCAGGAAGTTATTTACCGTCTGCCGATTCACCGGGTGTTTGAAGACTTGACCTTGCGCCTGGCCGACCTGGACCAAGACGGCCGCGACGAGATCATCGTCATTGAGGCAGACGCTTTGCGCGGTGCCAGCGTGGTGGTGCTCGGGCTTGCGGGTTCACAAAACGGCAAAACCCTAAAAGAGCTGGCCCGCAGCCCACCAGCGGGTTCCACCTTTCGCTGGCTCAACCCGGTGGGCGTGGCCGATTTTGATGGCGATGGCAGGCTGGACATAGCTGCTGTGATTACCCCGCACATTGGCGGCGTGCTGACGCTGTACCACTACCGTCCGCCGCAGCTCGTGCCCTACGCCAAGGCGATGGACACATCGAACCACCTGATGGGATCACCCGAGCAGCAACTGGCTGTGGTCGCACAACTGCCCGGTCACCGGCCCACCATCATCGTGCCCGACATGAGCCTAAAAGCGCTGCACGCGCTGCGCTGGGAAGGCAGTGGTGCGACTGCCAAGTTCAAAGAGCTGGCAGATGTGATGACACTCCCCGTACGCATCCAGCGCATGACCCTGGTACCTGGTGAAACAAGCGCGGCCTGCCTGCTGCTGGCCGACAACACTTGGCGGCGCGTGACGTTGAAAGAAGGTCACTGACTGCAAGTCGTCAGAATCGCTATTATTTTAGTAGCTGCTTGCGCCCGTATTTATTGGCCTGCAGGAATTTCTAACTACCAAAAAGACATGAAAAAAGCCCTTGAACATGACATTCAAGGGCTTTTTTACTTTTGTAGCTGGCGGAATCGGAGAGATTCGAACTCTCGATGAGGCTCTACACCCCATACTCCCTTAGCAGGGGAGCACCTTCGGCCACTCGGTCACGATTCCAGCTAAACAAATTATCTCACAACCTGCAGTCGTAGAGCTCAGGCAGCGGCCTGATCCAGGTCAAACGCCTTGTGCAGCGCGCGCACGGCCAGTTCCATGTACTTTTCGTCAATCACGACCGAGGTTATGATCTCGCTGGTCGAGATCATCTGGATATTGATGCCTTCTTCGGCCAGCACCTTGAACATTTTGCTGGCAATGCCCACGTGGCTGCGCATGCCGATGCCGACAATGCTGACCTTGCAGATTTTCGCATCGCCGATGACTTCGGTGGCCTTTAAATCGGGCAACACTTTGGTCTTGAGCAGATCCATCGCTTTGACAAAATCATTGCGATGCACGGTAAAGCTGAAGTCGGTTTTACCGTCCTTGCTGATGTTTTGAATGATCACATCGACTTCAATATTGGCCTCGGCCACAGCACCCAGAATTTGGTAGGCAATGCCGGGGGTGTCGGGTACGCCGAGCACGGAGATTTTGGCTTCGTCGCGGTTAAACGCGATGCCCGATACGATGGCTTGTTCCATGTTTTCGTCTTCCTCAAAGCTGATGAGCGTGCCAGATTTGGCCTCAATGTTGATGTCAATATCCCAGTCGGTAAAGCTCGACAGTACCCGCAGCGGTACTTTGTATTTACCCGCAAACTCGACCGAGCGGATTTGCAGAACCTTCGAGCCCATCGATGCCATTTCCAGCATCTCTTCAAAGCTCACGGTGGTCAAGCGGCGCGCCTCGGGCACTACACGCGGGTCAGTGGTGTACACACCGTCAACGTCGGTGTAAATCAGGCACTCATGCGCCTTGAGCGCTGCGGCTATCGCCACGGCGGAGGTGTCAGAGCCGCCGCGCCCCAGCGTGGTGATGTTGCCCGCGTCGTCAACACCCTGAAAGCCGGTGATGATGACAACCTTGCCCGCTTGCAGGTCAGCGCGCACTTTCTTGTCGTCAATCGACTCGATGCGTGCCTTGGTATGGGCGCTGTTAGTTTTGATCGCCACTTGCCAGCCCGCGTAGCTGACGGATTGCATGCCCTCGGCTTGCAGCGCAATGGCCAGCAGAGCGCTGGATGCTTGCTCGCCCGTCGCAGCCAGTGCATCCAGCTCACGGCTATGGGTGTCGCCAGGTGATGCCAATGACAACTCTTTGGCCAAGCCCAGCAAGCGATTGGTTTCGCCAGACATGGCGCTGGGCACCACCACCATCTGGTGGCCAGCACGTGCCCACTTGGCCACGCGCTTGGCGACGTTTTTGATGCGTTCGGTGGAACCCATCGACGTGCCGCCGTATTTATGAACGATTAAAGCCATTTTTTGTTTGAATGAAAAGACGTTGCCGTGCTTGGCAAAGCCACAAATTATAACGAGGCGCTGAGCGCTACCTAGGGTAAATACGCAAGCACATCGCCAACGCGCTCAACATAACCACTGGCCACTTTGATGTGCAGTTGCTTGCCACGGTCAGTGCAATTGGCAATCTGGCTTTGCAGCTCGGCCAATTGCGCGGTGCTGGGGCTGACGTGGTGGCTGCTTTTTAGCCAATGGCGCAGCGCGTTGGCTTGGCGTTCTGAGCTCAAGCCTTGCAAAACAACAATTCGTGGCGGGTTACCTGTGCTTGCGATGTCTTCAGCAGCGACTTGGATTAGCAACGATTGGGCTGCAGCTGCATGCGCGGCTGACCGGGCAAAGGTCTGCCGGAACTGCGGAAAGGTGTTTTCAAGCGCGGGAATCAAGTCGTGGCGAATGCGGTTACGGGTAAATTGTGTATCCGTGTTGGTTGGGTCTTCAACCCAGCCCTGGCCGATGTTGGGACTGCCCGGATGCCGCGCTGCCAAGCCTTGGCCTGCCAACCAAGCACGGATTTCAAGCGATGTCACGCCTAACAGCGGCCGCACAAATTCAACGCCATCACGTTGCCAGCTTGCTGGCATGCTCGCGAGCCCCGGCAGCCCTGCCCCACGGCTGAGCGCCAGTAACAGCGTTTCAATCTGGTCATCTGCATGCTGGGCAATTGCTACAGTTTTAATAGCTGCTTGCGCCCATATTTGTTGGTCTAAAGCTTCATTTATATCTCTAACTTTGCTTGAAAGAGCCGAATACCGCGCTTTGCGTGCCGCGTCTTCAGGGCTTTGCCCGGTTTGAGCGTTGGCATTCACATGCACCACATGCAGCGGAACATTCAACTCGCTGCAAAACGCCGCGCAATGCACCGCAAAATCATCAGCCGCTGGCTGCAAACCGTGGTGAATATGAATCGCCTGCACATGGCCGGGGTGCTGCTGAGCCAACATCAGCAGCAAGGCGGTGGAATCTGCGCCGCCGCTGTAAGCAACGGCCACAGGTGTCTGAATCTCAGTATTCAGACAAACCAAGCTATTTGTTGTCAGCTTTGGTGTCCGTGAATCGGCCATAACTTTGCAGTCGCTCATAGCGCCTGTCGAGCAGTTCTTTGACCTTCAAATCACTGACCTGCCTGAAGGCATCGTTCAAAGCGCGCTTTAAAAACGCGGCCATCTGCTTGTGGTCGCGGTGTGCGCCGCCTACCGGTTCATTCACAATTTTGTCGATGACGCCGAGAGCCTTCAGTCGGTGGGCAGTGATACCCAGCGCTTCAGCGGCAATTTCAGCTTTTTCTGATGTTTTCCACAAAATCGATGCGCAGCCTTCGGGGCTGATGACGGAGTAGATGGAATATTGCAGCATCACCACCTGGTCAGCCACCGAGATGGCTAGAGCACCACCCGAGCCGCCTTCACCAATGATGGTGGTGATGATGGGCACTTCTAACTGCGCCATTTCAAAAATATTGCGGCCAATGGCTTCAGACTGGCCGCGCTCTTCTGCATCAATACCAGGGTACGCGCCGGGTGTGTCGACAAATGTGAAGACTGGCAGGCCAAACTTTTCAGCGGTTTTCATCAAGCGCAGCGCCTTGCGGTAGCCCTCGGGCTTGCTCATGCCAAAGTTACGCAAGCCGCGTTCTTTGGTGTCGCGGCCCTTTTGGTGGCCCAGCACCATGCAGGCAGTGCCGTTAAAGCGCGCCAAGCCGCCGACGATGGACAAATCATCTGAAAAATGGCGGTCGCCGTGCAGTTCTACAAAGTCGGTGAATATCTCGCGGACGTAGTCGAGCGTGTAAGGCCGTTCGGCGTGACGCGCGATTTTGGTGATTTGCCAGGGGGTTAAATCACTGTAAATGTCTTTGGTGAGCTGTTGGCTTTTTTTGGCGAGCTGGTCAATTTCTTCTGAAATATCGACCGCTGACTCGGTCTGCACGTAGCGCAGCTCTTCTATTTTCCCCTCTAAGTCAGCAATCGGTTGCTCAAAATCAAGGAAGGTTTTTTTAGCCATGAATCATTCCTTAAGGACTGGAATTGTGTCGAGCGAGCGCCAAATATACCAAGTTGCGACGCTGCAGTACGGCGCCCAAGCGGCGGCCACCTCACGCGCGTCGCTGCGGCTGACGGATTCGCCTGAAAAATAATTTTTACTGATGCCATTGATCAGCCCCACATCATCCAGCGGCAGCACGTTCGGCCGGCTCAGGTAAAACATCAAAAACATCTCGGCTGTCCAGCGCCCGATGCCGCGAATCGCCACCAACTCGGCAATGATGGTCTCGTCGTCCATCGCCTGCCAGTCTTCGACGTGAACCGTGCCTGCGTCAAAGTGAATCGACAAATCGACCAGGTATTCAATCTTTCGGGCGCTCAAGCCAGCAGCGCGCATGTCGTCAACTTTGAGCTTCAGAATATGTGCCGGCGTCATTTTTTTAGGCAATGCCTCAAACCGGTGCCACACGGTTTGCGCCGCTTTCACCGATATTTGCTGGCCCACAATGCTGCGCGCCAGCGTGCTGAAAGCATCGCCACGGGTTTGCAGCGTGGTGTCAGGGAACTGCGGAATCAGCCGCTTCATGACACGGTCTTTTTTAACCAGATGTTTGCAGGCGTCAAGCCAATAGTCGGGGACTCGAACGACTTCAGGCACATCAATAACTGCTACTTTTTTCATAGCTTCTTGCGCCCGTATTGATTGGTTAAAACGCCTAAAAAGCACCTGGAAATCATGATTTTACGACCCAAATCGTGCCGCCAGTTGAATCTTTGAGTTCAATGCCTTGCGCCAACAGGTGCTGACGAATGCGGTCCGCCTCAGTGAAGTTTTTCGCCACCTTGGCCTCCTGGCGCTGGGTAATGAAAAGCTGAATGCTCGCGTCGGTCAGCTTTGAGCCAGCCTGCAAATACGCCGCTGGGTCGCCCTGCAAAAGCCCCAGGCAAGCGCCCAGCCCTTTCAGCAGCCCAGCTTGCGCAGACGAGCGGGTTTTGTTGACCTCACTGGCCAGGTCAAACAGCACAGCAACCGCCTCGGGCGTGCCAAAGTCTTCATCCATGGCGGCTTTGAACCGGGTTGCAAACGGATCCGCCCAATCTATCTCAACGGCGACGGGTTGAACCAGATCAAGCGCGGTGTACAAGCGCTTCAAAGCGCCCCGTGCGTCGTCCAGATGCACATCGCTGTAGTTCAAGCCGCCCCGGTAATGAGCTCTCACCAGAAAAAACCGAACCGTCTCTGCATCGTATTGCGTGAGCACGTCACGAATGGTAAAAAAATTCCCCAGGCTTTTCGACATTTTTTCGTTGTCGATGTTGACAAAGCCGTTGTGCATCCAGTACCTGGCCATCGGCTTGCCAAACGCAGCCTCGCTCTGGGCGATTTCGTTTTCATGGTGCGGAAACTGCAAATCTGCCCCGCCGCCGTGGATGTCAAAGGTCTCGCCCAGCGTGGCGCAACTCATGGCCGAGCATTCAATGTGCCAGCCGGGCCGGCCCTGGCCGTACGCGCTAGCCCATTTGGCATCTTCTGGCTCGCTCGCCTTGGCTGATTTCCACAACACAAAGTCGAGCGGGTCAAGCTTGCCATCGTCAACAGCAACCCGCTCACCAGCCCGCAATTCGTCCAGCGATTTTCCAGACAGCTTGCCATAGCCCGCAAACTTGCGCACCGCGTAGTTCATGTCGCCGTTGCCGGCCTGGTAAGCCATGCCTTTGGCTTGTAGCGTGGCAATGATGCCCAGCATTTGCGGCACATAGTCGGTTGCGCGTGGCTCCAGGGTGGGCGGCTCAATGCCGAGCTTGGCGATGTCTTCGTGCATGGCCAGCACCATTTCGTCGGTCAGCGCCCTGATGGTGATGCCGCGCTCAACGGCGCGCTTGATGATTTTGTCGTCAATGTCGGTGATGTTGCGGACATAGGTGACCTGCAAGCCACTGGTTTTTAGCCAGCGCTGGGCAATGTCAAACGCCATCATCATCCGGGCATGGCCGATGTGGCAAAAGTCATAAATCGTCATGCCGCACACATACATGCGCACCTGGCCCGGCAACAAAGGCGAAAATTCTTCCACGCGGCGGCTCAGCGTGTTGTAAATGCGAAGGCTCATGAAAAGGAGGTTGGGGCTGATAACTGGGCTGATTGGGGGTTGGCCGCTGTGGATGGAACTCTACCCCTCGGCTACAATCCACCAGTATAGCCAGCGTGTCTGCACGCGCTGAATTGGCTCTAAAGCATTAGAAATTCAAGAGGTCTTATGGTCACGCCAGCATCCGCTTCAAAAAATCTGTTCGCCCCCGCCTCAGGCATCATTTCTGCCGCCTTCAAAACCTTGTGCATGGCCGCCGTACTGACCGCCAGCACCGCTTATGCTGACGACTATGCCGATGTCAATATTTTGGTGCGTGCTGGCAAGTTGGCCGAGGCGCTGACCAAGGCCGACCAATATCTGGCTGCAAAACCACGTGACCCGCAAATGCGCTTCATCAAAGGCGTGATTCAAACCGAAGCTGGCAAACCTGCTGACGCGATTGCTACCTTCACGCAAATTACACAAGACTACCCTGAGCTGCCCGAGCCATATAACAACTTGGCGGTTTTGTATGCCGGTCAAAGCCAGTTTGACAAAGCGCGGGCAGCGCTTGAAATGGCGATTCGTACCAACCCCAGCTACGCCACCGCGCACGAAAATTTAGGCGACGTGTATGCCAAGCTGGCCAGCCAGGCCTACAGCAAGGCCTTGCAACTTGATGGCGGTAACACGGGTGTACAGCCCAAATTGGCGTTGATTCGCACGCTGTTTGCGCCTGATGCCAAAGGGCAGAAGCCAGGCCCTAATCCGCAGTCATCCGGGCCTGTCACAGCGGCTCCGGTGGCAAAGACTCCAGCAGTTGCGCCCGTAACAGCAACGCCAGCCGCACCTGCAGCAACGCCCGCTGCTCCTGTAGTTACCGCGGGGGCTGAAAAAGAAGTTGAAACCGCTGTACGTAACTGGGCAACTGCTTGGGCCACCAAGGACATGACCGGTTATTTGAGCAGCTACGGCAAAGAGTTTGACCCCCCCGGCAGCGTAGGCCGTAAAACTTGGGAAGAAGATCGCCGCAGCCGCATCATGGGCAAGTCGAGCATCAGCGTCAAACTCAGTGACTTGGCGGTTTCTGTCAATGGCAGCAAGGCAGTGGCCAAGTTCAAGCAGGCTTACAGCGCTGATTCTTTGAATGTCTCGAGTCGCAAAACACTGGAGCTGGTCAAGGCAGGCGATCGCTGGGTCATCGTCAGAGAATCCACGGGTTGACGCTCAGTTTGTTAGGCGAGTCGCTAACACCTGGCTTTTTTTGACTTGATGTGATGACGTGGGTCTTGAAAAACGCACCCTTGGCGGCTGCTTGCATAGCGCTGTCGGTTGCCCTGAGCGCGCTGCCAGCACACGCAGAAAGCAAAAAGCGAAAAAAAACCGTTGACACCACCGCCACAGAAAAGCGCAAGTCCAAGCCGCGAAAAGCCAAAGTCCAGCCCACATCCGCAGCAAGCGAAAGCCGCGATGGCCAGGCCGAGGCCCGGCTCATTGACATCTACAAGCTGATCGGCCAGGCCAAGACCCGAGAAGCGCTACCGCTGGCTGAGCGCTTGGTGCGCGATCACCCCAACTTTCAATTGGCGCAACTGGTGTATGGCGACTTGCTGACGGCTCAGTTACGGCCGGTGCGCGCTATGGGTGATGTGCCAGACACCACCGCCAAAACGGGAGCCGTGCAACTCGCAGAGCTGCGTAAAGAATCGCAACTTCGCCTGCAAGCGCTACGCGAGCGCCCGTCTGCGGGTTTGATTCCATCGCAACTCACCAGCCTGTCGGCACAGAACAAACACGCGATAGCCATTGATGCATCCCGCTCCCGGTTGTACCTGTTTGAAAACAGCACGACCGGCTTAAAACTGCTGGGCGACTACTACATATCGGTCGGCAAATCAGGCATTGAAAAAGCGGTTGAAGGTGATTTACGCACCCCGTTGGGCGTTTATTTTGTGACCAGTAACCTGGACCCAAAATCACTCAGAGACTTTTATGGCTCGGGCGCGTTGCCCATCAACTACCCGAACCAGCTGGACATCAAACGCGGCAAAACGGGCAGTGGCATCTGGCTGCACGGCACGCCGCCGGATCAATTTTCACGCGCGCCGCTGGCCACTGACGGCTGCGTGGTTTTAGCCAACCCCGACCTGGAGCGCATCATTCGTACCGTGCAGGTACGCACCACACCGGTGGTGATTGCGCAAAGCCTCAAATGGGTCGCGCCGCAAACCATCAAGGCTGACAACAAGCCTTTTGAAGAGGCGCTGCAAGCTTGGCAAAGTGCCAAGTCTAGTGGCGACGTGACGCGCCTGATGAGCTGGTACACGCCAGACTTCAGCAGCAACGGCAAAACGCTGGCGCAATGGACACCCCTGTTGCAGGTTGATTTAAAAAAACTCGATGGCCGTCCAGTGGAACTCAAAGACGTGTCTTACCTGCGCTGGACAGACGCCAACGACACGATGGTGGTAACCTTTGGCGAGTTGGTTCAGGGCGCAAAATCAGGCCAAACCAAGCGCCAGTATTGGATACGTCAAGGCGGCCAGTGGAAAATATTTTTTGAAGGAACTATCGGATGAAAGTCCCGTTTTTAACATCACGGCGCGCGGCGTTGGTGGTTGCTTTTTTGGCTGCCGCTGTGTCCACACCCAGCACGTTTGCGCAAGCAGCGCCCAAGGTCAAGTTTGCTACCAGCGAGGGGGATTTTGTCGTCGAGGTCTACCCCGACAAGGCGCCCAAAACAGTTGCTAATTTTTTGCAATACGTCAAGGATAAGCATTACGACGGTTTGATTTTCCACCGCGTGATCAGCAACTTCATGGTGCAAGGCGGCGGCTTTGATACCAGCTACGCCCAAAAGCCAACCCGACCGCCCGTCGTGCATGAAGGCCAGGAAGCGCTTGCCAAAGGTGGCCCGCGCAATCTGGAAGGCACGCTGGCGATGGCGCGTACCAACGACCCGAACTCTGCCTCATCACAGTTTTTCATCAACGTCAAAGACAATGCGTTTTTGGACCCTACCGTCATTCCGCCGGGCGACCCCGTGCCCAAGTTTGAATATGGCGGCCGGGTGTATGAAAACACGCCACGTGCCCAACTGCTAGGGGCCTCACAACTGTTTGGCTACACCGTGTTTGGCAAAGTCACCAGCGGCATGGAGGTGGTCAATAAAATCAAGGCAACGCCCACAGGTGCGGGTGGCCCCTTCCCAACCGATGTGCCTAAAACACCGGTCGTTATCAGATCTGCAACCCTCGTCAATTAACCTTTTTAAAGAAACATCATGAGCAATCCACAAGTCGAACTCCACATCACTGGTTACGGCGTTATCACGCTAGAGCTGGACGCTGCCAAAGCGCCTAAAACCGTCGCTAACTTTTTAAGCTACGTCAATAAAGGCCACTACGCCGGCACCGTGTTTCACCGCGTCATTCCAGGTTTTATGGTGCAAGGCGGCGGCTTTGCTGTCGGCATGAAGCAAAAAGACACCGACGCCAACATTGAGAACGAAGCCACGAACGGCTTGAAAAACGACAAGTACACCGTAGCCATGGCGCGTACCAACGAGCCGCATTCGGCCAGCTCACAGTTTTTCATCAACGCATCAAATAACGGTTTTCTAAACCACACCTCACCCAGCGGTTCAGGCTGGGGCTATGCGGTGTTCGGCAAAGTCGTGAGCGGCATGGACGTGGTTGACAAAATTGAAGGCGTAAAAACCGGCAACAAAGGTGGCCATGGCGACGTACCCACAGTCGATGTGGTGATTGAGAAAGCTGTAGCGCTGTAATGGTAGAGGCGGAGTTAGTCGCTCCGCTTGGCTGGCTCAAACTCGACATTATTTCCGACCTGCACTTGCAGGCCAGCGAGCCAGCCACCTTCGGCGCCTGGCAGCACTATATGCAAACCACGCCTGCAGATGCGGTGTTCATCCTCGGTGATTTGTTTGAAGTCTGGGTCGGCGATGACGTGCTGCAAGAGCGCGGTTTTGAGCACCAATGCGCCCAAGTCATCCAGCAAACTGCCGTCCGCATGCCAGTATTTTTCATGCACGGCAACCGCGACTTTCTGGTCGGCAGCGGCCTGATGGATGCCTGCAACACCACACTGCTGGCCGACCCCACGGTTTTGAGTTTTAACCACCAGCGCTGGCTGCTGTCGCACGGAGACGCGTTGTGCCTTGATGACGTGGACTACATGCAATTTCGCCAGCAGGTACGCAGTGCTGAATGGCAACAGGCGTTTTTAGCCAAGCCTTTGGCAGAGCGCCAGGCCATTGCACGTGGCCTGCGCCGGCAAAGCGAGGCGCGTAAACAATCAGGTGCCGACTATGCAGATGTCGATTCACAAGCCGCGCGGCAACTGCTCAAGCAAGCCCAGGCGCTGACGCTGATTCACGGCCACACCCACAAGCCCGCAGACCATGACTTGGGCAATGGCATGACGCGCATCGTGCTGAGCGACTGGGATGTCGCGGCCAAGCCACCACGTGCTGAAGTGCTGCGTTTGTCTGCCCAAGGCTTGCAGCGCATCAGCTTGGTTTGAGCCCTAAAGCATGATCGGCTGGATTCGAAAACTATTGGTACCAACACGCGCCGTACCCGACGCGCTCTGGCAACTCACTCTCGCTCAATACCCGTTTTTAGCGGCTCGACCCGCTGTAGACCAAGCACGTCTGCGCACATTGACTGCGCAATTTTTAGAGCAAAAAGAGTTCAGCGGCGCGCATGGCCTGGTGGTGACAGACGAGATGGCCGTGGCGATTGCTGCTCAGGCCTGCCTACCCGTCTTGAACCTGAGATTGAAGCTGTACGAAGACTTCAAAGGCATCGTGGTTCACCCGGGTGCCATGCTGGCGCGGCGCACTGTGGTTGACGCGGCAGGTGTCCATCATTTTTACAAAGAAGAACTCGCTGGCGAAGCCATGGAAGGTGGCCCGGTCACCCTCAGTTGGCAAGACGTTGCAACGTCTAGCGAGCGACAGGCGAGTGGCTACAACGTCGTGATTCACGAATTCGTCCACAAACTGGATATGCATTCATCAGCGGGGGGCACAGCCAACGGCTGCCCGCCTCTGCCTACACGTCAAGCCAAAGCCGCATGGCAAAGCACCATGCAAGCGGCTTACGAGTCTTTTCAACATCAGGTGGCAATGGCCGAGCGCTTTGGCGCTGAGCCGCCCTGGCTGGACGCTTACGGCGCCACATCGCCCGCAGAATTTTTTGTGGTGGCATCAGAAGCGTATTTTGTTAACCCAGCGCGCTTTGAGCATGAGTTTGCAAGCTTGAAAACGCTTTTTGATGCCTTTTTTAGCCCAAAATAGGTATGTTTTAGGCCTCTAGACCAATAAATACGGGCGCAAGCAGCTCTGTATTTAATAGCATTCAGTTTACAAAGCTAAGCGCGGTGATTGGGCCATGCGACCGGGCTTTGGGGTGAAAGGCGCGCGGTGGTTGCTGGTGACAAGTCAGCCTTTCCCCGTGGACCCATATCCACCCTCCCCGCGCTCGCTCGCGGGAAAGTCTTGCACCACATTGAACTCGGCCTGAACAACGGGCACGATCATCAGCTGCGCGATGCGCTCCATCGGTTCGATGGTGAAGGGCACGTCGCTGCGATTCCAGGCGCTGACCATCAACTGGCCTTGATAGTCGCTGTCAATCAAACCCACCAGATTACCCAGCACGATGCCGTGCTTGTGGCCCAGACCCGAGCGCGGCAGGATGAGGGCGGCGTAGCCGGGGTTATGCAGATAAATTGCGATGCCTGTAGGAACGAGTTGCCAGGCGTTGGCAGCCAGCGTTAACGGCTCGCTCAGGCAAGCCCGCAAGTCAAGGCCTGCGCTGCCTGCTGTAGCGTAGTTGGGCAAGTTGCCCTCCAGGCGCGTGTCGATAATTTTGACGTCAATTTTCATTGGTTATTTAAGCGTTGTTGATTCGGTTGGCAATTTCTTTAACCAACTGCCTCGCCAAGTTGAGTTTGGAAGCTCTGGGCATGTCTGTTGTGCCCTGACTGTCTACCAGCAGCAGCGCATTGTGGTCTTGCCCAAAGGTGTCGGGGCCGATGTTGCCGACCAGCAGCGGTACGTTTTTGCGCACGCGCTTGGCTTGGGCGTTTTCATGCAGGTCATGGCTTTCGGCGGCGAAGCCGACGCAGAACAACTTGCCGCTTTTGGCTGCGTCAGATTGCGCCACCGTTGCCAAAATGTCCTGGTTTTCAGCAAAGGTGAGTTGCGGCGGCAAACCAGTGCCATCCTTCTTGATTTTCCGGCTGGCGAATGCTGCAGGCCGCCAGTCTGCCACTGCTGCGGTTGCTATAAATACAGTAGCTGCTTGCGCCCGTAAAATAACGGCTTCAAGCATATTTGATGCTGATTTGACGTCAATTCTGGCAACGCCACGCGGTGTGGGCAAGCTGACCGGCCCGGCAACCAGCGTCACATCTGCCCCCGCTTCACGCGCTGCCCGCGCAATGGCAAAACCCATCTTGCCGCTCGATAAATTGGTGATACCGCGCACTGGGTCGATGGCCTCAAAGGTCGGCCCGGCTGTCACCAGAACGCGTTGCCCGGCCAATGCCTTGGGGGTGAAAAAAGCAATGATGTCTTCTAGCAATTCATCAGGTTCCAGCATGCGCCCATCTCCCGTCTCGCCGCAGGCTTGAAAGCCACTGCCCACGCCCAGAACGGTTGCGCCATCACTTTGCATTTGCGCCAAATTGCGTTGGGTGGCGGGGTGGGCGTACATTTCGCGGTTCATGGCCGGGGCTACTAGCAGCGGCACAGTGTCGATGGGCCGAGCCAGGCACATCAAGCTCAGCAAATCGTCCGCACGGCCGTGCAGCAGCTTGGCCATGAAGTCTGCGCTGCAAGGGGCAATCAAAATCGCATCGGCTTCACGCGACAAATTGATGTGCGCCATGTTGTTGTTTTCTCTAGCGTCCCACTGACTGGTAAACACCGGTCTGCCACTCAGTGCCTGCATGGTCACGGGGGTGATGAACTGTTCCGCCGCGTCGGTCATCACTACCTGGACGGTAGCGCCAGCTTTGATCAACGCCCGGCATAGTTCGGCCGCTTTGTAGCAGGCAATGCCGCCCGATAGGCCTAAAACGATGTGTTTGCCGTGCAATTCCAGCGGGTCGGCAACATCCAAGAAATTTGTTGGAGAAGTCATGCCCAGCAATGTATCAGTTTGCAGAACTGGCATGGCACAAAAGAGTCACCGCCTATAATCAACATTTCCCACCTCAGCGAGCGCAAGCTCGTGCCAAAAATGACTAAATTTGTCTTCGTCACCGGCGGTGTGGTGTCTTCCCTGGGCAAGGGAATCGCCTCAGCCTCTTTAGCTGCGCTGCTTGAATCGCGAGGCCTCAAAGTCACTCTGATCAAGCTGGACCCCTACCTCAATGTAGACCCCGGCACCATGTCACCGTTTCAGCACGGCGAAGTGTTTGTGACCGACGACGGCGCTGAAACTGACCTGGACCTGGGCCATTACGAGCGTTTCATTGAAACGCGCATGAAAAAGGCCAACAACTTCACCACCGGGCAAATCTACAAAAGCGTGCTCGAGAAAGAACGCCGTGGCGACTACCTGGGCAAAACCGTGCAGGTCATCCCGCACGTGACCAACGAGATTCAAGAGTTTGTCAAACGCGGCGCAGGTTTTGAAACACCTGACGCTGTAGATGTGGCGATTGTTGAAATTGGCGGTACGGTGGGCGACATTGAATCGCTGCCATTTTTAGAAGCTGTGCGGCAAATGAGCTTGCGCCTGGGCGCGAATAACACCGCGTTTGTGCACTTGAGTTATGTGCCGTGGATTGCCGCTGCGGGGGAGCTGAAAACCAAACCCACCCAGCATACGGCCAAACAATTGCGTGAAATCGGCATTCAGGCTGATGTGCTGCTGTGCCGTGCTGACCGGCCGATACCGAACGAAGAACGCGAAAAAATCTCGCTGTTCTCGAACGTACCCGAGTGGGGCGTGATATCGATGTGGGATGTGGACACGATTTACAAAGTACCGCGCATGTTGCACGAGCAAGGCCTGGACGGCCTGATCTGCGACAAGCTGCGCTTGAACACTCCGCCGGCTAACCTGAAGCGCTGGGATGACCTGGTGTACGAGACGGCGCATCCTAAGAATGAGATCCATATCGCCATGGTGGGCAAGTATGTGGATCTGAGCGACAGCTACAAATCACTGAACGAAGCGCTGCGCCACGCCGGCATGAAGAACCACGCCAAGGTGGTGATTGAATACATCGACTCTGAAACCATCAACGACAGCAATGTGTCGCGCCTCGCCAAATTCGACGGTATTTTGGTACCAGGCGGCTTTGGCGTACGCGGGGTAGAAGGCAAAATTTGCGCTGCCCGTTACGCCCGTGAAAACAAAGTGCCTTACCTTGGCATTTGCTTAGGTATGCAAGTGGCCACGATTGAGTTTGCACGCCATGTAGCGGGCTTTAAGGGTGCGAACAGCACCGAGTTTGACCCGCAAACGCCGCACCCGGTGATCGCCTTGATCACGGAATGGAAAGACGCCGACGGTACGATCAAAACCCGCGACGAAAAATCAGACATGGGCGGTACGATGCGCTTGGGCGCACAAAGCTCTGACGTCGCAAACGGCACGCTGGCACACAAAATTTATGGTGATGTGGTGACAGAGCGGCACCGCCACCGCTATGAGGCCAACGTGAATTACCTGGACAAACTGCGTGAGTCTGGGCTGGTCATATCAGCCCTGACGCAGCGCGAACAATTGACTGAAATTGTGGAGTTGCCGCAAACAGTTCATCCGTGGTTTGTCGGTGTGCAGTTTCACCCCGAATTTAAATCGACCCCGTGGGCAGGCCACCCGCTGTTCAACGCATACATCAAGGCGGCGCTAGACCATCAAACCGAAGGCAAAGCATTGAAGGTGGTGGCTTAAGATGAACTTGTGTGGATTTGACATTGGCTTGGACAAGCCATTTTTCCTCATCGCTGGCCCCTGCGTGATTGAGTCCGAGCAGTTGCAGATGGACACCGCCGGAACTTTGAGAGAAATCACCGCCAGTTTGGGCATTCCGTTTATTTTCAAGTCCAGCTACGACAAAGCCAATCGCTCCAGCGGCACGACGTTTCGTGGGCCGGGCATGGACAAAGGCCTGGAGATACTGGCCAAGGTTAAGCGCGACGTGGGTGTACCCATTTTGACCGATGTGCATTCAGAAGCACACATTGCCCAGGTCGCGGCTATCGTTGACGTGTTGCAAACCCCAGCTTTTTTATGCCGCCAAACTGACTTCATCACAGCCGTCGCGCAATCTGGCAAACCGGTCAACATCAAAAAAGGCCAGTTCCTTGCGCCCGGTGACATGAAAAACGTCATCGACAAAGCCCGTGCCGCTGCTCGTGACAAGGGGCTGAGTGAAGACCGCTTCATGGCCTGCGAGCGTGGTGCGAGTTTTGGCTACAACAATCTGGTGTCTGACATGCGCAGCCTGGCCATCATGCGCGAAACACAAGCGCCTGTGGTGTTTGATGCGACCCACTCGGTGCAGTTACCGGGCGGAAACGGAACCAGCAGTGGCGGTCAGCGTGAGATGGTGCCGGTGCTGGCGCGTGCAGCGGTAGCTGTCGGAGTGGCGGGCTTGTTCATGGAAACACACCCAGACCCCAACAAAGCCATGAGTGACGGGCCCAACGCCGTGCCACTGAAGCACATGAAAGCGCTGCTTGAGACACTGCTTGAGCTTGACCGCGTGACCAAGAAAAACGGTTTTCTTGAAAATAATTTTGGAGCTTGATACATGCCTTCTGCCTACCTCATCGCCAACGTCACAGTTACGAACCCCGAACAATACGCCGAGTACCGAAAGCTGTCGACAATCGCCGTGCAAGCCTTCGGCGCAGAGTTCTGCGTGCGGGGTGGTGCAGTTGAAGTGCTGGAAGGCGATTGGACGCCTGATCGTGTGGTGGTTTTGAAATTCGCTTCCCTTGAGCAAGCCAAGGCCTATTACCACTCGGTTGAATACACGGCTGCCATCAAAGCGCGCCAAGGTGCATCGGTGATGCGCATGGTCGTGGTTGAAGGCGTCTGATCTCTTATCTTTTTTTATTTT
Source organism: Polaromonas sp. (assembly GCA_031414215.1). Classification (GTDB taxonomy): domain Bacteria; phylum Pseudomonadota; class Gammaproteobacteria; order Burkholderiales; family Burkholderiaceae_C; genus Polaromonas. The sequence continues at coordinate 159,874 of JANNVB010000005.1, read as the reverse complement.
TGAAAGCCAATAAATGAGCGCAATTGTTGATATCGTAGGCCGCGAAATCTTGGACAGCCGGGGCAACCCGACGGTTGAATGTGATGTGCTGCTGGAATCAGGCGTGATGGGCCGTGCAGCTGTGCCGTCGGGCGCTTCCACCGGTTCACGCGAAGCGATTGAGCTGCGTGATGGTGACAAGGGTCGCTACTTGGGCAAGGGCGTGCTGAAAGCCGTTGAGCACATCAACACTGAAATATCTGAGGCCGTTCTTGGCCTGGATGCCAGCGAACAAGCCTTTTTGGACCGCACGCTGATTGACCTGGACGGCACGGACAACAAGTCACGCCTGGGCGCCAACGCCATGTTGGCCGTGAGCATGGCCGTGGCACGCGCCGCGGCTGAAGAAGCCGGCTTGCCACTGTACCGTTACTTTGGCGGCAGTGGCGGCATGCAAATGCCGGTGCCGATGATGAACGTTATCAACGGTGGCGCGCATGCCAACAACAACCTGGATCTGCAAGAGCTGATGATCATCCCGGTCGGTGCGCCCAGCTTTCGTGAAGCCGTGCGTTACGGCGCTGAAGTGTTTCATGCGCTGAAACAGATCATCAGCGACAAGGGCATGAGCATCGCTGTCGGCGACGAAGGCGGTTTTGCACCGAACGTGACCAACCACGAAGCTGCGATTCAGATGATCCTGGAAGCGATTGACAAGGCAGGTTTTGTGGCGGGTGAGCAAATTGCACTCGGCCTGGACTGCGCTGCCAGCGAGTTTTACAAAGACGGCAAGTACGTGTTGGGTGCTGAAGGCCTGAGCCTGGATGCCACTGAGTGGACAAATATTTTGGCCACCTGGGTCGACAAATACCCCATCATCAGCATTGAAGACGGCATGGCCGAAGGTGACTGGGACGGCTGGAAAATCTTGACCGAGCGCCTGGGTAAAAAAGTCCAGTTGGTGGGTGACGATTTGTTTGTCACCAACACAAAGATTTTGAAGGAAGGCATTGACAAGCAGATTGCCAATTCCATCCTCATCAAAATCAACCAGATCGGTACGCTGACCGAGACCTTCGCCGCCATTGAAATGGCCAAACGTGCGGGATACACGGCAGTTATTTCGCACCGCTCGGGCGAGACCGAAGACACGACGATTGCCGACATCGCGGTGGGTACCAATGCCGGGCAAATCAAAACCGGATCGCTGTCGCGGTCTGACCGCATGGCCAAATACAACCAGTTGCTACGCATTGAAGAAGACTTGGGCGAAATAGCGACTTACCCTGGCCGCTCGGCTTTTTACAACTTACGTTGATTGTTAAAAGCCCTTGGCAAACCGCCTCGTCCCCGCTATTTTGATTGCGCTGTTGGTGATTTTTCATGCGCAACTCTGGACGGGAAGAGGCAGCATTCCCAGCGTACGTGAGATGCAGCAACGCTTGAGCGATCAGCAGGCTAAAAACATCAAATCACAAGCCAGCAATGACCAACTGGCTGCCGAGGTGCGTGACTTGAAAGAAGGCCTGGAAATGGTGGAAGAAAAAGCCAGATCAGAGTTGGGCATGGTCAAGCCCAACGAGATTTTTGTCCAGGTGAATAAATAGCTATTGAACAGCTTCGGGTGGTGGTGGCTGACGATCAGGTTGCGTAAAAATCTGCGCTGCATCCACTGGGTCAAACTCTTGCTGAGCACCGCAAAACTCGCAGGTCACGCTCACCCTGCCTTGCTCGGCAATAATGCCCTCAACTTCGTCAGTACCCAAGCTACGCAGCATGTTGGCTACTCGCTCACGGGAGCAACTGCAAGCAAAGCTGGGCTGTAGTACTTCAAAACGGGTGATCGGTTCTTCCCAAAACAAGCGGTGCAAAATCGTGTCAGCGTCTAGCGTCAAAAGTTCTTCACGTTTGAGTGTGGACGCCAAGATGGAAATACGCTTGTAGTCTTCGTTCTTGCCAATTTCGTCTTCGTTCGCATCGCTGTGGCTCTGCCCTTGCAGATTACCCTGCCCTTTGACGGGCAAACGCTGAATCAGCAAGCCCGCGGCCACCTTGCCATCGGCTGCCAAAATCAGCTTGGTGTCGAGCTGCTCGCTTTGCAGCATGTAGTGCTCCAACACCTCACTGATGTTTTCAATTTTTTCACGGTTGTCACCAAACAGCGGCACCACGCCTTGGTAGGCCTGCTGGCCCGGAAATTTGTCTTTCGGGTCCAGTGTGATGGCGCAGCGGCCCTCGTTGTTGACATTGACCAATTGGCTCAAGGTACTGCCGGGGTCAACCACGCCCGTGACCGTGGCGGTCGCGCGCAGGCTCAGGTCGGGTTGAATCTCAGCCACCGCCAGCTTGACCGGGCCATCGCCAAAAATCTGCAGTACCAGCGCGCCGTTGAACTTGATGTTGCCCTGCATCAGCGCACCCGCAGCCGTCATCTCGCCCAGCAAGTGCATCACCTCCACCGGGTAGCCACCTGCAGACTGGCGGCGCTTCAAAATCTCTTGCCAGGAGTCGGTCAGGCGCACCAGCATGCCGCGCACCGGCAGGCCATCGAAAATAAATTTGTGTAATTCACTCATTAGACCCCCACGCTTTCCCACTTCGTGTGGACGCTGCCCCCCGAGGGGGCCGCTGCGCCTGCGGCCTGGCAAAGCCAGTTCCGCGGCCCCTGCTTGACTGGGAACGTTTGGGGGCGTCGTGTGTTTTGCGTGTTCATGTTTTAGGTAAAGGTTCAAGCCAGCTTTTTAAGCCCATTTTTGTAGCGCCTGGCATTGTCTATATAGTGCTGAGCGCTCATTTTTAAACCCTCTATTTGCTCAGGCGACAACATCCGCACCGCTTTGGCCGGGCTGCCGATGATCATCGAGCCATCGGGGAACTCTTTGCCCTCTGTGACCAGCGCACCCGCCCCGACCAAACAGTTGTTGCCAATCTTTGCGCCGTTCAGCACGATCGCGCCAATCCCAATCAACGAGTTGTTACCCACGGTGCAGCCGTGCAGCATGACCTGGTGACCCACGGTAACGCCTTCGCCAATCGTCAAAGGCATGCCTTCGTCGGCATGTAAAACGCTGTTGTCTTGCACGTTGGAGCCCTTGCCCACAGAGATGGTGGACGTGTCGCCCCGAATGACGACGCCAAACCAGACGCTGGTGTTTTCAGCCAGCGTGACGTGGCCCATGACTTGCGCGTTGTCGGCTACCCAGGCGCTGGGATGAACGGCGGGTGCTAAATCATCGAGTTGGTAAATGGCCATGGTGTTCTTTTTGAAGCGGTTTTGAGATGATTGTAAGGAGGCAGGCCAGCGCATCACCGACAATTGAGGCATGTTGACCCCGCCTGCCACCCCTGAGCTCCGAAAACTGGCTTTAGAAGCACTTTTAGAGCCAAATCCACGTAAAAAAGCGGCTTTAGCCCAATGGATACGGGCGCAAGCAGCTACTATTTCAATAGCACCTGAAATAACCTCTCAAGAACCAACCGGCGTACCGGGCTGCCCTGCCCGGCCAGAATTACGCTCGCACCTGGACGTACCCAAGCGTTCGCCCTTCACCCGCGAAGGCTTGGCCGCACTGCTGCACGCCGTGACGCACATTGAGTTCAACGCCATCAACCTGGCCCTTGATGCCATTTGGCGCTTTGATGGCATGCCGCGCCAGTACTACCTGGACTGGCTGAAGGTGGCTGCGGAGGAAGCGCATCATTTCAGCCTGCTCCGCGCGCACCTGCAAAGCATGGGTTATGACTACGGCGACTTCCCTGCCCATACGGGGCTGTGGGACATGACCGAGAAAACCAAGTCTGACGTGCTGGCCCGCATGGCGCTGGTGCCCCGCACGCTGGAGGCGCGTGGTCTGGACGCTACTCCGCCGATGCAAGCCAAGCTGCGCAGGGTAGGCACGCCCCATGCGCTGCGGGCGGTGGAGATACTGGGCGTGATCTTGCACGACGAGATTGGTCATGTGGCGATTGGCAACCATTGGTATCGCCACCTTTGTAGCCAGCGCGAGCTGAACCCCGTGGCGCACTATGCCGTGCTGGCCCAGCAGTACAACGCGCCGCGCATCAAAGGGCCTCTGAACCTGGACGCACGCCGCAAAGCGGGTTTTGAAGAGTCTGAACTGGCGCTGCTGCAGGCATAAGACTCAGCCGCGCGGGTGGTTGTCGTGCAAGATTTTCTTCAACCGCTCACGTGCCACATGGGTGTAAATCGTGGTGGTAGAAATATCGGCATGACCGAGCAGCATTTGCACCGCACGCAGGTCAGCGCCGTGGTTGAGCAAATGCGTGGCAAAGGCATGGCGTAGCGTGTGCGGCGACAGGGGTGATGTGATACCGGCTACCAAGGCGTATTTTTTAACCAGCATCCAAAACATCACCCGGCTCATGCCGTGGCCGTGGCTGGTGACGAACAAATCGTCTGTTTGCTGACCCTTCAAAATGTCTGGCCTGCCCTCTTTGATGTACCGCACGATGGCCTCACGCGCCATTTGGCCAAAGGGCACCAGCCGCTCTTTGTTGCCTTTACCCATCACGCGTAGCACCCCCTCGTTCAGGCTGAGGTGAAAAGTCTTTAGCCCCACCAGCTCGCTCACGCGCAAGCCGCTGGCATACAACAGTTCCAGCATGGCGCGGTCACGTTGGCCCAGCGGCGTTTCATCACTGGGGGCAGCCAGCAACGCTTCTACCTGGGCTTCACTCATCAGCTTGGGCACACGCAAGGCCTGCCTGGCTGATTGCAGCTTCAGCGTTGGGTCTGCGTTGATCAGCTTTTCACGCAGAGCCCAAGAGAAATAACGCTTGAAAACCGTCAATCGGCGGTTGGCGGTGGTGGCTTTGGTTTCGTTGTGCCGCGCTGAAAAGTAGCTGTTCAAATCATTTTCTAGCGTCGCATCCAGGGCGCGACTGCCTTGGGCCGTATCAGCCAGCCAGTCGGTATACAAAGACAAGTCACGTCGGTAAGCGGCCAGCGTGTTTTTGCTTAGACCGTCTTCCAGCCACAGCGCATCGATGAAACTGTCAATACTGGCTTGGCTTGAGGTGAGCATGATGTTGAAGATAACAAAAAAGCCGCTGGTTGAAAGCGGCTTTTTATCAAACGAAGATTACCCGGTTTTTATTCGAGCTTGAGCTTTGCCGTATCAACCACTTTTTTATACACGGCCAATTCGTCTTTCATTTGCTGCGCAAATTGCTCGGGCGTGTTGCCCAGTACAACCGATCCCGTGTCTTCAATCCGCTTGCGCACGGCTGGGTCTTCAAGCACTTTGCGCATGGCAGCATTGACTTTGTCGACCACATCACGCGGCAAACCTTTGGGGCCCAAAATACCGTAATAAGCCATGCGGTTAACGGGGTCGAGCCCCAGTTCTTTAAACGTAGGCACATCTGGAAGTGCAGCCAGGCGCTGCGGTGCGGCTACCGCCATCGGTACCAGCCGTTTGGCAGTGAAATGCGGCAGGGCTGAGGGCACATTGTCAAAAATAATTTCGACCTGACCGCCAACCGTGTCGCGCAGCGCAGGGCCCGCACCGCTGTACGGGATGTGCGTGACGAAGACGCCTGCTAAACCCTTCCACAACTCGGTTTGCAAGTGGCCAATACCGCCAGTACCTGACGAAGAATACGAATACTTGCCGGGTGATTTTTTCAGTACGGCAACAAAGTCTTTGTAGTTTTTAGCCGGAAAGCTGGGGTGAACTGCTATCACATTGGGAGTGGCCGCAATGTTGATGATGGGGGTGAAATCAGTCTCAACGTTGTAGGGCATTTTCGGGTTGATGGCCGGGTTGGCCGCCGTGGTCGAGACAGTTGCCATACCCAGCGAATAGCCATCAGGCACAGCGCGTGCTGTTTCGGCCGCGCCCACCACACCGCCGCCACCTGCTTTGTTCACCACCACCACTGATTGACCCAGCGCCTTGCCCAGTGGCTCGGCAACGATGCGGGCAATCAGGTCCGTCGTGCCGCCAGGCGCAAAGGGCACTTGCAGCTGAATGACTTTATTGGGATAGGCTTGCGCTAGCGCAGCGCCGGATGCGCTAGCCAGCAACACAGCAGACAGTGTTGAAAGGGCGAAAAAAGAGCGACGTTGCATATTCAAATCCTTCAATTAAAAACAGTCTGAATCTTACTTGCAAGATGCGTTCGCACTAGTTGTGGAATACGCATAAGGGCTAACCCGAATCGCCCAGAGCTAAGTTCTCTTAGTCTTTACTTTTCAATGAAGCACCAATGACATTTCTATCAACGCATCTTGCCATGTGGTGCTACCGCTCCGAAACCAAGTTTTTCCATCGCTTCGTGCGTCTCAAGCAGCATGGTCGCCACTTCAGCCACAGTGACGCGCAGGGTAGTTGCACGTTCACGCATGTACTCGTAGGCTTGCAGTTCAGTTTTTTGTTGATGATCAACAAGCACGCGTATCGCCTTTTCTATCTGCCGGCGAGATTTAATGGTGGATTCAAGCTTATCAACCTTTCCCTGTAGGCGTTGCTGAAACCCTTGCGACGACCTTGCCAAAACCAAAGTACTAAGAATTCCCGATGAGCGGAAGGGCTTCGTTATGACACCATGAGCGCGTGTGTCGAGCAGCAATTTCAACGTCGTAGGGCTCTCATAATCTGACAGCGCCACGAATGCGGCATCTACTGCGCTTGCGTTCCATTCGCTGAACCCCTCCAAATCTTGGGAAACCTGAAAGAAAATAATATCTACGCCAGTAGGTGGCTCAGGTGGAAACGGCCACACTACTTTTAGGCGGCAACCAATTCGTTGAAGCTGTTGGACGACCACATCGCGATCTTCCCCAGGCGGATAGACCACCGTGACACTGATGCTACGCAAGTCTTCGTAAAGTCGGCGGAGGCTGGAACCCATAGTCCTACCTCAGCTCGAATTCAGAGAACCCGAAAGTTGATAAGTAGGGATCAGGTTTGACTGGCTCCGAAGACTCCCAAACGATGTCGAATTGACCATCGCGACGACAAACACCGATACGTGGTGTCAACACACAATGATTGTTTTCTGCATCGACGGTAACCCGTCCCTCCGGAGAATCAAATGACACGGATCGCGCCGCATCAACCAACTTTCGTCTGTCTAAACTTCCAGCTTTTTGCAATGCTCTGGCAAACAGGTGTACCTGCGTGTATGCCATTTCGGACCATGTGCTGGTCGGACGGTCTCCAAAACGCTTTCGCCAAAGTTCGATGAAACGACGGTTACTTTCGTTTTGTACGGATCCAAAATAAGTAGCAGACGTGATATGCCCTTCACACAGCTCTGATCCTATGAGACGAATCTCTTCCTCTGCCATAGAGAGACTGGCAATTGGCATCTTCTTGGGATCAAGCCCAAAATTCGGATACAGCTGATAAAACAAACGTGCCGACTCCCCGACAAGTGTCGAGAACACAACGTCAGGCTGTACCGCTTGAATATCGGATAAGACCTCTTCAAGTTGCGCTTTACCCGCGTCTATCGGTAGGTAAATTTCGTCAAGAACTTCACCACCGTGTTGTTCAACAATATCACGCATGATGCGGTTGGATTCACGTGGATAGATGTAGTCTGCGCCCACAAGAAAAAACTGCTTGCAATTGTTTTTCATCAAGTAGGCAGCCAATTGGAGGCTGTTTTGATTAGGCACTGCTCCGGTATAAATTACATTGGGCGAATACTCAAACCCTTCATAAAACGAGCAGTACCACAGCAAGGCATTATTGCGTTCAATGACGGGCAATACAGCTTTCCTGCTCGATGAGCGTGAGCAGCCGAATATCACATTAATTTCGTCATCCACTAACAGACGAGTAGCGAGCTTACGGTATGCAGCGATATCTCCTTGAGGGTCATAGGCGACAGGGATCAGAGGACGATCCAGTACGCCGCCAAGCTGGTTGATTTCTTCGATCGCTAGCGCAGTGCCATAGAAATGCTCAGACTCAGTTACGCTGGTAACCCCTGAACGAGAGAAAAGGACGCCTACGCGCCAGCCGTCATCTTGTGGTGCAGATACATCGTCCGACATGGCGCTCCTTTATTGATCAAATAGAACTTGCAACTGCTGAGTGCTATTTACCTCATGCATCGACAGCATCAAAAGAATCCGAGCTTTGTGAGGGCTTAGGTTATCAGCAAACACAGCACCGACAGCCTTGAGCGTACTTCCACCGCCCTCGAATCCGTATGCCGGTGAAACTCGCCCATTGGGCACCCGGGTGGAAATGACCACAGGTATGCCTTTCCCAATAGCCTGCTCAATTGCCACATACATATCTGTGTTCACATTACCAAATCCCAGCGCTTGGATCACGATGCCCTTTGCGCCGATAGATACCGCCGCACGCACCAAATCACCACTGGCTCCCGCAAACATAGGGATGATCTCGACTCTTGGCAAGGTAGCAGTTTCTAACGGAATGTGTTGACGACGTATCGGTTGACGCGAGAAAACCACTCTGTCATCGTCAACCACACCGAGAAATCCAAAGTCGCCAGACTTAAAAGTTTCCACATCGGCCGTGTGGGTCTTACTTACCTCTCGTGCGGCGTTAATCTGATTGTTCATAGCGATCAACACACCTTTCCCGCACGCCTGAGGAGCAATGCAGACACGTACGGCATTCAATAAATTGCGAGGGCCATCAAAATCAGGTGACGATGCATTGCGTTGGGCCCCCACTAAAACAACAGGCTTGTCGCTGTTGACGGTCAGGTCGAGAAACCAGGCCGTTTCCTCCAACGTGTCTGTGCCATGCGAAATCACCACACCAGCCACCTCGGGCCGAGCAAGGGCTTTGTCAACTTCGTGCTTCAAGGTGATCCAGCGAGCAGGATCCATGTGATCTGAAGGTATATTGAAAAGATTATTCACCTCCAGCCGTGCAACGCGCGAAAGTGCAGGCACGGCGGCGACAAGGTCGTGTCCAGACATAGCTGGAATCACCGCGTTTGTACAGGGGTCGATCTTCATAGCGATCGTCCCGCCAGTAGAAATAAGTTGACACAAAGGCGAATCACTCAGCATTGGGCGTGCTCAAAAAAAAACAGAATGTCATACGCGCAAGTGATTGAAAACCGATTCGATCGCACCTTCTGATTTAGCCACGCCGTCATCCACCAATTCACCCTGTTTGAGTATCAAATATCGATCTGCGACTTTCAATGCGAACGGAACGTTTTGTTCAACTAGCAGCATCGTAGTACCGTGATTTTTTCGCTCCAATAAAAGTGCGTCTGCCAGCCTCTCGATCACTGACGGTTGCAGACCTTCCGTGATCTCGTCTAACAAAATGATGGACGGGCGCATCATAAGCGCACGCGCAACCAGCAGCATTTTCTGCTCGCCGCCCGACAGAGTGCCCGCGTACTGTTTGAGTCGCTCCTTAAAGACGGGAAAGATAGGTGCGATCAAGGCAAAACGTTCTTCAAACCAAGATTCTTTTTCTAGTCCCAGCCCAAGGTTATCGCGAATACTCAGATCTGTGAACAAGGCTTGCTCCTGCGCGGCATAGGCTATGCCATTTCTTGCAATTTTGTAAGGCGGTAAGCGGGTTGCGTCGACTCCACCTACATGCACAGCTCCAGTCATTTTTGGCAAATACCCCATCACGGTCTTCAGGAGTGTGCTTTTCCCCATTCCGTTTTTACCCAAAAGGGCAACCGCTTCTCCTGCATCAATTTTGAAATTTATATCGCGAAGAACAACAGATGTCTTGTATCCGCTGATGACATTCTGCAAATGAAGCGCTGCGTGGTTCATGCAGACACCTTTGAAGCATGTGCAGAACCTGCATAAATTGTCTTAACCAAATCAGAGTTCACGATTTCGCGAAAGCTGCCTTCCAAAACAATCTGACCCTGGTGCAGTACCACTACTCGCGTTGCAATTTCCTCCACAAAATCCAAGTCATGCTCCACCAAAAGGCAGCAAAGCCCGTATTCGCTGGCAAGCGAAGAAAGAATGCCACCAATCTGAGTGCGTTCAGTTTTGGATAGTCCTGCGGTTGGTTCATCAAGGAGAACCAATTGCGGCTCTTGAGCCAGCACCATTGCCAGTTCCAGTGCTTGTTGTTCGCCGTGCGAAAGAGACTTTGCGACAAATGTCAGTTTTTGGCACAGACCCGTTGTGTTAACCACATCTAGTGCATATTGCGGAAGAGACAAAATACCGTTCCGTCTAAAGACTGACGGTTGCACCCTGATAGTGCCTGCAATCCGCAGACACTCAGCGACAGTCAGCGATTCAAAGATATTTGCATTCTGAAATTTTCGACCCAATCCAAACTTGGCACAACGCTCTGGCGGCAGCAATTGAATATCATTTCCACAGATCACAACCGAACCAGCTGATCGATCCGCACCATCACTCATGCAGCGCATCAAAGTCGTTTTGCCGGCACCATTGGGGCCGATCAAACCCACTAACTCCCCTGCGTTTGCTTTGAAATGAATATCTTGCAGAACCTTAAGATGCCCATAATGCTTGGCAACACCAGCCATGACGATGGCGGGCGATTTGATTCCATTTTCGGCTCTTTTTTCAACAGCACGCGCTAGCAGCTCTGGCTTGTGATGTGCATGTTGTCCCAATCCGACAGACTTCAATAAAACAGGAATTAACCCTTGAGGAAGCAAGACAATCACAATCACAAATGACGTGCCCAGAATGAGCTGCCAAACAAACGGCATGCTGCCGCCAAGGTATGCAGTCGCAACATTTATGAGGATTGCGCCAATCATCGGACCCCATAAGGTGCCACGACCTCCTAAGGCCACCCAGATAATGAGTTCTGTGCCAAGTACAAAGCCACCCAGTTCAGGTGCCACCACTCCGCTGAATGAACCGTATCCAAAGCCAGCGATACCCGCAATTCCCGCTGTACACACAAGGAGTAGCGTCTTCACGGTTGATGTGTTGATGCCCAGATAGGTACATCTCGATTCGTTATCGCGAATTGCCAAGAGAATGCGGCCGCCATCACTTCTGACAACGAACCAACTCAAGATGGCGACTATCGCAAGTGCGCCTCCTGCAAGCCAATACCAGACATCAATCGACAGATCAAAAGTCTCATAGCCTGTCAGTCCGGAACTTGATCCCGTCCATGCACCACCAGACAACAGAAGTTGAACCAAAACTATGGGTAAGACCAAGGAGATGACAGTGGCGAAAAAGGGCGAAGCGCCCCGATAAAACGACAACCAACCAACCAACCAGCCTATGGCAATTGATGACACCAAGGCCAATCCGATTGCCAAAAATGCGTTTATGAAACTCAATCCAGCATGTGTAAAAACGAGCCCCGCCGCGTAAGCGCCCACACCAAAAAAAGCCGATTGACCAAAAGTCAAGTACCCGGTATAGCCCCATAAAACATCGACGGTCACTGCAACAATTGCCAAAAAGAATGCTTTCACCAGTACATTCAAAAGGTAAGTATCAAAAATCCATGGGCCAGCCACTAAAAGGACGAGACCAACAACGGCCAACACGCGAAGTCGATTCTGAGATACCGGCGCACTGCTCATTTGATCAATGGATTTCAACGACGAAGGAATTGATAGATCAGCCATGGGTAAATCCTTTTGGACGGATGCGCAGAGTGAATGCAGCCAGAACTGCGATAGCGAGGCCACCCAAAACAGGACTTACAAACGTACTGATCAAGACCTGAAAAGTCCCAAAAACCACACAAGTCAGTAGCAAGCTACCCATCGAATGACCTGAAACCATAACCAGCATGAAAGCGCTAACCAACCAGTTCAAACCCATATTCGGGTCAACACTGGAAAGTGGCGTGATCAGAGCTCCAGCAAGTGTGCCCAATCCCGTGCCAAGACTGAACGTCATGAAGCGAATACGACCTGAGTGAATGCCTAAACCACGCGCGAGATCCTCGTTCATGATGACCGCTCTGGTCTTAACGCCAAAACGAGTGCCATTCAACAGCCCTGTCAGTGCCAAGCAGATCACAACAGCCACCGGGACTAGTAGTAAACGATAGGCTGAATAGTCAACGCCCCAAATTGACCAGGTTCCCGACAAAGGCGCGTCAACAAACTGCACTTCCCGCCCAAACGTCATGATGATCAGTTGCCCAATCACAATACCTAGACCCCAGGTAGCAAGGATTGCATCAAGTGGGCGTTTGTAAAGTGGGCGAACAATCAAAAATTCAATAACCATTCCAATAATCACCCCGGCAACAAGTGCGAGCGGCCAACTAACCCATGGCTCGAGCTTCATTTGTGTGACAACAAAGCTGCAATACCCGCCAACCGTTAACAGCGCCCCATGCGCAAAATTAACAATTTTCATGACCCCGAAAATCATCATCAATCCAGCTGTGACAACAAAGAGTGTCGCGACGGTGGTGAGAATATCTAAAAATAAAATCATGTGAAATCTCGATTTGCGGAGGTGCGCTTGTTAAAGTCGCAACCTCCGCTAAGACCTGAAAATATCGGTAATTACTTGATGCTAGGGCATTGCTCACCCGGATCAACCTTGGTAAAGGTTTCGAGAATTTGAATCGATCCATCAGCCTGTACTTGACCAAGTCGCATAGATAGAGGCGTATGCCGGCTCTTATTCATCTGAACTATGCCGCGGGGTCCATTGAATGACACTTCGCCCAATGCTTTGATGACCTTGGCAGAATCGGTAGACTTCACCCTTTCAACTGCGGCCTTATAAAGATAGATGGCTTCATATTGAGGTACTGACAATTCATTCGGCGTCTTCAATTCGCTGCCGAATTTGGAAGCCATTGCCGCTTTGAACTTGTTGTTCTCAGGTGTGTCAATATTGCCTAAATACGAGGCAGACAAATGCATGCCAGTTGCCACATCACCCATGGTTTTAGCGGTACCTTCATCAATGGCCAAATTACCATATGGAATACCCAGACCTGCACCCTTGAGCTGCTTAGCCAAAGACACATTGGGAGCACCGCCCGCAGTGGCACTAATTAAAGCATCTGGCTTCACGGCTCGAATTTTTGACACGATGGATGTCCAATCACTTCCATCGATTGGGAGATACTCTTCACCCACCACTTTGCCGCCCTTACTTTCAATGTATTTTTTGGTGAAATCCAGCATTCCACGACCAAATGAATAGTCATTACCCACCAAGAAAAAGTTTTTGGCATTTTTCGTTTTACTGAAATAGTCAACAACAGGTGCGACCTGCTGCTCAGGCACCCACGCATTGACATACATCCACTGGTTGCAAGAACGCCCCTCATAAAAAGATGTGTAAATGTAAGGAATTTTTCCGCGAGAAATGATTGGTAGAGCCGCGTTTCGGGCTGCACTGGTTTCCATAGCGATAACGGTGTGAACCTTCTTCTGGAACACCAGAGTATCGAAGGCTTTCTGAGCCCCCACCGCACCGGATGCGTCATCAACGATTTCAAGTTGAATCTTTCGTCCAAGAATGCCACCAGCGGCATTGATCTCATCAACAGCCAGTTGCGACGACTGAACTACAGCGGGTGCAACCGTGCTGTTTGCGCCGGACAGGCCTACGGCGACACCAATTTTTATTGGGTCAGCAGCATAGGTATTTAAAGCAAATGTGCAGGCGGCTGCAAGTGCGAATTTCTTGGTAAGTGGTGCTAAATTTTTCATAGGAACTCCAGGTTAAAAATGGAAGAAAACACAAGTAGTCGGAACGGGGATCAGATTGATTCGCCCATCAGCTGGTATCAAACAACTGTTTCAACGTGGCACGCATTGCCAGGGCTTTGGCGGGTTCAACTTGGTTATGAAATGGTTGAAAACGAAGAAGGTCAAAAGAAAACAATGTCTGCTCACTTTCAGATAGGTTGACGGGAGGATCAGTCTTAAAGTCACTACTACTGACTAAATACCTGGACACTGCGCACCCGGGTCGACGCTAGGGAAAGTCTCCAGAATACGAATCGAACCGTCTGAACGAACTTGCCCCAGACGCATCGATAAAGGGGTATGTCGACTCTTGTTCATTTGCACTAAACCGCGTGGGCCAATGAAAGAGACTTGTCCGAGCGATTTAATGACCTTATCTGAATCCGTCGTGCCCGCTTTTTCGACGGCAGCTTTATACAGATGAAAAGCCTCGTACTGCGGCACAGAGAGCTCATTGGGTGCGTTCAACTCTGCACCAAACTTAATCAGCATGCGTTTAAGAAAGGCATTATTTTCTGTAGTGTCGATGACCGTTAAATAGGATGCAGAAAGAATAATGCCCGTTGCTGCATCGCCCATCGCTTTGGCGGTACTCTCGTCAAGTGCAAGATTTCCATAAGGGATCTTCACACCCGCTGTGCGTAACTGCCGAGCCAAGGTTACGTTGGGCTCTCCCCCTGCAGTTGCACTAATTAGCGCGTCAGGATTAGTTGCTCGTATCTTGGTAACAATGCCACCCCAATCGACACCATCAACGGCTAGGTACTCTTCGCCGATAACCCGACCACCAGACTCATTGATATATCGCCTGGCAAAGTCGAGCATCCCTTTACCGAACGCATAGTCATTACCCACTAGAAAAAAAGTCTTTGCGTTTTTCTGCTTTGTGAAATAGTTAACCACTGGAATTACTTGCTGTTCCGGCACCCAACCATTTGCATACATCCAGGGACTACACGATCGACCTTCATAAAACGAGGTGTAAATATAAGGGACCATACCGCGCGCAATTGCAGGCAGTGCGGCGTTACGTGCGCCACTGGTTTGCATCGCTATGATTGCATCAACTTTCTTTTGCGATATCAAAACTTCCAGCGCTTTTTCGGCACCAATTGCATTAGATTCATCGTTAACAATTTCCAATTGGATCTGACGACCCAAAATTCCACCAGCAGCATTGATTTCGTCCACTGCAAGCTGTGAGGACTGAACGACTGTCGGTGCGACAACACTGTTTGCGCCAGACGAACCCACCGGTACACCAATTTTTATGACGGCTGAGGCAGGTGTCACCGAAGTTTGAGCTTGGCCTTTTGCGGTTCTGTCTATAGGCGGTGTTTTTAATGTCCTACTGTCGCGACTACTAATCCAAATACCGATAGTCGATACGAATATCACAGCCAAACTGGCGCTGACCCATATGCGTGAGTGTCGGATTTTCATATACGTTCCTTGATGAAACCCTGAAGTGGAGCCATGTCAATGCGACGATCTCGTAAAAGGTGATTAAACGCATTTAAGTGCCGCGCTTCACGCGATAGTTTCAGATCAATCCGTGCGTAAAGTATTTCTTCGGTGTCGCTTGATGCAGGGCCTGCGAGAGGCCACCCTTGTGCACCAACGATCAGGCTTCGTCCAATGAAAGGCTGATCACGTTCGATGCCAATACGATTTGCGCAAACGATGTTTAACCCGTTTGCATGCGCGTTTGCCATCGCTAAAGTATTTGCCATCGCTGGTTGATCAAGCGGCTGACCTGGCATTGGCACCCAGTTGGTGGGCATCGCAACGATGTCTACGCCTTGCGCCGCCAATGTGCGATAAGCCTCTGGAAACCATCCGTCATAGCAAATCAGCACCCCTAAAGACCCGAATTCTGTGCGGATGATCGGCAAACCCTTGTCGCCGGGCTCAAAGAATAAATTTTCGTCACCCCAAAGATGCATTTTTCGATAGATGCCCAAATAGCCCTTGGGCCCGATAATCGCAGCCGAGTTGTAAAGCTGATCACCTGCACGCTCCGCAATTCCTGCCACTAGATATACATTGCAGCGACTGGCAACATCAATCCACGCTTTGGTTGTATGTCCGTCAGGAACTGACTCGGCGAGCGAAAAAGCTTCAGCGCGACTAGCGAAAACATATCCAGTGTTAGCCAGCTCGGGAAGCACGACGAGATTTGCACCGGCATCACTGGCACGCTCAATCAACTTGATAGAGTGTTGAACATTGCTGTCTTTGCTGCCAATACGCGGCTCCATCTGGACGCTCGCTACAGTGACGTGCAAACTCGAATTCGTATCGGTCACAGTTTCCGATTTAGACATTTAAACTCCAAAAAGCAAAAAGCCCCTGACCGCGTTTACACGCATGTCAGGGGCTTTTATAGCCAAGATTTAATCAGCAATTTTGCTGAGGTATTTGATATTTACATTCACATCAAAGTTGCTGGACTATACAACCTGAATTCCGCCTAGTTATTAGTATTTACCCTTGCCGCTTTGAGCTATTAAGGCAATGACTCAAGCAACAAATCGGTTCAAGCCAACGTCGATTACTGCAGGATTCGAGATGAAAAATCTAGCGCATTACGTTGATGACTTTGACCTGCCCAATGTCACAAATTCCAAAATATCCACTGACTGGCGGCAAGCAACAGTGATAAATTCCGGTGACTCGTTGCCCATAATTCTCGAGTAAAAAGCCGTTATTCTTGAAGGGTGAATTACGCTCAACTCCTCTTTCCTGACTTCTCACTCATCATTTGCGGCTACTTAGTCTGCCGCTACACCGCCTTAAATCGCACCGTTTGGGAGCAGGTTGAAAGCCTGGTGTATTTCTTTTTATTCCCGGTGCTGCTGTTTCATTCGATTGTGAAAAGCCCGCTTGACCTCGTCGCCGCGTCAAGTCTGATCAGCGCGGGTTTGCTAATGGGGGTTGCGGGTATTGCCATGGCCTACAGCTTGCCGTATTTGCCGTGGCTGGGCAAAAACATTGACAGGCGCAGCCATGCCGCCAGCGCCCAAGTGGCGTTTCGCTTTAACTCATTCATAGGCTTGGCGCTGGCCGACAGACTGGCCGGCCCAGAGGGGCTGTTGATGATTGCCGTACTGATCGGCGTATGCGTGCCGCTTTTTAATGTGGCGGCGGTGTGGCCCATGGCGCGGCACGCCAAAAGCGGTTTTTTGCGTGAGCTGCTGCGTAACCCGCTGATCATTGCAACGGCCACTGGTCTGGTGGCTAACTTGTTGGGTTTTACGATGCCCGTATGGCTGGAGCCCACTGTCACCCGCATTGGCGCGGCCTCATTGGCATTGGGGTTGATGGCCGCTGGCGCTGGCATGCAGTTGGGGCACTTGTCGCAAGGCAAAACACTGGCGATTGCGGTGCTGTCAATACGTCATTTGGTCTTGCCCATCGTTGCGCTGGGTTTGTCCAAGCTGTTCAATCTGTCAGTGCCTCAAACCACTATTTTGCTGGCTTTTTCTGCCTTGCCAACAGCATCAAGCGCCTATGTGCTGGCGGCTCGCATGGGTTACAACGGTGGTTATGTAGCGGGGCTGGTGACGCTGTCGACCATGCTGGGGGTGCTGAGTTTGCCGTTTGCGCTGGGGGTGTTGCGCTAAATCACTGTTGCCTAACCCAGCTCCGGCGCAATCATCTCTGCGTACTCGTACAGTGCTCCCAAAATCGCATCACCGCGTTCGTCAGCCGTTTCAGCCAGCAAATCAATCCGGGCGAAGAGTGCATCTACATTGCGTGCGCCGCCCTCGCCTTCTAGCAGCTGTGATGCGCGGTGCGTTTCCCAACGTTCGGCTTCTTCTGCTGACAAGGTCTGCGCAAAATTGCGCGCCCGGTAACGAAACACCAACTCGGCCAGGCGGTCATCGTCAAAACCCACGCGGCTGACGGCCAACTCGGCGGGGGACAGCTCTCGCAACTGGTTCAAGCGGCGGCGGTCCGGGTTACCAACAAAGCCACCATACAGGTCTTCGTCCACATCGGGCGTGGGCATTTTCGGACGATTGAATAACTCTGGCCAGATGGCGCTCATGTCAGGCAGGGCTCTGGCTTTTTCGGCATTCGCCAGCGCGGCATCGATGTCGATGCCCCACTTGGTCGCCATCTCGTCGGTCAGCGTTTTGAGCTTTTTCACCACCATGGGTGATTTGTTCAAGTGAACGGATTTGATGGGCAGGCGCTGCACACCTTCTGGCAAATCAGACTGCTTGGTAAACAAGCGCTGTCGCAGGGCGTCTATATCGAGCAAAGGCAACTCGCTCGGGTCATACGTCAAGTCCCAGGCCAGCAACTCGTTTTTATTGCTCGGGTGGGTGGCGAGCGGCCACATCACGGCGAGGCAGCCGCGCTCGGGTGGGAACATGCCCGACACATGCAAAAACGGCTGTGCTGAGAGCTGGCTGGTAGGCAGGCCCAGTTCTGCGGCCACGCGGTCCTTTTTGTGCAGCCCCAGGCAAAACTCAAACAGCTTGGGCTGGGCGGCGCGAATCAAGCGAGCCAAGGCAATCGTGGCCCGCACGTCTGACAGCGCGTCGTGCGCGGCTTCGTGCAGCAGACCATTGGCACGTGCGAGATCTTCGAGTTTGAAACTAGGGCGTGTAGCAGATGCGTCGTTTGGCTGACGATCATCGGGTTTGCGCGGCCACACAATCCCATCAGGTCGCAGCGCATAGGCCATGCGCACCACGTCTTGAATGTCCCAACGGCCACAGTCGTTTTGCCACTCGCGTGCGTAGGGGTCGATCAGGTTGCGCCAAAACAAATGGCGCGTCACTTCATCGTCAAAACGTATTGTGTTGTAGCCCACACCAATCGTGCCGGGCTCTGCCAGCAAGCCTTCAATTTTTGCCGCGAATTCATGCTCAGGCACGCCGCGCTCCAGACAGACCTGCGGCGTGATACCCGTCAGCAGGCAAGATTCTGGATCGGGCAAATAGTCATTCGCAGGCTGGCAATACAGCATGACCGGCTCACCAATTTCGTTCAGGTCTCCATCGGTACGGACGCCCGCAAACTGCGCAGGCCGCTCACGCCTGGGGTTCAGGCCAAAAGTTTCGTAGTCGTGCCATAAAAAGGTGTGTGAAGCCATATTTTGAGTGTTTTTATGCTTATTTAGGGTATCAAATAGGCCTCCAGCCCAATAAATACGGGCGCAAGCAGCTCCTAATATTGTAGTGCCATGAAAAAAGCCGTTAGCATGATGCTAACGGCTTTTTAACATGCCATGTCTAAAATTCAGCTCGCTTCTGCTGATTCCGCTTCAGGTTTGACTTTGCTTTCTTTCTTGGGCAAAGGTTGAATGTCGAGCAGTACTTCGCCGTCTTCAACGCCTTTTTCGTTCGTCGTGATCTTCATGTCGACCGTCAAGCGGCCACCGTCCGTCAGGCGGCCAAACAGCAGCTCGTCAGCCAAGGCACGGCGAATCGTATCTTGAATCAAGCGCTGCATTGGGCGGGCACCCATCAGCGGATCAAAACCTTTTTTACCCAGGTATTTGCGCAGCGTGTCGGTGAAGGTGACTTCGACTTTCTTCTCGGCCAATTGCGTCTCTAACTGCAGCAGGAACTTGTCGACAACCCGCAAAATCACGGTTTCATCGAGCGCCTTAAAGCTGACGGTTGCGTCCAACCGGTTGCGGAACTCAGGCGTGAACAAACGCTTGATGTCGGCCATCTCGTCGCCTGCTTCGCGCGGGTTGGTAAAGCCAATCGTGGCTTTGTTCATCGTCTCGGCACCGGCGTTGGTGGTCATGACGATGATGACATTTCTGAAGTCAGCTTTCCGCCCATTGTTATCAGTCAGCGTACCGTGGTCCATGACCTGCAGCAGAACGTTGAAGATGTCCGGGTGGGCTTTTTCAATCTCATCGAGCAGCAACACGCAATGCGGCTTTTTGGTCACCGCTTCAGTCAGCAAACCACCCTGGTCGAAGCCCACATAGCCCGGCGGCGCGCCAATCAGGCGGCTGACGGCGTGGCGCTCCATGTACTCGCTCATGTCAAAACGGATCAGCTCAATGCCCATGATGTAGGCCAGCTGTTTGGCGGCTTCAGTTTTACCAACACCCGTTGGACCGCTGAACAGGAACGAGCCGATTGGCTTGTCGTCTTTGCCCAGGCCTGAGCGCGCCATTTTCACGGCGCTGGCCAGTACATCCAGGGCTTTGTCTTGACCGAACACCACGCTTTTCAAATCACGCTCAAGGGTTTTCAGTTTGCCCCTGTCGTCGTTCGACACATTGGCAGGCGGAATGCGCGCAATCTTTGCGACGATCTCTTCAACCTCGGTTTTGGTGATGATTTTCTTGCGCTTGGACGGCGGCAAAATGCGCTGGGCAGCGCCGGCCTCGTCAATCACGTCAATCGCCTTGTCGGGCAGGTGGCGGTCGTTGATGTACTTGGCGCTCAGCTCAGCGGCAGCTTGCAATGCAGCCACGGCGTATTTCACGCTGTGGTGCTCTTCAAAACGAGACTTCAGGCCTTTGAGAATGTCGACCGTTTCTTGCACGGTCGGCTCGACCACATCGACTTTTTGGAAGCGGCGTGAAAGCGCCGCGTCTTTTTCAAAAATACCGCGATATTCAGTAAATGTTGTCGCGCCAATGCACTTGAGCTGACCTGAACTGAGAGCGGGCTTAAGCAAGTTCGATGCATCCAGCGTACCGCCAGAAGCAGCGCCCGCACCAATCAGTGTATGAATTTCGTCAATGAACAAAATACCGTTGGGCTTGTCTTTGAGCGACTTTAAGACGCCCTTCAGGCGTTGCTCAAAGTCACCCCGGTATTTGGTACCGGCCAGCAAAGCGCCCATGTCGAGTGAATACACCTGCGCCTCAGCCAAAATTTCAGGCACATCTTTTTGCGTGATGCGCCAGGCCAAGCCCTCGGCAATCGCGGTTTTACCAACGCCAGCTTCACCCACCAACAACGGGTTGTTTTTGCGGCGGCGGCAGAGGATTTGAATCACACGCTCGACTTCGTAATGCCGGCCAATCAGCGGGTCAATCTTGCCGTCTTTGGCAAGCTGGTTCAGGTTTTGGGTGTACTGCTCCAGCGGCGACTGCTTCTCGTTCTTTTCGGCGCCAGCTTCTTCGTTTTCAGCCGCGCTTTCGCCGGCCTTGGCAGGCTCGGGAGGGTCGCTCTTTTTGATGCCGTGGGCAATAAAGTTGACCACGTCCAGGCGTGTGACGCCCTGCTGGTGGAGGTAGTACACAGCGTGCGAATCCTTTTCGCCAAAAATAGCGACCAAGACGTTGGCACCGGTCACTTCTTTTTTACCGTTACCGGTGGATTGCACGTGCATGATGGCACGTTGAATCACACGCTGAAAACCCAGCGTGGGCTGCGTGTCAACATCGTCGGTACCCGCAACTTGCGGCGTGTTGTCTTTGATGAAGTTGGCGAGTGATTTGCGCAAATCATCGACATTGGCTGAACATGCGCGCAATACTTCAGCGGCGCTGGGGTTGTCGAGCAACGCCAACAGCAGATGCTCAACGGTGATGAACTCGTGGCGTTGCTGACGTGCTTCAACAAAGGCCATGTGCAAGCTGACTTCTAGTTCCTGGGCAATCATTGGGCTTCCTTTAGCTTGCTACTTTAAAAACTGATAACTCTTTGACAATATTGGCGACTGTTTCACACAATTCAATAGGCTCATTCAATAGGCTCGCTAAGACACTGTAATGGATGACCGTGTTTGCGTGCAGCCTCAGTGACTTGATCAACCTTGGTGGCAGCAACGTCTTTCGAGAAAACCCCGCAAACGCCTTTGCCATCCAGATGGATTTTCAGCATGATTTGGGTGGCGGTTTCGCGGTCTTTGTTGAAGAACTCCTGAATCACCATGACGACAAACTCCATCGGCGTGTAGTCGTCGTTCAGTACCACCACTTGGTACATTTGCGGTGGCTTGGTTTTTTGTGGCCTGCGCTCCAGCACCACAGTGCCGCCATCATCGTTCTGTGGCTTATAGGTTGGGACGCTCGGGGTAGCAGGGGGTTTCGGGGATTTTGTCGCCATAAATTTCATTCTAGCCATCGTGCCAGCCTTTTGGGCAGCGGTTTCAAATATCCCAGTAAAAAACCGCCTCGGGATCACTCCCGGGCGGTTTGTGCATCAACCCAATCTGGGGGCTGATTACATGTTTTCAATCATGACCTGGCCAAAACCGGAGCAGCTTACTTGCGTTGCACCTTCCATCAAGCGAGCAAAGTCATAGGTCACTTTCTTTGACGCAATTGATTTTTCCATGGAACTGATGATCAGGTCAGCGGCTTCAAACCAACCCATGTGGCGCAGCATCATTTCAGCAGACAAAATCTCAGAACCTGGGTTCACGTAGTCTTTGCCTGCGTACTTGGGCGCTGTGCCGTGAGTGGCTTCAAAGCAGGCCACCGTGTCAGACAAGTTGGCGCCTGGGGCAATACCAATGCCACCGACCTGAGCGGCCAGCGCGTCAGAAATGTAATCGCCATTCAAATTGAGCGTTGCCACCACAGAATATTCAGCAGGACGGAGCAAAATTTGCTGCAAGAACGCATCGGCAATCACGTCTTTAACGATGATTTCTTTGCCTGTTTTCGGGTTTTTGAACTTGCACCATGGGCCACCATCGATCAGCTCAGCGCCAAATTCCTTTTGTGCCAAGGCGTAAGCCCAGTCACGGAAACCGCCTTCGGTGTATTTCATGATGTTGCCCTTGTGAACAATCGTCACGTTGGGCTTGTCATTGTCAATCGCGTACTGAATGGCTTTGCGCATCAGGCGCTCGGTGCCTTCGCTGGATACGGGCTTGATGCCGATACCAGACGTGTTGGGGAAACGAATTTTCTTCACGCCCATCTCGTCTTGCAAAAACTTGATGAGTTTTTTAGCCTTTTCGCTGCCAGACTCAAACTCAATACCGGCGTAAATGTCTTCCGAGTTCTCTCGGAAGATGACCATATTGGTTTTGTGCGGCTCTTTCACCGGCGATGGCACGCCTTTGAAATACTGAATCGGACGCAGGCAAACATACAAATCAAGCTCTTGGCGCATCGCCACGTTCAAGCTGCGAATGCCGCCACCAACAGGCGTGGTCAACGGGCCTTTGATCGACACCACATAGTCACGCACTGCGTGCAGCGTTTCTTCAGGCAACCAAACGTCAGGACCGTACACTTTGGTTGATTTTTCACCGGCATAGACTTCCATCCAGTGGATTTTTTTCTTACCGCCATAGGCTTTGGCAACGGCCGCATCGACCACTTTCAGCATCACAGGTGTGATGTCCTGGCCAGTACCGTCGCCCTCAATGAACGGAATCACCGGCTCATCCGGGACATTCAAAGAGTTGTCTGCGTTGACCGTGATTTTTTCACCTTGAGCAGGGATCTGGATGTGTTTGTACATTTTTTGATGGTCTCCGATGGCGGAATAGGTGTGATTGAAGACGCCTGAATAAGCGTTTTAGGTAAAAACCCCTAAATTCTAGCCGCAAACGCATAGCGGCAAAAAAAATTGAACAGCGTGTCAACCGATTGCAAAGGGGCCTCGTTACGGATAGGCCTCCGAAAATATCGGGGTAATTTCTCCAATAACGTTATTTAGGAAACTCCAAATGAACAAAATCCTCGCTGCTTTGATCTCTAGCCTGTTTGCTGTTGGCGCATTCGCCGCTTCCCACGCTGGCGCTCCTGCTGCCGCTGCTTCTGGCGCCAAGCCAGCGATGGCTGCTCCAGCTGCTAAGGCAGATGCCAAGCCAGCTGCACCAAGCAAAGAAGACAAAGCCGCTGCTGCTGCCGCTGCCAAGAAAGAAAAAGCTGCTGCTGCTGCTGCCAAGAAAGAAAAAATGGCTGCTGACAAGAAAGCAAAAGCTGAAGCCAAAGCCGCAAAGAAAGCTGAAGCCAAGCCAGCCGCTAAAGCTGATGCCAAGCCTGCTGCTAAGTAATTAGCGCTTGCTCAAAAAAAGCCCGCCCTGTGCGGGCTTTTTTTATGGCGTGCAAGATGCTGGTTTATGCTTCGTAACATTGATTTAACCGTTACAGGTTTGCCATGAAATTCCAATCCATCCGCCACCTTCAGTATTTTTTGTTCACTGCGCTGATAGCAACTTCATTGGTCACGCAGGCTCAAGATGCACCGCAAATGAGTCTGGAACGCATCAAACTGGCGTCAGGTATGCATCGCATTGATGCTCAAGTGGCCAGCACGCCAGAGCAGCGTCAAACGGGCTTGATGTTTCGCAAAGACATGCCGCAACATGAAGGCATGATTTTTATATTTGATCAGCCTGGCAAACAGTGTTTCTGGATGAAAAATACGCTCATACCATTGAGCGCCGCTTTCTTGTCTGACGACGGGACGATTGTCAACATTGAAGACATGAAGCCTTTGGCACTGGACGGACATTGCTCGGTACAACCCGTGCGCTACGTACTCGAAATGAACAAAGGTTGGTTCGCAAAAAAAGGCATCAAAGCCGGCAGCAAACTGCACGGCTCGCTGTTTCAAGCTAAGAAATAACGTAAAAAAACCGACCCAAAAGTCGGCTTTTTAATGCTTCGGGAATTTGGTCAGGCGAAGTTGGCCTCAGCAAAGCTCCAGTTCACCAAGCTTGCCAAAAAGGTCTCTACAAATTTGGGGCGTGCATTGCGGTAGTCAATGTAGTACGCGTGCTCCCAGACATCAACCGTCATCAGAGCCTTGTCGGCAGTCGTCAGCGGTGTGCCCGCTGGGCCGGTGTTGACGATGTCAACCGAGCCATCGGCCTTTTTCACCAACCAGGTCCAGCCTGAGCCAAAGTTACCGACGGCTGATTTGACAAACGCTTCTTTAAATGCAGCGTAAGAGCCAAACTTGGCGTTGATCGCCGCAGCCAGCGCACCTGAGGGCTCGCCGCCACCAGCAGGCTTCATGCAGCTCCAGAAGAAAGTGTGATTCCAGATTTGGGCTGCGTTGTTGTACACGCCACCGCTTGATTTTTTGACGATTTCTTCCAGCGTCATGGCTTCAAATTCTGTGCCCTTTTGCAGGTTGTTGAGGTTCACCACGTAGGCGTTGTGGTGCTTGCCGTGATGGTATTCAAATGCTTCTTGGCTGTAGTTGGGTGCCAGCGCATCAATTGCGTATGGCAGTGGGGGCAGTTGGTGTTCCATGAGGTTTCCTTGTAATGATGGTGTGGGTAAATAAAAAAAGCTTAACAGGTAAATTGTAAAAACTAAATCAGACGCGGGCTTGAAACCGTCAAATCGACCTCGCCGTCCATAAGGGTTGCACGCAGCGCCTGACCTGTTTTGGTTTGCGTGGTGCTGATAACCGCCTGCCCCTGCATGGTGGCCAGCCATGCGTAACCGCGTTTTAGCACCAAAGCAGGATTCAACAACTCAAGTTGCACGCCAGCGTTGTTGAGTCTGTCGTTGGACTGCCTTGTGTTGTGCTGAACAGCCTGCGTCAGCTGAGTTTCGAGCGAATCCAGGCGGCCGCGTGCAAGCGATGTACTTGTGCGCTGAGCATGCTGCAAATTGTGCCAGTACAGCCCCAAGCGCGCCTGCTGGCGCGTGATGAAGTGTGACGGACGGCCAAAACGCGCCGCTGCAATGTCTAGCCTTTGGCTGCTGGTCTGCACCTGTCGGTCTGTAGCATTTTGAAAGCGCGAAGTCATCGTATCCAGCAGATTTTGCCAAGCCACTTGAGGCTGTGCACACAACTCGGCGGCCGCTGTAGGGGTCGGCGCACGCACATCGGCACAAAAGTCAGCGATGGTGAAATCAGTTTCGTGCCCAACACCATTGATGATGGGCATGGGCGACTCGGCAATGGTGCGGGCCAGCGCTTCATCGTTGAAGGCCCATAAATCCTCCATGGCACCGCCACCACGCACCAGCAGCAGCACATCAACCTCGCAGCGCTGATAGGCCTTGATCAGAGCTGCCCGCAATTCGCCAGCGGCCTGCGCCCCTTGAACACTGGCTGGGTAAATGACGACCGGAATATGCGGCACGCGCCGCTGCAAAGCAGTCACCACATCATGCAGCGCGGCTGCCCCTAGCGAGGTAACGATACCAATCGCTTTGGGCATGAGCGGTGCAGGCCGTTTGCGACCGGTGTCAAAAAGACCTTGCGCCTCAAGCTTAGCCTTGAGTTTTAAAAATTCCTCAAACAAAGTGCCCTGCCCGGCTTGTCGCATGGACTCAACAACCAGTTGCAATTCCCCTCGCGCCTCGTACACGCCAAGTCTGCCGCGCAGCTCAACTCGCTGTCCATCACGCGGGCTGAAATCGAGCAGGGTCGAAGCTCGGCGAAACATCGCACAGCGGATTTGCCCGTCGTCGTCTTTGAGCGAAAAATAGCAGTGCCCACTGGCAGCGCGTGAAAAACTGGAAATCTCGCCCTGTACCGCCACAGGATTAAAACGCGCCTCCAAGCTGCCAGCAATGGCTTTGAGCAGCGAGCCAACTGGCCAGATGCGGATGTTGGATTCACGCAGCCCCGAATCTTCAACAACATCAACCACGGCAAAGCACCCTGAAAAATGAGGGAGGATACTCCACAGCGGGCGATGAAGTGCCGTCGTCTTGGCGATACAGCTTCTCGAGGGACGAAAAATCGTTGTAAGTCATTGATTTTAAACAATTTACCAGTGCTGAAAATTTCATCGTTTTGTCATAATGCAGTCTGGGCAGGCTTTGGCGGCGCATTCGGCACGACTTGCCCACAAAGTTATCCACAACTTCTGTGCGTTAACTAACCATCAACGTAGCATGAGCCGCTCTGGCGCTTCAGCCATAATTCAAGCAATTAATTTGCTAGGGGACGTGCATTGTTTTCCATCATACAAGCCGCAGGCTGGCCCATCTGGCCACTGATTGCCTGCTCTGTTCTGGCTTTGGCGCTCGTCATCGAGCGTTTTAGCAGTCTGAAAATCAGAAAAGTCGCGCCACCAAAACTGATTGACGAGGCCATTACCGTGTCAAGAACAGCCGTCCCTGCACCTGACGTGGTGACGCAATTGGAACAAAATTCCCTGCTGGGTGAGGTACTGGCCAGCGGTTTCAGAGCCCTGAATGCGCAACCCAAAATCAGTGAAGACGATTTGCGAGCGACGATTGAAGGCGCTGGCCGCCAGGCCGCACACAAACTCGAACGCTATCTGGCAGCCTTGGCCACCATAGCCTCAGCAGCACCACTGCTGGGTTTGCTTGGCACAGTGATTGGCATGATCGAGATTTTTGGCTCGCAAGCTGGTGGCGGCGCTGTCAGTGGCGCCGGGGTGGGCAACCTGGCTCAATTGGCGCAAGGCATATCCATCGCCTTGTACAACACGGCTTTCGGCTTGATTGTCGCGATTCCAGCACTTATTTTTTGGCGCTATTTCAGGGCACGGGTTGACGGCTATCTGCTGACGATGGAGTTAGCATCTGAGCGATTTTTACGCCACCTCAATCACTTACGAAAATCATGAATTTTCGTAAAACCGCACGGGACGAGCCTGAAATAAACCTCATCCCTTTCATTGATGTGCTGCTGGTGGTGCTGATCTTTTTGATGCTGTCAACCACCTACAGCAAGTTCACGGAGCTGCAAATCAAGCTGCCACTGGCTGATGCTGAGCAACAACGCGACTACCCCAAAGAAGTGATTGTGGCGGTCAGCAGTGATGGCCGCTACATGATCAACAAAACGCTGGTTGAGGGCCGAAGCATCGAAAGCTTGGGCGCAGCCTTGGTACTTGCCGCCAAGGCGGGCAAAGACAGCGTGATCATCATCAGCGCTGACGCCAGCAGCAGCCATCAATCGGTCATCACGGTGATGGAAGCCGCGCGGCGAAATAACTTCACGCAAATTACTTTTGCGACACAAAGCGCTGCGCAAGCCGGGGTGCGCTAAGCGATGAGCGCTTGGCTTGCTAGAGCCTGGCGCAAGCGCGGATTAGCAGCCTGTCTGTTGTGGCCTTTGTCACAGGTCTATCGGGTTTTGTCAGGTTTTCACCGTGGGCTGTACCGTTCAGGTATTCTAAAAACCGAGCGCTCTTCAGTGCCCGTGATCGTCGTGGGCAATGTGGTGGTGGGTGGTGCTGGCAAAACGCCGCTGGTCATAGCCTTGGTGCAGCATTTCAAGCGCCAAGGCCTGCAGGTTGGCGTGGTGTCACGCGGGTATGGCAGGCAGGGCAGCCATTGCCAGGAAATCCTTGGAAATACCCCTATTTCGGAGTCTGGTGACGAGCCAGCCCTTATTTTACGGGCGCAAGCAGCTCCTGTTTTTGTAGCAAATAATCGCACAAATGCGGTTAAGGCATTGGTTAAAAAATACACTAAAACCCAAGTCATCATCAGCGATGACGGCTTGCAGCACCATCCTTTGGCAAGAGATATTGAAATCACCGTCTTCGATGACCGAGGCATCGGCAACGGCTGGCTGCTGCCCGCTGGGCCGCTGCGCGAGCTTTGGGGCGTGCGGCCAGGCCTGGTGCTGCACACGGGCCAGTCGCCTGCCTTTGAAGGCTTCAAGTCTATGAGGCGACTGGCAGACCACGCGCTCAATGCGGCCGGTCATCAAGTGGCGTTGAGTAATTTGAACGGACAAGTCATCACAGCCTTGGCAGGCATCGCCAACCCAGACGCTTTTTTCAACATGCTCAGAGAACGCGGCCTGCAGTTGCAACAAACCATCAGCCTGCCAGACCATTTTGATTTTTCTGGCTACACATGGCCTGCATCAAAAGAGTCTGTCGTTCTGTGTACTGAAAAAGACGCCATCAAACTGTTTCGATTACCGCAATTCAAGGGCTGCAGCTTGCTGGCTGTTCCGCTTGAATTTTCACCAGAACCCGGGTTTTTTACCGCTTTAGATACCCTGCTTGCGCCGCTGCTAACCCAACCTTCTGAATTACCATCTCCCCATGGACTCTAAATTGCTTGAACTGCTGGTTTGCCCCGTCACCAAAGGCCCGCTTGAATTTGACCGCACCAAGCAGGAACTGCTCTCGCGCAGCGCCCGCCTGGCTTACCCGGTACGCGACGGTATGCCGGTGATGCTGGAGAGCGAAGCCAGAGTGATGACCGACGAAGAACTGGGACTTTAGTCACTGCGCATGAGTTTTACCGTTCTTATCCCGGCCAGGCTGGCCTCCACACGGCTACCCAACAAACCCTTGGCCGACTTAGGGGGCGCACCCATGGTCGTGCGGGTTGCTCAGCGCGCCCAACTCAGCCAGGCCGACAACGTGGTGGTTGCCACCGACAGTCAGGAAGTCATAGACCAATGCGACCGCTTCAATATTCAAGCCGTGATGACCGCAAGCCACCATGCCAGCGGCAGTGACCGATTGGCTGAAGCGTGTAGCCTGCTGGGCTTGGCTGACGATACGGTAGTGGTCAATGTGCAAGGTGATGAGCCCTTGATTGATGTGGCACTGATGGATGCAGTAGCTCAGTTGCTGGCAAATCGGCCTGACTGCGCCATGAGCACCGCCGCCCACGCGATTGAGAGCCTGGCCGACTACCTGAACCCGAACATCGTCAAAGTCGTGCTGGATGCACGGCACACCGCGCTTTATTTCAGCCGTGCACCGATTCCTGCGGCTCGTGACAACCCTGAGCAACTGCCGCAAGGGGTCAAACCACTGCGCCATGTCGGTATCTATGGTTACCGTGCCGGATTTTTAAAGGCGTTTCCGGGGCTGACACCCGCACCCGTCGAGCAGCTTGAATGCCTTGAACAACTCAGGGCTTTGTGGCACGGTCACAAAATCGCCGTTCATATCACGCAGCAGTCACCAGGTATCGGGGTAGACACGCCAGAAGACCTGAAGGCTGTACAAAAATTTTTTAACTCTTCGTCGTGAATGTAGTGAATTCCAGTAAGCAGTCATCAAGACGTGCGTGCTATCCTTTGATCAAGCTGATTCAAAGCTCAACAAGTACCATGCTGCGTTGATTGAGCTCATAAAAACGACGACAAGACGAAAAGACAACGACGAGGATAACCATGAGACTGATTTTGTTGGGCGCGCCTGGTGCAGGCAAAGGAACCCAAGCCACATTTTTATGCCAGAAATACAGCATTCCTCAAATTTCGACGGGTGACATGCTGCGCGCTGCTGTCAAGGCCGGTACACCGTTGGGCGTTGAGGCGAAAAAAGTGATGGATTCTGGCGGTTTGGTAAGCGATGACTTGATCATCAACCTGGTCAAGGAGCGCATTGCGCAGGCCGATTGCAGCCAAGGCTTTTTATTCGACGGTTTTCCGCGCACCCTGCCGCAGGCCGATGCCATGAAGGCTGCAGGCGTCAAAATCGATTACGTGCTTGAGATTGACGTGCCGTTTGACGCCATCATTGAGCGCATGAGCGGCCGCCGCTCGCACACCGCCTCAGGACGCACTTACCACGTCAAATACAACCCGCCCAAAGTGGAAGGTCAAGACGACGTGACGGGAGAAGCGCTGATCCAGCGTGACGACGACAAGGAAGAAACCGTGCGCAAACGGCTAGAGGTGTACAGCGCCCAGACCCGCCCACTGGTAGCCTACTACTCTGACTGGGCCAAGACCGAGCCAGCAAAAGCGCCCGCTTACCGCGCCATCAGCGGTATGGGCAATGTGGAAGACATCACCCAGCGTGCCCTCAAGGCGCTGGCAGATTAACTCTACGCGGGGCTTGAGCGCAGCCCGTAAGTTTTGCCGGATACAAACAGGTACTCGGCGCGCAGTATTGCTGCGCCCTTTTCCCCAGTGAAGGTAAAGCCGAGCACTGCAAGACTGTCGCCCGGTTTGATCTCAGCAACATTCCAGGCCTGAACACGGCTGAGCGGTGCCAGCTCAATCTCCCAGCGCCTGTCTTGTCGTGTGGGCACCACCGCTTTGGCCAGCAGGGCTTTGCCATCCACCGGCGCAGTTTGTGCAGGCAGCGTTCGCTGTGCCAGGTCGGCAGGTAACTTCAGCGCGGCGGGCAAGTCGATCAATAACTCGACATGCGGGTTTTGCCAAACCGATTTGACCACTTTGCCCTCAAGATAAATCGGCCTGTCTTGGTCAAAACTGCTCCAGCCGTGGTGTGCAAACGCCGGTAAAACCACGCCAGCAGCAGACCAGGCGGCACAGATTTTTAGAGCATCACGTCTTTTCATTTTCTACTCCTTTAAGTTTAAACATAAGCAATCCAGCGGCCGCAAGTGATCACTGCCACCCAAATCAAAGTAGACATCACCATCTGCCAGCGCGCTACACCGTCCAGTTTGTCAAGCGATGCGCGCCCGTGAAACCAAGCAGCATTGCACCCCGCAAGCATCAACAAAACCATCTTCAGGGTGAACGCACGATTCGTCAAAAGCTCAGCCGCTTGCGACGCAAACATCAGCAAACCTGTCAGCGCTGCGAGTGAAAATCCAACCCCTGCGATCCCCAAACTCAAACGCGCCAGCGCATTCACATCGAGCAGTGCGCCCCGCCCAAACACCCGCATCTCCAGCAATACCAAGTTACCCAAGAGCAAGGCAATACCGAAAATATGCACCACTTCAAGCGCAGGATAAGCCCACACACTCGACTTGAGCGCTGCAAAAAAGTTCATGCAGTCACGCCCATCAAACGCAATATCAAGGCAATACGCGCCTTGACCGGACTCAGGCCATTTGAAGAGGGAAAGCGATCATCCTCGCGCGGCAGTACCCGGCCTTGCGTACAGCGTGTGGCACGTATCACCTGAACGCCCTGCACCTGAGCCTTCAGCAATGCAGCCTCCAGCGCTTGGTGGACCGTGCCATTGCCCGTACCCGCCACGACCAGACCCTGCACGCCTTGTTGAATCAGCGCATCCACTACCGCACCACTGACACCCGCGTAGTTCATGACAATTTCAACTTTAGGCCAAGATGCAACGACATTCAAAATCGCTATGTTTTCAGTAGCTGCTTGCGCCCGTATTTGTTGGTCAAAAGGCCAATTACGCACTAAATTGAGGCTGTTTTCTTCAATGAAACCGATCAAACCAGCATCCCCAGAGCCAAAGGCATTGAGCTGGTACGTATGAATTTTTTGCACGTCCAATGCGCTGTGCAGGCTGCCAGCGCAAACCACCACCACTCCCCGCGCCCCTTCATGATTGGCCACAGCAACAGCATCCAGGATGTTTTGCGGCCCATCGGGCGCCAATGCGCTGGCAGGCCGCATCGCACATGTCAGAACCACAGGCTTTGCCGGGTTTAAAACGGCCTGTAAAAAGTACGCGGTTTCTTCCAGCGTGTCTGTGCCGTGGGTGATGACCACACCCCGTACATCGTTTTGCAACAAGTGGTGTTGCACACGATTGGCCAGTGCCGTCCAAACCTCAAAAGACATGTCCTTACTGTCGATTTGCGCAACTTGCTCGGTCTCAACCTGGCTGTTCAAGCCTGCAATAGCACCGACCAGCTCGGAAACGCCAACTTGGGCGGCCGTGTAATCAATGTTGCTCCCAGCATTGCTGGCCAGGCCGGCAATTGTGCCGCCTGTGCCCAAAATCACGATTTTTTTGTGGTGCATCTGATAAATATTCAAAAAATAACTTGCAATTACCTAAAAGCTGGCTAAAAATACAGTTACTGGATATTAAAACAGCCTGGCTAGAGCCCTTTAGTCAAGCTTCACCCAAGGATGGTAGCCATGAGCACGTTGAATCACTTCTCAAACATGTCGTCTAGCCGAACGTTAAATGTATCGCCTGACGGCCCGAAACTGACTGCCAGGCAGCAACAGATTTTCGAGCTGATCCAACGCGCCATCGCCAGTACGGGCTCCCCACCCACACGGGCTGAAATTGCCACCGAGCTGGGTTTCAAGTCCGCCAACGCCGCTGAAGAGCATTTGCAAGCCCTCGCGCGTAAAGGTGTGATTGAACTCGTCAGCGGCACCTCACGCGGCATTCGCTTGCGCGCAGGTGACATGCGCAGCGTCAATGAATCTCGCCTTCACCAGTTTTCCCTGCCGTTGCAAAGCCTGGCCCAACTCGTCCTGCCGCTGGTGGGACGAGTTGCTGCTGGCAGTCCCATCCTGGCGCAGGAGCATATTGAGCAAAGCTACACCTTTGAAGCCAGCATGTTTCAAAAGCAGCCCGACTATCTGCTCAAAGTACGCGGCATGAGCATGCGCAATGTCGGCATCATGGACGGCGATTTGCTGGCCGTGAAACAAACAAAAGAAGCGAAAAACGGCCAAATCGTTGTGGCGCGCCTGGGTGACGAGGTCACCGTCAAACGCTTTTGGCGTACGAATGATGTGATTGAACTGCTGCCAGAAAACCCGGACTTTAAAACCATCGTCGTCGAGCCTGGAGAGCCTTTTGAACTCGAAGGGCTGGCAGTAGGGCTGATTCGAAACACGATATTGATGTAGCCAAGCTTGGCCACGCAACAGGTGGCGGGCGTTTGGCCTTGGGTAATGATAGGCCAACACCCTGTTGCAACGGTCTCTGCGGTTTGACTACCCAACGGGGTATGGCCGTATCGCAATCCTGCCTGTAATCATTGAGGCGCAAGTCTCTTTTAATTCAGGAGTTCATGATGGGAATCGCTAATTTTTCACCGCTGTTGGGTCGCGCTGCCGGGCTGTCCATGTTGCTGGCACCAGTTCAGGCGCTTGCTGCGCTCTTTGTTCCTGCGCAGTCCGCGTCAGCCTACACCCGCCCGGCCATCAGCCCACACATGGCTTACCGTGGTTCAGTTCAATCACGCACAACGTTCAAACCAGCGGCAAGGTCAACCTCAAAAAGCGTTCCTGTAGCACCCGTGCAGCGCTTGAAAATTGTGCGGCAGTTCGAGCCAGGTACAAACCGATCATGCGCTGGCCGATTGGTTATTTCAGGGCGTATGTCGGACGTGTGCGCGGAGCTTGACCGCATGGCGGGCTGAAGGCTATTGTGCGCGGCGCAACTAATCCGCTACTTGCGCAGCTGGTGAGGTAAAAGCAAAACAACTTGCAGGCACAATATTGATATGAATATTGTGATTCTTGATGACTACCAAGACGCGGTTCGCAAGCTAGCCTGCGCCGCCAAATTAGACGCCTACCCTGCCAAGGTTTACACCAATACCGTCAAGGGTATCGGCCAGCTCTCGGTCAGGCTCAAAGACGCTGATGTGGTGGTACTGATTCGCGAACGAACGCACATGAACCGGCAGCTGATCGAAAAGCTGCCAAAACTAAAAATGATTGCCCAAACCGGACGCGTCGGTGGGCACATTGATGTGGGTGCGTGTACTGAACGGGGTGTGGTCGTTGCTGAGGGTGTCGGCTCGCCGATTGCGCCCGCTGAATTAACGTGGGCATTGATCATGGCCGCTGCGCGGCGCATTCCGCATTACGTTGCCCACCTCAAGCATGGCGCGTGGCAGCAAGCGGGTCTGAAATCATCATCCATGCCTGTCAACTTCGGGCTGGGTACAGTACTCAACGGCAAAACACTGGGTATCTGGAGCTACGGGAAAATCGGGAAACTTCTGGCAGGGTACGGTCAGGCTTTTGGTATGCGGGTTCTCGTTTGGGGGCGTGAAGAGTCCAGACAAAGAGCTGCACAAGATGGCCTGGAAGTAGCCAACAGCAAAGCAGAACTTTTTGAACAAAGCGATGTTTTGAGTTTGCATTTGCGCTTGGTAGATGAAACGCGCGGCATCGTTAACCTGGATGATCTTTCCAGCATGAAACCAACCGCGCTGTTGGTCAACACCTCACGCGCTGAATTGATTGAGCCAGAAGCCCTGCTCTCGGCCCTCAATCGGGGCCGTCCAGGGCTTGCAGCTGTCGATGTGTTTGAGTCAGAACCGATCTTGCAAGGTCATGCTCTGCTCAGGCTAGAGAACTGCATTTGCACACCGCACATCGGCTATGTTGAGCGAGACAGCTACGAGATGTATTTCAGCGCAGCGTTTGACAATGTGATCAATTTCATCAAAGGCACACCGACCAACATCGTCAATCCTGGCGCATTGCAGGTACGCCGTTGACGATTTAGAAAAACTCAAACCTCTGGCGGTTTGGCCTTTTCGGCTGCGGCTTGCGGCATGTCGAATATCTCGAAATCAATCAAATTATCGGCATCCGTCGCAGCGTTAGCTGGCGGCAGCGGCGCAGAGCCCGGAGCCGACACAGCAACAGTCGCATTCGCGTCGAACTGGTCAAAAAACTGGGCATCAGAGGCCGCATCCGAACTTGCCCTGTCTTCCAGTGTCATGAGGTTATCCAAGTCGATGTCCAAGCCAAGCCGCCGCGATGCAGGCGGAATAGTCGCTGCCGCGAATGTTTTAATCAATTCACTTTGTTCAGCAGACGGCTGATTCGCAGCCAAATTTGCCGACAACGGCTGAATAGCCGTCGACATAAAAGTCATTGGTCGTGAATCAGCACTGTCAGCGGGGCGGTCGGGCAAATCAAACTTTTTGGTGGCCTTGGTAACACCGGCAGATGTTTCAGGGCTGATGATTTCTTTAGCTACCGAATACAGCAGTAACAGTTCGCGATAAGCCTCAAGGTTGAAGGCTTCAGTGTTGGTATCAGGCTGCCTGAAAAGTGACTCTTCAATGATCTCCAGCACCTTTGGAGAAGGCCACAACGCTTCAATCCGAGACAGCGCAAGCTGGTAAGACTCAAGGCCTAAATTTTTGTCTGTGTACACCTCGAAAGCCGGAATCTGAGCATTAAAGCGCTGATTAAAAGTCCCACGCAGGTTCTCGTATTCTGCGGGTCGCTTGAGCTGGTGGTACAAATTGAAAAGATCCAGATAAACCAGTGCGCTGGTTTCAAGGTTTTCAGCAATGTGGCTTCGCAAAAGCTCAATCGCCTGTTCATGCTGACCAATCGACACGAAAAAGTCCGCCTGCTGCTGCACATCAAACAACTCTTCGGCCTTCACCGCTCGGCTGGGATGCAACATGCTCGATCCAAAGCCTGACTTGTCTTTGTGCTCAAAAGGTACTGAATCAGCGAAATTCGGCGTAACTGCTGCCCGGATACCCACTGGTTTGGAGCTGATTTGGTCGATACCAAAGTCAACATTCACGTCAACAAGTTTTGACTTTGGAATGGGACTGGCTCGGCTGACACCCAAGTCGTAGGCATCATCTAGCGGCGAGCTGTCAATCCATGCCTCGTGCGGGTTTTCATAGGTCTCATTTTTGCGCCACCAAGGCTTGTCACCTGTTTCAGCGCGCCGACCGAACAATCGATGCCGAAGCAGGTAAGCCAAGCTAGCCGTGGCCGCCAATAGCAAGACGATCAATGCATAGACCAGCGCATTTGCGTAGCGCTCTGACTGTGCCTTTTGAAGTTTGATGTTGAGATCGTCAATAGACAACAGGGTTTTTTGGCTTTGCGCCTGCAAACTGCGTACCGATTTCTCGAGTGCTTCTAGTTTTTCAGTATCGCGAAGAATGTCTTGCGGTTGCGCCGACAGAGCCCGCCACAAGGCACTTGCAGCCGCGCGCTCTTGTGGGTTAGCCGCTGGTATCGACAGCAATTCAGCCGAAGACTTCAGCTGGGGGTCACGCTCAATCACCAAGTCCAGGGGTTCCAGTTTCAGGCGCGCTTTGCCAGGGTTGGCCGTTTTGCTGTCTTTGGTTGCCACAGGGGTGCGCGGCTGCTTTGTCTTGGGTGTTTGAGCCTGGTCTTTTGCTGGCGAAACCGGCACAGCCTCAACAGGCGTTGCGTTGCCAGCTTCCAGCGGCGCTGCCGCCGCAGCAACACGGGAGCGGCTGCGTTTGACTGGCTGGGTGGCCTTGGGCGCTACCGCCTCCAAGGACGAAGTTGCCGTATTTAAGGGCGGTATGACAGCAGGTCTGGCAGGCGCTGCCGATGGCAAAGGCGCTGGCGCACTTCTATCTGGAGCGGCTTCAGACACCAGCTCAGCAAGGCTCACGTAACGCCGTTCGGTTTTTAGCAGGCAACCCACCCGCAAATAAATGGTCACCACAGGCTCATCAACCAAGATGGTGGAACGGATACGAATCAGCGCCTGTTGTGGAGTGGATGCGGATTTTTCGAGCGTGACACGAACCCGGGATTTGTCGATCTTGTTGTCAGCATAAAAAACATCTGCCTCCAAGCACAGGCTACCAGCATCTTCCTGAGGTTCCAACACAGCCTGGACAGAAATATCCAGTGGCCTGCCAATCAGCGTTGCGCCGCTATGCCGCCCAAGCGACATCGCCATACTGCTCGCAGCAACAAGCAGCATCAGACCCGACACAAAAATAAAACGTTTTTTCACAACAACAAAGATTACAAAGTTACACAAGATTTTCGCATAGTCGATCAATCGGTCGCCTGCGTAATAATCCGTTCCCATGAAACCTACTTTTCAAACTGTTGGCGTTGTGGGCACAGGGGCCATGGGGCGGGGTATTGCTCAAATCGCTGCGCAGGCGGGCAGCAGCATCAAACTTTTTGATGTACAGCCGGATGCCAGCCACAAAGCCAAGGCTGAACTGGCAGCCCAGTGGGACAAACTGGTGGTCAAAAATCGCTTGGACACGAATACCGCCGATGGCCATAAAGGCCGCGTATCCGCGGTCAGCACGCTGGCCGAACTGGCCGACTGCGACTTGATCATTGAAGCGGTTGTTGAGCGGCTGGATGTCAAGCAAGCGCTGTTCGCGGAGTTGGAAAGCATTGTTTCACCAGTAACGGTTTTGGCCACCAACACCTCATCCCTGTCCGTCACAGCCATCGCTGCGAAACTCAAAAACCCGCAGCGTTTTGCCGGTTACCACTTCTTTAACCCTGTCCCTTTGATGAAAGTCGTCGAAGTGATTGCCGGGTTAAAAACCAGCCAGGACGTTTGTCAGCAACTCAGTGCCTACGCCAAACAAATGGGGCACACAGCTGTACTGGCACAAGACACACCCGGCTTTATCGTCAACCATGCAGGCCGTGGTTACGGCACCGAGGCACTGCGCATTGTCAGCGAAGGCATTGCCGACTTTGCCACGATCGACCGCATCTTGCGTGACCAGGTCGGCTTCAAGCTCGGTCCATTTGAGTTGATGGATTTGACGGCACTCGATGTGTCGCACCCCGTCATGGAGTCGGTCTACCGTCAATACTATGACGAAGCTCGATACCGCCCCAGCGCCATCACGGCGCAGCGCCTGGCTGGTGGCATGTTGGGTCGCAAAACGGGTGAAGGCTTTTACAAATACGATGGCGGTGTGATGCAAGTCACGCCTGAAGCACCCGCACCCGTGATGGCAGACATACCGCCCATCTGGGTGTCGCCACGGGCATCACGGCGGTCAGAGCTTTTACAACTGCTTAAAACCTTGGGTGCAAAAATCGAAACCGGCGCATCTGCCTCACCCCAAGCGCTGATGCTGGTCGCGCCGCTGGGTTTTGACATCACCACCGTCGCCGTGGTTGAGCGGCTGGATCCGGCCCGCACCATCGGCATTGACATGCTGATTGACGACGCAGCCACCCGCCGCCGCGTGCTGGCCACCAACCCCGCCACCCGCACCGACATGCGCGATGCCGCTCACGCCCTGTTTGCCAGCGACGGTAAGCCTGTCAGCGTGATTCGCGACAGCGGCGGTTTCGTCACCCAGCGTGTGGTAGCCACCATCGTCAACATTGCCAGTGACATTTGCCAGCAAAGTATTTGCAGCCCGAAAGACCTGGAAACCGCTGTCACCCTCGGCCTGGGTTACCCACTGGGGCCTTTGGCGATGGGCGACCGATACGGCCCGACCAATATTCTGGAAGTGCTGTTCAACATGCAAACCGTGTATGGCGACCAGCGCTACCGCCCTTCGCCATGGTTGCGTCGCCGGGGTGCTATCGGCCTCAGTTTGATGCACCAGGAAAGCTAGCATGCCAAGTTCACTCAAAAGCACCAGCGAAGGCCAAACGCTGATCCTCACCATCAGCAACCCCGAGTTTAAAAACGCTCTCAGCCCTGAAATTTACGCCGCAGGCGTCGAGGCGCTCAATGCCGCCGAAACCAATCCTGAAATTCGCAGTGTCATCATCACCGGTGAAGGCACCGCGTTTTGCGCTGGCGGCAATTTGCAGCGGCTTTTGGCCAACCGCCAACAGCCCAAAGAAGTGCAAGCCCAAAGCATTGACGGCCTGCACAACTGGATTGACTCCATCCGCACCTACCCCAAGCCCATCATTGCGGCGGTTGAAGGCGCAGCCGCCGGCGCCGGGTTTTCACTGGTGCTGGCCTGTGATTTTTGCGTGGCAGCAGACAACGCCGTGTTTGTGATGTCATACAGCACGGTGGGCTTGTCGCCTGATGGCGGCGGCAGTTGGGCGCTTGGCCGCGCCCTGCCCCGCCAGCTCACCAATGAGCTGTTGATGTGCGGCGAACGCATCAGTGCGCAGCGCCTGAATGATCTTGGTTTGGTTAACCGCGTCTGCAGCAGCGGCAGTGCCTTGCGTGAGGCACTCAGCCTGGCAGAACGGCTCAATGCCAGAGCCCCCAACGCACTGGCCAGCATCAAAGAGTTGCTCAACGATGCGCCCACCAACAGCATCAGCCAACAGTTGCAGGCAGAGCGTGACCACTTTGTGCGCAACTTGCACCACGCCAATGGCGGTGAAGGCATCGACGCGTTTCTTGCCAAGCGCACGCCGCGTTACCGATAAAGTCCCACGAATTCCAGCGGACACGCTGGCGACACGGCTCACCTTGATCCGTCGTCCCTCAAGCGACAATGGACGCTCCTGAAGTCACACAAAAGACAAGCCATGGACGACCCCATCCTTACCATTGAAGAACGCGAAGCCATCAACAGTGGTCGCTGGTTTTCAAGCCTGTCCCCGTCGCTTAGGCACGACATACTCCGATGCGCATACGTCAAACGATTTCGAGACGGCGAACTGATTTCCGCCCGGGGAGACCCACCGGAAGAATGGATAGCCTGCGCCAAAGGTGCGGTGCGCGTCAGCTCTACGTCGATATCTGGCAAACAAATCACCCTGACTTATGTGGAGCCCGGCATCTGGTTTGGCGATGTGGCGATCTTCGACGGCGACCGGCGCACCCACGATGCCTACGCGCATGGCGAGACCACCATCTTGTGTGTAGCCAAAGCCGATTTCAAAAAAATCCTGGCCAGCCACGTCGAGCTGTACGAGGCCATGCTGCGCCTGCACGCACGCCGCATTCGCCAGCTGTTTGGCTTGGTCGAAGACCTGAACACCCTGCCCCTGCGCGCACGCCTGGCCAAGCAACTGCTGCACCTGGCACGCAGCTACGGCGTGCCCAGCTTGTCCGACAGCAGCGAGGTGCGCATTGGTCTGCAACTGGCGCAAGAAGAACTGGCGCAACTGCTGGGTGCATCACGCCAGCGCGTCAATCAGGAGTTGAAAGCGATGGAGCGCGAGAACACCATCCGCATCGAGCCGGGCGGCCTGGTGGTGCGCAGCCGCGAGGCTTTGCTGCGCATTTCAGACACTGATCTTGAAAAGCCCTAAAAATTAAAACCATGAGTAATTTCGACCACTTTGTCGGCACGCGCGCGGTCACGGCACAGCACGCTTTTGATGTGGCTGCGCTTACAAGCTACCTGAACCAGCACATGCCCGGCTTTGCAGGCCCGCTGCAGGTTGAAATCTTCAAGGGTGGCCAATCCAACCCCACGTACAAACTCATCACACCAGCTAAGTCGTACGTGATGCGCGCCAAGCCCGGCCCGGTGGCAAAGCTGCTGCCATCGGCGCACGCAGTAGAGCGTGAGTTCAAAGTCATGAGCGGCCTGCAGGGCACCGACGTGCCGGTTGCCAAAATGCATTGCCTGTGCGAAGACGAGTCGGTGATCGGCCGGATGTTTTACGTGATGGAGTTCGTGGAAGGCCGGGTGCTGTGGGACCAAGCCCTGCCGGGCATGACCAACACCCAGCGCGGCGAGATTTACAACGAGATGAACCGCGTGATTGCCGCGTTACATAAAGTCAAATTTGCCGAGCGCGGCCTGGCCGACTACGGCAAACCCGGCAATTATTTCGAGCGCCAGATTGGCCGCTGGAGCAAGCAGTACACCGCATCGATCACCACACCCATTGCAGAGATGGACAAGCTGATGGCCTGGCTACCGGCCAACATCCCCGCCACAGCGCGTGATGAAACCATGACCTCCATCGTGCATGGCGATTTCAGACTAGACAACCTGATGTTTCACCCCACCGAGCCGCGCGTGCTGGCGGTGCTCGACTGGGAGCTGTCAACACTCGGCCACCCACTGGCCGACTTCAGCTACCACTGCATGGCCTGGCACATTCCGCCGGGGGCGTTTCGCGGCATTGGCGGGCTGGACATTGCTTCGCTCGGCATACCCAGTGAAGCGGATTACATCGCCAAGTATTGCGAACGCACCGGTATCACCACGCCGGAACAGCTCAAAGCTGACTGGAACTTTTACCTGGCCTACAACCTGTTCAGGCTGGCGGCGATTTTGCAGGGCATCGCCAAGCGGGTTGAGGCGGGTACCGCATCAAGCGCACAGGCCGTCAGTTCGGCTGCTGGCGCGCCTGTGCTGGCCAAGATGGCCTGGGGCTTTGCCGTCAAGAGTGGCGCTTAATTTTTTTGCTTTTTTTAGGAATGACTGGAGACAACGATGGATTTCAATTTCACCCCCAAAGTACAACAAATGCAGGCCCGCCTGCTGGCCTTCATGGACGAGCACATTTACCCGAACGAGGCCCGCTTTTTCAAAGAAATAGCTGAGAACCGCGCCAAAGGCAACGCCTGGATCCCCACCACCATCATTGAAGAGTTAAAACCCAAAGCCCGCGCTGCTGGCCTGTGGAATTTGTTTCTGCCCCACTCCCCACGCGCGCCTGAAGGCCTGAGCAATCTTGAATACGCACCGCTGTGCGAAATCATGGGTCGCGTACCTTTTGCGGCTGAAGTCTTCAATTGCTCCGCCCCAGACACCGGCAACATGGAAACCATTGCCAGGTACGGCTCAGAGGCCAACAAAGACCAGTGGCTGGACCCGCTGCTGCGCGGCGAGATTCGCTCAGCATTTTTAATGACCGAACCCGAAGTCGCCTCATCTGACGCAACCAACATCGCCTGCCGCATTGAGCGCGATGGGGACGAATACGTGCTCAATGGCCTGAAGTGGTGGTCGTCTGGCGCGGGCGACCCACGCTGCGCCGTCTACATCGTGATGGGCAAAACCAACCCTGACGCAGGCCGCCACGAACAACAGTCGATGATCCTGGTGCCGGCTAACTCGCCCGGCATCACTGTCATCCGCCCGCTCACCGTGTTTGGCTACGACGATGCCCCCCACGGCCATATGGAAGTGCGCCTGAAAAACGTCCGCGTGCCGGTCGACAACATGCTGCTGGGCGAAGGCCGCGGGTTCGAGATTGCCCAAGGCCGCCTTGGCCCTGGGCGCATTCACCACTGCATGCGCACCATTGGCTGCGCCGAGCGCGCGCTAGAGCTGATGTGCAAACGTCTGAACAGCCGCGTAGCATTCGGCAAACCCATCTCGCGCCAGTCGGTGTGGCATGAGCGCATTGCCGAGTCGCGCTGCATGATCGAGCAAGCGCGCCTGCTGACGCTTAAAGCTGCCTACATGATGGACACGGTAGGCAACAAGGTCGCCAAAGCCGAAATCGCCATGATCAAGGTCGTCGCCCCCAACATGGCCTGCCAGATCATCGACTGGGCGATTCAAGCCCACGGCGGCGGCGGCGTGTCTGACGACTTTCCGCTGGCCTACGCCTACGCCCACCAGCGCACCCTGCGCCTGGCCGACGGCCCAGACGAAGTACACCGCGCATCGATTGCCAAGCTGGAGCTGGCCAGGCACCTGCTGCTGCCGGGTGAGGTGGAAATGCCGGTAACTCGGGGTAGTTGAGCGGCTGAGTTGACGATTTATTTGCTATAAATACGGGAGCTGCTTGCGCCCGTATTCATTGGCTTTCAGCCACTTTTAGCACCTAAAATCAGCGCTTTTGACCCGTTTTAGGCCGCCCGTTCCAAATTCAGCGCCAGCAGGCGTTTGAGTATTTCTTCATCTGGCATATCTGCCGTGTAGTCAGCCCAGCCGTAGGCTTGGGCTACTGCTGCGTCTAGCTGTTTGTGTGCCGCATCTAGCCAGGCGGGGCGCTGGTTGTAGAGCTTGGTCAAGGTGCGCTCTAGCAAGTCTTTTTCATGGCCGGGTTTGGCGATGATTCTGTCTGGGTAGGGGCTACTTGCCATGCCGAGCGGGGTGACTTCTGGGATGCGGTCAGTCCATTCGGGTGGGTTTAGCCAGTTTTCGCGCAGGTCGTTCAGGTGTTTGGCGGCTTTTGCTATGGCTTCGGCTGAACCACGGACTTTTAATCCGTTGGAGGGGAACGGGAAAGTCTCGAAGCAGGATTTGGCGTTGTAGGTTGGGTCGTTGCCTACGCCGTGCATGGAGGCGTTGGCCAGTGACCAGGCTTCGTGCATGCGGCTGGAGAGGATGCCGAAGGTTAGGTCGTCGGCTTTGGTAATGACGTTAAGCCGCGTGTCAGGTAAAACGGTGGCATCTAAAAATACGAAAAACCGGTGCTTGGCAACACGAGGCGTGGCAATAAAGCGCGGTAAGCCTGTTAGGGCTTGACGCAAAGCGACTCGCGCTTCTTCATGAATCCACCAAAGACGCTTCGTTCGCTCACGACGTACTTTCATCCGTTCCGGCTTGACACGTCGCACCAAATGAGAAAAAGGCGCT
Organism: Polaromonas sp.; assembly: GCA_031414215.1. GTDB lineage: Bacteria > Pseudomonadota > Gammaproteobacteria > Burkholderiales > Burkholderiaceae_C > Polaromonas. The sequence goes on along the minus strand of JANNVB010000005.1, from coordinate 116,535 downwards.
TCGTACAAACATGCATCAGTCTCGGGCATGTGTGCGCCGAAGTCGATGACCCAAGTGTCACTGGGCCGACGTGTCAGGTCTTGTCCGTTTCGCCACGGCTTGACGACATCGGCGTTCGATTTGCCATGTGGGTTAGGCTGACGCAACCAACTGCGGGCCAACTCGCCCGTCACATCAAAGTCGCCATACTTCTTGGTGCCTTCAAAACTGATGCCTGCGTTTTCTGCCAAAGGCTTGGCCAAAGACATGTCGCTGTTGACAGAGCTACCCAGTTCAGCATTAATCTGCTCAACACGCTCACCATTTAAATAACAGCATTCCCCCCAACCAAAGCTGACCAGCGACACGCGCACCGCCGCACCGTCATTGACCCAGGGTTCGTCAGACCATGCATCAAAAATGCGGGTGTTGTTACGAATGGCATCCAGCACCACACGATTGCTACCGCTGCGAATACTCTGCGTTGCGACCAAACCAGCAGCACCCAAGCCATTGGTTTCGATAGCCTTTCGCGCTTTGTCAAACCAGTAGCAAACGAGGTCAGCACCGCCGGGTACGCGCTTGGCAAAAACGGTGTCGAGCGCTTCAAAGTAAGCGTCCCCCAATTCACGGCGCTTTTTGCTGCCGCCCAAAAAAGGCGGGTTCCCAATCACGATACTGGCTTTAGGCCAAGCGGCTTCGACAGCCTTGGTACGCAAAACCCGCAAATTGGGGTCTGAGCCTGCGTCTTTCAGACTTGGATCCGACCCCAAATTGCTTGAACTGTTAACAAGCTGGTCGGTCAGTGGGGCAGAGGCCGGGGGCGATTTCAAAAAGCGAAGCGTATGAGCCGCCGGCCTCTGCCCCGCTGCCCGGCCAGCGCTCTCACCATCGCCAGCAACATTAGGAACAAACGTCAAAAGCGCATCCCGACACTCAATGTTGTCCAAAGGCTCCAGCACCGGGTTGAGCTTGAACTCGTAGCCCTTGCTCAGGCGCCACTGAATTTCACCAATCCAGACAGTGACGCGAGCCAGTTCAGCCGCATATTCGTTCAGCTCAATGCCCAGCATGTTGTGCGGGCCGGTGACCAGATCGACTTCTCTGTCCAGCCCCATCGCCTCGGCGGCAAGATGGCTTTGGTGCTCTATGTCTTTGAGTGCCTTCAGCCCCAAAAACAAAAAGTTGCCGCTGCCGCAAGCTGGGTCCAGCACGCGGTAGTTTTTAAGCTGGTCCAGCCAATCGGTGAATTTAGCGTAGGCCAGCTTGTAATTTGCATCATATTTACGCTTACTTTTGGCCAAAAGGCCAATCAATTCAGGCGCGAGCAGCTCCCATATTTGTAGCAGCGGGCGCTGCAATACCGGCTCAATGATTCTTTGAATAGTGGCCGGGTCGGTGTAGTGGGCGCCCAGCTGGCTGCGTTTGGCCGGGTCCAGGCCGCGCTCAAACAGCGTGCCGAAAATCGACACGTCGATGGCTGACCAGTTCAAAGCGGCGGCGCTGCGTAGCTCAGACACGTTCATGATGTCGAGTTTTGGGACATCGATGGTTTTAAACAAACCGCCATTGAACCAAGGGATGTCGTCATTGCCGTACGCGCCGCCGCGCTGCATCACCTGGAACAAGCTGCTGATGCCGTCCGTCAGGGCTTCGGGGGTGCGTTTGCGGTTGTTGAGCAGCGCGTCAAACATACGGTCTGGCAGCAGGCCCACGTCTTCCGCAAAAAAGCAAAACAGGCACTGGGTCAGAAAATGCGAGACTTTTTGCGCGTCATGGCCGGCTTTGCGCATTTGCCCGGCCAGCGTTGCAAAGCTCTTGGCCGCCACCTCAGTGATGTCGCGGCTGGTGATTTTGGGTCTGAAACTCTCGGGGTCCAGCCAGATGCGTCGCAGCAAGGCCAGCTTTTCAGGCTGCGCCAACTCGGCCAGCAGCACGTTGAACTTTTCAGTCGGGTGGCCAGTGAACTGGGTTTGTACGCGAATTTGCAACCTGTCACACACCACCAAAATCGGCGGGTTACTGAGGGCGCTGCTGTAGTTGAGGAGTTGCTTTAAAGCGCTGTCGAGGTTTTTACCGGGGGCTTTGTTTTCCCACGCAAAAGCGCCGCGCCTAAACACATCCGCATAGCCACGAGCCTCGCCCAACACCAGCGTTTGCTTTTCAAAAACATAGCCGTCTTCGCTACCCGGCTTGGGCACGCCCAGCAAGTCACACAAATCAATAAAGTGGCTTTGCGCGCCCTGCTCTTCGTTCAAATGAAACGCTGGGCCGCCTGGGCCCCATTTGGTGATGAAGTCTTGTGGGGTCATGTTGATGCGCGCGGCTTCCTGGAGACCATCTTGCCCACGCGTTCGTTCATCGCCGCAATCGCGTCTTTGTTTTCCTCTTCCCACTTGTCGTGCGCCGCACTGATTTCCTCAGGCGTGCGCTCGTACGCGGCCTTGCGTGTGGCCAGGCGCTCGGGGGTGAGCCAGCCGTCACCTACTTTGTACGTGGCCGCCACGTCTTGCACAGTGTGCTGGGTTGCTGGTGCTGCGGCGGGGTATTGAAAACTTGCAGATTCGCCCACCGTGGGCACGGCCTTCATGGGCACAAGTTCTACCCGGCCGTCGGGCGCAAAAACCACGTCAAACAACTGGCCTGCGTACTTTTTACCCAGCGATATCTGGCCGCTGGCACCGACTTCTTTGAGCATGTGCAACTCCTTGACACGATTGAAATTTGATTCATGCCATCATGCGGCATGAATCAAGAGGTGTCAAGAGGTCATTCCCAGATCAGCGCTTGAGCAGCACCTTTAGCACCGTTTGCACGCGCCGGGCGTTGGCGGCGTCAAAGTCTGCGGCCAGCACCTTGGCGGTGTCTTCACCCCATGTTTCAGCTGGCGCAGCGGCGTTGCGCTTGGTCAGCAGTGTGAGTTGCAACATGCGCCGGGCGCTGATGTGCTCGGCTGGTGTCGGTACTTCGGCAGCCATTTCCAGGCGCAGCAATGATTCGGCTGCGTCCTTGCCTGACGGCGTGGTGATGGCTTTCGCCCAAGTACCCAAAACGGCGGGTGTCACCACTTTACCGAGGTCTTGCGCGCTTGGCAGCAAGGCTGCGTCGCGCTTTTCCCAGGCGGTGATGACGTTGGTCAGCACTTCGCCATGAGCCTGGACGTGCAGCTTTTTGAGGGCCTGGTTGGCCGCTTCAAATGCTTCGCGCTGGGCGCGGAAGGCGGCGTCACCCAAACGCGGGCCGCGCTCTTCAAAGGCCGGGCGCTGCTCGCGGTCGGCAAAGCGTGGGCGGTCTTCACGTTCTGGGCGGTACGGCTCAAACTTGTTGTCGGTGCTTTGGCGTGGGCCACCGGGCTTGCCGCCTGGCTTGCCACCCGGTTTGCCTGAATCTTTACGGTCACCAAACTTGCCGCCACGGCTGTCGGCTGCTGGCTCGGCACGACGTGCGCCGGGGCGGTCGTCACCGCGCATGGCAACGATGGGCTTGGCGGGCTTGGGTGGGGCGACGGGCGCGGCGGGTACGGGGGTTGGCTCGGCTGCTGCCTCGGCTTGCGCTTCTGACTCGGCAATGGCGGTTTCTTCGATGGCGGCAGCCTCGTCAACGCTTGCTTCTGGTGCAACATCAACTGCGTGCGCTACGTTTTCAGGAGCTGATTGCGCCCGTATTTGTTGGGCTTCAGCCTCATTTGATGGGGTAGATTCAGCAGTCTGAGCCACTGGGGCTGTTGCAACTGCAACAGGCACCTTGCCGCTAACAATCGCCTCCAGCGCCTTGGCAGCCGCGTGAATTTGCTGCGCATCGCCGCTGGCTGTGGCCACCTCAACGGCTTTGGCGGCATCGACCACCATGCGGTCAAACTCGCCCAAGGCCGATGCTGCTTTCTCACGCTCCAACGTTTTCCGCTGAAACGCGTCGTCAATCGGTTTTCTGAAAGCATCCCACATTTTTTGCTCTTGCTTGCGCTCAATTGGCACGCCTTGCGCCTCATGCTGCCAGCGCTGTTGCAGGTGCTTGACGGCATCAATGTGCAGCACGGGCTCTGCGCCCAGCACTTGGGCTTCTTCAATCATGGCTTTGCGGCGTGCAATGCTCTCGCTGCGTGCGGTTTTGAGTGGCGTGTCGGCAGCGTCCATCGCGGCCTTCCAGATCGGCTGGATGTCTGCGAAGGCTTTTTCGCTCAAATGCCCGCCGTTTTGCCACTTTTCAACAAAACCATTCAGGCTGCGGATTTGCATTTTCCAGTCGGTGCTGCTCTTGTTGGCATCAGCCCAGGCGGTTACTTCGTCAATCAGCACCTGGCGCTGGGCTTTGACGGCCTCGGTTTGTTCTTTGACGCTCTCCAGCCAGGCTTCAACGACTTTGTAGGCTTCGTTGCAGGCATCGTCAAAGCGCTTCCACAGCGCGTGGTTGGGCGTACCGCCCTGGTCGCTGGTCTTCCACAAGTCGCGCATGTGGCGCAGTGCGTCTTGCTGTTTGCGGCCGCCCAGTGGCTTGACGAGCAATGCCTCAGCCTTGCCGACGAGTTCTTCACGAATTTGGTCTGCGCGCCAGCGCTGCCAGCCTTCGAGTTCGCCGGCAGCGGTTAGCGCGGCGTGGGCTGCGGCCTCTAGTTTGCTGTCGATGTTGCGGATGTTTTGTTGCAAGGCCATGCGCAAATCTGCCGCCACTTTGGGGGTGGCTTTGCCGTGGCCTTCGCCGACTTCATGCTCCAGTTTGGCGACAGCGGCTTGCACAATGGCAGCGGCTTTTTCACGCATGTCTTTCAGAACAGCGGGGTCGATCTTGGCCTTGGCAGGTCGTCCATCGGGGCGTGCGTCTTGATGCGCAGCAGGCACGCCGCGTGCCGCGCGCAGCTCGTCGGCCCATACCGGCACAGCGGGCAGCGGTGCTGCGTTGTCTTCTGATGCTTTGACGGTCACGGCAATCGCGGCCTGAAAAGCCTCCCACACGGCCAGCAACTGACCGCGTGACGCATCCAGCAGCGGCGGAAACTTCACATCGACGCTGGCCCAATTGGTGTCGTTGGCAATCTCGTCAGCCTGGGCTTGCCAGTGGGCGACGTCAGGCGTGAGCGATTCGAGCGCGGACTCTGCATCACGCCAGGGCTTGATCGACAGCACCTCAATGCGCTGGGCAATCAGCACGGCGGCTTCGCGCTGCACCTGGGTGCGGTGCTGCAGGTCTTCAATGGTTTTCACGCGGTCGGCCAGCTTGACTTTGACACTGGCCAATGGCTCTTTCGACAACGGCGCACCGGCTTTGGCGGCATCACGCTGCCAGGCCAAAGCATCGGCCAAATTGAGCTTGCCTAAAGCCAACAGCGAGTTGGCTTTGTCAGCCCATTCAGCGGCGATGGCTTCCTGGCCTTTGCTGCGCTTGAGCTCGTCGAGCTTTTCTTTCAGCGGCTTGGCCGCACCCTTGTCGCGGTTGGCCAGGTCTTTGTACACATCAGCCATTTGCTCGGCTGTTGGCTCAGTCGCCAGCCAGGTGCGGATGCGCGACGTGCGCTCGCCAGACGTCGGCGCTGAAAAAGCCCCACCCGTCAGGCCGTCAAGCGGATGCGCGTCTGACTTGGGCGTCGTTTTGGCGGCGGGAACAGGGGCGGGAACGGGTTTGGATGATTTGAACATGTGGAGCGCCTGCCGATGCATTGCGAAAGGCGGGCTAAAAGGGTAAAGGGTAAGAAAGCAAAGTGCGTTTAAAAACGCGAAGCGCGTATTTTCGCTGATTTATGGATGCATCGACCAAGCGCTGTTACATGGCGATGTTCAAGTCAGCGCGCGGTACCCACTTCGCGTCAGGTTTAGCATCGGGTTTAGCGTCAGCTTTCGCATCGACTTTGCCCGAATTACTGGCCCCTAAAAACAGCCGCTCAAGTGGCAAGTCTTTGGTCGCCAAATACTCTTTGACAGCCACGCCGCGCTGAAGTGCCAGTGCTCGCATGGCGTCGTCGTTCACCAAGATGCTAGCCAGCAGCAGCTTTTCCATGTCAACAACCGGCAAATCCTTAGCCAGGCCGATCATGCTGCGGGGTTTGGTGATGTCGGCACGTTTGTAGACCTCTTTGAGCAGCGCCGGGTATTCAGCCGCAGACACGGTAATGGCAGCAGTCGCTGTGCCGCCACCCGTAACATTGGCCCGACGCTTTTCTGCACGCACCAACTCATCCAGCCGGGCGCGCTTGTAGCCGTCACGCTCAGCCTCCAGGTTGCTGGTGCCAATAACGGTGAGTTTCAGGCTGGGGCGCTCTAGCAGTGCTTTGGCAACTTTGTCCAGCCCGGCTTTGGCGTCAAGCCCCAAGGTAGCGCTACCGCTTGGGAAGGCAACTGTGCCCAGCTCGTCGCCTCCGCCACCAAAGGCAGCCGCCAGCAAACTAAAAGGCGCAGTAATCGCCTTGACGATGACGTTGACAATGACCTTGATGATGATGGGCCCGATGCTGAACTGTGGGTCGTTGAGTGAGCCGCTGATCGGCAAGTCCAGGTCAATCACACCATTGCGGTCGCTTAGCAAAGCTACGGCCAACTTCACCGGCAGGCTGGCAGTCGAGCCTTCAACCTTTTCGCCAAAGCTGAGCTGATTCAACACCAGCTTGTTTTTGGCGGTTAATTTGCCGTCTGGCTGCACCAAATAGCTGACGTCAACACTCATCTTGCCGCGCGTGATGCCGTAGCCTGCGTACTTGATGGCGTAGGGCGACAGCGGCGGCAACTCCAGGTCACGTACCTTGCCGGTGATGTCTAGCGCCAGCGGCTTGGCCAGCGGGTTGAGCTTGCCCAATATCTCTAGCGAGGCCGTGCCCTCTGCCCTGCCCCTCAGTTCGAGGTCGGCCATGCTGGGCGTGCCGCCTGTTGATACCGACGAGAACGCACTGAGTTTGCCGGTCAAGTCACTTAAATTGGCCGAGTAGTTGGGTTTGACGAATCGGTCTGAAAACGCGACCCGGCCATTGACCAGACTGACGGGGCCGAAGTTGATGATGGCGGCTGTTGGAGTAGCTCCTGGTGCGCTGGAAACGACACTTTGAGGTGCTTTTTGAGGGTCTTTTAGGGCTGCAGAGCCCTGCTCTTGGGCGCGAGCAGCTCCTGTATTTGTAGCGCTTTGAGCGACTGTTGATGTGGCTGAAGCAGTCGATTTCAGCAAGTCCTGCAAGTTGATCCGCCCATCGGGCAGCACAATCAGCCGTGCAAAAAAGTCGCTCAGCACGGTTTCTTTCACGTCGACTTGGGTAGGCCTGTCAGGGTCCAGCGCCACGCTCAAGCCGCGCAGGCTCAGGGCCTTCCACTCCAGCAAGTCCTCACTCGGGGCGAGTGTGTTGGCTTTGAGCTCTTCAACCGCAACGTCGCCATTGACCTGAACCAACGGCCCAGCAGGCGTTTGCTTGTACGCAACTTTGCCTTTGAAGCTGGCGTCTGCACGCAGCAACTCGATGTTCAGCGCATCCGCAAAGTAAGGCTCAAAGGCTTGCACTGGCAGGCGTTCAGCCAGCAGCTGGCCTTGCACCTGCATCGGCGTTAAACCCAAGTTGCCTTTGAAATTGAGCTTGCCCGGCTCGAATTTTCCAGCCGTCAATCGCAGCGATGCGGACAGCGGCATGAGTTTGGCAGCGACTGACCTGGCAGATGATTTGTCATCCAATTTATCGTTTAAAACCAAACCATTGAGCTGCGCGTTGACGGCATTCACCTCAAATGCCACCGGCTTGCTGCCCGCTTTGTCTGAAAACGACATCGCGCCGCCCGCCAGGCTGACCTCGTCTATTGCCACAGCCCAGCTGGGGGCGTTGGCTTTGGTGGCCTCAGTGGTTGCTGCTGGGACGGGTGTAGACGACTTGTTCTCGACCAGCCAGCGCTCAAACATCCAGCGCTTGTCGGCATCGCGGTCGACCAACGCCTTGGGCTGAATGATTTGCAGCTTGGCCGCTTTGAAGGTCTGGCCTGCCAGGTCAATATCAGCCCCGTCAACCTGAATCCGCTTGACGGACACCAAAGACACCTTGCCTTGCGCCAGCAGCACGTCGCTCAAGCTGGCTTGGCTAGCCGTGATGTTGATGGCCTGCGGTTTGGCCTTGTCAGCAGCCTGCCACTTGATGCCAAGCTGTGCATCGAGTTGCCCGCCCAAAGCTGGGAGTAAAAACTGACCCACGTATTTAGCCGCCATGTTGAGCGGCCAGGCGGCAACGGTTGTGCTCACACTGGCAGCCCGGTCAGTGGCCGTGCCGTTGAAATTGACAGTGGCAGGGGTGGTGGCGGATGCAGCCAGAGCCATCGAACCGCTGAAGGCCAAAGGCTTGTCAAGCTCAAAAGGCATGGCGATTTTGGACGCATCCAGCGTCACGCTGCCCAGTTTGACCTGTGCGGGCTGGGCTAGAGCTTGGTCAAGCCAATTGATGTTGCCACCGCGCACGGCGAGGCTGGCAATGTCGACTTTCCAGGGGTTTTGAGGTGCTGGTGCTGCTTTGGGGGCTGTTTTGAGCTCTTTTTGGGTATCATTTTTGGCTGTATCGCCCTGAATACGGGCGCGAGCAGCTCCTGAATTTGTAGCATCTGTTTCAGCCACAGGCAGCAAGTTCAAGCGCCCCGCCCGGTCACGGTTGATGCTGAGGGCTGGGTTGGTCAGCTCAACGCTAGCCAGTTTGACCATTTGGGCCAAAGGGCGCACATCGTCCATCGTGATCTTCAATTGATCAAAACCAAGCAACTCCTTACCCGGTTTATCGGTCAGCCGCACCTTGTCTGCCGTGACCACACCCGACAGCTTGACCACCGTGGCTGGGCTTTGCTCAAACGCGACTTTGGCGTCCGCGTTGATCACTGCACCCGTCAGCTTGTACGGCAGACTGGCAGGAAAGTAGCCAAGGTAAGGCGCCAGGTCAAAGTTGCTGAGCTTGAAGCTTGCGTCTGTCTTGTGGGTTTGGGCAAACGGCGTGCCCTCAGCGGCAGAGTCAAAACTGCTAGCGCCCAACTTGAAGGCCAGGCGCGGCGCGGTTTTAACTTCGCGCTTGGACTGCAGGTTGCTTAAAAACGGCACCGACACATTGAGCGCCGTCATCGCATGGGTTTTACCAACCGACTGGTCGGTAAAGCTGAGCTGCCCGCTGTTCAGGCTCAGGTTGTACAGGGCAAAACGGGGCGGTTCACTTGGGGCTGCGTCAGGCGGGGACTTGAGCTTCTCAAGAATATCGTCAATGTCATAGCGGCCGTCGCCCAAGTGGGTGAGCGAGACAACGGGCGAATCCAAGGCAATCGCGTCAACCACTGGCGCCAGGCGCAGCAGCGACTCCAACTCTGCATCTATATAGATACGCTGAATGCTGAGCTGGGTGCTTGCTGCGTCCGCCTTGGCAATCTTCAAGTCGTTGACAGTCACCTCAAGCGACCAGGGCTTGAAGTCAATGCCGCCCACCGTTACTGCGCGGCCCAGTTTGGCGGAGGCTATTTTTTCAATCTGCGACTTGGCAATGATGGGGACGAGCGCATAGGCCAGAGCCCAAAATACAAGTAAACCACCTAGCGCAAAAGCCGCACGACGACGCCATTTGGGCGATTGCACCACGGCGCCCGCTTGGGCTTTGAAGGTAATGAGTTTGCTTGTCATAACCCTAGAGTCTAGAGTTATTGGCAGCTAAAAAGAAGCCACAAAACGAAAAACCCCGGCCAACTTAGTCGGTCGGGGTTGGCAGCTAGCATAAATGCTCATGCTGCCGGTTTCGCTTAACGGGGATGAATCGCCCTTTAAGCGGAGAAAGCAAGTGATTGCCTTCAGGGGGTTTGCCAGGGTTGGTTACCTGGCGATGCCCGATTGACTCGGACAACTGAAGATTACGCCCGAGGCAGACGCAGCACAAGACAATGTTTTCAATCACACCCGGCGCTGTGATTGCACAGGAATGTGATGTTTTTCACAGCTCATGCTGATCTGCTGAAGCATGTATAAAGTAACAGTTACTTAGAGTGTTGCCTCAAAAAACAGCCGTAACTGCTTGATTTGTGGAGTTTTGGCAGTAATTATCGGTCTTAAAGCTCAAATTGAATATAAAAACTCAATTCATTATTATTGACAGGTTATTAAACACCCTTTTAAAATCCGCGCAGTCCTAAAAACTAAGGGACAACCCGAATATCTTGACCTTCATCGGCTTTGTGCTGCTGAGGTTAAAACGGGTCAACATCCGACCACGCCACCTGCCCACATCGGTCAGGTCTGCCGGGATGGCGACTCAAATCCACGCCAGCGGCTTGAAGACCCGCAGACGTCAGACTAGGAGTGCTATGACAAACGCAGCATTTTCAACGCTCAGGCAAGCCGCAAGCAGGCGCTTAAGCAACACGCGCAAAAGCGCAGCTAACGTGGCCAATGACATTGCTCAGGGCTTTTTTGAAATCACCCACAACGGCTTTGCCTTGCTGGGCCTGGGTTTGGTGTTTGCCATCATCACCCTCACCGCCCGCCCTGACCTGCGCCAAGCGGGTGAATTCAAGCTCATGACCTGGCTGCAAGAGCGCCAGGAGGCAGCAGTTGGCTTTACCGAACTTGAGGCCATTGACCGCGCTACGGCAGCTGAACCCAAAGACCTGCCCAAGCAACAAGCCGCATTGGCCTTTTGGCTGGCCCGCAAGTACGGCGTAGCACCTGAGCCGCTCAGCGTGCTGGTGGCAGAAGCCTTTGAGATTGGCGCCAAAGCCAAACTGGACCCAACCCTCATATTGGCCATCATGGCGATTGAATCGGGCTTTAACCCGTTTGCCCAAAGCCCGGTCGGCGCGCAGGGTCTGATGCAGGTGATGACCAAAGTCCATACCGATAAATATGAAAACTTTGGCGGTAAGCTGGCCGCGTTTGACCCAGTCACCAACTTGCGGGTAGGCGTGAAGGTGCTGCAAGAATGCATCTCACGCGCGGGCTCGGTCGAAGGTGGTTTAAAGTTTTATGTAGGCGCGGGCAACATGGAAAGCGACGGCGGCTACGCCAGCAAAGTCATGGCCGAGCACGCCAGACTGCTGGCTGTCGTGGGCGGCAAAAGCGTGCCGCAACCGGTCAGGGCCATGCCCGTCAAGCTGGCGCCTGTGGACGACGAGGTCAAATCCATTGAAAAAGTGGCTGCTTTGAGCTCGTAAAGACAGCATGTCGCCAGCGCTGCGGTACACTTCAAAAGTGCGCAACTGGCGATAGGCGGGTTGACTTTTCAGTCCATCCAGCTGACGTGGGACACCACTGGGAAGCGCACCGCTAAAGCAGCTTAAAACTGGTTTTAGTGTTCAGCCGTTCGCCTGGGCAGCCCTTGTAACATTGAATTTTGTCAATGAAAGCAGGGATCACGTCTTTTAAGGACTGCCACCATGTACCACCGCAATATCCTGGTTGAACAAACCGACCCCGAAATCTTTGCCGCCATTCAGGCTGAAAACAAGCGCCAAGAGCAGCACATCGAGCTGATCGCCAGCGAAAACTACGCCTCCCCCGCTGTCATGGCCGCCCAAGGCAGCCAGTTAACCAACAAATACGCCGAAGGCTACCCCGGCAAGCGCTACTACGGCGGCTGCGAATTTGTCGACGTTGCCGAGCAGTTGGCCATTGACCGCCTGAAAAAGCTCTTCGGTGCAGACGCCGCCAACGTGCAACCGCATTGCGGCGCATCAGCCAACCAGGCTGTGTTTTTGGCTTTTTTAAAGCCCGGCGACACCATCATGGGCATGAGCCTGGCTGAGGGCGGCCACTTGACGCACGGGATGCCGCTGAATTTAAGCGGCAAGTGGTTTAACGTCGTGTCTTACGGGCTGAACGCCCAAGAAGAGATTGACTACGACGAGATGGAGCGCAAAGCCCACGAGTCCAAACCCAAGCTGATCATTGCTGGTGCATCGGCCTACAGCCTGCACATTGACTTTGAGCGTTTTGCCAAGGTAGCCAAAGCCATTGGCGCGATTTTCATGGTCGACATGGCGCACTACAGCGGCCTGATCGCTGGCGGCGTGTACCCCAACCCTGTGCCGCACGCGGACATCGTCACGTCCACCACCCACAAAAGCTTGCGCGGCCCACGTGGCGGTATCATTTTGATGAAGGCTGAGCACGAAAAGGCCATCAACAGTGCCGTCTTCCCCGGCCTGCAAGGTGGCCCGCTGATGCACGTGATTGCCGCCAAAGCGATTGCTTTTAAAGAAGCGCTGGAGCCCAGCTTTAAAGACTACCAAACCCAGATTTTGAAAAATGCCGTGGTCATGGCTGAAACGCTGGTGCAGCGCGGCTTGAGGATCGTCAGCGGGCGCACCCAAAGCCACCTGATGCTGGTTGATTTGCGCAGCAAAAACATCACCGGCAAAGAAGCCGAAGCCGTGCTGGGCAGCGCCCACATGACGATCAACAAAAACGCCATTCCCAAAGACCCTGAAAAGCCAATGGTCACCAGCGGCATCCGTATTGGCACCCCTGCCATGACCACGCGCGGTTTTAAAGAAGAAGAAGCACGCATGACGGCCCATTTGATAGCCGACGTGCTGGACAACCCGCGCGATGCCGCAAATATTGAGGCCGTCAAGGCCAAGGTGCATGCGCTGACGAGCCGGTTTCCGGTTTATAAGTGATGGACTGGGTGCAGGCCGCTATTATTTCAGGAGCTGCTTGCGCCCGTATTCATTGGTCTAGAGGCCTAAAAGATACCTAAAAAGAGGCAAAAAAAGCACATGAAATGCCCGTTTTGTAGCCATTTGGAGACTCAGGTCGTCGAAACACGCATTTCAGAAGACGCAGACTTCATACGCCGCCGCCGCCAGTGCGGCGCGTGTGAAAAACGCTTCACCACCTACGAGCGGCCCGATGTGACCTTTCCGGCCATTGTCAAAAAAGACGGCCGGCGCATCGAGTACAAGCGCAGCAAAATATTGGGCTCCATGAACCTGGCCCTGCGCAAACGCCCCGTCAGCACCGAACAAATCGACTCCGCCATCGAGCGAATCGAAGAAAAACTCCTCAGCCTGGGCCTAAAAGAAGTCCCCTCCACCCGCCTGGGCGAGCTAGTGATGCGCGAGCTGAAAAAGCTCGACAAAGTAGCTTACGTACGCTTTGCCAGCGTTTACCGCAGTTTTGAGGATATTGACGAGTTTCGGGCTTTGGTGGACGAGGTCAAAAGATAGCGCAAGTTTCCGGTCAAAAAATCATCTCCAGCACTCCGCCACTGGTTTAGTGCCAGAAACGCTTCTGGCGCCAGCATTGTCCAGTGAAAAAGTACCGCACCCATCCGATGCCATTGGCCCACCAGCTCTTGGCACGGCCCTGATCGTAAAGGTGCTGATGGTGGGGGTTGTTGTAAAGCTTACAGAGTAAGTTTCAGCACCGGCAACGGCAGTTCGTGGGACCGATGCCAAGCCAGCGGGAACAGCGACCGCAGTACCTGCAGCATTTTGATCAAAACGATCATTTTGCGAATAATACCGCTGCATAAATTGAGCCAGTTCAAGCAGTTGACCTCTAGCTTCTGCTCTTCTTGATTTGGCAACAGAATCTTGATAACTGGGTAACGCAACCGCGGCCAAAATAGCCACGATCGCGACTGTGATCATTACTTCTATGAGTGTGAATCCACGATTGTTAAGTTTCATGATTTAGTCACTTGTATGGTCAGTTGGGCGGTGAAAACAGTTGCCGCCAGCTACGCTTTACCGTACCGCCTGGCGCTTTGAATATACGAGAGCCTGTGGTGTCAATAATGACGCCCCCTGGTGTGCCAGCAGGCCTGGACAATATGGCATCACTTCCGTCTGCCGAGGTTTGATAAATGACTGCTCCAGCATTGTCAGCGCTGTCTATATAGCCATCAGCATTCGTGTCAAAAGTTGCCCCGCTTGTTTGAGCTCGGCCTGAAAGTGGGTCTAAGACAAAGTTATAGCCAAGGCCTGACGAGTTCTCGCAGGTTGCTGCAGCGCCGCCTGGAACAATGGTTTCAAAGAATATCAAACCTTGATTCATTTGGGGGTCATACGTCATCCGCTGACCTGCCTGAATGGTAAGGGGCAGAAGCCATCCGCGATTCGTAGCATAGTCAACTGAATTATTTGTAGATGTGTAGTAGGTAATCGTCTGGGCGGGTGATCCCACTGAAACACTGACCGTCGTTGAAACTTGCTGAAGTACCAAGGTTGCTGTACCCGCTATTGCGTTAGAAGCGGCACTGGAGTCAGCTCCCACTGCAACATTGTCCCAAATGCCGTAAAGGGTTCTTTCCTGCACGTTATTTTGGTCTCCAGTTACAAATAATTTTCCAGTACCAAAGAGCAGCTGAACCCCGCCGCGCGGATGCAGTGTGTATGCAGGCGCAGCAACGATGGGTTGGTTCTGCCCGTTTCTGTTGACGGCCTTGAACAACGGTCTGGGCACAGCGGCAGTGCTGCCAAAGGCGACCCCCCAACTGGCGACGGTACTACCTGAAAGGTCAAACTTCCACAAATTACCCAACAAGTCACCCGCAAATACAGAAACTATGCGCAGCTGGTTGTCACGTATAACTCGTACACCACCCAAACCGTTACCGCCCCCCGAAACTGGGATTCCTGTGTCAATTCGTTTGATGAGTGCCCCGGTAAGAGCGTTAACAATGAAGAGCTGAGCACGGCCGCTGGCGCTGTCGTACCCATTACCAAAAATAACCGCCCATTGCCCATCACGCAGTAATCCAGACTCGGGGGTTTGCAAAATGTGACCCAATTCTGCGAAGGTTGCAGATGTGCTGTTTATCTCCCACAAAATGTCAGATGCATTTGGTGGCAGCAATTGCACGGTCAATGTGGCCGAACCAACGGGTGAGCTGGGAACGGGTGCATTGATGGCAAAAATATTCTTGGCACCTGCACCGCCTGAGCCAACGACTACGCTGCGCCAACCGGTCCCACCCAGCGCAGGGTCATATATGTCGGCTTCGGCTATGGGGCCGTCTACAAAGTAACGATGGTCGTAGGGACTAACGCTGAGTACTTTGACATCGCCCAGCACCGTGCGCGGGACAAAAGCAAATGTCTCTGCGCCATCAATTTCACTGAAGGCGTGGAGCATGCCGTCATTTGCACCAACAAAAACGTGACCCGCCCTGAACTTCTTGTTTCTTAAATATTCGCGATAGGTCGTTTTGCCAGCCGTGCCTGTGGCCATGAAGTCGTACTGCATGTCTAGCAAGTCTTTAACCAGGGCCGGCGACGAATTGACAATATCGCCCAGCACTTTGGACCTGGTTCTGTAGGTGGTTCCCTCGCCTGTGCGATCACCCCGGAGGTAATCTACAAGACCTGGCCCGGCGGCGGCGGTTACCGCTAAAGTTGAAGACATGCTTTGAGCGGTTAATGACGCCCATGTAAAACTGATACCCTTTGTTGTCGAGTCTTTGTAGGTGAAAATCCGACGAGCTGAGGCAACAGGTATGTTTTCAGAGGCACGCCAAACAACACCTGTAGACTGCCCATTGCTGGGATCTAAGGATATAGAACTTAGCTCGCCAGACCACTTGCCGGTGATGTACTCCGGTGTGAATTTGCGTGTACCAGCCCCCAAGGCTCTGCCCGACACGGCAACACCAGCATCACTGCCATTGCGGTCGTCAATGTTGGTAATGATCGTGGATATGGCGTCTGAGTAAGCTTTTTGGCTGGCAGCACTGGCGTACAGGCCGCGGCTATTGACAGCTGAATGCCATAAATCATCAATCGCGTTGGTACCCCAATCCTTGGCTGGTGATACTTCCCCCTTCAAGGCCGGTAGGTCAGTTGGAAACGTCAAAGCGCCGTTTTGACCGAACGCAATGGTGTAGTTCACCATGTGCTGCCAAAAGGCAGGATCTTCAGTGCTTGACTTGACAGAATTCGGAAGGTCCGGCCTCAGATCAGTTCCCCAGTAATACATGGCGACGTCAGCCAACCTGTTGGCGTTGGTGTCAGTAAATGGCCGTATCGGCGTGTACCGAAATGTTTGACCACTGGCCCCAGTGATGACCGAGGTTGCCGTTGTACCGTCTACGTTGGCTCTTGCGGCAGTATTGGTAGCTTCATCGCCATTCCATAACCCGTCGGTCATTAAAATATGAAATGACCGCCGGCAGGCTAAATGAGCTGTTGAATCATCGGTACCAGGTACAGCACCCCAAGGGCCTTTGTTGTCGGTCCTGCTGTAATACTCTCCAACATCACCCATAGCGCGCCGCAAAGGCGTGGCACCTGACGCGGTGGCATTGTGTAGCCAGGTATAAAAATCGGTCTTATCAGCACCTGTAAAGGGCCGAAGGCCTCGCCGCAAGGTTCGTGTGGCTACGCCGTCAATATCGGTCGACGCTTGATTGATGGCGCCATAACCGAAACGGTATTCTGCCGGCAAACTGTAGAAAGCAGCCGCTGTGCCGCCGATGGCAGAAAAGAGCTTGCTGCTGCTGTACGTGAACCAATTTGAAAAGTTTTGTTGCTCCTCTGCCAATGTACACGTCGCGCCGGCGCAATCAGTTCTATCGACCCCTTTTGGGAAAGAAGTAGTTGGAGAACCTATGTTAACGCGTGTGAAGTCAACTGCATTACCGCCTGAGCCGGAGGTGAAGTTGTAGTAGTGGGCCAATGCAAAAGTTTCATCGGCGACGTTACAAGTATTCGGACTATCAGTGTTAACGTTATTTCCTCTGCAAAAATCATGCCGATAGGTCACGTTGGCAACAA
The DNA here is from genome assembly GCA_031414215.1 of Polaromonas sp. Taxonomy (GTDB): domain Bacteria; phylum Pseudomonadota; class Gammaproteobacteria; order Burkholderiales; family Burkholderiaceae_C; genus Polaromonas. Next base: position 99,874 of record JANNVB010000005.1, on the reverse strand, counting down.
GATTAAAAGTAACAGAAGGCGCCCGTGGATTTACAGGAGCAGCTGTAGGGGAATAAGCAGGAAAGTAAGTACCGTCCGCTCTGCGCCAGGGCAAGTATCTAACGGCTGGGTTGTAGTACTGGCTGTTAAAACTTACCGAACGTGTTCTCATTGAAGACACGAAAGTACCGGCAGCGCTGACGACTTTCCTTGTACTGTTGAGGCTAGGCGGCAAAAGTAACTCAGCGTCCCCGCATCTACCATCTGGTATGCATTGCTCAAGCATCGACCCAGAATCATCAATCGTGAACACAAGGTTAGGCGGTACAGCAGCAGTACCCGCAACCAGCGGTGCCTGAGCAACTTGCGCATTTACAGTGCATGCGACCGCCACAAGGCTCAAAAAAGCAAACAAAAGTTTTTGAAGTTTATTCATAAAAATTACCTAATATCGAAGCAAGAGCTGCATCCACGTCTCACCGCCTGCGACCACCACACCCGCCGCATTTCTTGAAAAATCGGGGCTATAACCAATTGAAGTAATTAAAAAAGAGTTGCGAGGCGTCCCACCCCCGGTTGTAAGCAGGGGATTTCGTTCAACCATGCACATGGGCAGCGTGCGTTGTGCTCTGGTGGCGTCAACCGTTGAGTCGGCAAAGCTTGCAGGGACAACGACAGCAAAAGTAGTCGTCCAATTTGCCCTTGTTTCCCATAAATTGGGCAATGTGGTTGTGCCTGTTAGCGAGAGCTCGTTGATTATCAAACCGGGCCCAGCGGTCATTACTAAATTTTCACAGTACCGTAAACCGGCTTCAGCAGATTGAGTCGCAAGCGCATTAGTACGCAAATTGTTGGACACCTGTTCGCCGGATATCGAACTTTTGAGGGACGTCAGTGCGACCATCGAAATCACTACAAGCATGATCAAGGCAAAAATGAGAACCACACCCGACTGGGGTCTAGCTAGCCGCGCACCTAGGCGGTCGGGGAACCGGGTTGTAGTCGGCTTCATGACGAAACACCGCCACGGTTTCGAAGGGTCACTACAGTCTGAAACACCTTTCTGACAAAGTTGTCAGTAGGGGTGACGGTTGTACCAGCGCAATTTTGGTATGGCGAGCCTGCAATACCTTGGCTTTGCCCTTCGCTTCGCATAACAAGGCACATGCGCACACTGATGACACGAGACCAGCGTTCATCAACAGTACCAGCGAGCGCGTCAATGGTCGCAGCACTCACATATTGCGTCACTCTTTGCGATAAAGCATCTTCGCCGATGCCATAAGTAAAAACCAATCCTTCAACATACTGCATGATGGGCTGAGCAACAAATGTACTGTTGCCATTGCCTGCGCAGTAAAGCTCTGCTACACCGCTGTTGGTACCCGTTGCAACAAAAAAACGTGATTCGATCAGAATGTAGTTGGGTGCGCCACTGTAAGCAGAAGCAGTGGACGCTGTTACTGCCTGATTCAAACAATCTGTTGGATTACCGGAAGCGGGTGAGGTATTGCTCAAATCACCTTCAAACCGAATGGCAATCGCAGAATTGCCGGTGCCAGAGTTGCAAGTCAAAGAAGTTGTTGCGCTGACTGTGGGGTTGCTAAAGCCGTTGTCACAACCGCGCACGCCAGTGCCAGAAAAGTTGGTATCCGGAACGCCGCTAGATGAATTAGCTTGCGGAAAACTAAACCCAGCCATGCGCATATAGCTGGACATATAGTTCATAGCAACAGCTGCATCCTCACTCATACGGGTTATCGATTCAGATTGCCTGCCGGTAGAACTTGTTGCGGTGTAAACAGAAAGGATGGCCACCAAAATAACCAAGCCGATGGTTATTGAAATCATCAGTTCAATAAGTCCAACACCCATCTGAAGAGACTTTTTCATATTCATATGACTGCCCTGAAGTACAAACATCTTGGCGCACTCGTGCCCGCAGCAACAGCAGCGGCGGGACATGCCGCATTAGCTGCCAAACCGTTTGCCAAGCCGACATCTGTCCACATGATCCAAATATCGACCGCCAAAGTGTTGACGGTGTCGCGTTGAACATAGGCATCTCCACCAGGCATGTTGCTGCGTAGTGCATTGCGCCATTGCGCGAGGTCAATACTGGCAATTTCCGCGCTTGTGCATGCGGTGGCAGTTGCACAAGTCGGTACGGTAATCGCTGCCGTAGACGATGAGTAAACAGTGGTTTTATTGTAAGAGTTTGCTTTAAAACCATCTGTATTTGCCCTCATGCGGTCAGAGATATCTACGGACATCTGGACACCGATTGTTTGAAATTGGGCGATTTTTGAATATTGCAGACTTGCGGTAGTCATACCGGCAAGTGCTAAAAGACCAAACGACATGATGACGATGGCAATCAGCACCTCAAGCAGAGATGCCCCAACTTGGGGTTGTTTGAATTTCATCATGAATCCGAACTATTGCATGCAGCAGAGGCATCAGCCAGAATGCGGGCGCGACCCTGCATTGAAATGCAAATCAAACGTTGCTGCTGACTGTCAAGCGAAAGAGAATTAAATGCAAAACTCGAAGCGCCAGCGCTCATAAGCCCGGTAGGCCTAAAAATAAACCTATTAACGGCTGGTGTTGTAGTTTTTAAAATTCCGCCACTGTTAACAATTTCACCTTGAACTTTGAGCAGAGAATCTCCAGCCGCAGAATTAAAGTTACTACTTGCATCCAGATCCCGATTGACAAATACGATCCAGCCACTGGCCCAACCAGTAGTGCCTGTACCTGTGGCACAAGTGGGTGCCCCGCCTTCGGGATTGGCACTCCTGCACATAACAACCGGAACACCTGATTTGATGGCCTCAGAACGTGCAAACCGTATGGAAGCTATAAAAGTGTTCATGTGACCACTAACAGCGTTTCGCTCAATGGTGTCGCGCATCGCAGGGATTCCAATAGTGGCCAATATGGCCGCAATTGCTATCACGACCATCAACTCAATTAGTGTGAACCCGCGGTTAAGTCGAACATTATTCATAAACGGATAATAAAGCTGCGACGTTGAAAAAATAAGCACCAACCGATAGACGCGCACGTAAAACGGCTAAACGGTAGAAAATTCACTTCAATTTTGGCGATCAAAGAGTTCGCTTGTTGTTCAAAGAGGTAATTTCTTGATCATAGATTCAGCTTTGATGTCAGCGGCTTCAGCCCAAACCACGACTTCGCCCAACCCAACAGTAGCCTGCATCTTGACCGACGCGCAGCAAAACATCCTGGGCCAAGGCCACACCCAACCAGCCGGTGGACCCCACGCTGAAATCATGGCGCTGCGCGATGCTGCCGCCAAAGGTCACTCAGTTGCTGGCTGCACAGCTTACGTCACCCTGGAGCCGTGCTGCCACCATGGCCGCACCGGGCCTTGCTGTGATGCGCTGATTGCGGCTGGTGTTAAAAAAGTGGTGGCGTCGATTGCTGACCCGAATCCTTTGGTATCTGGCCAAGGCTTTGCGCGCTTGCGAGCGGCGGGTATTGAGGTTGAGGTCGGGCCGGGCGCAGCGGAGTCGCGTGAGCTGAATATTGGTTTTTTCAGCCGCATGATTCGCAAAACGCCTTGGGTCCGGATGAAGGTCGCCGCCTCGCTCGACGGGCAAACCGCCCTGCTCAATGGCCAAAGCCAGTGGATCACGGGTGAGGCCGCTCGGGCCGATGGACATGCCTGGCGGGCGCGCAGTTGTGCGGTGCTGACAGGTATTGGCACGGTACTGGCAGATAACCCCAGGCTGGATGTTCGACTTGTTGAAACGAGCCGCCAGCCGCATATCGTGATCGTTGACAGCAAACTTGAAATACCTCTGGATGCTCATATTTTAGGAGCTACTTGCGCCCGATTTATATATGCTACAGTGCCCAATGATGCTAAAAAAGTAGCCTTGGAAGCTCTAGGAGCGACGGTTATTTACTTACCTGGTGAAAACGGCAAGGTTGACCTAAGTGCCATGCTCCGCGACTTGGCCAGGCGTGAGGTGAATGAATTGCACATTGAGGCAGGCAACAAGCTCAATGGCTCGTTCATCCGTGCGGGTTTGGTCGATGAGTTTTTGGTGTACCTGGCACCCAAGCTGCTGGGCAGTGGCCAAGGCATGGCGAGCTTTGGGCCGTTGCAAAGCTTGTCTGAAGCTACCCAATTGCAGTTTTTGTCGACTGAAGTGGTTGGCGATGACCTGCGCATACGGGCGCGAGTTGCTGGGCGTGATCAGTTTTAATTCCGATTTAACTGAGCTTTAGAGGCTCACAAGTGACCTCTTTTGGGCAAAGGCCATAAACGTCCAGTAAATCCCTGCGAAAATAGCGCCATGTTTACCGGAATCATCACCGGCGTGGGGCGCATCGTCGCCATCCAGGCCCTAGGCAGTAGCTCTAACCACGGCAAGCGGCTCACGATTGAGACGCCTGCGGCTTACCTGAACGACGTTGGTTTGGGCGACAGCATTGCGCTCAATGGCGCTTGCATGACAGCCGTCACCATCGACGCGGCCAAAAACCAGTTCAGCATTGACATATCGGCTGAATCGCTGGACAAAACCAGCGGACTGGCAGAGATGGGCAGCATCAATTTAGAAAAAGCGCTGCGCGCCAACGACAGGCTGGGCGGGCATATTGTGTCGGGCCATGTTGATGGCATCGGCCATGTTGCGCACTTTGCTGAAGTGGGCGAAAGCTGGGAGTTGCGCATTACCGCACCGCAAGCACTCAGCAAATACATGGCCTACAAAGGCTCCATCACCGTCAACGGCGTCAGCCTGACCGTGAACAGCGTACGTGATCTGGATGATGGTTGTGAGATCAGCATCAACATCATCCCGCACACGATTGCAAACACCGCGCTCGGCAGCCTGAAGGCTGGCAGCAGCGTGAATCTTGAAATTGACACCGTTGCCCGCTATGTAGAGCGTATGTTGTCGTCTGAAAGCACTAAGAAATGACCGTTTCAATTTCCCCAGTAGAAGACATCATTGCTGACATGCGTGTGGGCAAGATCGTTATTTTGATTGACGAAGAAGACCGTGAAAACGAGGGCGACCTGGTTCTGGCCGCTGACCATGTCACGGCTGATGCCATCAACTTCATGGCGCGTTTCGGTCGTGGTCTGATTTGCCTGACATTGACGCGTGAGCGTTGCGAGCGGCTTGAACTGCCGCCGATGGTCACGCGCAACGGCGGCAAATATTCCACCGCGTTTACCGTGTCGATTGAAGCCGCTGAGGGCGTCACCACCGGTATCTCCGCTGCTGATCGTGCCCGCACTGTGCAAGCCGCCGTTGCTAAGAATGCCTCGGCCAGCGACCTGGTGCAGCCCGGCCATATCTTCCCGCTGCAAGCTGTTGATGGCGGCGTGCTGATGCGCGCTGGCCACACCGAGGCAGGTTGCGACTTGGCCGCGATGGCCGGTTGCTCGCCTGCGTCGGTTATTTGCGAGATCATGAAAGATGACGGCGAGATGGCGCGGTTGCCTGACCTGCTGTTGTTTGCGGCTGAACACGGCTTGAAAATTGGCACGATTGCGGCGTTGATTGAGCACCGCAGTCGCAATGAGTCTTTGATTGAAAAAATCGGTAGCCGCGCGCTGAACACCGCCTTTGGTGAATTCACAGCGCATGCCTTCAGAGACAAACCCAGCCAGGGCCTGCATTTGGCGTTGAGCAAGGGCACGTGGGAGGCGAGTGAAGCTGTGGCTGCACGCGTGCATGAGCCGCTGTCGGTATTGGATGCACTTGAAGTCGGCCGCGCCATGCATTCGTGGAACCTTGACGAAAGCCTGCGCTACATCGCTAACGCAGGCAAAGGCGTGGTGGTGCTGCTCAATTGTGGCGAAAGCGCTGCGCAGTTGCTGGCCCAGTTTGAAGGTACCGCCAGGGCCAGCCAGGCCCCTGAGCGTGGCCGCATGGACTTGCGCACCTACGGCATTGGCGCACAAATTTTGCGCGCTTGCGGCGTACAAAAAATGAACCTGCTCGGCAACCCAAGGCGTATGCCCAGCATGGTCGGCTACGGGCTGGAAACCGCCAGCTACATCACAAAATAAAGGGAAATGATATGTTCGGTGCAGACAAAGGAACAGCCGACAAGCTGAACGGCAAAAAGCTCGTCATTGGCATTGTGCAGGCGCGCTTCAATGAAAACGTGACCAACGCCCTGGCCACCGCCTGCCTGAACGAACTGGCAGCACTGGGTGTTGAGAGCAAGCACATCACCCACATCAGAGTACCTGGTGCTCTGGAAGTAGCCAGTGCTTTGCAGGCCTTGGCTGAAAGCAACACCTACGACGCGCTGATTGCGCTGGGCTGCATCATTCGTGGTGAAACCTATCACTTTGAGCTGGTCGCGAACGAAAGCGGCGCCGCCGTGACGCGGGTGGCGCTGGACTACCAGTTGCCGATTGCGAACGCCATTTTGACCACTGAAAACATGGCGCAAGCCCAGGCCCGACAAACAGAAAAAGGCCTGGATGCTGCACGTGTTGCAGTTGAAATGGCCAACCTGCTCAATGAGCTGGCTTAAAACACGACAAACACACCATGGCTGACATAAACACAACAACAAAACCCAAAGCAGCGTCGAAGCGCCCGCCGCAAACCCGCAGCGGGCTGACCGACACCGGCGTGAAAAAAGCCGCTGACAAATCAGCCCGCACCCGCGCCCGAGAATTTGCCATGCAGGCGCTGTACCAACACTTTGTGGGTCGCAACACGGCTGATTCGATTGACATGTTCACCCGTGATTTGGTGGGCTTTCATAAAGCTGATTCCGCGCATTACGACGCACTGTTGCACGGCTGTATCGAACAAGCCGAGCAGCTTGACGCCGCCATCACGCCACTGCTGGACCGCCCAATGGCCGAAATATCGCCCGTTGAGCATTCAGTATTGTGGATAGGTGCTTACGAATTTAAAAACTGCATGGACGTGCCGTGGCGCGTGGTGCTGAATGAATGCATTGAACTGGCCAAAGCTTTTGGCGGCACCGATGGCCACAAGTACGTGAACGGTGTGCTGAACAAACTGGCACCCAGCTTGCGCCCCAGCGAAGTCGCTGCTGACAGACCGCAAAACAATTAGCGCCATGAGGATTGCCCAGCGCGCAGAGCGAATTGAGCCGTTTTATGTGATGGAAGTTGCCAAGGCAGCTAGCGCCATGGCCAAAGAGTTTGCACACACCAGCAAGCCGATGATTTTTTTAAACATTGGCGAGCCAGACTTTACCGCCCCGCCGCTGGTTCAAGCCGCTGCCGCCAAGGCGATTGCCAGCGGCAACACCCAGTACACCCAAGCCACAGGGTTGCCTGAGCTGCGCGAAAAAATCAGCGCCTGGTATGCGTCGCGCTTTAACGTCAACATTGCGCCCAGCCGCATCGTGCTGACCGCTGGCGCATCGGCTGCGCTGCAGTTGGCTTGCCTGGCCTTGATTGAAGCGGGTGACGAGATGCTGATGCCGGACCCCAGCTACCCGTGCAATCGGCATTTTGTCAGTGCCGCTGAAGGTAAAGCGGTGCTGATACCGACCACGGCGGATGAGCGCTTTCAATTGACCCGCGCCAAAGTAGAGGCCGCTTGGGGCACGCACACACGCGGCGTGCTGCTGGCGTCGCCCTCCAACCCGACGGGCACATCAATCGCGCCGGAAGAATTACAAAGCATCGCCGAATACGTCGCCAGCCGAGGCGGCATCACGATGATTGACGAGATTTACCTGGGCCTGAGCTACGAGGAACACTTTGGTCATACCGCGCTTGCCATGCCTGGCGAGTTAGGCCAAAACATCATCAGCATCAACAGCTTTAGCAAATACTTCAACATGACGGGCTGGCGGCTCGGTTGGCTGGTGGTGCCCGATGCTTTGGTACCGGTGATTGAACGCATCGCACAAAACCTGTTCATTTGCCCCAGCACCATTGCCCAGCACGCGGCTCTGGCTTGCTTTGAGCCGGATAGTCTGGCCGAATACGAACGGCGACGCAGTGAATTTAAGGCACGGCGCGACTACTTTATTCCTGAGCTCAATCGACTGGGACTGACAGTACCCGTGATGCCCGATGGCGCTTTTTATGCCTATGCCGATTGCTCAAAAATTGCAGCCAAATGGGGCTTGGCAGGCAGTTGGGAGTTTGCGTTTGAGCTGATGAAGCGCGCGCACCTGGCCGTGACGCCAGGTCGGGATTTTGGCAGCAGCGCACCTGAAAAGTATGTGCGGTTTTCAACCGCCAGCTCGATGGCGCATTTGAAAGAAGCCATTGCCCGGCTGGAGTTTGTCGTTGGATAAGACTGAATTCAGATGGCCGATTCGTGTCTATTGGGAAGACACCGACGCCGGCGGTATCGTTTTTTATGCCAATTACCTGAAATTTTTTGAACGTGCGCGCACCGAATGGCTCCGGTCGTTGGGCATTGAGCAACAGCAGCTCAAAGAGACGACCGGCGGCATGTTTGTGGTGGCTGAAACCAGCATCAAGTACCTGCACCCTGCCCGGCTGGACGATGAACTGATTGTTACTGCCCGCCTACAAGAAATAGGGCGTGCATCCATGACAATTGCGCAGCAGGCTTTGTCAAAAGACACACTGCTGTGTGATGGAACGATTCGCATTGGCTGGGTTGACGCAGCCAGCTTGCAGCTAGGGCGTATTCCGCAAAATATCATCGAAAGTTTGAGAACCACCCCATGAACCAAGACCTGTCGATTGTTAACCTGCTTTTAAATGCCAGTTGGGTCGTTCAGGGCGTTGTGGCGCTGCTGGTGGGTGTGTCAATTGCCAGTTGGGCCGCCATCATTCGCAAGATCATGTCGCTCAAAAAAGTGCAAAACCTGAACGAAGAATTTGACCGCGAATTTTGGTCGGGCACCAGCCTGAATGACCTTGCCGCGGGCGCTGCGCAAAACGCCAAGAACTCGGGCCCGATGGAACGCATTTTTGCCAGCGGCATGCGTGAGTACCAAAAACTGCGGGAACGCCGCATCACCGACCCCGGCACGCTAATGGACGGCGCACGCCGCGCCATGCGGGCCAGCTACCAGCGCGAGGTCGATGCGATTGAATCGAACCTGTCGTTTTTGGCCACCGTCGGCTCAGTGTCGCCTTACGTGGGCCTATTTGGTACGGTCTGGGGCATCATGCATGCCTTCACGGGTCTGGCCGCGCTGGAGCAAGTCACCTTGGCCACCGTTGCTCCAGGCATTGCAGAGGCCTTGGTCGCCACCGCCATTGGCCTGTTTGCCGCCATTCCAGCAGTGGTGGCCTACAACCGCTTTGCGCATGACATTGACCGCATTGCCAACAAGCTTGAAACGTTTATAGAAGAGTTCTCCAATATCTTGCAACGCAATCTGGGCGCGCAATCGCCTTCTGGTCACTGATCGAGCAAGCCATGCCAGCCATCAATTCAAGAGGCCGTGGCCGCCGCACCATCAGTGAAATCAACATGGTGCCCTTCATCGACGTGATGCTGGTGCTGCTGATTATTTTCATGGTCACCGCACCCCTTATTACGCCCAGCATGATTGCCCTGCCCAAGGTGGGCAAAGCTGCCGTGCAGCCGCAAAGCCCGATACAAATCATGATTGGCAAAGATGCGGCAATTCAGATCAAAGTTAAAACCGATTCACTGCCCAGTAACGTCAATACCGTGGCGGCTGACGTTGTCAGGTTAGAGCCCAAAGTCAAAGTGGCAGCGGCTGATGCCGTGCCAGTGGTTATCAGTGCTGACAAGTCCATCCAATACGAAACCGTGGTCAAGGTGATGGACAACCTGCAAAAAGCCGGCGTCACGCGCGTCGGCCTCTCGGTGCAGACCAGCAAGTAACCCGACCGCCATGCCCAGCGCCTTAGACCGCATTGATATCGCCCCACCACGCGATGCGGGCGCTATTCGCTCGTTTGGCCTGGCGTTGTTGGTTCATGCTGCATTAATTGCAGCGCTGACCTGGGGCGTGAACTGGAAACGCAGTGACAGCGCCGCGACGTTTGGCGCAGAACTGTGGTCTGACCCATCATTGGAAGCAGCGCCGATTCAAATGCGACCACCCGAGGCCTTGCCGCTGCCCTCACCCGTCGTTAAGCAACCTGTCGTGCAAGCGCCTCCGGAGTCCACACCGAATGTTGACATTGCGCTGGAGCAAGAAAAGAAACGCAAACAGCTGAAAGATAAGCAAATTGCGCAAGAAAAGGCCGAGCAGGCCAAAGCCAAGCAATTGCAGGCTCAGGCCGAAAAGGCGCAGCAGCTCAAGGCCGAGCAACTGGCCAAGGCTGAGCAAGCCAAAGCGGATGCGCTCAAAACCAGGCAATCGCAGCAGTCAGCTGACAAGCAGCGCGATGACAACTTGAAGCGGCTGAATGACATGATGGCAAACGCGGGTGGCGGCCCGCAAGGCAACAGCACCAGCCGTGCAACGGCGGGCGGCAAAGGCAGCTCCAGAACCTATAGCGCCATCGCCAATGCTGCCATCAAACCCAATGTCGTTTTTACGGAGGATTTTGAAGGCAACCCGCTGGCCAAGGTCGAAGTCAGGCTGCAATCGAACGGCACCATCATCAGCTCGAAGATAGTGCAGCCCAGTGGCAATACCAATTGGGACAACGCGGTGTTGAATGCCGTGAGGAAAACCGGGGTGATGCCCAAGGACGTAGACGGCACACTGCCCGACACGATTTTGATCCTGGAATTCAAGCCACGCTTCTAGTTAGGTGGTTTCAAGGCGTCAGACAATCGCTATTATTTCAGGAGCTGCTTGCGCCCGTATTAATTGGCCTAGAGGCCGATTTGATAGGTAAAAACGGGCTTTTTAAAGTCTTTTTATAGGACTTCAAGCCTTTTTAGGCCCATCCACCACCTCAGCCGCGCTGCGGTAGGCCTCCACCGCTGTAGGCACGCCACAATAGATGCTGGCGTGCAGAAGCACTTCAGATATTTCAGCAGGCGTAGCGCCATTGTTCAACGCACCGCGTACATGGCCTTTGAGCTCATGCTGCCTGCCCAACGCCGTCAGCATGGCCACCGTAATCAGGCTGCGGGTTTTCAAGTCCAAGCCAGGCCGCTGCCACACGTCGCCCCAGGCGTTTTTGGTGATGTACTGCTGCATTGGCAGGGTGAAATCTGTGGCGTTGCCAAAAGCATTGGCCACAAAGTCTTCGCCCATCACCTGTTTGCGGGTGGCCAAGCCTTGTTTGAAGTCGGCGCTATTTTCGATTGTCATGTTGTGCCCCAAAAGACACCCAGAATAATCTAAACAGAAAAGCTGATCACTTCAAGTCAAATCAGATCAAAGCGATCAAGGTTCATGACCTTGACCCATGCCGCCACAAAGTAGTGTACAAACGAGGCCTGCGCGTCGCTGCTGGCATAGACTTCAGCCAACGCCCGAAGCTGTGAGTTAGAGCCAAAGACGAGGTCCACAACCGTCGCCGTCGCCCTGACCTCTCCCGTGGCCCGACCGCGCCCTTCCAGCACGCCTGCAGACGTTGCGGACTTTTGCCACACGGTGTTCATGTCCAGCAGGTTGACAAAGAAGTCGTTGGTTAATGCCTCGGGCTGCTGGGTGAACACGCCGTATTTGGACTTGCCAAAGTTGGTATTCAAAGAGCGCATACCGCCTATCAACACCGTCATCTCGGGGGCAGTCAGTGTCAACAGGTTGGCTTGGTCTACCAGCAGCTCCGCCGCAAAGCCTTCAGCCCCTGAGCGCACATAGTTGCGAAAAGCGTCAGCCGTTGGTTCCAACACCGCAAAAGACGCCACATCGGTTTGATCTTGTGAAGCGTCGGTACGCCCCGCTGAGAAGGCAACAGTCACCTCGTGACCGGCTTTTTTTGCAGCAGCCTCAACGCCCGCGCAACCACCCAACACAATCAAGTCAGCCAGCGAGATTTTCTTGTTGCCAGTCTGCGTTGCGTTGAAGTCGTTTTGAATAGCTTCAAGCACTTGCAGCACTTTCGCCAATGCAGCGGGTTGATTCACTTCCCAGTCTTTTTGCGGCGCAAGGCGAATGCGCGCACCGTTAGCGCCGCCGCGCTTGTCACTGCCCCTGAAGGTCGAAGCTGATGCCCAAGCGGTCGTGACCAGTTGCGAAATTGAAAGGTCTGATGTCAAGATTTTGGCCTTCAGTTCCGCAATGTCCTGCTCACCGACCAGTTCATGATCAACAGAAGGCGTCGGGTCTTGCCAGATCAACACTTCAGCGGGTACCAGCTTGCCCAGGTAGCGAGCAATTGGCCCCATGTCGCGGTGCGTCAGCTTGTACCAGGCACGCGCAAAGGCATCGGCAAACTCTTGTGGATTGGCCATGAAGCGGCGCGAGATTTTTTCGTAAGCCGGGTCCATGCGCATCGCCATGTCGGCGGTGGTCATCATCGGGGCGTGGCGCAGTGATGGGTCATGTGCATCCGGCACCGTACCATCTGCTGCGCTGCCTTTGGGCTTCCACTGGTGCGCACCGGCGGGGCTTTTGGTCAGCTCCCACTCGTAGCCAAACAGGTTGTCAAAATAGCCGTTGTCCCACTGCGTCGGGTTGTTGGTCCATGCGCCTTCAATACCGCTGGTGACGGTGTGCGCGCCTTTGCCGCTGCCAAATGCGTTTTTCCAGCCCAAGCCCTGTTCTTCAATGCCTGCGCCCTCGGGCTCTGCGCCCACGTATTTGCCTGGGTCGGCAGCACCATGGGACTTGCCAAAGGTGTGGCCGCCTGCGGTCAAAGCAACGGTTTCTTCGTCGTTCATGGCCATGCGGGCAAAGGTCTCGCGGATGTCGCGTGCCGAGCCCAGCGGGTCGGGCTGGCCTTCAGGGCCTTCCGGGTTGACATAAATCAAACCCATGTGGGTGGCGCCCAGCGGGTTTTCGAGTTGGCGATCACCCGAGTAGCGCTTGTCGGAGCCCATCCACTTTGTCTCAGCGCCCCAGTAGATCTCTTCCGGTTCCCACGCGTCCGGGCGACCACCAGCAAAGCCGAAGGTTTTGAAACCCATCGAATCCATGGCAACCGTGCCAGCCAGAACCATCAAATCTGCCCACGACAGCTTGCGTCCGTATTTTTGTTTGATGGGCCACAACAAGCGGCGGGCTTTGTCCAGGTTGCCGTTGTCGGGCCAGCTGTTCAGCGGCGCAAAGCGCTGCATGCCTGACCCCGCACCGCCCCGGCCATCGGCAATGCGGTAGGTGCCCGCGCTATGCCAGGCCATGCGGACAAAAAACGGGCCGTAATGCCCGTAGTCTGCTGGCCACCAGTCTTGCGAATCGGTCATCAAGGCGGTGAGGTCTTTGACCACAGCATCCAGGTCCAGGCTTTTGAATTCTGCGGTGTAGCTGAAGGCTGAACCCATCGGGTCGAGCTTTGGTGAGTTCTGGTTAAGCGCCTTGAGGTTCAGCTGATTCGGCCACCAGTCTGCATTGCCTCGTGCGCTTGCTGAGCTCTGTTTGGCGGCGCCGCTTGAAAACGGGCACTTGCCTGCGCTGGGTGTCGTGGGGGGTGCTTGATCTGACATAGAGGCTCCTGTTGATTGCGAATGAATGACCTGATTTTGAAGAGGTACGGTGAAAATAAAAAGACAATTAAAAATAAGTTGTCGATAGTTTTTATTAATCAATAAAAACTCTTGCAAGAAAAACGGCAACAAAAATGAGACATCATCTGGTCATGACCACATCAAAAAATCGCTACCCCGCCCCCGAGCTGGCCAATCTGCCCGAGGATATTCGCGCCAAAATTTTGGAGGTACAAGAAAAAGCTGGCTTCATTCCTAACGTGTTTTTAGGCTTTGCCCGCCGCCAAGCTGAATGGCGCGCGTTTTTTGCGTACCACGATGCTTTGATGCTGCCAGAGTCCGTTGGGCGCACCAGCAATTTAACGAAGGGCGACCGCGAAATGATCGTCACCACCACCAGCGCAGCCAACAACTGCCTGTACTGCGTGGTGGCGCATGGCGCGATTTTGCGGATTTATGAGAAGAAGCCCCTGGTGGCAGACCAAGTCGCGGTGAACTACAGAAAAGCCGACATCAGCCCGCGCCAGCGCGCCATGCTGGACTTTGCGATGAAGGTTTGCCTGCAATCCCACGCGATGGATGACGCGGACTTTGCAGCGCTTTCGGCACACGGCTTTGACCACGAAGACGCTTGGGACATCGCAGCGATCACGGCGTTTTTTGGCCTGAGTAACCGCATGGCCAGTTTTAGCGGCATGCAGCCAAACCCGGAGTTTTACTTGATGGGACGGGTGCCCAAGCAGAAATGAAACAAGACGACGTGCTTTCGTTACCCGCAACGGCTACGGCGCATCTACCTGCGCGAATGTCCCCCGCCCTTTGGGCTCCTCCTTGATTTCGCTGCGGCAGACACGCCATAACCGTCGCTAAACAGGATTTTTCGAGCCAGAACCTAAGAGTGGTATGCCTGAGTGTTTTGCGGAGGTCAAGGAAGAGCGCGAAGCGCGGAGGACACGCAGCAAAACACTCAGGCAGACTGCTCGCTTCCAATGCAGATCACCAAATCTGCAAAAACCTTGTCCACCGCAGACCGCTATATTATCAATAGCTGCTTGCACCCGTATTTATTGGGCGATAGCCACTTTTGCATCTAAAAATCAGTTCAAAACAACCTGCCGTAACCAGTCAGGAAGTGTTTTGGCTTTTTGCGCAGGAAAGTCAACCCAAATCGTCGTCGCTCCGCCAGCTGCGCAAATAACGCCGGGCGCGCTGGTGAGTTCCATCGTGCCCCAGGTTTCAAACGTGGTACGGCCTGGGTCTGAGACATATATTTTTATCAGCACATCACCCGGATACCGAAGCTGCTTGTAAAAATTACAAAACGCATTGACGATGACTGGACCCTCGCCCGTGGCGTCAGGCGCGCAACCGATGCTGCTCATCCACTCGATACGAACAGTCTCCAGGTAACGAAAGTACATCGTGTTGTTCAAGTGGTTCATGGCATCCATATCGCCCCAGCGTATGGGGATCACCATCTCGTAAACCAGTTTTTTTAACTCGGGGATTTCAATCTTCATGTGATGCCTCTCAAACGAATTATCGATGCGCACGGATGCTGGCCAGAATCCCCGCTACGAATAGCACGCAAGCCAAAACTTGCAGCAAGGTCGGCCACTGGCCATCCCACACAAAGCTGTAGAAAAGCGCAAACAGCGTCTCACTCACAATCAGCTGACCACACAAGCTGGCGCTCAGGCGCTGGCTGGCGATGTTCCACAAAATAGTCGCCAGCCACGCAGAGCCAATGCCAGTTGCTATACAAATAATAGCTGCTTGCGCCCGATTTTGTTGGGCTAAAAGCACATTTATATCACTCCCAGCAGCCATCCAGAGCCCCAAAGCGCCCAATCCTGTTGCCACACCCAACCAGTTGGCCCAAGTCGTGGCGCTGACTTCGGGATGTTTTTTAAGCCAGGTCGCATTCAGTAAGCCAAAAGCCGTCCAGCAGACCATGGACGCCACTGCAAAAGTGACGCCGCGCCAAAAGTCTTGGCCTCGGGTTGACACATGCGCCTCGGCCTGCACCATCAGCGCCAGCCCTAGCAGCGTTAGTGCCAAGCCCGGCAGCAATGCAGCCCAGCGCAGACCGATGGGTTTGCCCAGCAACATCATCCAGATGGGTATCGTGCCGATGATCAGGCTTGGCACGGCTGTCCCTGCGTCTCGAATGGCAAACACCAGCAGCAGGTAGTAGCCGGTAAAGCCCAACACACTCAGACCTAGAGCCGAAAGCGCCTGGCGAGTCGTAGGCCAAGACGACTGGCGCACCAGCAGCATCAGCGCAAAAGACAGCGCACCGTAGGACACAAAGCGCCCAACCGTCAGGTCAACTGACGACAACCCCGGCACCATGCGCGGCGCAATGAACACCAAGCCCCACAAAGCGCCAGCAGCCAGCCCAGCCAAAACTCCATAAAACACTACCTATGCACCGAATCCGTCGTCCGCAGCAATCACCGCACCATTCACAAAATGGCTCTGCGGGCTGGCCAGCATCACCAGCAGCGCATCCAGGTCTTCAGGTTTACCAATACGCTTGCGTGGCAGCATTTGAACCAGCTTTTTTCCCTGCTCGGTTTCCCAGTGGTGGTGGTTGATTTCAGTGTCGATGTAACCCGGGCAAATCGCGTTGACGTTGATCCCGTACTTGCCCCACTCCACCGCCATGGCCTTGGTCATTTGGACCACGGCCGCTTTGCTCATGCAGTACACGCCAATTTGCGGCAACACACGCAGCCCGGCCATCGATGCGATGTTGATGATGCGCGCACCCGCAAAGCCGCCGGGCGCTGTGCCGCGCGATCTTGCCAACATACGTTTGCCCACTTCTTGCGCTACAAAAAATGCGCCTTTGACGTTGGTGTTAAAGATGAAGTCGTAATCGGCCTCTGCCACATCCTGCAAGCGCTGGGTGGTACTGACGCCTGAGTTGTTGATGAGGATGTCGATCGGGCCGACCTCGGTTTCTGCATGCGCTACGGCTGATTTGATGCTGTCGTGGTCCGTCACGTCCAGCTCCACCACATGCGCTGCGCCACCCTCAGCCTCAATAAAAGCACGCAAGTCTTTCAGCTTGTCCATCCGCCTGCTGGCCAGGATGACTGCTGCGCCGGCACGGCTCAGCGTTTTGGCAAACTGCGCACCCAGCCCGCCAGAAGCACCGGTAACCAGCGCGACGCGCCCTGAAAGATCGAGGCTGTAAGCCATGTAAATTCCCCAAATTAGAACAATAAAAAGAACGACCGTTCTTTTTTAGCTTTCGAAGCATAAAATCATGTGATTGAACCAAATCATTATCAGCGAGTAACCAAATGACCAGCCAAGAAATCCTGACCCAATTCGGCCCCCGTGAAGCAATGGAATACGACGTGGTCGTGGTTGGCGGCGGCCCCGGTGGCTTGGCCACGGCCATACGACTGAAGCAGCTAGCGCTTGAGAAAGGTACTGATGTGTCGGTCGTAGTGCTTGAAAAAGGCTCAGAGCCCGGCGCACATATTTTGAGCGGCGCCATCATGGACCCGCGTGCCTTGACCGAGCTTTTCCCAAACTGGAAGGAACTGGGCGCACCTTTGACCCAACCCGTCACCGGCGACGACGTGCAGTTTTTAAGCACCACGGGTACCATCAACACACCGCAGTTTTTGATCCCGAAATGCCTGCACAACGAAGGCAATTACGTCATCAGCCTGGGTAACTTTGTGCGCTGGCTGGGCCAACAGGCCGAAGCGCTGGGCGTTGAAATCTTCCCTGGCTTTGCAGCGGCTGAAGTGCTGTACAACGATGATGGTTCGGTCAAAGGCATCGCCACAGGCAACCTCGGTGTCGGCAAAGACGGCGAGCCCACCGAGAACTTTCAGCTGGGTATGGAACTGCACGCCAAGTACACGATTTTTGCCGAAGGCTCGCGCGGCCATTTGGGTAAAAACCTGATTGCCAAATACAAACTCGACGCAGGCAAAGACCCGCAAACCTACGCGATTGGCATCAAAGAGCTGTGGGAGATTGACCCTTCAGTAGCCAAACCTGGCCATGTGGTGCATTCACTCGGCTGGCCGATGGACCCGAGCACCTACGGCGGCGGCTTTTTGTACCACCTTGAAGGCAACAAAGTCACCCTTGGTTTTATCACTGGGCTGGAATACAGCAACCCCTGGCTCAGCCCATTTGAAGAAATGCAACGCTGGAAGTTGCACCCCGCTATTCGTCAGTATTTAGAGGGCGGCAAGCGCATCAGCTATGGCGCGCGCGCCATTACCTGCGGCGGCTTGAACAGCTTGCCTAAAACCGTGTTTCCCGGTGGTGCGCTGGTGGGTTGCGACGCAGGTTTTTTAAACTTTGCGCGCATCAAGGGCAGCCATGCTGCTATCAAAACAGGAATGCTCGCTGCTGACGCTGCGTATGCCGCCGTCACCAGTGGCCGCCAACACGATGAGCTGACGGCTTACCCAGAAGCCTTTGAAGCGAGCTGGTTGAAAGAAGAACTGGAAGCATCCCGAAACACCAAGCAGTGGATGAAAAAAGGCTTGTACCTGTCAAGCATCATGAATGGCATTGAGCTATGGCTGCTGCCTAAATTGGGCTTTAAATCACCGCCGTGGACGATTCACAGCACTGTGCCTGACCACGCCAAGCTCAAGCCTGCCAAAGACTGCCCGCAAATCACTTACCCCAAGCCTGACGGCAAAATCACATTTGACAAACTCAGCAGTGTCTTCATCAGCAACACCAACCACGAAGAGCAGCAGCCTGCGCATTTAACGCTCAAGGATGCCAGCGTTCCTGTCAACATCAATCTGGCGCTGTACGCCGGGCCAGAAGCACGCTACTGCCCCGCAGGCGTGTATGAATACGTCAAAAACGCTGACAATACTGACCGCCTGCAAATCAACGCGCAAAACTGCGTGCATTGCAAAACCTGTGACATCAAAGACCCGACCCAAAACATCGTGTGGGTCACGCCCGAGGGTGGTGGTGGGCCCAACTACAGCGGGATGTAATTTCTGTAAAAGATTTAGGCGTCTGCCCGCCTATACGTTATAAACAAAGCCCTCACTTCGATGAAAGTGCTTTGTGCGCAAGGCTAGACTGTACCAACATAAATGGCTATTGATCCGGCTCCCGGTGGTGAGCCTAGCCGTGGTTGTTGCGAGTTGGTTGTGGTTGTTTGTCTACCCCATGCCAAGCAGCACTATCAGCTTGACCACAGCCGGGGAAGAAGGCGCCTACTACGGGCACGCGCAGCGCTATGCAGAGCTGTTTGCAGCGCATGGCATCACACTCGTCATTCAAACCTCTGCCGGCTCGCAGCAAAACCTGGAACGGCTGAGGCAAAAGGAGCAACCCTCGGACCTGGCCTTCATGCAGGGCGGCTTCGGCTATCTCGGTGTATCACTTGACAGGCGCGACCGTAGCCGGGTTGAGACGCTGGCCAATGTCGACGTTGAAGCAGTCTGGCTATTTACCCGCAACCGCGACATAGACACCTTGCAGCAGTTGCAGGGCTTGCGTGTTGCGGTTGGCCCTGAAGGCAGCGGCACACGCAAAGTGGCGCTCAAGCTGCTGGAACAGGCCCGTATCAATACCAATGACATGGCGCTGTCACCCTTGAGAGGCAGCGCTGCCGTACAGGCGATGCGCCAAGGGCAGATGGATGTGGTTTTTATGGTGGCTGCAGCTGATTCAATGGCCGTACAAAGCATGCTCAGTGTGCCCGGCATACAGCTGGTCAGTCTGCGCAGATCAGCAGCCATCACTGAACGCAACCCGTATCTTGAGTTACAGCTGCTGGCGCAGGGTACGCTGGACACACATATCCCGCCGCGCGACATCACGCTGCTGACCACATCTGCCAGCCTGGTGGCACGCGAGGCATTGCACCCTGCCTTGAAACGGCTGGCCGTTGCGGTGGCAATGGAAGCGCATAACGGCGGTGGCTTGTTTCACAAGGCGGGTGATTTCCCGTCACTCAGGCGCATCGACTTTCCCACCGCGGCCCAAGCCAGGCAAACAATGGCGCATGGCTTGCCCTGGCTTGAAACTGTCATGCCCTTTTGGTGGGCGCAAGTCGCAGAACGCATTTTGCTGATTGTGCTGCCAGTGATGCTGCTGGCTTTTTGGCTGATGCACATGATTCCATCGTACCTGCGCTGGACGCTCGAAAGCCGGGTGAACCGCTGGTACGGCGAGCTCAAATTCATTGAAAATGATTTGAGCCAGGAGGTGCTTTCAGGTCTGGATCTGACGCGGTTTTTACTGCGCTTAAACGGCATTGACAAGAGCCTGCTGGCATTTGCCTGCCCCAAAGATTTGATGGCGCGTTGCTACATGCTGCACCAGCACATTGAATTTGTGCGCCAGCGGCTTTACCGGACGCGCGGCCGATGAAATTATTGATGCTCTACCGCCAGCGCTGGCTGCTGTTATATCTGCCAGCGATTTTGTGCGCCGCCAGCGCATTGTGGTGGGCCAGCACACGCTGGCAAGTGTTGCCGCCCGGCAAGGTGGTGATTGCTGCCGGCGCGCAAGAAGGCAGTTACTCGCGCATGGCTCAGCGTTATGCAGAGCAACTTGAGCGCATCGGCATGCATGTTGAAATTGTTTATTCGGATATCGAGAAAGGGTCACTCGACCGGCTGAGTAATCCACTAGATGCGGCCAGCATCGGCTTTGGACATGGCATTTACGCACCCACCGTACAGGGCGTCCAGGCGCTGGCCGTGGTGGCGCATGAGCCCTTGTGGATTTTCTCCAGGCTCAGTGGGCCCAGCGCCCTGACGCAGGCCAAAGGCCTGCGCATTGCTGCGGGGCCAACCACAGGATCGACTTTTATGGCAGCCCAAAGGGTGTTGGCACTGGCAGGCGTGCGCGCGGCAGATGTACGGTTTGATTCTCTGGCGGACACCGCAGCAGCCGAGGCACTGGTGGACGGAAAAGTCGACATGGTGTTTCAGGCTGCAAGCGATGACTCGCAGGTCGTCCAGTTGCTGACACGTATGGGCGGCATTCAGTTGCTGGGGGTTGAGCACGCGGGTGCGTTGGCTGCGCAGGACAGATTTTTAAAACGGTTGCTGTTACCGCAGGGAGCAATTGAATTGCGCGGCGACATACCGCCACGCGACCTCACCCTGATGAGCCTGCAAACCCATCTGTTGGTGCGACCAGACCTGCACCCGGCGTTGCAACGCGCTTTGCTTGATGCGGCACAAGAAATTCACGAGATACCCACTTTTTTGCAACATCAAAGACAGTTCCCTAACCTGCGCAGCAGTGACTTCCCCATGACGCAACCGGCCAAAGCCTACAGTCTGGGCGATCGCCCGTGGATGGAACAACTTTTGCCCTACGGCAAGGCGCAACTCGCGCAACTGCTGCTGTATGCGGTCATTCCCATTCTTGCCGTGGCTTTAGCTGTGCTGGCCTGGATTCCAAAACTCTTTGACTGGCGCGTGCGGGCTGCTCTCAACCATTTTTATGGCGAGCTTAAATTTCTGGAAAGTGAGATGGAAGCGATTGCCAGCAGTAACCCGATGGCACTCAAAGGCTTACTGGAACGACTGGATCAGATAGAGCGCAGAGTCGTTGAGATGGACTTGCCCGACGAATACTCACCGCGCTGGTACACCCTGCGTGAGCACCTGAGCGCGGCGCAAGACAGGCTGCTCAAGTTACGATCACGCTGAGCAGCAAGCCGGGGCGTTCGGTTTAGCAGTATCAACACGAAAGAGACAAACACATATGCACATCATCATCACCGGTGGCGCCGGGTTTTTAGGCGCACGACTGGCCAGAGCTTTGCTGGCGCAGGGTCAACTCGCTCTCAGTGGCGCCGCGCCGCAAGCGATACAGAGCATCACCCTAGTTGACAGGGTAGCAGCCCCGGCAGATCTGGCAGCGGACAGCCGAATCAAGTCTTTGGTCGGTGATTTGAATCAACTACTAGAGACAAAAACGGCTGCAGACCAATCAATATGGGCGCAAGCAGCTATCATTTTTCACTTGGCCGCCGCTGTCAGCGGTGAATGCGAAGCCGATTTTGACTTGGGGATGCGCAGCAACGTTGACGCAACCCGGGCGCTGTTGCAAGTCTGCCGAAGCGTCAAAACCCAGCCCACGGTGGTCTTTGCCAGCTCACTGGCGGTGTTTGGCAATTCAGCCGCGCAACCACTGCCCGCCGTCATTGACGACCGTACGCTGCCCACACCACAAAACAGTTACGGCATTCAAAAATTCATTGGCGAACAACTGGTGGCTGACTATGGGCGTAAAGGTTTCATACACGCTCGCAATGTACGCCTGATGACGGTCAGTGTGCGGCCAGGCAAACCCAATGGCGCGGCGTCCAGTTTTTTAAGCGGCATGATCCGCGAACCGCTGGCAGGCGTGCGCGGCGCTTGTCCGGTCGCACCCGATACGGCAGTGGCACTCAGTTCACCTGCCCGCACAATCGCCGGGCTGATGTGTGCAGCGCAAACCAGCGATGCAGCGTGGGGCGCACGTACCGCCATCAACCTGCCAGCACTGAGCACCACAGCTGGCAGTATGGCGGCTGCTCTTGAAAAGCTGGCCGGCAAAGCAGTGGCTGATTTGATTGACTGGACACCCGACCCCGCCATTGCCAACATCGTGACCAGTTGGCCGGCAGTAATTGACGCGGGACGCGCCAGGGCGTTGGGCTTGTTGCCTGACCCGGACTTTGAAAGCATCATTGCGGACTACATCCGCGACGAAATGAGCGAAAACCCGCGCATCCAACCGTCAACTTAGCAGCAATAATGTGTATGCACATGAGTTTTGCTTGCAAGCTGAGACTCAAACATCAACACACAACTGGAGACATTCATGAAACTATCTAAATTACTGATCGGCGTCAGCTTTGCTCTTGGCTTTGCCGCTTATGTCGGGACGGCGAGCGCGCAAACCACCATGCGCATCAGCATTTCAGTCGCCCAAAATTCGCACCAAGGCATTGCGATCGACACCTTTGCCAAAGAAGTTGAAAGGCGTACCGCTGGCCGCTACAAGATTCAACCTTTCTACAGCGGTGCGCTGGGCGGAGAGCGCGAATCAGTTGAGGCCGTACAACTCGGTACGCAAGAGTTAACGTTCACCTCAACCGGGCCAATTCCTAACTTTGTGTCAGAGGCCAGAATTTTTGACGTTCCGTTCCTGTTTCGCGACAAGGCCCACGCCCGTGCCGTACTGGACGGCCCGATTGGCCAGGACATGCTGACAAAGTTCGACTCCAAAGGCTTCAAAGCGCTGGCTTGGGGTGAAAACGGCGTGCGCCACATGACCAACAGCAAACGTGAGGTCAAAGCACCGGAAGACCTCAAAGGTCTGAAGATGCGAACGATGGAAAACCCGGTTCACATAGCAGCCTATAAAGGCTTGGGCATTGTGACAACACCCATGGCTTTTCCTGAAGTATTCACCGCGCTGCAACAAGGCACGGTTGACGGCCAGGAAAACCCCCTGTCCGTCATCATGTCAGCCAAGTTTGACCAGGTACAAAAGCACCTGAGCCTGACCGGACACGTGTATTCTCCGGCAATTTTTGTCATGAATAAGGCGTCCTTTGACAAGCTCACCGCAGCCGACAAACAAGCCTTTATTGATGCTGCCAAAGAAGGCGTCAAACTCAATCGTGCCCGCGTTGATGCAGACGACGCGACGGGAGTCACCGAGCTGCGCGCCAAGGGAATGACAGTCATCGACAACGTTGACAAAGCCAAATTTGTAAGCACACTGGCACCTATCAATGCCGAGTTCGAAAAGCAGTTTGGAAAACCCAACCTGGATGCGATTCGGGCAGTTAGATAGGTTAAATTAAATGCTACTTTTTTAGTAGCTGCCCGCGCCCGTATCAATTGGGTTAGCGGGCTTTTTTAATGCTAAAAACAGATTGAAAAAATGAAGCAAACTTTTCTTAGCCTTGAGCACCGCACCACGCAGTTCTCTATGTGGGTAGCCTGCCTGATGCTGGTGATTGCATCGAGCCTGGGCATGTTTCAAATCATCACCCGCTTTGTGCTGGAGCAGCCCGCCGAGTGGAGCGAGATTTTGATTCGCCTGAGCCTGATCTGGATGGTGTTCATGGGCATCCCGATGGCTTTCAGGCAAGGCGCGATGGTCAGCGTGGACGTGCTGTACCGCTGGAGTCCGCCAAAGATCAGGCGCGTGCTGGACGCGGTGGTGTGCCTTGCGGCGCTGGCGCTGATCAGCGTCATCATCTGGTGGGGCTGGGACTATTCAATGCGCGGGCGTGTGCAGTCGATGGCGGGGCTGGAGTCGCTGTCGATGTTTTGGGGCTACGTGGCCATGCCGGTCGGCGCCATGTTCAGCGTGCTGGGGATTGTGGCTAACTTTTTAGACCCACAACGTAATGAATTGGAGACTGCGCAATGAGCATTGTTATGGTTTGCACAATGGTGCTGTGTTTTGCGCTGACAATTTCAGTCGCCGTGTCTATCGGTTTGGCATCGATTCTGGGTATCCAGGCCAGCAACGCCAACATGCTGATTTCTGTCAAAGAAATGTTTTCTTCGATCAACAAATTCCCGCTCGCTGCCATTCCGTTTTTTATTCTGGCGGGTAACCTGATGGAAACCGGCGGTATCTCGCGCCGCCTGGTGGAGTTTGCCAAGTCCATCGTTGGCGGCGTGCAGGGTGGCTTGCCCATGACCTGCGTGCTGACCTGCATGATTTTTGCCGCTGTGTCGGGCTCGTCAGTGGCCACCACTTTTGCCATTGGCGCCATTTTGATTCCAGCGCTCATCAAGCACCACTACCCGGTCGGCTATGCTGCGGCGCTGCAAGCCACCAGCGCCGAACTGGGTGTGATCATTCCGCCATCGATCCCCATGATTTTGTACGGCGTGAGCGCCGAGGTGTCGATTGGCGAGTTGTTTATTGCTGGCTTTGGCCCTGGCCTGTTCATAGGCCTGGCACTGATGCTTTTTGTGCACTTGTATTGCCGCTGGAAGGGTTGGGGTAAAAACGATGGCGATGGGCGTTTGTCATTCGGCAAAGCCACCTGGCAGGCCGCTTGGGCGCTGCTGATGCCTGTGATCATTTTGGGTGGTATTTACGGCGGCATTTTTACGCCTACAGAGGCATCAGCCGTCGCCGTGTTTTATGCGCTGATTGTGGGCATGGTGATCTATCGTGAAATCAAAGTCAGTGATCTGATGCTGATTTTGCGCAAATCAGTATTGTCCAGCGCGGTCATCATGTTCATCATTGCGAATGCGGGTTTGTTTGCATTTTTGATCACCCGTGCTGGCGTACCGGGTGAAATTGGCCGCTACCTGGAGGCAGTGCTTCAGTCACCTGCGCTCTTTTTGTTGGGCGTGAATGCTGCGCTGTTTGTGATCGGCATGTTCATTGAAACCAGCGCCGCCATCATTGTGCTGGCACCCATCCTGGCCCCGGTAGCCATTCACTTTGGCATTGACCCAGTACATTTTGGTTTGATCATGGTGGTCAATTTGGCGCTTGGCATGATCACCCCGCCCTTTGGTGTGAATTTATTTGCCGCGTGCACGGTGGCGAAAATCTCACTCGACAAAATTATTGTCTACCTCATACCGTTTGTGCTGGTGATTTTGGCTTGCCTGATGGTGGTGACGTACGTGCCGCAGTTGTCGCTGTTTTTGCGTGATCTTGTTTATGCAAAGTAGCTAGAAACAGGTTTGGGTTAAACTAAAACGGTCAGGAGAGAGTTCGCCAGATAGCACCTATTTGAGCTAACCGCCGAAGGCGCAAGTGCTACCCCCAATGGTGCATTGAACGCTCAGGCAAAAGGACTGACAACCGCCGTTAAAGCAATGCGTTAACGGCGTTCCCTACTGGAGAGAGGTTGCAGCAATTGCAGCCCACCGAAGGAGCAAACCCGCATCGCCGGGTGAATCTCTCAGGTACCCGGGACAGCAGGGGCAATGGTTATTGGGGTCAGACACCAATTTCATAGCGATGCAAAGCATCGCGTCCAACGGGCGTGCCAGAGGCACTATGAATTTGGGCTCTGACCCCAAAAACCAATTATGTTTGCCCCTCGGAGAATCACTTGTCCCCTGACGATCAACTGCTAAAAACCCCTTTGCACGATTTGCACGTCGAACTAGGCGCTCGCATGGTGCCTTTTGCAGGTTATTCAATGCCCGTGCAATACCCGGCAGGCTTGATGGCTGAACATTTACACACTCGCGCTGCGGCAGGCTTGTTTGACGTGTCTCACATGGGGCAGTTGCGCCTTGAAGGCAGTGATGCGGCAGCCGCTTTTGAAAGCCTGATACCAGTTGATGTCATTGACCTGCCAGTTGGTAAGCAGCGCTACGGTTTGCTGCTGAACGATGTAGGCGGCATCATGGACGACCTGATGTTTTTCAATACTGGCGATAGTGTTTTCATCATCGTCAATGGTGCTTGCAAAACCGTTGACATCGCCCACATTCAGGAAAAAATCGGACTTCGCTGCAAAGTCACACCTATGCCTGAATACGCACTGCTCGCGCTGCAAGGCCCACAAGCCGTCACCGCGCTAAGTCGACTTGCCCCCGGCGTTGAAAAGCTGGTGTTCATGACCGGTGGCCGCTTTGATGTGGCGGGCTGCGACTGTTTTTTAACCCGCAGCGGGTACACGGGTGAAGATGGCTTTGAGATTTCAGTCCACGCCGACCAGGCAGAAAGGTTGGCACGCGCCCTGCTGGCACAACCTGAAGTCAAACCTGTCGGCCTGGGCGCTCGCAACTCCCTGCGGCTGGAAGCTGGCTTGTGCCTGCACGGCAACGACATTGACACCACCACCACACCGGTTGAAGCCAGCCTGAACTGGGCGATTCAAAAAGTACGCCGTACAGGTGGCGCGCGAGCGGGTGGCTTTCCGGGTTCCGAAAAAGTACTTTCACAGTTGTCTGACCCGAAAACCCTATCCCGCAAACGCGTCGGCTTGATGGCGCTCGAACGCATCCCGGTGCGCGACCACACCGCCCTGCACGCCTTGACGGGTGAAGTCATCGGCGAAGTCACCAGCGGGCTGCTCGGCCCCAGCATCAACCAACCCATTGCGATGGGCTATGTTGGCCCCGAATTTGCATCTATCGGCACGCAGGTCAACGCCATGGTGCGTGGCAAACCCGTGCTGATGGCAGTGTGTGCCATGCCTTTTGTTCCAACCAATTATTTTCGCGGCTAACCTTCAACTTTATTCAGGAAAACACCATGACCATCAAATACACCGAAGACCACGAGTGGCTAAAAATTGACGGCGACATTGCCACTGTCGGCATCACGCACCATGCGCAAGACGCGCTGGGCGATGTGGTGTTTGTTGACCTGCCAGCCATTGGCAGTTCGCTGGCACAAAAAGAAGTTGCTGGCGTGGTCGAGTCCGTCAAGGCCGCAGCCGATGTGTACATGCCCGTCAGCGGTGAAGTGACCGAGGTGAACGAAGCCCTGCGCGATGACCCGGCGCTGGCCAACACCGACCCATTGGGCGCAGGCTGGTTCTTCAAGGTCAAACTGTCTGATGCGTCGGAACTCACAGCGCTGATGGATGAGACCAGTTATTCGGCATTTTCCGCTAACGCTTAGATTTTTTTTGAGGCCTTTTTTAGGTAAAGACCATGTTGATGCAATCCGCAAAGCCCCTCGCCGAACTTGAAAACACGTCCGAGTTCATCGCCCGCCACATCGGCATTGACGACGCAGCCGAGGCGCACATGCTCAGCGTGCTGGGCGCCGCGTCGCGCCGCGCGTTGATGGAGGCCATCATTCCGCCATCGATTGCGCGTTCCAGCGCCATGGCGATTCCCGCGCCTGTGACGGAGGCTGAAGCACTTAAGCAGCTTAAAAGCATTGCATCGAAAAACACAGTCCTGAAAAGCTTTATTGGCCAAGGCTATTTCGGCACCCACACGCCCGGCGTGATCTTGCGCAACATCCTGGAAAACCCAGCCTGGTACACCGCCTACACCCCCTACCAGGCCGAAATATCTCAGGGACGGATGGAAGCGCTGATCAACTTCCAGACCATGATTTGCGACCTGACAGGGATGCCGATTGCCAATGCGTCGATGCTCGATGAAGCCACCGCCGCCGCTGAAGCCATGACGCTGGCCAAGCGCAGCGTCAAAAGTAAATCCAACACCTTCGTGGTGGCTGGCGACTGCCATCCGCAAACCATTGAGGTGATTCAAACCCGCGCCAAGCCGCTGGGCATCACCGTGTTGCTGGCCAACTCTGCGCCTGAATGGCAAACCGCCTTGCAAGGCGACTACTTTGCCGTGTTGGCGCAGTACCCAGCCACCAGCGGCCGTATTGACGATTTGCGCGCCGACGTAGCGACCGTACACGCCAAACAAGCCGCCTTCATCGCCGCTGCTGACCCGCTGGCGCTGACGCTGTTGACACCGCCAGGTGAATGGGGTGCAGACATCGTGGTCGGCACCACGCAGCGCTTTGGTATGCCAATGGGTGCTGGCGGCCCGCACGCAGCGTATCTGGCCTGCAAAGACGAATTCAAGCGCTCGATGCCCGGCCGCTTGGTGGGTGTGAGTGTTGACGTGCATGGCAACCCGACTTACCGCCTGGCGCTGCAAACCCGCGAGCAACATATTCGCCGTGAAAAAGCCACGTCAAATATTTGCACAGCGCAGGTCTTGCCAGCGGTAGTTGCCAGCATGTACGCGGTCTACCATGGCCCGCAGGGATTGAAGCGCATTGCGCAGCGCGTGGCCAGCTACACCGCCATTCTGGCGCGCGGCCTGATTGAGATGGGTTGCCCGGTTCGCAGTGAGAGTGCATTCGACACGCTCAGCCTGAAGACAGATGACGCTACAAATTCAATAGCTGCTCGCGCCTGTGAAATGGGTCTGAACCTGCGAATTTACTGGAAGGATTACCTGTGCATCGCGTTGGACGAGACCACCACCCGCGATGATATTGAACTGCTCTGGTCCGTCTTTGCCAAACCCGGCCAGGCCTTGCCGAAAGTTGCTGACTTTGAAAAAGGCATCGAGCCACTAATTCCCGCAGAGCTGCGCCGCACCAGCATATTCTTGACGCACCCGGTCTTCAACACCCACCATTCCGAAACCGCCATGCTGCGCTACATCCGCAGCTTGAGCGACAAAGATCTGGCGCTGGATCGCAGCATGATCCCGCTTGGGTCTTGCACCATGAAATTGAATGCAACCAGCGAGATGATTCCCATCACCTGGCCAGAGTTTGCCAACATGCACCCCTTTGCACCCGCAGACCAGCAACGCGGCTACGCTGAGTTAGACCAACAACTGCGCGACTGGCTATGCCAGGCCACAGGTTACGCAGGCATCAGCCTGCAGCCCAACGCGGGTAGCCAAGGCGAATACGCGGGCTTGCTGGTCATCAAGGCTTTTCATGACGCGCAGGGACAGAGCCACCGAAACATTTGCCTGATACCGGCCTCAGCCCACGGTACCAACCCGGCCAGCGCCCAAATGGTGGGCATGACGGTGGTCGTGACCGCCTGCGACGCCAAAGGCAATGTTGACATGGCCGACCTCAAAGCCAAGTGCGAACAGCACAGCGCCAACCTGGCAGCGGTGATGATTACCTACCCCAGCACCCACGGCGTGTTTGAAGCCAACGTCAAAGAGCTCTGCGCTCTGGTACACAGCCACGGTGGGCGCGTGTATGTCGATGGCGCAAACATGAATGCGCTGGTCGGCACGGCAGCACCGGGCGAGTTTGGCGGCGACGTGAGCCATCTTAATTTGCACAAAACCTTTTGCATCCCGCACGGTGGCGGCGGGCCAGGTGTTGGCCCGGTATGCGTGGTGGCTGATTTGGTGCCGTATTTGCCTGGGCATGTGACAGGCGGCATTGCAGTCAACGGCGTGGGTGCCATCTCAGCAGCACCTCTAGGTAACGCGGCGGTTCTACCCATCAGCTGGATGTACTGCCGCATGATGGGCCCAGAGGGTTTGAAGCAGGCGACTGAAATCTCAATCCTGAGCGCCAATTACATCAGTGCCCGCCTGAAAGACTATTTCCCCACCCTGTACGCCAGCGAGGCGGGTTATGTGGCGCATGAATGTATTTTGGACTTGCGCCCCCTGAAAGAAACCAGCGGAGTGACCGCAGAAGACGTGGCCAAGCGGCTGATGGATTGCGGCTTTCATGCACCGACCTTGAGCTTTCCTGTAGCGGGCACGCTGATGGTGGAGCCGACTGAAAGCGAAGACTTGAAAGAAATCGACCGCTTCATCAACGCCATGATCGCCATCCGAAAAGAGATTGCACACATTGAAAACGGCACCTGGCCGCAAGACAACAACCCCCTCAAACACGCACCGCACACATCAGCCAGTGTCATCGCAGCTGAGTGGAACAGGCCGTATTCACGCGAGGTAGCCGCCTTCCCCGTAGCCGCGCTCAAAACATCCAAATACTGGCCCACCACTGGTCGGGTAGACAACGTGTACGGCGACCGCAACCTGATGTGCAGCTGTGTGCCGGTGAGCGACTACGCCTGACGCTTGGCAAGAGCAAGGTAAGCGCCCAGGCCAAGCATGGTGACGCCCGAGACTCGGGTCAGCAAGCGGGCACGGGTGGCGCGCGCAGCCTGAGATGCCAGAAGACGGTCGGCGGCAAACACTGCCACCACGTCCACGGCCGTGTTCAGGGCAACACAAATACTGCCCAGCACCACCAGTTGCGGGACAAGGGCTTCACCAGGGTTGATGAATTGCGGGAGAAACGCCAAAAAGAAGAGTGCGGTCTTCACGTTCAGGGCTTCCACCACGATGCCCTCCAAAAAAGCGCGGCGCACGCCCTGGGGCGACACGGCAACAACTTCTGCCTCATGGCTTTTGTGCATCAACAGCCGAATACCCAAGTACATCAGGTACGCCGCACCCACGTACTTGACCACGCTGAAAGCCAATGCAGACTGGGCAATCAAAACAGAGATGCCCAGCGCCGCCGCCAACACATGCAGCATGCCGCCCACGCCCGTACCAAAGCACGATGCCAAGCCTTCTTTGCGGCCACCCGATACGGTGCGTGCGACCACGTAAGCGATACCCGGGCCGGGAGTGATGGCCAGGACGATAGCGGTAATCAGGAAGGCGATGAATGGCGACATGGTATTTGTTTTTTATGAAGAGTTGCATACTCCCGACCAATTCGGCCGTAAGCCCAATAAATACGGGAGCAAGTAGCTACCAAAATAATAGCGAAAAGTGACAAGCAATTCAACCGGGCAGAAGCTAGCGCAACGCCCAAAGTTACTTAACTTTGCTTTTCACCAGCGCGTAAACAAACAGCAGCACGATAGCGCCAACCACAGAGGCGACAAAGCCCGCGACTTGGCCTTCTTGATAAAAGCCAAGCGCCTTGCCTGCGTAGCCTGCCAAAAACGAGCCAGCCACACCCAAAACGGCGGTCATGATCCAGCCGAGTTTGTCGTCGCCGGGTTTGACGGCGCGGGCGATGAAGCCGACGATCAGGCCAATGAACAAGGTTCCCAGAAGTGACAGCATGCAAACACCTTTCAAAGCAGTGAGAAAACAGTAGCAATGTAACCGAGTCAAGCGCTCTGGTTAGACTATTGCAATGGCTATGCCCCACTTTTCCCACAGTCATCGACCGGGAGTTTTCACCGGCTGCAAGCCTTCGCGGGTAAGGCTGCATCACCGTGCTGTACTCACCCTGACCATCGCCATCCCGCTGCTTTTTGCCTGCACCGAAGCGCCCACATGGCAATCACTGCTCAGCGCAAAAATTTCCGAACAATACCCTGACTACAAGGTACAAGCCGCGACAGGTGGCGGCCTACTGGTAGAGCGGCCCGGGAAAAGTACGCTGCCTGTCGACGCTGATGCGATTGGCCGTTTTTGTCAGCGCGGCCCTAAAGATTGCAACTACGCCACTGACCTGATGCTGCTTGAACTGCAAGTAAAGTAAACCGCAAATGAAGGCGGTATACCAGCCGTAAAGCTGTGTAAAGCTGCCAACCATCCTATGTGCTCGGGCGTTAGACAAGCGCAGAATAAGACCATTCAGGAGCCCGATATGACCCACCATACATCCCACGCCACGCGTTTGTTCACGGCACCACGCGCAACTGTCACTGGTGCTGTTTGCATGGCGCTGTGGCTGTTGGCCAGCGCACCTGCCGCTGCACAAGACAGCACAGCTTTGGCATGGCGTGCCACCTCGCGCTTGGGTTATGGCCCTACCGCTGCCACTGCCATCGCTGCACAAGCCAATGCCAGAACCTGGGCAACCAGCCAGATTGGGGCCGCCTACGCCGCCAGCCAGCGCCCAGCCAGCATCCCCCACGACATCAACCGATTCAATGAGCCGATAGGCAAAATTGCGAGCGACTTTCGCGTCGAACGTGAAGCCCGTAAAAATATCAAAGAGCAGGCCAACCCGCCCAAGCCGGGGCTGATGATGGCCAACAACGCCGCAGAGCCTACCGGTTTTAGCCGCGAGATGACGCAAACCGCCGCCGCCTGGCGACTGATGTCGTGCAGTGACCCGTCTATCGAAAACCCGCTGCTGGCGCGCATGACCGAGTTCTGGTTCAACCACCTGAATGTTTTTGTTGGCAAAGGCCCGGTGCGGCCATTTGTGGGCCACTACGCAGTCAATGTGATTCGTGCCAACGCACTGGGCAAATTTGAAGACCTGCTGCTGGCCAGCGCACGCCACCCAGCCATGTTGTTTTATCTGGACCAGGCACAAAGCAACGTGCGCGGCCTGAATGAAAACTACGCACGCGAGCTGATGGAACTGCACACCCTGGGCGTTGACGCAGGTTACACACAAAACGACGTGCGCGAACTGGCGCGCATTTTGACGGGCTGGACGGTTGGTTTGCAACAAGGCGAAGGCTTCAGGTTTGCCGAGCGGCTGCATGACAGCGGCGACAAAACCTTGCTGGGTAGGCGCTTTACCAGCAATGGCATGCAAGAAGGCGAAGACGCCATTCGCATGCTGGCCCGCCACCCAGCCACCGCCAAACGCATTGCGAAACGCCTGGCCACTACTTTTGTGTCAGACAAACCACCACAGGCACTGATTGACCAACTGGCCGCTACCTTCACCCGCACACAGGGCGACATTCGCTCGGTGATGCGCACCCTGGTGGAGTCGCCGGAGTTCTGGAAGGCAGACAACACGCTGTTTAAAACCCCGCTGGACTTTGCCTGTTCGGCATTGACAGCAAGTGGCGGTGCCAAAGACCGGCGCGACATCCAATTGACGCTGGGCTTTTTGGCCTCGGCAGGCCAACCGATGCATGGCTGGCAAACACCCGATGGCTACAAGACCGATGCCGCAACCTGGCTGGCCCCAGAAGCCTTGACGCGCCGCGCCGACTATGCGGTAGCGCTGGGCAACCGCATGAATGAACCCACCTATTTACAACCATTTTTAAGTGCCTCAAGCCGGGAGCGAATAGCTCGCGAGCAACCCGCCACGCGCACAGGCCTGATGCTGGCCAGCCCAGACTTCATGAGCAAATAAATTCGGAGATAACCACCATGAACACCTTAATACTTTCCCGCCGCCAACTGTTGATGGCATCAGGCCTCGCGCTGGCTGCTAACGCACCGAACGTTTGGGCGCAAGCCGCACCACAAGGCAATAAGGGCACGGGCCGATTGGTCGTGGTCATGCTGCGCGGCGCGTATGACGGTTTGTCGGCATTTGTGCCGTATACCGATACAGATTACTACGCCAGCCGCCCCAACATCGCGATTGCTACACCCGATGGCACCGCCAAAACTGCCCTCAAACTCGACAACACCTTTGCGCTGCACCCTGCCCTTGCGCCCGTGCTACCGTTTTGGCAACAGGGTGTGCTCAGCTTTGTCCCCAGCGCAGGCTTGCCAGCGCCAAATCGCTCGCACTTTGCAGCGCAGTACGAAATGGAAATTGGCCAGAGCGGCAAAACCAGCGCAGCACCCGGCTGGTTGAACAAAGCAGCCAGCAACAACAGCAAAACTATCACGTCAGCCATCGGTGTCGGCGAGGCAAACCCAGCCATTTTGGCGGGCGATGCACAAGTCAAACTCATCCCGCGCGGCCAAGCCGCCCAGCGCACTGGCGTACTGGCCAATGACACAACCCGCCAAGCATTGATGGACCTGTACGCAGGCAATGACAAGGTCGCACAAGCCTTTCGGCAAGGTGCCGGCAGCCGCATGCAAAGCGCCCAAGAACTCAGCAACGAAAAAATGGAGATGGACGGCAAACGCATGGGCCCGGCCGCAGGCAAAGCTCTGGACATGGACGGCACGCCCGCCACTACACAGGCGCAAAACGCGCAAATGCTGGCCGCCAGCAATGGCGCGTCTGACCCCGTCGGCTTGCAGCTCGACGCGCAGCACCTGGGCACGCTGATGCGCAACGACCGAAATTTACGACTCGGTTTTATATCCGCTGGCGGCTGGGACACCCATGCGAATCAGGGCAATGCCACTGGGCAGCTCGCCAACAACCTGGGTAACCTGGGCCGCGCGATTGCGCAGTTGCGGCAAGACTTTTCAGAGCCCGGCGATGTGGTGGTGGTACTGAGCGAGTTTGGCCGCACGGCCGGTGAAAACGGTACACGCGGCACTGACCACGGCTTTGGCAACGCGATGTGGCTGATTGGTAACCGAGTTAACGGCGGCAAATGGCATGGCCAGTGGTCAGGCCTGGCGCGTGGCAACTTGAATGAAGCGCGGGACTTGCCTGCGCATCACGACTACCGCGCGGTTCTGGCGCAGGTGCTGCGCAGTACATTTGCCATGCCTGATTCATCGCTGACCAGCGTACTGCCGATTACCAATTGGGACGCGCGACTAGATGGCCTGATACGGAGAAGTTAAAAAAGTAAAGTGCCCGTAAAGCGTTCAACCAAAACTGACACCTAGCGTTATAAATACAGGCAGCAAATTTTTGCAGCCGCAAAAACCTCAGGAGCACAGCATGACATCATTGTTTAAAACTCTCATTTCCAGCACGGTCTTGGTACTGGCCAGTGTCACCACCTTCGGCGCCCTGGCCCAAACGCCCGCTGCACCTGCAACACCCGCCTCTGGCGCACGCGCACATGGCAAAGGCATGAAAGAAATCGACGTCAACAAAGACAAAATGATTTCGCGCGATGAGGCCAAAGGCAAACCGCAATTGACCAAACACTTTGACGCAATTGACACCAACAAAGACGGCCAGTTGTCACGTGATGAAATGAAAGCTTACCGTAAAGCGCACAAGGGTGAAGGCAAAAACCAGCCTAAGTCCTGATCGGAACGTCAACAAAGAGGGCTGCTCATTGAGCAGCCCTTTTTTTGTCTGGCTTATTTGGATTCAATCGCTACAGGCTGAGGCTGCACACGCGTCTTCCACGACGACGCCAAATGAAAACACGGGGGGTATTTTGCCGATGATGCCGACCAAGAAAATCTTGGCCCACGCAAACACAAAGCACCCCCAAAACAACTCCTCACGATGCCGGGTTATTGGTTGTATCTTTTGGGTAATAAAGCTAAAAATCAATCAAAAATATCGTTCAGCCAAGACTTTCTGCGCTTTGGCTGGTAGCCTTGAGATGGGTGCGAACCATAAGTGGGACGTGAACCATAGTCAGAATCGACAAAATCTGGCCTCGCTTGAGTGGGTGGACGGCTCTGCACGGGCACCTGCGATACCGCCAGCTCAATCAGCTTGTCCAGCTCACCCCGGTCAAGCCATACGCCTCGGCAGTTGGGGCAGTAGTCAATTTCAACGCCCTGACGGTTCATCATTACCAAGGTAACGTCGGGGCAAACGAGGCATTTCATGATCAAGTCCTTTTTTGTGTATGTTTATCGTTAAATGCTGGCAGACAAACGCAGCGGCGCTGTGCGCAGCTTGCGGGTACGTTGCCAGTTTTGCAAAAGTGCGCGTGTTGCGCGAGCCAAAGCACTGTGCAAAGCCGTGAACCAATCGCGCGCAAGCGAGGTAATCACGACAGGTTGCGTGTCTTTGACCACCAGCTCAATTTGGAAGCGCTTGTCAATCCCGCCGCGCGGACCGTTGATGTCAGACATGTGCACACGCACCCGTGGCGCCAGCCACGCCAGGCGCTTGAGCGCTTGGCGCACGCGGCGTTCGGCCAGGGGGCGCAGCTCAGCTGCTTTAGGATCTGGTGATTCGAAAATAACTTGCATGGCTTGCCTTTCGGGTTGGTTGAAAGAATGGCAAGAATAGGCGGGATATAGATACTTAAAAAGCAGATAATTAAGAAGTTAAACGTAGATAAAAACTGATAATCGAACCCTTGTTGAACGGCTGACCATGAACACAACTCTGAATTACCGGCATCTGTATTACTTTTGGGTGGTTGCCAAAGAAGGCGGCATGGCCAAGGCTGCTGACAAGCTGGGCATGGCGGTTCAAACCATCAGCACCCAAGTGCGCGAGCTTGAAAAATCACTCGGCTACGAGCTGCTCAAGCCTGCCGGGCGCGGCGTGGCACTGACAGATGCCGGTTTAGCCGCGGTACAACAAGCCGAGCTGATTTTTCAGTTAGGTGAAAAGCTGCCGCAGGCGGTACGCAATGCCATCGGCAGCCCATCGGTGCGGCTGGCAGTCGGTATCTCTGAAGGCTTACCCAAATTAGCGGTACACCAGCTCATGCAGCCTGTCATGCACACACCAAATTTGCGGCTGATTTGCCAAGAGGACGAGTTTGAAGATTTGCTCGGAGATCTGGCACTGCACCGGCTCGATGTGGTGCTGGCTGACCGACCTGCCCCTAATAACCCCAACTTGAAGGTGTACACCCATCCGCTGGGCGTATCCAAACTGTCTTGGTACGCGCCCAGGCAGTGGCTGGGCGCAGCACAAAAAGGGTTTCCGCAGTCGTTGGCAACAGTGCCGGTGTTGCTGCCCACAGCCAGTTCAGCCGTTCGGTTGCGGATGGATGGTTGGTTTGAGCGCTTGGGCATCAAGCCCAATGTGGTGGGCGAATTTGACGACAGTGCGCTGCTAAAAACCTTTGGCGCGGCAGGTATGGGTGTTTTCCCAGCGACTGATTTGGTTCACGATGAGCTCACTAACCGTTACGGCGTCGTGCGCGTAGGCGCTTGCGAGGGCGTTGAGGAGCACTTTTTTGCGATTGGAGCGCATAAAAAAGTGCTGCACCCGCTGGTGCAAAAGTTATTGCCACAGGGCAAATAAGGCCTAAATTTGGCTTAAGCGCCGCGCAGCTTTTCAGGCCGTGCAATCTTTTTAAATTTGATCAACCGCGCCATCTCAATCGCGTCTTTTTTCACCTGTCGCTCGGCATCCAGCAATTGCCCAGCAGCTAGCCAGCCGGCAAACTCATCGGGTGTTTCAAGCGTGATTCGACCGAGTGTGGCGTGACGAAATTCGTAAATCACAATTTCTGCAGCTTTTTGCAAATTGATGCGGCCTTTGGTCAGTACTGCGCCGCGTTTGCGGCCAATATCCTCCAGCACTGTTTCATCAGTTGATTCGGGCGTGATCTCAACTTTATAACGGTCAGTCAACGCCGCCGGATATTTTTTAATCAGCAAATTAAGCAGCTCCAGCGCAACTTCTTCTTCACTGAAAGCATTGCGGCCAATCGCGCCGCTGGCAGCCAGGTTGTAGCCACTTTGCGCCACGATGATGCGCGGCCACAGCATGCCGGGCGTGTCCCACAAATAAAAGCCATCGGCCAGCACGATGCGTTGTTCGATTTTGGTGATACCGGCTTCGTCGCCAGTTTTGGTGGCGCGCTTGCCTGTCAGTGTGTTGATCAGGGTGGACTTGCCGACGTTGGGGATGCCGCAAATCAGCACCCGCATCGGTTTGACCATGCTGCCACGCAACGGTGCCAAGGCATGGCAAGCATCAATCAGTTTGCGGGCGGGTGCAGTTTCGCTGGCGTCCAGCTCGATGGCACGGGTGTTGGGTAACGCGTTGTAATGCGCCAGCCACAGCGCGGTAACAGCCGGGTCGGCCAGGTCTTGCTTGTTCAGCACCTTGAGCGTGGGGCGCGACGCCGTTAGCTCAGCCAGCTTGGGGTTGGCGCTTGAGCCGGGCAGGCGCGCATCCAGCAGCTCAATGACCACATCAATTTCCTTGATGCGCTCACTGATCGCCTTTTGCGTCAGGTACATGTGCCCGGGGAACCATTGAATCGCCATTACTTAGAATCTTTCATTGCTAGACGTATTATCAGTTGCGTTACTTTTATTGAATGATCTGCACCATGCCTCTGCCTCAAGCACCTGCTCAAAAGCCCAGCAGCAAGATAAATACCCAAGCCAACAACGAGCTGGCCATCAAGGGCATCTTGTGCGTCATGATTGGCTTGGGTGTGGTGGTGTCTCCTTACTTCATCACCTCACCGGGTATGCAAAGCATCGTGGCCCAATCCGCCTTGGTGGGCTGGTTTGCATTAGTGCTGGGGCTGGCGTTTGTAGGCGTATTTTTAAGTCGTCGATTTGGCTGACACCCAGCCTAGAATATCAACATGTCATCCATCGCTTCTCGCGTCTTGCTTTTTCGTTCAGCCGGATTGGCCGCCATGCTTGCATTGGCGAGCGCATTTCCAGCAGCCCATGCGACACCAACCGGCTGCGTAACCTGCGTATTTACCGCTAGACAACTGAGCAAATTGACAGGTGATCCACTACAGGAACCAGAAGTCCGAATACCGTCAGAGCGGTACAGCGTGAACTGCGCTTTTGAGTCGATTAACCACCGTGGTAAAAAAGTGTTTGTCACGGTTCGCACTCAGGAATCGCGCGCCGAATTTGACGCTTTGAAACGCCTGGCCTATCTTTCCAACAAAGACAGCTTCATTGAACTCAAGGGTACTGGCCAAGCCGCTTTCCTGACACCATATGCCATGCGCGCCTGGAACGGCACCAGCGCGCTTTCTATCAAGGGCATGAAAGGTCTTCTATCGCGGGAGATCAGCGCGGCAGATGCTGCCAAGATGCTGCAGTTAGGTCTAGAGCAGTTACCGGTCAAACCCTGACTCAGACTGACGCAACCTACATGCTACTATATTTATAGCTGGTTGCGCCCGTATTCATTGGATTTCAACCGTATTAATCACTTCAAATAGCCGGTTTTGAGCGGTTTTAACTGGCCTTGCCCAGCAAAGCGGTTTTCAGACTCTGGTCAGCCGGTTGATTGCCCAGCCAGATACGCAGCAAGATGCCAAACAAATCGGACTGCGCAAACTCGTGCTTGACACTTTGACCCGACGCTTTAGCCTGAATGGTGATAGTGCTTGAGGCTGAGGGTTGCAATTCAAACTGAAAGCTGTCACCCGCCAACAGCTTTTTTTGTTCGCCCAGTATTTTCCCAAGGCTGAACAGCGTCGGAATCAGTTTGCTCAACTCGTCATCACTGGCGTTGGCCACGATGCCGCTGGCCAACAAATCACCCATCTCCACAGCGCTGGCGTCACGCAACATGACAATACGCAACTGTTTGGTGCCCTGGCTGGCCATCACCTCCGCTGTCGTGGTGAGTTTTTTGTCAAGATACAGCCCGGCGCTATACAGTGGGCCAGAGGCTTGGTATCGAATGCCCGTGCCATTGAGTTGAAGCGTTTGAGCCTGAACCGCAACGCTGGCAGCGGTGAGAGCCAACGACAAAGGCAGCAAGGTCAAAAAATTCAAAGCCGATTTTTTGAAAGAAGAGGTTGTCATAAAGGCCTTTCAAGTGTCGAGCAGAAGCGCTCAAAACACAGGCTAACACCGGGTAAACCCGAATTTTAGAGAGGCCAGCCTGTCTATGGTTGGTCACGAAAGTGTCACGCCCGGCGGTTTTGGAGCCTGCGCACCAAGTTAGTTCGCGTTCTTGTAAGCCCTGCTTGCGCCGTCAGCCGCGCCGCGCGGGGATATAACGCGCTGCGTCGCGCGCCACAAACTAAAAACGCACCAATCTGGTCAGGCAGCAAGTGCTTGGCGACGATGCAAGCCCAGCCTGTCAGCCGACACATACTGTTGCCGATACACCTCAAAAGGCATCGAGTCCAGTGACTCGATCTGCTTTTGTTCGGCTATCGATTGCGCGCTTAGCGCCTTGAAATGCGCATCCTGCTCCGTTGAAAATGGCAAAGCATGAAAGGCAGCACGGGTTTTTTCAGACTGTGCGCGCGCAAACCGGACAAAAGAATTGTCAAAGTCCTGTGCCATGACCGCCAGAACACGCGCTGAAGGCAGGGTACTGGCATCACGCAAGCCGACTTTTGCGGCTTCAAGCGCGTCGCTGTAAAGCGCACCGCCGTGCGCGGCATCCAGTGCAGCCGCAATCGGCGCGCATTGAGCAATTATTTCAAGCCCCCAGTCGGTTAAGGCCACCTGTTGAGCGCCGCGCTCAAGCAGCAGGCCGGGTTCACGCCCACGGGCTGCGGTGCGGTGCTGGTTCCGTGCTAGGGCTGCAATCTCGTCGGGGCTGTCTGGCGGGCTGGCACTGGTTAAACAGTGCAGTAAAAACACATCTAAAAACCGCATCGTTTGCGTCGTGATGCCGACGGGCTCGAACGGGTCCAAGTCCATCAAGCGCACCTCAATGTATTCGACACCCCGTTCGCGCAGCGCGTGCAGCGGGCGCTCACCCGGAAAGATCACCCGCTTTGGCCGAATCGTGCCGTAAAACTCGTTTTCAATTTGGAGCAAGGTGGCGCCGAGCTGGTTATAGTCGCCGCCGGGGTTTTGAATACCTACTTTTTCATACGCCGGATAAGGCCGCGTCAGGGCGTCTTGCAGCGATGCAGCATACCCTTCCAGGCTGTTGTAGCTGACAGCCAACGACGCTTGTGCATCACTTTGGTAGCCAAGCCTGCCCATGCGCAGGGATGTGCCGTAAGGCATGTACATGGTGCCGTTGCTGAGTTGCTGTAGCTCGTGCTGGCGACCCGCTACAAAGCTCGAGCAAACCGCTGGCGACGCGCCAAACAGGTACAGCAACAAAAACGCCTCGCGGCGAAAGTTGCGAATTTGCCCAAAATACTGCTCACTCGTCACGCCAGGGAACGACCAGTTGTAATGAATGCCCGAGATCGTTTGCATGCGCCGCCCGTAGCGGTGGCTCAGGCCCAGCCGGTAAACGCTTTTAGCACGGCCCACATTGGACGAGCCAAAGCGCGCCACAGGAATGGTCTCGTCCGTCGGCAAACCGCAGGGCATCGACGACACCCACAGCATTTCATCGCCCAGCGCCTGCATCGTGCGGTAGGTGAACTGGTGGATCTGCGTCAGCTCGTCAATGGCCGCCTGCACGCCTTTGTGGACGCCAGTGACAAGTTCAACCTGAGACTCGCTGAAATCAGTGGTAATACTGGGGTGGGTGAGCGCCGAACCCAGCGCCAGTGGGTGCGGCGTGAGCGCCAACGCACCACTGGGCTGGGCGCGCAGACTTTCTTTTTCAATGCCGCAGCGCATGCCCAGCAGGCGTTCAGGCGATAAAAAGGTGTCTGGGGCGGCAGTTAGTGCCTGTAATTGATTCATGTTCTCAAGTTCCCGAATAATTCTTTGTGGGGCTGGAAGTTATCACAGGCCAGCTATTTGCGCTTGGCAGACCGCTTTGCAGGACAAGCAAGCTGTGCGCATACCGTACATAAGGCATGATCATGGGCTTGCAATGCACTATAAAGACCTATAAAGTACACCAAGCATCGAGTCACGCACATTTAGACAACATCAAATGAACAACCCGCTCAAAAACCTGTTCGATTTTTTTGGCACCAAGGGGGCAGCGCCCAGCCATAGCTCGTTGCCACACAGCCGCAACTCGCAGCACTCCATGCTCCATGACGGGTCCGAAACCGCAACCCGCGGCCAGCTGGTGCAAGTGCTGTTGCGCGACCTGCTGAAAAAATGCGGCATGCCGCCCGGCGCGGTTCAATGCCAAATACAGGTGATGAACAGCCGTACGCGTGGCCAAGGCATTTATGTGCGTCTGGTGGTCAAGCAATGGGATGAGCGGCTGATGAAATACGCTTTTGCGTTTCAAAAAGCCTTGCTGACAGAAATCGTGCAGTTTGAACCCAAAGCTGGCGCCTGGCTACAAGGCATTGCCTGGCAGCTTGAAGTTGCCAGCAGTTGCCCCATCACAGATTTACCAGGGCCCGAGTTCTGGCAGACGCCAGCAGCTGCGCCACTTGACCAATTTGACATCGTCCCCATGCCAGCCAAGGCTGTAACACCCGCTGCTGTTGACCCCATACCTGTTCCTGTCCCGATACCTGCGCCGCCAGTAGCCGTCCCCACGTTGCCAGAACTGTCTATCGCCGCAGCGCTGGCAGCCAAGCCTTTGCTAGAGCCCATTGAGCCACTGCCCTCCTTGATCGACATGCCCGCCGAACCGCCAGACGAGACCGCGCAAGACCTGGAGATGCTGTTTGCCATCCGCGACACCGAACTGGCGAATCTGGCAGCCAACAACTTGTTGCCAGCTGGCTACGAAGGCACAGAACCGGCACCGCTGCAAAAGCGTTGAAGTTTGCTATTTATTTCATAGCTGCTTGCGCCCGATTTTATTGAGCTAGAGGCACATTTAGTACCTAAAATCAGGCTAAAACCCGCTTCAAAAAGGCTTCCAGGTCCAAAACTTCTTCGGGGCAGACCGAATGCTCCATCACATAGTCGTGCCATTCCACCGCATAGCCCATAGCCGCCAGTGCATCACGTGATGCCGTAGCACGCGGCAAGGCCACCACACCATCGCGTGTGCCGTGCGCCATAAAAATCGGCGTTTTCAAGCTGGCGGAGGTGTGCTCGGCAGCCGTGGTGTCTGCCAGCGGCAAATAACCCGACATACCCACAATGCCTGCCAATGTTTCGGCATGGCGCAGCCCCACCATCAGCGCCATCGCGCACCCTTGTGAAAAGCCCGCCACCACGATGCGGCTGGCCGGTATGCCGCGTGCTTTTTCGTTGGCGATGATCTCTTCAATTTGCATCTGCGACTGGCGCAGACCCGCTTCGTCTTCACGTTTGACCAGATCAGCCACCAAAATGTCGTACCAGGCAGGCATGACGTAGCCGCCATTGATGGTGACCGGAATGGTCGGCGCATTCGGAAACAAGTACCGCACCGGCCCCACGCTGGACAAATCCATCTGCTGGGCAATCGGCACAAAGTCACGCCCGTCCGCCCCCAGGCCGTGCATGATGAGGATGGTGGCAACCGGGCTATCGTCAGGATTACCGGTCTGGGCTTCCAGAACTTGAAGGGACATGGTGGTTTTTATTTCAAGAGTTGAAGGTTTATTTTAGTGACGACAGGCGGGAAGACATCCAAAGTTTTAAGCTGTGCGTACCTAACGGCAATAACTCTATGGGCTAGCCACATGACAAACCTCTTAAAACGCGCTTTTCTACTTGCTCTGCCAGCAGCCTTTATGGCACTTCAAATTCTGATGCCCGTGCGCGCCGAGGCACTTTCGGCCAAAGACGAAAAAGCCGTGCAAGCCGTAGTGCAAAGCCAACTGGCGGCCTTTGCCAAAGATGATGCAGACAAGGCTTTCTCCTATGCCGCACCGGAGCTGCGCAAGGTGATTGGTAGCTCCGCCGCCTTCATGGCGATGGTTAAAAACAGCTACCCGGTGGTGTATCGCCCGGCTTCGGTGGCTTTTTTAAAGCCTGAAGGCTCGGGGGGCGATGTGATTCAAAGGGTGCAAATGCTGGACGCCAGCGGCGCGTCATGGCTGGCGCTGTACAGCTTGCAACGACAAAAAGACAAGACCTGGCGCATCAGCGGCTGCACGGTAGTTGAAAACAAAGGCCGCATGGCTTGATTCAATATACTCAATCTGACCAGATGCACCCTACCGGTTCAACCACGTAATGCTGAGCTGCAAAACCGTGGCAAACGACACCCAGAGCAGATAGGGAATATTGACCAATGCCACCCAGCGGTGGCGTGGCCAAATGACTGTCAAAGCCCAAATCAACGTACCCAATATCAGCAAAATATCAATCGACGCCAGCAGATTGTTTTTAAGGCCGAACTGAATCGGGCTGTAGATCAGGTTGAACACCAGATTCAAAACGAAGGGCAACAAGACTTTGAAGGGCAGTTGCTTTTTAAGCGTTTTGATCAGCACATAGCCAAAGCTGATGGCAATGACGATATACAGAGCCGTCCAGACCGGGCCAAACAAATAGGCTGGCGGCGCAAAAAAGGGTTTGATCAATTGTGCATACCAGCTAGCACTTGCATTGGCACTGACAGACGAGACATCCATAAAAATCCTTTGGCTTCAAGTTCAATCGCAAGCAATGGTTGTAACACCGCAAGACTGAAATTGAATGCTCGTTTCTATGTCAGCGCAGACCTACAGACAAAAAGCAGTAAATAAAACGCTACAGTATTAATAGCTGCTTGCGCCCGTATTTATTGGTCTACAGCCATATTTGATACCTCAATAAGTGCCGATATAGTCTTTTTTACCGACTTCAACACCGTTGTGCCGCAAAATTGAATACGCGGTGGTGGTGTGAAAGAAAAAATGCGGCAAACCGTAGTTCAGCAAGTAAGACTGGCCGGTAAAACGCTTTTCTTTGGGTGTACCGGCTTGGGTAATGATCTCGTGTGTGGCGGCTTCGTCAAATTGGGTGACATCCAGCCCACCAATGAACGCCAGCACCGTATCAATGCGGGCTTGCAGGTCTGCAAAGGTTTGCTCGTTGTCGTCCATCTTGGGTACGTCCACGCCAGCCAGACGGGCTGACACGCTTTTGGCAAAGTCGCTGGCCACCTGCACCTGGCGCAGCAGGTTGAACATGTCGGGGAACAGCCGCGCTTGCAGCAGCGCGTTGGGG
Organism: Polaromonas sp.; assembly: GCA_031414215.1. Classification (GTDB taxonomy): domain Bacteria; phylum Pseudomonadota; class Gammaproteobacteria; order Burkholderiales; family Burkholderiaceae_C; genus Polaromonas. Next base: position 55,578 of record JANNVB010000005.1, on the reverse strand, counting down.
TCGATCTTTTTGTCAGTGGCGTGGGCTTCGGCCTTGCGCAAAACCTCTTTCAGGCCGCCGAGCATTTGCTTGAAAACGGGAACGGACGTGGTGTAGATGGCGTTGGTCATGGTTACTTTCTTGAATTAGAACTCTATTGTGTCTGCTGACGTATGATTTTATAAAAACAAGGGTCAACAAGGAATGACATGAACGCTTTTTCGACGCCGACAGCACTTCAACCCAACATAACCAAGCTGTCAGCCAAACACTCCGAACACATCACCAAGGTAGCGTCAAAGAAATGACGTGGCAAGCCGCACTCTGCATGTTGGCCTGCCTTGCACAGCCTGCAAGTGCGCAAGACATCTTCTCAAAGCTCAGCCCTGGCCAGGCTATGCCGAAAGACTTTCGCATGGTGGCCTACCCGAATGTCAAACCTAACCAGTTTTCACTGGTGCTTGACGAAGGCAAAACCGTTTTAAAAGTCGATTCCAATAACAGCGCGGGCAGCATGGCCGTGCCCGCCGCGCTACTGGGTGCGCAAACCAGTACCACGCTGCAATGGCGCTGGAAGGTTGACCGGATTCTTGAAAAAGCCGACATGGACAAGGGGCTGAGCGACGACCATTCAGCACGGCTGTATGTTTTTTTTGATGTGCCGCTGGAGTCGCTGCCCTTTGCCGACCGCACCAAAATCAAGCTGGCTCGAAGCATCTCGGGCGTTGAGGTACCCACCGCAGCATTGATTTATGTGTGGGACAACAAGCACCGCATTGGCTACACCGCCTGGAGCCCGTTTACCCGCCAGTTGCGCAAAGTGGTATTGCAAAGCGGGCCAGAAGCCGTCGGCCAGTGGCGATTGGAGGCGCGCGACGTGGCAGCAGACTTCAAGCAAGCGTTTGGTTTTGATGCGCCTGCCATCACAGGCATATCCGTCGGCAACGACACAGACAACACCGACGACCACGTGACCAGCTGGTTTGGCGACGTGAGTTTCAAGAAATGAAATTTTTAACCTGTCCGTACAAACCCTGAAAACTTCCAGCCAGTAGCCGACAAGGCAGGCGTAATATGACGTTTTGTTTGTTTATGGGAACTTTGTATGAAACGCCTTTTGACTTCAGTTGCCCTGGCTTCATTGCTCGCAGCCTGCGCTACTGCCCCAGTCCCTTTCGTGTACACCGCGCCTGCGCAGCCTGAGGGCTCTTGGGGCTTTACCGCCAAACCGGGCTGGTCAACCACCAAATTTGCAGTTGCTGCTGCAAATCCACTGGCTGCTGATGCTGGCTTGCAGGTACTGCGTGCAGGCGGCTCGGCGATTGACGCGGCGGTTGCCGTGCAAATGGTGTTGACACTGGTCGAACCGCAATCCAGCGGTATCGGCGGCGGCGCTTTCTTGTTGCATTCAAGTGGTAGCAAAGTGGAGGCTTTTGACGGCCGCGAAACCGCACCTGCCGGCGTCGATGAAAAATTATTCATCGGTGCAGATGGCAAGCCGATGGCGTTTTATGACGGCGTTGTCGGTGGCCGTGCTGTCGGCGTGCCAGGTGTCGTCAAGATGCTGGAAGTTGCGCACAAGCAATATGGCAAGCTCCCGTGGGCGCAATTGTTTGTGCCGGCTATCGCGCTAGCTGAAAGCGGTTTTAACGTAAGTCCGCGGCTGGCCACGCAGCTCAAAAATGACGCGCATTTAAAGAAAGACCCAGCCGCGGCAGCGTATTACTTCAAGCCCGATGGCTCATCGCTTGAGCCAGGCACGTTGCTAAAAAACCCAGCTCTGGCCGATGTGCTGCGGCAAATTGCCGCCAAGGGCGCCAACGCTATGCACGAGGGCAGTATCGCCCAGGCGATGGTCAAAAAAGTGCAAAGTCACCCAACCAACCCCGGCAAACTGGCCATGAGCGACTTGGCCAATTACCAGGTTAAAAAGCGTGAGCCGATTTGCTCAGACTACAGCGCTGCCCATTCGGCCTACCGCCTGTGCGGCATGCCGCCGCCAAGTTCTGGCGCGATTGCTGTCGGGCAGATTTTGGGCATTTTGGCCAACACCAATGCGGCCACGCTGGCGCCAGTACCGGGTATGAGCGGCGTAGCTGGCAGTGCCATGGGCTCGGGTCAAACGCCATCTGCCGACTGGCTGCACCTGTATACCGAGGCATCGCGCCTGGCCTTTGCTGATCGCGGCCAATACTTGGGTGACCCTGACTTCGTCACCGCACCCGGCGGCAACTGGATGAGCCTGCTGGCCCCTGCCTACCTGGCAGACCGCGCCAAACTGATCGACCAAAAACCTGGTGGCCAAAGCATGAAAACCGCCAACCCCGGCGTACCTGGCCCCGTCAAAATGGCTTACGCGCCGATGCCTGACCAGCCCGAATACGGCACCTCCCACATCAGCATCATTGACGGTTTTGGCAACGCGATTTCAATGACGTCGACGGTTGAAGATGCTTTTGGTTCGCGCCAGTTAACCGACGGCGGCACCGGCAAAGCGGGAGGATTTTTTCTCAACAACGAGTTGACCGACTTCAGCTTTGCACCAACTGATACAGAGGGTAAACCGGTTGCCAACCGTGTGCAGCCCGGCAAACGCCCACGCTCGTCGATGGCGCCCACTCTGGTATTTGACAAAGCCACCAACAAAATCGTGATGAGCGGCGGCAGCATGGGCGGCGCACTGATCATTCACCACACCGCCAAGCTGCTTTACGGCACGCTGAACTGGGGCCTGAACGCCCAGCAGGCGATTGATTTGCCCAACTTCGGTTCACTCAACGGCCCGAGCCTGCTGGAAGAAAAGCGTTTTGCACCCGCCACGGTTGAGGCACTCAAAGCACGCGGCGCGGAAGTGCGTGAGCAGAACATGACCAGCGGCTTGCAAGCAATACAGAAAACGCCAAACGGCTTTTTTGGCGGCGCTGATCCTAGGCGTGAAGGTGTTGTGCTGGGGGATTAATCCTGGCTAGCGGTCATGGTGCGTTCAAACACCATGACCCAGTTTGTCTCCCAGGTCACGCCATCCGTGTTTGAAAACGCCTGCTCCCACACCGGGTTGCCGCCAGGGTTGGCATTCCAGGTAAAGCGCACCTTGATTGGCTGGCCGTCCAGGGTATCGCTGGCAAAAAACGTACCCACTGCCCCAGAGAAGCTGCCAACGACCGGAACATCCAGATTGTGCGGCGCGCGGCCATCAAGCCACCATATGGCCCAGGTTTGACTTTGCGGGTTGAACGAACGTAGGGCGACGGCACGCACTTCTCCTTCGGGGAACATCAGCGTGTTGTCTTCGACATTGCCAAACCCGCCAAGAACCTTGCGAGTTGAAGAAAGGCCGGGGAATTCAGTCCATTCGCTACAAGCTGTGAGACGTGAATTAAGTCGACGGTGGTGTACGCGCCAGTTGCCGATCATGAAATCGAAATCGTGTGGTGCTTTTTTTTGATCGAAAGTAGTCATGGATTTCCTGTTTAACCAGCCACTTGAAACGCTCAAGTCACGTTTTTAGCTCGGTATTCTTGCAGGGTTGCCAACACAAGCTTCAGGCCAAACGCACCAACCAACAGACTGGCAGCGCGGTTGAAAGCCTTTGAAAAACGCTCATACCTTAGCTTGACGCTAGGTATCGAGAACGCAAAAGCCAAGAAGAGATGCCACAACACCGCGTTAAGGTAAACCAAAGCAACGGCAGCAACGACCAGCGAGTAGCTGGCATTGGCAGGAATCGTCGTGACAAAAACGCTGCCAAAAAACAGCGCCGGTTTTGGGTTGAGCATATTGGTGACAAAGCCCAACCGAAACACCGAGCCCGGGCTGAGTTGCGGCGCAGCGTCAGCTTTGCTCGATGGTTTTGAGTGCCAAAGCCGCCATGCAACGTAAAGCAGGTAAGCGCCACCCGCAAGCTGTGCAAGCTGACGAACAACCGGATGGGCCGTAAAAATGACACCCACGCCAAATACAGCCAGCGTCGCCCAGGTCAGCGTTGCGGTGGTGATGCCCGCCACAGCCATGGCGGCAGACGAGCGATTGCCACTGGCCGAGAGTTGCGCGAGAAGTACGAAGTTGACGCCGGGCGTGACGAGCACAACCCAGTGAAGTAACGCGATGGTGAAAAGAGTTTCAAGCATGTGGGCATCCTAACAATAGTCGTTAGCGGGTTCTGGCTGTCATCCCGGACTCGATCCGGGATCCATGACCAATACGGTGTCAACAAAGACCGGGGACATGGATTGCGGATCAAGTCCGCAATGACAAATACGGCGTAAGACCAATGAATACGGGCGCAAGTAGCTATAAATTATATAGCCCTCGAATCGCTACATATATCAACCCCAAACGGTATGGCAGTTGCGTTCTAGGCCGGTTGAAGCAGTCGTCTCAGCGGCAACACCAGCAAAAACTACCGTGCTGGCGCTGGCCCTTCAAGACGCTATGGGATCTGTTCGATTCCATTAATCCTATTGAGGTGATGACCCCATCGACATTTTCACACCACAAACCTTGAAAACCGATGAGTTTTGCTTCGACCTAATCGAGCGATGTGGCCACGTTGATGCCGGTCGGAGGGGTGAAAGTCAGGTCTAGCAGGGCCGTGAGTTCAGCAGAAGCACGCTCGCGCTGTCGATGGTGAAGCATGCGGGCCCCCTCCAAATCACCCGAGGAAATGGCTTCTAGTGTCGCGCGGTGCGCATCGTTGCTGGCCACCGGAAGCGCCCGCTGGTGCAGGGTCACCAATCGAGCGCGGCTGACTTGATCCCGCTGTGCCAAGCCGATCGCGGCGAGCCGCGGGTTACCGCACAACTCGAGAAGCAGCCGGTGGAAGCGATCATCTGCCTCAGCCCAGCCCGGTCGGTCATTTGCCTGAAGTGCGGAGTCCATGTCGGCAATCGCGTGCGCCAACGGCTGCAATTGCGCTTGCGCCAAGGATCTGCGGCACAGCAATTCGACTGCGGCGGTTTCAATCGCTGTCACGACTTCATAGATGTGTTTCATGTCTAGGGGCTGGATGGGCAGCACCACAACGCCACGCCGTGGTTCGATGCGTACCAAGCCCTCCACCTGTAGCCGCACCAGTGCTTCGCGAACCGGGGTGCGACTCATTTTGAGCCGGAAGGCGAATTCCTCCTCAAGTGCGCGCAGGCCGGGCGGTAGCTCATTGGCAAAGATTTGCGCCCGTAGCAGGCGATAAGCCTTGGCGCTAAGCGACTCCTCGGCACCGCGAACTGGCTTGCGGGCGGATAGGGTATTCCCGGTCATTGAATTTTTATTTTTACGCATACACTAATTGCCATAACTCATTATTTACCTCTGTAAAAATCTTATTTTATATCAACTAACAATGTATACATAATGAATCGATTTGCCATTATCACCGGCTTCATGGGTCGACAAGGGAACCGCTTCATGGAGTACCAGCCGCAACGACCATGGGACGAAAAGCTTCGCATGATAGCGCGCACGCCAGGCTGTGACGGCGTGGAATTGTGCTACCCCGACGACTTTGTGGATCCCCCTGCACTGAAGGCGTTGCTGGTAGAACTTGGCTTAGGCATCGCGGCAGTCAATTTCCGGTCGCGTCGCCCGGGGCGATGGATGCGTGGTTCATGGACATCTGAAAACGCGCAAGAGCGCCGCGAAGTGGTCGACGACTGCCGCCGCGCCATTGATCATGCAGCTGAACTTGGCGTTGATCGTTTGACCAACTGTCCACTGAACGACGGCGCAGATTTCGTTTTTGAGATGGACTATCCCCGCGCCTACGACCACGCCGCAGAATGCTTTGCTGCCCTTTCGGCGCATAACCCGCAGATGCGGATTTGCATCGAATACAAGCCCAACGAACCAAGGGTGCGCAGCCTGTTTGACACCGCCGGCGGAACCTTGGCGTTTGTGCAAATGGTGGGGGCTGCGAACCTAGGCGTCACCATGGACGCTGGCCATGCGTTGGCAGCCGGCGAACGCATGGCGCAATCTGCTGCGCTTTTGGCCCGCGCAGGCAAGCTGTTTTATGTCCAGCTCAATGACAACGATGGTGCTTTCGACTGGGACCTACCGCCGGGCGTGTTGCGGTTCTGGGAAACGATCGAGCTGATTCATACGCTACCACGCCTGGGCTACGACAACAACTGGTGTTCGTTCGACATCGTGCCCAAGGAGTTCGACCCAGTCGTCGTGTACGGCACCGCGTTTGCCATGACTAGAAAACTGGAATCGATTGCCGGACGAATCGACCCGGCTCATATGCAAACGCTGGTGCGTGACCGCAACCCCTCCGCGACGATGTCGTACCTCTTTTCTCTTCTTTAAGGATTTTTATGCGATGGAACTACTGTGCGAACGCAAGCTTTTATGGGCTGCGGCGTGACCGCTTCACCGAATACCAAGCGGCGCGCGGTGTGCGTGAAAAATTCGAGCTGGTTGCCTCCACTCCCGGGCTAACTGGAATCGAGCTGAAGTACCCGTTTGACTTTGAAGACCCGGCACTGGTGCGCAGCCTGTTGGAAGGCACCGGCCTGCGCCTGTCGGCCGTGAACGTGGACATCAAAGACGCGAAATACTTCCGCCATGGCGCGTTGTCGGCGCGCGACCCGGCAGCCCGTGACAAGGCGGTTGCCCTGCTCCGCGAGGGGATGGATCTGGCAGCAGACTTCGGCGTGGACTTGGTGAGCACCTGCCCTTTAGCCGACGGCCATGACTACCCGTTCCAGACGGCGCACGGCGAAGCCTGGAGCCACTTCATCGACTCGGTTAAACGTGCCGCATCCCACCGAGCCGACGTGCGACTGGCTCTGGAGTTTCAGCCGCACGAGCCGCACGCCCGCATCATGCTCGCCAATGTCGGGAAACTGCTACACGTGTGCCACAAGGTTGGCTTACCCAACGTCGGCGCTAACTTTGACGTCGGCCATAGCTTTTGCGCCCGTGAGAACCCCGCAGAATCTGCCGCGTTGCTGGCTGCTGAAGGCAGGCTGTTTTACGTGCACACCAACGACAACACCGGCGAAGGTGGTGATTGGGACATGGTCAGCGGCTCCGTGCACTTTTGGCACTGGGTCGAACTACTGGCGACGCTGGATGCCGTCGGCTATGCAGGCTGGATGGGTGGCGACATCATGCCCAAAGCATTCGGCCCCGTTCAGGCATACGGCAGCAACGTGCGAATGGTCGAGGCCATGTGGGGGCTGGCACAACGCATGGGCCGCGAAAAACTGTCCGGCATGATCGGACAACCACAGCGCCTGCCTGAACTGTATGAAGCCTGGGCCGAATTAATTTCACCGTCAAAGGAAACACCATGAAGCGTCGCACACTCCTCTTAGCGGCAGCCTGTGCCGCACCTGCCCTAGGCCATGCCCAGGCTTTCCCCAACCGTCCAATTAAGATGATCATAGGTTTCCCGCCGGGTGGCGGATCGGATGTGATGGGACGCACCGTTGCAGAGCGCATGGGACATTACCTCGGCCAGCAAGTCGTGGTCGAGAACCGGCCAGGGGCGAACGGCAACTTGGGGGCCGAAGTCGCCGCCAAGCTTCCTGGCGACGGTTATGGGCTGCTGCTAATTTCCGCATCACATGCAATCAACGTGAGCCTTTATCGGCGGCTGGGCTACGACTTGCTCAAGGACTTTGTGCCCGTTGGCATGGTGGGCAGCATACCCAACAGTGTGGTGGTGCACCCTTCGCTCGGTGTCAACACCATCGCCGACTTTATCGCGCTGGCCAAGCGTCAGCCTGGAAAGATCAGCTATGCCTCGTCGGGTAGCGGCAGCCCAGAACACCTCACCGGTGAAATGTTCAAGGCCGCTGCTGGCGTTGACATGCAGCACATCCCCTACAAAGGCAGCGGCCAGTCGGTCATAGATTTAGCCGCTGGACATGTGTCGGTGGGCTTTAACACGCTGCCCTCCATCATGCCGCACGCAAAAAGTGGCGGACTCAGGCTTCTGGCAGTAACCACTGCCCGCCGAACACCTTCCAGCCCAGACACCCCCACCCTGTCTGAATCCGGTCTCGCCGGATTCGACATGTCAACCTGGTATGCGCTTGTGGCACCGGCCGGCACGCCAGCAGACATAGTCACGCGATTGAATGCCGCCCTCGTAGCTGCACTTGGTGAGGCCGAGGTCAAAACCCGGCTGGCCGGACTTGGCGCAGACGTGCGTACCAGCACCGCAGCAGAGCAAGGAAGCTTCGTTCGCGCAGAAACCGAGCGTTTTCGCCGCGTGGTCGACGCCACAGGCGCCCGGCTCGATTAGCATCACAGAGCAGTTTGCGCCAAGGTTGATTGAAGCGGTTGTTTGATCGTGGAACGATAGGCAGCGGTCTGCAAATGCCGTTTTCAAGCATCAATTAGGCCTCTAGCCCAATAAATACGGGCGCAAGCAGCTACTTAATTTATAGCGCTTTAAACCTTTCAACCCCACACCACAGAGCGCATCGCAATTGAGCCGCCCTGGTAGTTGGTGTTAAAAAACCGCATCGGCTCCTTGCCGTCAACCGCGCCAGCGGCGTACAGCAGTGGCAAATAATGCTCATGGGTGGGGTGCGCCATTTTGGCCAGTGTGCCCAGCTTTAAAAAGTTTTGCAACGCAGCCAGATTGCCTTGCTGGATGTGCCCTGCGGTGGTTTGGTCAAACTCCAGCGTCCAGTCGTAGGCTTGGCTGGCTGCTGCCCCACGTTGCATTTCGCGCAGGTTATGCACGATGTTGCCACTGCCGACGATCAGCACACCGCGCTCGCGCAAGGCTTTGAGCTGCTGGGCCAAGGCGTAGTGGTCTTCAGGTGGTCTTGAATAGTCCATGCTCAATTGAATGACGGGAATGTCTGCGCCGGGAAACATTGGCTTTAAAACACCCCACGCGCCGTGGTCCAAGCCCCAGCTGTCATCCAACCCCAATGGCAATGAGCCGCGTTGCCTAACGACCTGAGCCAAGGCTTGCGCGGCCGCCGCATCACCGGGCGCAGGGTATTGCTGGTCAAACAACTCTTGCGGGAAGCCGCCAAAGTCGTGAATGGTTTTGGGCTGCGCCATGGCGGTGAGCTGCCAGCCCTGTGTCAGCCAATGTGCCGAGATGCACAAAATCAGCTGCGGCCTGGCCATTTTGGTGCCAAACTCAGCACCCAGGGCCTGCCAGCTGTTGAAGTAATCGTTGCCGGGCAAGGCGTTCATCGGGCTGCCGTGACCCAAAAACAGCACTGGCAGGCGGTCGGACTTCTTAAGCGAGGCAATGCGGTCTAGCGCGGCAAGGTCGGTGCTGGCGGTCATAAAGGCTTTCGAATTGTTGAATACTGCCGCACATATTGGTGTTTACTCTCCAACCTGCAAGTCCAGCGCCTGTTATATTGTTGCACTGCACCATTTTTTTGACTTCACAAAGGTTTGTCCCCATGCTTTACCAAGTTTACGAGAACCAGCGTACCCTGATGGAGCCTTTTGTTGACTTTGCGCAGGCTGCTGCCAAGCTCTATGGCAACAGCTCTTCACCGCTGGCGCAAAACCCGATTGTTCAGCGTATAGCAGCTGGCTATGACCTGATTTACCGTTTGGGCAAAGACTACGAGCGGCCAACCTTTGGCATTCAGAACATTGTGGACGGCAGCGTTGAAATCGCCATTCATGAACGTATAGAGATTGACAAGCCATTTTGTGAGTTACGCCGCTTCAAACGCTTTACAGACGACGCGACCACGCTGGGCCACCTGAAAAACCAGCCCGCCGTGCTGATTGTGGCGCCACTGTCTGGCCACTACGCTACGCTGCTGCGCGACACCGTTAAAACCATGCTTAAAGACCACAAGGTCTATATCACCGACTGGAAAAACGCGCGCCTGGTGCCGCTGTCAGACGGTGAATTTCACCTCGACGATTATGTGAATTACGTGCAGGAATTTATTCGCCACCTGCAAGGCAAGTATGGCAATTGCCACGTTATCAGCGTGTGCCAGCCCACCGTGCCCGTGTTTGCTGCTATCAGTTTGATGGCATCGCGCGGCGAGACCACGCCGCTGTCAATGACCATGATGGGCGGGCCCATTGATGCGCGCAAGTCGCCCACCGCCGTCAACAACCTGGCTATGAACAAGCCGTATTCGTGGTTTGAAAACAATGTCATTTACCGCGTGCCGAGCAACTTCCCTGGTGTAGGCCGCCGCGTGTACCCCGGCTTTTTGCAGCACACCGGCTTTGTGGCCATGAACCCCAGTAACCACGCCAACAGCCACTTCGATTACTTCAAAAACCTGGTCAAAGGTGACGAGGCCAGCACCGAGGCGCACCGTAAGTTTTACGACGAATACAACGCCGTGCTGGACATGGACGCCAACTATTACCTTGAGACGATTGACGTGGTGTTCCAGCAGTTCAAGCTGGTCAACGGCACCTGGGATGTGAAGTCTGTCGATGGCAAGCTCGAGCGCGTCAAACCCGGCGACATCAAAACCACCCGCGTAATGACGGTTGAAGGCGAGCTGGACGATATTTCAGGCTCCGGCCAAACCGAAGCGGCTTTAGATATGTGCACTGGCGTTGCCGCAGCGCACAAAAAGCACTTTGAGGCCAAAGGCGCTGGGCATTACGGTATTTTCAGCGGCAGGCGCTGGCGTGAGCTGGTGTACCCAGCGGTTAAAGCCTTTATTTCAGAGTCAAATAATTCATCAAATAAGCCTGCAGCTCAATCAATACGGGCGCAATCAGCTCCTAAAAAAGTAGCGATTGCTAGCACCACAAAGCCTGCCATTAAACGTGTCGTCAAACCAGCGGTAAAAGCGGCAGTGAAACCAGCCGTGAAAGCCGTAGCAAAACCAGCCGCCAAGCGCGCGCCTGTCAAAGCGGCTCGCAGCAAATAAGCAGAGACAATGGCGGGGTGACCCACCCTGACATTCAATTGCTGGCTCGCCGCATCCATGCGGCATTGCCGCAAACCCAATGCACCCGCTGCGGCTACCCCGATTGCGGCGCGTATGCCCAGGCGATTGCCGAAGGTACGGCGCCCATCAACCAATGCCCACCCGGCGGCGCTGAGGGCGTTGCCCGGCTGGCAGCTATAACCGGCCAACCCACCTTGAGCCTGAACCCCGCCAACGGCGGGGAAGGCCCGCGCAGCGTGGCGGTGATTGACGAAGCCTGGTGTATTGGCTGCACGCTGTGCCTGCCGGTGTGCCCGACCGATGCTATTCTTGGCAGCACCAAGATGATGCACACCGTGATTGAGCCGCACTGCACAGGCTGCGAGCTGTGCATCGCGGTGTGCCCGGTTGATTGCATCAGCCTGGAAAACGTGACGGGTGAGCAAACAGGTTGGGCAGCTTGGTCGCAGGTGCAGGCCGACCAGGCACTTGAGCGCTATACATTTCATAGCTTCTCGCGCCCGGATTCATTGGTCAAAAGCCCTAAAAAGCCCTTAAATACGGCTCAAAACATGCCTGAAAGCGTTAAAAAGCAGTCAGTGATTGAAGCGGCGCTGGCCAAGTCTCGAGCGGCGCGGGCAGCACGCGAAAGCTAGAACCAGCTCGGGGTGCTACGGCCGGCCGGTCGCTGTCACCCCGCAGGTCACCGTGAAGATGACAGAAGAAGGCGCGATCATAGACGGCAGCACAATGCCGCCCGTTCCTTGCAGGTCTGCAATGGTGGTGGATGCAGCAGTAGGGCAACTGGCAGCACCGATCACCCCTGTGCAGGTCACACTGGTACACGACAAGCCGAAAGCCTGCGGGTCTTTCAGAATTGCACCATTGACCTGCGCGCCAGCCGTCAAGGATACCGTGACGGTGTAAGTTGTGGTGGTACCGGCTGTCAACGTTGCTACGCCATTGTTTTTGGTAATGCTCAAGCTGGCTGTGCCGCGTATGGCATCTGCGTCTTGCGCCTGATTGTTGGCCGGGTTCGAGTCGGTGTAACCAACGCCGCTGACAGTAACAACATTGGTTGCCGTGCCGCCGGGCGCACCCGTCACGTTGGCAAAAACGACAAACGTCACCGTGCCCAAGGCGTTAACCCGTGGAATTGTCAGACCCGCGCCTTCAAGTCCCAAAATCGTCAAGCTGGCAGGACAAAGGCTACCCGCTGTGAATACACAGGTAATCGTCGACTTGGCTAGGTTGGCAACACCCGGGTCAACGATGAGCGTGTTGGTGGCATTGACCCCCGCAGTCAGGTTGGCCACCGTGATGGTATAGGCAGTAGTCCCCCCGGTCACAATGGTATTGGTACCATTGGTTTTAGTCACCGTCACGTCGGCGGCCGGGTCACAGGCTCTGAGGGTGGCTTGCGAAATACCCGTTACTGCACCCGTCTCGGTGGCTGAAGCTGCAGTGAAGTCTGCAACACTGAGCGTGACCGCCGATACGGTGGCGGTGAAAGTGCCCTGTACCAAACGCCATCTGTCGCCAACGATACCCGTTTCAGTTGCTAATGGCGTGCTGACGGAAATGGTGGTGGTCACGCCGGCCTGGTTAACGACCAAACGCAAGTCAGGCAGCGTCGGCGAGCTGGTACCCACCGTGATGGCGTTGGACTGGTAGGTCATGAACTGGTAAACGCGGCCTACCGTCAAGCCCGTGACGGGCTGAAGCCAAGCCGAGTAATTGGGCGAGCCCGTGAATTTGCCATTACTCAGAAGCCAGCTGTTGGACCCTGAAATGCTACGGGTGGAATCCCCGGAAAACGGGTTTTGCGTGATGCCTGCGTAGGTGGTCGAACCGGTCTGCCGCGATACCGACGTCGTGTTGGCGGTGTAGGCGTTAACACCAAGTAGCGTGGCCTGCGTTGCAAAAGGTGCAGCCGCAGAAAAGTCACCGTTGGTGACCAGGTTGGTCAAGTTTTCAGTTGTACCCGCAGGGCAAAACGAGACCGTGCTGGTAACCGTGGTGGACGCCGCCGTGACCGCATCCACGTCAATCGCAACCGTGAAAGTTGGCGTGATGAGCGTGGTGTCTACAGCAGGCGTGATAGTCGCGGTGTTGGTGACAAAGTTACCTGCCGTCTGCGTGACGAGCGTATTGACCGTGAAAGTCAAGGTGGTCGTGGGCGGGAAGGTGATGATTTGCACGCCAGCCTCAAAACTGGCCACGCTCAGGGTTGCGGGGCACACCGCAGCGGGCGCCCCCGCAGACGGTGCACAGGTCACGCTGAGTTTGCTCAAACCAGTAACAGCCGGGTCGCGTACAACGGAGTAATTAGCAGGGTACGGCCCGTTATTTGCCACCGTAATGACATAGGACGTGACGCCACCCGTTGGAATAGTGGTGATGTTGTCGGTCTTCGTGATGCGAAGATCAGCCCTTCGAACGCCTGAAATTGGGCACGACGTGCCGTCGGTTGGCGTGGCTCCAGTAGCCAAGGCAAACGGTCCAGGCCCCCCGCTATACGGGACAGCATTGATCTGCACAGTAGACGGCAAACCAGCTTCAGCGTTTTGAATCTCCCAAAACGTGCCATTACCGCCGTTATCAAATACATAAAACTTAAGGGCAAACGCGTCATAAAACGCAGATCCAACACCGCCTACCGTGGGGATGGTGACAGTCGAAACCGATGCGGTACCCAGTGCGGGATTGCTATTGTTGGGGGTGAGTTGAATTCGATAAAGCTGAGTGCCAGAAGCCCCCAGCAGTAAGCCCGCCGGACCACCTGCGCCGTTAAAGTCAAAGTCGCCCATATTGGCAATGGCCGCTGGCACCAAGTTGTACTGATGCGCCACCTGAACCACACCGGTGTTGGGAATCGAATCGACCCGAAAAATGGCGGCAGGCGTCAGGTTTCCACCGCCTTGACCCGCGAAATAAAAACGCCCTGCGGCATCAAAAACTCCCGCTGTGGGTAAAAAGGTGTTGTTCAACGCAAGCCCACCAGCAAGCGAATTGGCAATCGTACCTACCGCCGCGTAGCCGGTACTGCCAATACGATTTAAGGTCGGCGTGGTGGTTGCTGCTGTGATGGCGTAAAGATAGTTATCAGCAGCGTTGTAGCCCATACTGTTGAGCTGGGTGGCTTGCGCCGCCGTGTACACACCAGTCGGCGTCACAGTAGAGCTCACAGCGGCAAACTTGACGATTTGCGAGACAGTGGCAGTATTTTTGACCTGGTAAAACACCACGTCGCAATTGAAAGGTGAGCCCTGCGCAGCCGCTTGGGGCGCAGCAACTAAAGCTGTCAAAGCCGCCGCCAACACACCTAAAGTGCGTAACAAGTGTTGGAACCTAAATAAGAAAAGAGAGCCGATCAACGGAATAGAGTTTTGTAGTTTTGATACTAAGTAACTATAAGTATTGCATCACAAACAAATGACTATGTCATCAGTGCTTTTACCACTTCGGGCGGTGCTTGCACCAGTTCAATCAACACGCCCTCCCCGGCTATCGGAAATTCGTCATTCGCTTTGGGGTGCAAAAAACAAATATCGTAGCCCGCCGCCCCCTTGCGAATGCCTCCTGGGGCAAAACGAACACCGTTTTCCGTTAACCATTTCACGGCGGCGTGCAAATCGTCTATCCACAACCCCACATGATTCAGCGGTGTGGTGTGCACTGCGGGCTTTTTATCAATATCCAGTGGCTGCATCAAATCCACCTCGACCTTGAACGGACCGCTGCCGATGGCGCAAATATCTTCATCGACGTTTTCACGCTCACTGACGAAGTTGCCAGTCACTTCAAGCCCGAGCATGTCCACCCATAAAGTTCTGAGTCGCGCTTTATCAGGCGCGCCGACGGCGATTTGCTGGATGCCTAAAACTTTAAAAGGGCGTTGTAGGGTAGTCATCAGGCGAACTCAACAATCGGTTGATCCACCGTCAGCGACTCACCCTTGGCAGCCAGCACCTTGCCGACGACGCCATCGGCCACAGCAAACAGCACGTTTTCCATTTTCATGGCTTCAATCACCGCCACGCGTTCGCCCGCCTGCACTTTCTGGCCGACCTGCACCGCCACATCGACCAGCAAACCGGGCATGGGCGACAACACATAGCGGCTCATGTCGGGGGGGGCTTTGTAGGGCATCAGCTTGTGCAGCGCGGCGGCGCGCGGGCTTAACACCAGTGCATCGAGCCGGGTGCCGTTGTGCGCAACCCGAATTGCCAGCGGGTTCTTGCCAACACCACGCTCGACTTGTGCGGTGAACGGTTGGCCATTGGCGGTGCCGCGTATGCGCGCACCACCCAAATGCCAGGTGCTACATATTTCGTAGCTGCTTGCGCCCGTATCTATTCGGCTGGAGCCCGATTTAACCTCAAAATCAGACACTAAAACGCTCTTTGGAGTGTTTTTACCTTCAGCGCCGAGTGCAATGACGACAAACTCTTCACCCACCGCCATGCTGTGGCCAGGCAGTTGCCCACTGATACCAGCGGCGCGGCCCAGCATGCGGCGGTTAACGTAGGCAGCCAGCACCACCAAAAAGTCTGGGTCGTCGTGCGGCACGTCTTCGGCTGAGAAGCCCTTGCCGTAGTTTTCGGCAATGAAGCCGGTATTGAAATCACCCGCCACAAACTTGGGGTGGGCCAGCAAAGCCGCTTGAAACGGGATGTTGCTGCTGATGCCGCGAATGACAAAGCCATTGAGCGCCTCACGCATTTTGGCGATCGCGTCCAGCCTGTCTTTGCCATGGACGATGAGCTTGGCGATCATCGAGTCGTAGTACATCGGTATCTCGCCACCGTCTTGCACGCCGGTATCGACACGCACGCCATAGAGCTGTGCGGTATCTGCGGCAAACATGGTTTCTTTGGGCGGCTGAAAGCGCACCAAACGGCCTGTAGAAGGTAAAAAACTGCGAAACGGGTCTTCCGCATTGATGCGGCATTCCATCGCCCATCCATTGCGCTGCACGTCCTTTTGTTCCAGCGGCAGTTTTTCACCAGCAGCCACACGAATCATCAGCTCCACCAGATCCAGTCCGGTAATGCACTCCGTCACCGGGTGTTCGACCTGCAGGCGGGTATTCATCTCCAGGAAGTAAAAGCTCTGGTCTTTGCCAACCACAAACTCCACCGTGCCCGCGCTTTGGTATTTCACCGCTTTGGCCAGCAGCACCGCTTGCTCACCCATGGCTTTGCGGGTGACGTCGGTAATGAAGGGGGAAGGCGCTTCTTCAATCACCTTCTGGTGGCGGCGCTGGATGGAGCATTCACGCTCATTCAGGTAAATCACATTGCCGTGGCTGTCGCCCATCAATTGGATTTCGATGTGGCGCGGCTCTTCAACAAACTTTTCAATGAAGACGCGGTCATCACCAAAGCTGTTTTTGGCTTCATTGCGGCAAGACGTAAAACCCTCAAACGCTTCTTTGTCATTGAAGGCCACCCGTAAGCCCTTGCCACCACCGCCCGCGCTGGCTTTGATCATGACCGGGTAGCCAATTCCTTTGGCAATCTCGACAGCCTTTTCAGCGGTTTCAATCGCATCGTTAACGCCAGGAATGCAGTTGACGCCTGCCGCACCCGCCAATTTTTTAGATTCAATCTTGTCGCCCATGGCGGCGATGGAATAGTGCTTGGGGCCGATAAAGATGATGCCATCTTCTTCAACCCGCTTGGCAAAGCCCGCGTTTTCACTGAGGAAACCATAACCCGGATGCACCGCCTGCGCCCCGGTTTGTTTGCACGCGGCAATGATTTTTTCAGCCTGCAAGTAGCTGTCGCGGCTGGGTGCTGGGCCAATGTTGACAGCTTCGTCGGCCAGCTCTACGTGGCGTGCGTCTTTGTCTGCATCCGAGTAAACCGCGACGGTTTTGATACCCATCTTGCGGGCGGTCAGGATGACTCGGCAGGCGATTTCGCCTCGGTTTGCGATTAGGATTTTTGTGAACATATTTACTTTCAATCAGTCTTTGTTTGGGTGATTGCTACGTGCTGCGCTTCTTAACCCGCAACGGCCACGGCGTATCTACCTCCGCTCATGTCCCCCGCCCTTCGGGCTCCTCCTTGACTTCGCTGCGGCAGACACGCCATGCCCATTGCTAGAACTGAGGTTTCACGCAGAGCACAAGAAACCGTCTCAACAAGAGCGGGTTGGGTGCGCGTTTTGCGGAGGTCAAGGAGGAGCGCGAAGCGCGGAGGACACGCAGCAAAACGCGCAGCCAAACCGCTCACGCACAAGCGACGCAACCCAAAAGGCATCACAACGGAATATTCCCATGCTTGCGCCAAGGGTTCTCAAGTTTTTTATCCCTGAGCATCACCAGTGACCGGCAAATACGTTTGCGCGTCTCATGCGGCAAGATCACATCATCAATAAAACCGCGCGCACCTGCGATAAACGGATTGGCAAACTGGGCTTTGTATTCAGCCTCACGCGCAGCCAGCTTCACTGGGTCACCCTTGTCTTCACGGAAAATAATTTCAACCGCACCCTTGGCGCCCATCACCGCAATCTCGGCATTTGGCCATGCAAAGTTGACGTCGCCGCGCAGGTGCTTGGAGGCCATCACGTCATACGCGCCGCCGTAAGCTTTTCGGGTAATCACGGTGATTTTCGGCACAGTGCACTCAGCGTAGGCGTACAGCAGTTTTGCACCGTGCTTGATGATGCCGCCGTACTCTTGTGACGTACCAGGCATAAAGCCAGGCACATCGACAAACGTGACCACCGGGATGTTGAAGCAGTCACAAAACCGAATAAAACGCGCCGCCTTGATCGACGACTGTATGTCCAGGCAACCGGCCAGCACCAGCGGCTGGTTGGCAACGATACCGACAGTCTGGCCTTCCATTCGCGCAAAGCCGATGATGATGTTTTTCGCGTACTCGGGCTGAATCTCAAAAAAGTCGCCGTCGTCCACCGTTTTGACGATCAGCTCCTTCATGTCATACGGCTTGTTCGGGTTCTCGGGCACCAGCGTGTCCAGGCTCATGTCCATGCGCGTGGCCGGGTCAGCGCTGGGTCGTACCGGTGCCTTTTCGCGGTTGTTCAGCGGCAGGTAGTTGTACAGGCGGCGCAGCATCAGCAGTGCTTCCACATCGTTTTCAAAAGCCAAATCAGCCACACCGCTTTTGGTGGTGTGGGTAATCGCCCCGCCGAGTTCTTCAGCCGTTACGCTTTCGTGTGTCACGGTCTTGACCACCTCAGGGCCCGTCACAAACATGTAGGACGAGTCTTTAACCATGAAAATAAAATCAGTGATGGCCGGGCTGTATACCGCGCCGCCTGCGCAGGGCCCCATCACCATGCTGATTTGAGGAATCACGCCGCTGGCCAGCATATTTTTTTGAAAAATATCGGCATAGCCACCGAGTGACGCCACGCCTTCCTGAATGCGCGCACCGCCTGAATCGTTCAGGCCAATCACCGGAGCACCCACCTTCATGGCCTGGTCCATCACCTTGCAGATTTTTTCGGCATGCGCCTCAGACAAAGCACCGCCAAACACGGTGAAGTCCTGGCTGAACACAAACACCAGGCGGCCATTGATCATGCCGTAGCCCGTGACCACGCCATCACCCGGCGGGCGGTTGTCGGCCATGCCAAAGTCTGTGCAGCGGTGCTCGACAAACATGTCCCACTCTTCAAACGTGCCTTCGTCCAGCAGCAGCTCAAGCCGCTCACGCGCGGTGAGTTTGCCTTTGCCGTGCTGCGCGTCAATCCGCTTTTGACCACCGCCCAGTCGGGCAGCAGCGCGTTTTTGCTCTAGTTTTTCAAGAATGTCTTGCATATTTGTTTTCAGTTGATTGACTATTTGCTATTTATTCAGGAGCTGCTTTCGCCCGATTTGATTGGGCTGCAAGCAGATTTCTTGCTGCAGTAGAGGCTGGGATTTGCCCACTGGCGACTTGAGCCAACAATTCGGGCAGCAAGCGGCTAACCACACGGTTTTGCTTGAAGGCCAGTTTTAGCCCCGCATCAATGCGCTCCCACATCCAGCTGAGCGCCTGCTGCTGCCTGCGCATAGCCAGCTTTCCGTTGGCAGTTTGCCGTGCTTTGAAGTCTTGCACCTCTGCCCAAAACGCATCCACACCCTCACCCTTCAAAGCGCTGAGCTGAATCGCTTTGGGATGCCAGTTGGTCTCAACATAGCCGCTGAACATGCTAAGTAACTGCATGGCGGATGTGATTTGCAGTTGCGCACGCTGGGCGGCAATGGCATCAATATCTGCCTTGTTGATGACGACCAGGTCGGCCAGTTCCATCACACCTTTTTTAATCGCTTGCAAATCATCACCCGCGTTGGGCAACTGCATCAGCACGAACATATCGGTCATGCTGGCCACAGCGGTTTCAGATTGGCCCACGCCAACGGTTTCAACCATCACCACGTCATAGCCAGCAGCCTCGCAGACCAGCATGGCCTCGCGGGTTTTTTCCGTCACACCGCCCAGCGTGCCGCTCGACGGGCTGGGTCGGATGTAGGCATTTTCATTGACCGACAGCATGTCCATTCGCGTTTTGTCACCCAAGATCGAGCCGCCAGAAACGGTAGACGACGGGTCAATCGTCAGCACCGCCACACGGTGGCCCTGCTTGATGAGGTACAAACCCAGCACTTCAATAAAAGTGGATTTGCCCACGCCGGGTACGCCGCTGATGCCGAGGCGAAAGGCTTTGCCGGTGTGGGGTAGCAAGGCGGTGAGCAATTCGTCGGCCTGCGCGCGGTGGTCAGCGCGAGTGGATTCAAGCAGCGTGATGGCTTTGGCGATGGCGCGACGCTGTTCAGCGCCCAGCCCGTGCACCACAGCCTCAACCAGCGGCCGCGCAGTCACTTGAGCGCAGCCCTGATCTGCTCCAGCACATCCTTCGCACTGGCCACAATTGGCGTACCCGGCCCGTAAATGCCCTTCACACCTGCCTCGTACAGCATCTCGTAGTCAGGCCGAGGAATCACGCCGCCGACGAAGACGATGATGTCGTCTGCGCCTTGCTTTTTGAGCTCGGCAATGATGCCGGGCACCAGTGTTTTATGGCCAGCTGCCAGGGTTGACACACCCACAGCGTGCACATCGTTTTCAATCGCCTGGCGGGCGCATTCTTCTGGGGTTTGGAAGAGTGGCCCCAAGTCCACGTCAAAGCCCAGATCAGCAAATGCGGTGGCTACTACTTTGGCGCCCCTGTCATGCCCGTCCTGGCCGAGTTTCGAGATCATCACGCGCGGGCGGCGACCCTCTTTTTCTGCAAATTCGGTGATTTCTTTTTTGAGCTGTTCCCAGCCCTCGGCAGAGTCATATGCGGCTGCGTACACACCGGTCACCTTTTGTGTATCGGCGCGGTGGCGGCCATAAACGGCCTCCAGCGCGTCGCTGATTTCACCGACCGTGGCGCGTGCGCGCACGGCTTGAATGGACAAGTCGAGCAGGTTGCCTGTATTATCTTCTGCTGCACTTTTAATAGCTGCTAGCGCCCGTATTACTTGGTCTTCATCACGTTTCGTCTTAATTTCTTTGAGCCTGGCAATCTGCCCATCCCGCACCGCCACGTTGTCGATGTCACGGGTTTCAATCGGGTCTTCCGTCTTGAGCTTGTATTTGTTCACGCCCACAATCACGTCTTTACCGCTGTCAATGCGGGCCTGCTTTTCAGCCGCAGCAGCTTCAATTTTCAGCTTGGCCCAGCCACTGTCAACGGCCTTGGTCATGCCGCCCATGGCCTCGACTTCTTCAATGATTTTCCAAGCGGCGTCCGCCATGTCTTGCGTCAGCTTTTCCATCATGTAGCTGCCCGCCCACGGGTCAACCACCGCGCCGATGTGGGTTTCTTCCTGAATGATGAGCTGCGTGTTACGAGCAATACGGGAACTGAATTCCGTCGGCAGCGCAATCGCCTCGTCAAAGCTGTTGGTGTGCAAGCTTTGTGTGCCGCCAAACACAGCCGCCATGCCTTCAATGGTGGTGCGCACAATGTTGTTGTATGGGTCTTGCTCGGTCAGGCTCCAGCCGCTAGTCTGGCAGTGGGTGCGCAGCATCAGGCTCTTGGGACTTTTCGCGTCGAAGCCCTTCATGATGCGGCACCACAGCAATCGAGCCGCGCGCATTTTGGCAATTTCCAAGTAAAAGTTCATGCCAATTGCCCAGAAGAAACTCAGGCGACCGGCAAATCCGTCCACGTCTAGTCCCTTGCCAATCGCAGTTTTGACATACTCTTTGCCGTCGGCCAACGTGAAGGCCAGCTCTAACGCCTGATTGGCGCCGGCTTCCTGCATGTGGTAACCCGAAATAGAAATCGAGTTGAACTTCGGCATGTGTTTAGCCGTGTACTCAATGATGTCGCCAATGATGCGAATGCTGGGCGCGGGCGGGTAGATGTAGGTGTTGCGCACCATGAATTCTTTGAGGATGTCGTTTTGAATCGTGCCGCTCAAATCAGCCTGCGCCACACCCTGCTCTTCAGCCGCCACCACGTAGCCCGCCAACACTGGCAGCACTGCGCCGTTCATGGTCATGCTGACACTGACCTTGTCTAACGGAATCTGGTTGAACAGAATCTTCATGTCCTCGACCGAGTCAATCGCCACACCCGCCTTGCCGACGTCGCCCGTCACACGCGGGTGGTCACTGTCATAACCCCGGTGCGTGGCCAAGTCAAACGCCACCGATACGCCCTGCCCGCCTGCAGCCAAGGCCTTACGGTAAAAGGCGTTGGACTCTTCAGCAGTTGAAAACCCCGCGTACTGGCGAATCGTCCACGGCCGCACCGCGTACATGGTGGCCTGTGGGCCGCGAATGAACGGCTCAAAGCCCGGCAGGGTGTGGGTGTACGGCAGGTCTTTGGTGTCTTCAGCGGTGTACAGCGGCTTGACGGTGATGCCGTCTGGCGTTTGCCAGTTCAGGGCGTTCACATCGCCACCGGGGGCAGATTTCGCGGCTGCTTTTTCCCAATCGGCAAGGTTTGAAGGTTTGAATGGCGTGCTCATACGCCGTATCTTACCAAACATTTATATTTGTAATTATGAATTCAGAATTAAGTTTCGTGTAAACTTTGGAGTGATATGAACGCACCTACTTTGCCCCAAAACCTCAAGCAGCGCGCTCTGTATGAAGATGTCGCCGAGCTGCTGCGTCAGCGCATCTTCAGCCGCGAGCTGCCGCCTGGTAGCTGGATTGACGAGCTGAAGCTGGCTGAAGAATACGGCATCAGCCGCACGCCGCTGCGTGAAGCGCTCAAGGTACTGGCCACCGAAGGCCTGGTCACGATGAAGGTGCGGCGCGGCGCGTATGTGACGGAGGTCAACGAGAAAGACCTGCGTGATGTCTTTCACCTGATGGCCTTGCTGGAGGCCGACGCTGCAAGAACAGTCGCCCAAACCGGAACAGACATACAACTGCAAGAACTGGAAGCCCTGCACCAGCAACTAGAAAAAGCCGCAAAGGACAAGAAGGACCACATCCGGTTTTTCACAATGAATGAGGCGTTTCACATTAGACTGCTTCAAATCGCCGATAACAAATGGGCAGGTCAAATGGTGGCCGACTTGCGCAAAGTAATGAAGTTAAACCGTGCGCAGTCGCTTCTCAAGGCGGGTCGAATTGAAGAGTCTTTGGCAGAACATGTGGCCATCATGATGGCGTTGAAAAAACGCGACGCGGCGGCCGCACAATCTGCTATGCGGGCACATATTGAGCATGGCTTTGAAGCGGCCAGCTAACCTCAAATGACCTGAAATGCCTGCGGCTGGGTGCAATTTTTAACATGCAGAGCAAAGAGTACATTCGTCATCACTGCCATCGCTAAACACCAGCCTAAAAACAAAGCTTTTAGTCTGCCTGAAATCCGGTGGATTTGATCACGGGTTCCCAGCGCGCTTTATCAGCGGCCAAGCGGCGCGACATTTCGGCTGACGACTCAGGTGCAGCCTGTAGACCCAAAGCAGCAAGCTTGCCAACAACATCCGGTTGACGCAATGCGGCAGACAGCGCAACTGAAAGCGAATCAGTTCGTGCAGCCGATATACCAGCAGGACCAAAGATGCCAAACCAGGCCGAAGCCTCCAGGTTAACGCCCTGCTCGCGCAGCGTGGGGACGTCGGGGAATTGCGCAATGCGTTGATTGCCCGAAACTGCCAAAATTTTGAGCTTGCCAGCACGGTGGTTTTCAGCGAACTCAGCCGGTGTGTCAATACCAACCGGTAACTGGGAGCCCAGCAGCGCTGTCATCAACGGCGCGCCGCCTTGGTAGGGCACATGCTGCAATTTCACATTCAAAGCCTGACTCAACATTTCACCCAAAAAATGTGGCAATGAGCCTGCCGCAGGCGAACCAAAATTGGCCTGCGCAGGGTTGGCTTTCAGCCAGGTCATCAGCTCAGGCAGGGTCTTGGCGGGTGTGGCAGGTCCCGCAGTCACAGCGAGTGGGAACAAGGCAGCATTACCAATCGGCGTGAAATCTTTGGTGGTGTCGTATTTCACACTCTTAAAGACAGCGGGCTGCACCACCATGACTGCCAGTGGCGCAATCATGAGCAGATTTCCATCAGGTACTGCATCTTTAACGGCTTGCGCAGCAATGCGGCCACCCGCACCAGGGCGGTTCTCCACAATCACAGGTACACCCATCGATGCGCTCATTTTCTCGGCTATCAAGCGTGCTGTGGTATCAGCCGAGCCACCGGGTGGAAAACCTACAAGTATTTTGACTGCGGCGGCCTGCGCAAAAACTGGCAGTGTGGCTGTAGCAATAGCAGCGCCCACACCACCTATCAGTTGTCGACGTTTGAAAAGTGATTTCATGAAGATGTCCTAGCCAGTAAACTGGCAACTCTATACAAAAAGGAGACTTGATGGCACGGTTAAAACCCCTATCGCCAGAGACGACGCCAGAGCTGAAACCACATTTTGATTTCTTCCTGGGAACACTTGGGTTCACGCCCAACAGTGTGCTCACCATGCAGCGCAAGCCCCATTTGGTGAGAGCTTTTGCGCAGCTCAATGCCGCTGTGATGACGCCCGACGGGGAAGTCGATCTGGGTTTTCGTCGCCTGATTGGCCACCTGGCCAGCAAAGCCAGCGGTTGCCTGTATTGCCAAGCGCATACGCTGCTAGGGGCAAAGAACTTTGGAATTTCAGAAGAGAAAATGGCTGGGGTTTGGAACTACGCGACCAGCGACTTGTACACAGTTGCCGAGAAGACGGCGCTAGATTTCGCTTTAGCGGCCGCATCGCAACCCAACGCGGTGACCGATGAGATGTTTGCAGAACTGTCCAAGCACTGGAGTGAGGGCCAAATTGTAGAAATTCTTGGCGTGGTGGCGATGTTTGGTTTTTTAAATCGCTGGAACGACTCTATGGCGACGCCGTTAGAAGCAGTTCCTTTAGAGGTAGCGCAAAAAACAGCAGGCGCGAACGGTTTTACCAGAGGTAAACACTAAACGAAATATCTTGCTAGAAGAGAAGCGTCTCGTTTAAAGCGCTGGCTGAAACTGAATTGTCCACCGACTAAAAGGTAAAGTGTCGCCATGCCATTGAATCCAAACGCCGCCCCCGTTACCGTTTTCCCTCCATCAAGCACACCAGCTTTAGTCGAACCCACCATCACCGGCGGCCCAGCACGCGGCCTGTGCACCGACTGTGGTTTATCGCGCAGCAGTGATCCGAAGCGGTGCGGCCAAGCTTGCCAGTTCATCAAACCTGACTACGAACGGCTGGAGACCGCGGTGCATGGCCGGGCACGCGACATCGCAAAACCTGACGAGGTGTTCTTTGGCCCGCACAATCGCATGCTGCGCGCCCGCATGGCCACGCCAGCCAAGGGCGCGCAGTGGACAGGCATCACGACTGGTCTGGCCGCTCGGCTGTTGGAAACAGGTGCTGTGGATGCGGTGCTGACGATGGCACCCGATGCCAACGACAAGTGGCGACCCAAGCCAGTGATCGTGACCCGGGCTGAAGGCATGGCCGAGTGCCGAGGTATGCGCATGGGTTACGCGCCGCTGCTTGCGTTGCTTGAACCGGCACTGGCCATGGGCTATAAGCGTTTGGCTGTGATTGGCATACCGTGCCAGGTCTATGCGCTGCGGGCGATTGAAGATGAGCTGAAACGCGAACTTGGACTGGAGCAGCTGTACGTGATTGGCACGCCATGCTCAGACAACACCACGACTGAGCGCTTTCATGAATTTTTGGCGCTGCTGGGTGAAGACCAGGGCGAAGACCCTGACGACGTGACCTACCTGGAGTTCAGAGCCGACTACCACGTGGAATTGCGCTACAAAGATGGTCGTGTCAAGGCGATTCCTTTCCTGCAACTGCCGCTGTCCAAACTGCCGAATGATTTTTTTCCACTCACTTGCCGCACCTGCGTGGACTACACCAATGTGCTGAGCGATATCACGGTGGGCTACATCGGCGGCCAGGGTGAGCAGTGGCTGCTGGTGCGCAACCAGCGCGGTGAAGATTTGCTCAAACTGTTGGGCAATGAAGTCGTTACGTCAGAACCTGGCAGCGCTGGCAAACGCCAGGGTGCAGTGAAGGGTTTTATCAAAAACGTAGAGCGCGCTGCGGGCGGACTGCCATTGAGAAAGATGCCGAACTGGCTGCGCCCAATCGTCGGCTGGCTCATGCCCAAAGTCGGTCCGCGTGGGCTGGAGTTTGCGCGTGCGCGCATCGACATGAAGGCGGCTGAAACCATCATTCATCTGCGCCGCGAGATGCCGGCCAGGATGAAAAACATGGTGCCACCGCATGTGTGGCATTTGGTGGAGCCTTACGGCATGGGGCCAACTGTGGCTGAAAAAGCACCTGCGTCGCCAAAACCATCTCTTTGAATTTGCTATATTTTCAGGAGCTGTTTGCGCCCGAATTCATTGGGATAGAGGCTATTTTTATACCCAAAAAAGATCTAATTTGACTGTAAATTCCGCCAAATCCTCGAAATACGGCAACGCACCGCCTTGGGTCAAATGAAACTGCCAGTTGGCGCGTCCTTCAACCGTGCTGCGGCCACGGTAGTCTGTAAAGTCGCCGCGCGTGGCCATCGACACCCACACCGGGCAAGCCAGCTTTTCATACAGGGTGTTGATGTCTGCGGCAAACAGATAGGCAGACAAGAAATACAGCGGCGCATGCTTGGCACCTGGTTGCCTTGCCGTTAGCAAACAGTAGAGCCACAGCGCTTGGTCAACTTCCTTGCGGCCAAATGTACGCTGCAAAAAGTAGCGCACCACGCCGGGTCGGGTCAGGTTATTGAACAAGCCGCTACTCCAAGCCGGGTTGCTTGCCAAGCGATAAAACCAGGCCATGCCGCGCGACGAACCCGGCGTACCGTAGTGGCGCTTTGAACGGCTAAAGCCGGTCGGACTGACGAGCGCGATGCGCCTGACAGCGTCTGGCAATTCGCAAGCGGCACGGGCCACGTATTCACACGACAGCGACACACCCACCACATCCACTGCAACACCACCATGCAAGCCCCGAATATGCGCCACGACAGCCAGCACGGCATCCGTCATTAACCGAATGGTATAAGCCCTGTCACTGCGGCCTGAAAAACCGTAGCCCGGCAACTCCATGGCGTAAGTTGGACGCGATTGACGGTAGTGGTCATACAGTGGCGCTACTTCGGCGGCTGATGCGGCAGCGTTAACGCTGTGTATCAACAGCAGGGGAGTCCCTTGACCCGCATCGGACTGATACACACTGACAAGGCCTGATCTGGTTTGCAGCACTACCCGCTGCCCCACAAGGGCTGGGTCAAGCGGCGGTATAGTTTTAGGCAGGTTCATGGATCGTCGGGGTCGAATTTTCAATCGCTTGGGGCACCTCAATGGGCTGGTGTGCCAGTGCCATCACCTCATGCGGCGGTAGCCCTTTGAGCCTATGGTCGCTCCACACCCGTCGCCAGCCTCTGGAGCCGGGCAAGCCGTGGCGCAGGCCCAGCATGTGGCGGGCAATGGCAGAGTGCGGTGTGCCGTGTTCAGCAAATTCGCGCGCCATGTAGTCACACATCTGCGCTTCAACCGTTTCGCGTGTCGGGCTTGAAGGCGCTGCGCCGAAGAAATCAGCATCCCACGAGGCCATCAACCAAGGGTTGTGATACGCCTCACGCCCCACCATCACGCCATCGAGTTGATTCAACTGTTCAGTGATTTGCGCGTTGGTCGTGATGCCGCCATTGATGGCGATGTTCAGATGCGGAAAATCCTGCTTCAGCCTGTGCACCAGCGCATAGCGCAGCGGCGGTACCTCGCGGTTTTCTTTGGGGCTCAAGCCCTTGAGCCAGGCGCTGCGTGCATGCACGATGAAAGTGTTGCAACCTGCCTCGGATACAGCGCCCACAAAATCGCGCACAAAGTCGTAACTCTCCAACTTGTCGATGCCAATGCGGTGCTTGACAGTGACAGGCACGCTGACCACATCCACCATGGCCTTGACGCAATCGGCCACCAACTGGGGTTCGGCCATCAAGCACGCGCCAAAAGCGCCACGTTGTACACGCTCGCTGGGGCAGCCGCAGTTCAAATTGATCTCGTCATAGCCCCACTGCTCGCCCAGCTTGGCACAGTGCGCCAAATCTTGTGGCTCACTGCCGCCCAATTGCAAGGCGACCGGATGTTCTTGCGGGTTGTAGTCCAAATGCCGTGCAACATCTCCATGCACCAGCGCGCCAGTCGTCACCATCTCGGTGTACAGCAGCGCATTGGCGCTGACCAGGCGGTGAAAATAACGGCAATGCCTGTCGGTCCAATCCATCATGGGGGCAACCGACAAGCGCCAGCGACCGGCAGGTTGGCGCACCGGCGTGGAGGCATAGGCAAAAAACAGCGACATAGGCCTTATTTTCCCTGATGTCGTCCTCAACCGTCGTTTTCGATAAATTCAGTCATCGTCTGACACACAACAACTGCGCTTGCTGATGCTGCCGCGCACCGCGCTGTGCGCCAATAAGTGTTTAAATTTCAATGAAATGCCCGCCATGAAAAAATTTGAACTGACACCTGACATGCTGACGATGAGCGGCACGTTTTACCCACAGGGTTACGCCTTCATCATGTTCCCCAACGCCATGATGGCTGAGCGCGCCGCCTTGGAAATCAGTCACGAAGCGCCTCTTGGCGATTCAGTCATGTTTCTGAATGCAGCCACAGTTCTGCGGGAGATCGGCAAAGTCGAGGGCGACTCTGACATCGTATTGCCATCGGTTGGAACAGAAGGCGCCACCGTGCGTAAGTATGTTGACCTGGCACGCCAAGGCCACTGCGCATTGATGCTGAAAGTGGACTCTGATGAAGAAACTGAACGCGTCATGCAGTCTGCAAGAGGTGCATCTTTTTCATACGCCCAGCGCTACCATTTACTGGCAATGGAAGATCTCGAATAAGGCTTGGCTGCTTTCGGTAACATGGTGTTGAACTATTTCAACAACATGAGATGAAACCGATGATTGACCAGCCCAAGCTTGACCTTTACTACTGGTCCACGCCAAATGGCTGGAAGATTTCCATCATGCTTGAAGAGTGCGGCCTGCCGTACAACTTCATGCCCGTCAACATTGGCAAAGGTGAGCAATTTTCGCCCGCATTTTTAGCCATTAGCCCCAACAACCGCATGCCCGCCATCGTCGACCATGCGCCGGCTGGAGGTGGTGCGCCAATCGCGGTGTTTGAAAGCGGCGCGATCTTGCAATATCTGGCCGAAAAAACCGGGCTCTTTTTACCTGCTGACTTGCGTGGTCGCCACCAAACCTTGCAGTGGCTGATGTGGCAGATGGGCGGCTTGGGCCCGATGGCGGGGCAAAACGGGCACTTTTTACTCTATTCACCTGAAAAAATCGCCTACGCCATTGATCGCTACGGCAAGGAGGTTGACCGTTTGTATGGCGTGCTCAATACCCAGTTAGGCGCTACTAAAGCCTATGTGGCGGGTAGCGACTATTCAATTGCCGACATGGCGATATTCCCCTGGGTGCGCACGCATAAGGCCCAGCAGGTCGATTTGGACAAGTTTGTGCATGTACAGCGTTGGTACAACGCGTTGTTCGAAAGGCCTGCCGTCAAGCGTGGGCTTGACTTAGGCAAAGAGCTGCGCGCACCCGCTTTGACCGAAGACGCTCGCAAGGCTTTGTTTGGACAAACGTCGTCCAGTGTCCAAGCTGGGGGGCATAAAAATGATTGATTTTTACTTTGATGTGTCCAGCCCCTGGACTTACCTGGCATTTCGCAACATTCAGCCCATGGCCAAAGAGCTGAAAGTAGCCATCAACTGGCGGCCGGTGCTGGTAGGCGGTATTTTTAACACCGTTAACCAGCGCATGTATGCCTCGCGGGAAGACAGCAACTCGCCGCGCAACCGCTATGTGCTGAAAGACTTGCAAGACTGCGCGCACCAAACCGGTGTACAGATTATTTTTCCGCCCAAGGTGTTTCCCGTCAACAGTGTTAAAGCCATGCGCGGTTGTATTTGGCTGGCTCAAAATGCAGAATCTAAACAGCATTTGCTGGCGTTTATTGAAGCCACCTTTGCCGCCTACTTCACGCAGCAGGAAGACATATCGCAAGACGACGTGCTGGCCAATATCTGCCGCGATGCAGGCATTGATGCTGCTGCGTTTGCAGAAGGCATCATGCAGTCAGCCATTAAAGAAGCACTGAAAGCCAACACTGATGACGCCATTGCCCGTGGCGCGTTTGGTGTGCCGAGCTTTTTTGTCGGCGACGACATGTACTTTGGCAACGACCGGCTTGATCTGCTGCGCCTGGCGGTTTTAAAGGCTATAGCTCATTGAGCTTGGCCGGGCGGCTTTCGTCTGACTGGATAAAAGAGTCCTCCCACTTGTTCGGAAACCGGCCAGACCTGTCAGAACCAAACGCGCCTGTGCCGTCAGGGTTAAAGCCCGCAGACTGGGGTACGGCAACGGGTTTACCCGCATCGCTGTTGTTAAGTACTTTGAGTGCCGCAGCTTTGGTAGCCAGCCGCTTTTCTTTGGTGAAGCTGTCCAGGTCTGCATGAAAGCTGCTGTCGCCGCCACGCGTGGCCTCGGCTTCGACTTGATCTTCAATTTGCATTTCACCCAGAAATGCAGCCCGCATGGCGCTGACCGCGGGCAGCTTGGCGCTACGCGCCACGGTGTAGGCAATACGGCAATCCGACAGCAATGATTCTTTGAGCTGACGGTTGTTTTTGTTCAGGCCGCGCTTGCCAGGCACGTCAACGCAGCCCACCACATTGCCGTTCGACGTACAAACCGTGAAACTGCAATACACACCGTTCAACAACTCTTGCCAGCGCGCGCCACCGCCGTTTTCGTCTTTACTCACAGGCACCGTAAAGCGCAATACAGGCAGTTTGATCATCACCAGGTGATCATGAAAAGTGGTCTGCAGCCATTTGAAAATTTCATATTCCTCATTGGTCATCAACACCCGCGACGTCAGTGGCCACTTGCTGGGCAAACGCATTTTTGCATTGGCCTCGCGCTTAACCCACCAGACATAAAAGCCAACGCCAATGGCAGCACCGACCAGCAGCCCCACACACAGGAAAAGAAATGATGATGTGTTCAAGATGACTCCATTTTTAGACTTATCCCAGCTTGCGCATATTAATACGACACACCCAAGCATACAACCTTGTTACCAGTAGTTTCAAATCGGGCTAGAAGCACCTACTGACGGAGGCAAGCAGCTATGTTTTTCGCAGCAAAAACCAGCGCGGACAAGCTCAACCACCAGCGCGCTTAACGCTGTAGCCTTGTTTTTGCAGCGCAGCCATCACTGTGGCGACGTGGTCGCCCTGCACCTCAACCACACCGTCTTTAACCGTCCCGCCAGAGCCGCAGGCAGCGCGCAGTTGCTTGCCCAGAACGGCAAGCGTTGCAGCATCCAGTGGCAAGCCTTTGACAATCGTGACGCTTTTGCCGCCACGGCCTTTGGTTTGCAGGCTGACCCGCACCACACCATCGGTGGACGGCATGGTTTGCGCCTTGCACGTGCAGCCTGCAACGGGTTGACGGCATACCGGGCACATTCGTCCGCTGTCGGTTGAATACACCAAGCCGCCCGGAGATTTGCTTTTCATGGCTTGGCCTGAAAGCCCTGCGCGGCCTGCTTGAAGTACGCAATACGCTCAGCATCGCTGGGGTGAGACGCAAAGGCTATGCCTAACCAAGACGACTGAGTCGCCGCTGTATCAGCATCTTTTTTAACTTTGGCCGCAGGCTTGCTTTTGTCCTCCAGCTTTTCAAACAGCGTCACCATCACCTCCGGCGATATGCCTGCCGCCTTCAAAATGCGTACTGCTTCCGCATCAGCTTCTTTTTCAGCATCACGTGAATAGCTGGCCTGGCCCAGCAGCAGCGGCACACCAGCAAGCATGGTGCTGAAGTCGCCCAACACGACACTCGTTACGCCCGCCAGTACGGTGGCCTGCACCAGCATGCGCAAGCCGTGGCGGTGCCTCACATGGCCCAGCTCGTGCGCCAGCACAGCGGTGATGACTTTGTCGTCACCGCCGACCAGTTCCACCATCTCGTCGGTCATCACCATCGTCCCGCCCGGCAATGCAAACGCGTTCGGACCAATGCGGCTTTTGCGAAACACCAATTGCCAGGCCGGCACGCTGCCTGCGGGCTGCGCAGCCAGCGCTTTGGTAAACGCCTCGCGCAACCGCGTTTGCTCAACCAACGTCAGCTTGCTGGGTTGCATCAAGCTGTCGTCAATCGCTGACAGGGATGCCTGCCCCAAAGATGCGTCAACACTTTGCGGCGTAGCAGCCACCACCGCGCGCGCCGCCCACGGCAAACCCCATGTGTAAACCGCAGCGCCAACTACCACCAGTAGCAGCACGCTGACGAGTACCCCGCGCCAGCTTTGCTGCGCCTTGACCACCCAGGAGTCACGCTGACCGCTGTGCTGGCGCCACGCGTCCCAAGCCGCAGTATCAGCGCATTGCACAGACCCTCCATCGGCAAAATGCGCCACACGAATCCCGTGGCGGGTACGCTCTGGCCATTGCACGTCTGTAGTGCTCACAGTGCGATCGACACCCTCACCTTTCAGCACCAAGTCGCCCGCCACCAAGCGAAGGGTCACAGGCTGTGCTTTTGCCGTGATGCCATCAAAATAACTGGCGACCAGCGTGTCGGTTGCGGTGTCGGCGGCATTCATGGCGCGTTAAAACCCGATGTCCAGGCCAAACAAATCACCAGCAGCATCACCGGCAGCTTCGCCTTCGGCAGAACGCATCTGGCTGACCAGTGTGTCGGGGTCGTTGCGGGTCTTAACGGTGACCGCTTCAAGCCGCATACGCGCCACCGCCACCGCTGCAAACGGCCAGTAAAAACCAAACGTTAACACAACCAAAAACCAGTTTTTAATCGTCAGCCACAGCAGGCTCTTAAAACGCAGGTCACTGACAAAACGCAGCGAAGCGTTGCCGGTGCGCGTCCACACCAGGTTTTGCAGGCGTGACGTAAAGTACGGCTTGGCAATCACCAGCGTCGTGGCAACCGCAACAAAGCCTGCCATGACAAGAACAATGAGCACCGCCGGATTCATGATGCCCTTGGGCGAAACGCCATCCGACAAATTCGTTTTTCCAAGAAAAACAGCGACAGCAGCAAATGCAAGCACCAAAGCTACCGGCAACAGCATCACCCCAAACGCTTTAAAGAACAGCTTGTAAAACGACCCCAGCGTTGCCTTGAAAGTCGTTTGCAGCGATGCCAATGCATAGTGGTTGTGCTGGTATTGCTTCAGGTTCCATAGCAGCCACGGGAACACCGCCAGGGTCACCAGAGCCACGATGCCCAGTGTGGTGAAGTACCAAACAGGCGGCTTGTCGGGGTCGTCGACGCCCACTACAGCCGCCAGTATCACCAAGCTGGGGATAAGCAACGGCACGACGGCGCGGTAAGCCCCGCCTACAGAGCCCTTGAAGCGAAAGCGCAGTCCACGCCAGCTGGTGTTGGCCAGTCTGAACTGCATGGACGACTTGAGCAGTGCAGGCCCGATGGCGACCACTATGACAAATGCCAAAAAACCGGCCAGCGCTGAAAAGTTACCCGCGGCAGAGTACGCGGCAAACAAAATACCCACCAAAAAATAACCTTTGAGCATTTTTATAGGATCTGCATGAAAGCCCAGCGGCTCACCGCCCACCAGCGTGTTGGCATGAAAGTAGCGCAGCCGCCGCACCTTCGCCCAAGGGTAGTAAATACCAAAGGTCACAAACATGAGTAGCAAGTTAACAATCCAGATGCGGAAATACTCACTGCCTGAACCTGTGAACTTAATCGGCAGAAGGTGTGCGTCCGACTGCTGCATACCTGTATTTGAAAATGAATCGTGCATAAAGCCCTCCTTGTATTTTTTAAGCTGAATGCCCCCCGCACCCTTCTGGCAAGTAATGTAACGCGCAAAAGCTTGTAAAACTGGTCTTGACATAGGCTATTCTGCTAACCACTCATGACAGAACGCCACACCCCAGACAAAGAACAAATCAACCTGCTTGAAAGCTTTGACCGGCTCGGCCTGGGTCAAATACAACTGGTAGCAACAGCAGAGCAAGCCAAGGCCGCACTAGAGGCGCTTCATGATGAAAAAGCGCTGGGGTTTGATACTGAATCCAAACCTACTTTTGCCAAAAACGAGGCATCGACTGGGCCGCACATCGTCCAGTTATCTACCCTGAACAAGGCCTGGATATTTCAGCTTGAAGACGCTGAATGCCGCCGCGCGGTGGGCGTTTTGCTCGAATCACCACACACCATCAAAGCCGGCTTTGGCCTGGGCGATGATAAAAAACGCATCACCTACAAGCTGGGCGTGGACCTGCAAGGCGTGCTGGACTTGAACACCGTCTTTCGCGAACAGGGTTATCGCAAAGACATGGGCGTGCGCGGAGCGGTAGCGGTGCTGTTTAACAAACGCTTTATCAAGTCTAAAAAAGCCAGCACGTCCAACTGGGCCAACACACACCTGTCAGAAGCGCAAATCATCTACGCCGCAAATGATGCTTATGCTGCGATGCGGGTTTATGCCGCGTTGGGTCTTTAAAACTTGATTTTGATGATTTTTGGGTCTTTTTTACCAATTTTAGGTATTAAATCGGCATACAGCCCAATGAATACGGGCGCAAGCAGCTACTAATATTATAGCAATCAGGCGGGTTTAGATGCAGCCGGTGCAGTCGCTGCTTTGCGGTCTGCCAGCACCTTTTGGGCACTCGGCCGCTCGCCAATCATCTTCACGTACGCCTTGTAGTCCACACCGCCCGTCAGCAGCAGGTCTTCACCATAAATCGCCTTGGTCGCCATGCCCACCAGCGGCAGGCTGGCAAACGCGGCACAGTCGGCCTGGGTAAAGGTGTCGCCTGCTGCGTAAGGCGCAAATTTGATCAGCGACTTGAGCGCCGCGATGTTCTTTTCGAGCTGGGTGCGCACCCGCGTCTGGGCGCTCTCGCTCACGGTGCCACCAAAAAAAGCTTGGCGGTACAACTCGCGCGCCACCAACTCTATATGCAGGTCAATGTAAGTGGTCAGCTCGCGCGCCTTGGCGGCGGCAAACGGGTCGGCGGGCAACAACGGCGGCTGCGGGTAGGCCAGTTCAAGGTAATCAACGATTGCCTGGCTTTCACACAGCGTGCCGTGCGGTGTGGTGATGAACGGGATTTTGCCCAGCGGTGACGCGGCCAAGTCTGCGGGCGTCAGCTTCATCGGATGCGATGCCGCCTCGGTAAAAGGCACATTCTTCTCTAACAGCGCCAGCTTGACTTTGTTGTAGTAGTTTGAAACTGGAAAGCCGTGCAAAGTGATCATGGGTTAAGTTCCAGAAGTTGAGCAAAAACCGAGTCTAGCGGTGGCGGCCGGGGCTTTGCTACGCAGCTGTGCCAGATGCGACAGCGCGAGCCTTGCGCAATTGCCAGGCGGTGACCAACAGCAGCAGCGCAGCCAGCGCCCAAGTCGCAGGCGGCAACCAAGGCAACAGCGGCGCAAACTGTGCGTCTTTGTTGAGCTGACTTGACACCAGCGCAATACGCGCAAACGCCGCCAGCGCCAGCAATGAGAACATTGCACCCGTCACCAGCCCTTCACGCCTGGTACCGCCTATCACTAACGCGCTGGTAAAGGCGCTCATCATCAGCACACCCCATGCGCCGCCGGCTAAAAACTGCGCAATCAAGAGCAGCTCAAGCGTGCTGGCAAGGGTGGCCGCATAAGTGGCCAGTGCGCCCGCACAGCCTGCAACACCCATCACCAGCAGGCCGCCGTAACGGGTTGTCAGTCTGCTGGTAGCCAGCATCAACAGGCTAAAACCAATCCAGAAAACAGGCAACAAAAACTCCAAATCTGCAGTCTTTGCAAAACGCAAATACTGCGGTGCTGAATTAAGCGACGAGTGAATCTGAAAGCCCAAACCGAGTAACACCATAGCCGCCAAAAAAGGCAGCATTGGCGGTTTGCTGGCTGGATCGGCCACAACTACTGGGGCTGACATGCTGCTGCTTTTCAACGATCGCTCCGCCCACAAAATGCCAAAAGTGGCCAACGCCAGCGCCAGGCTGGACAAAGCAAACGGCCAGCGCGGGTCCAGCCCGCGCAGCGTCACGGTGAGATAAGGCGCCATCGCCCCGGCAATGCCCAGTCCGACAAGCGACAAACTGGCCAGGCGCGGAATGGCCGACAGCGACGCATACTTGCCCAGCAGCACCAGCGGCGGCGCACGCAGTGCCGACGACGTGACAGACCACACCACCGTCAACCCCAAAAACAGCCACTGCGCCTGCGGGCCGGTTGATGCCACCAAAGGCAACAACAAAAACGCCACGCAAGATGCCAGCGTCAACATCACCACCCAGCGGCCCAACTTGCCAAACACCCGCGCAGATTTGTCAGCAAAAACACCCATGGCGGTATCAGCCACCAAAAAAATCAGCTGGTCCATCATCAAAATCACCAGCACCATGTCTTTGGCCAAGCCCACCTGGGCAGCCAGTTGCGGGAGAAAGATGACGTAGACCGTCCACGTGAGGGTGAAGAAAAGCTGGATGACGGCCAGGGTGATGCCGACTTTGTTGTTGGTGCTGGGCGTGGAGGGTGTCATAGATCGCCTTCAGGGTTTGGGCTGATTTTGACAGGGTGGAAGCAGACTCCAACCTTGCTAAGTTTGAAGGCGCTTCATTGACGCGATGCGCATTTTGCAATACAATTTCGTTTTACATTAGTGAGTTACAAATCATGAATGGCGCCACCCTCTCCTTTCGGGCATCGTCCGAGTTTGCAGAGCAAACCAGGTCGCTGGCCAGCCTTTTCAACATGCCCAGCTCTGAATACCTGCGTGAAGCCGTGCGCGAGAAAAACGAGCGTGTGCTGAAAGACCGCATGACGTATCTGTCAAAACAACTGTCCAGCAAACACTTGCTTGAAAACGAAGCCATGGATGGCGCGACGGGTGACGGCCTTGACTAAAACCGTTCGTGAATATCACGTAAAGCGCGGCCAGCTTTGGGAAGTTGATTTTGAGCCGCAAACCCATAAAGAAGAACCAGGCAAACGCGGACGCCCTGCCCTGGTCATTCAAACCAACATCCTGAACGCAGCAGGCCACGCCACCACCATCGTCATCCCCGGCACCACGCAGGTCTACCGCGACGCACAAGGCGACGGCTACCCATTGCGCATATCGCTGGGCAAAGTTGGCAAGCTTAAGGAAGAGACCGATTTGTTAATCGACCAAATCCGCACGATTTCAAACAGGCGATTGATGGGAGACAAACCGTTAGCAGAGCTCGGCCGCGCCCATATGAAGCGGGTTGAAGATGCGTTGCGGATATTGATTGGGGAGTAGACGACTTGGAGCCAGTGAACGTAGCTAAATTAACCAGGCTCCAACACACTCACAAGGCGGCTAACAATCTCGTCCGCCGTCTCAGCATCAAGCGTTTCAATATAGCGCGCAGAACCGGCCAACACCCGTGCTTGAATGTCAAACGAGCGCGCTTGGTTGCAGACCGCTACACCAGTGGTATCGCTGCCGAACAGTGGCACAGTCAAACCCTTCAGCCTAGCAAACGCGCCGCCCGATGTAACCGGAACGGTGATTGACACGCCCAGCTTGTTGATTTCAAGCGGAGTAACGACCACAAAGCGATGCCTGTCACGCATCTCGCGCCCCGCTACTGGGTTCGGGTCAATCCAATACACATCGCCGCGCTGCGGTACACGACGGGGGGAGCTGCTAATGTTCCTAGTGTTTGTCATGCCAGCTCACGCCCAACGGCGTCACCTTCACGCGACCACGCCGTGTCATGGTTCAAGGCCTTGATGGTTGCTGGCGTTGCACCTACCAGCAACTGCGCCAACGTATAGCGCTTACGCCTGGTCGCCAGCACAGGCACCATCACCAAGGCGCCATCAAGCACGTCCATCTGCAGCTCAGAGCCGACTTTGAGATGGAGGCTTTTGAGTACTGATGGCGGAATGGTGACGACGGCGGCGCCGCCTTGTTTGCGTAGTGGCATGGACAGCATATTAAATTTCGGTATTTTAAAATAGCATATTATGCTACTTAAAATACAAATTTAGTCGCCTGACGTAGCAGCTTTATGTGGCCCATAAGGCATAGTCCGCAGCATGAATTGGTCAAACAGCGGAACAGTAAATGCGATATCGCTATGGGCGGAGCCGTAGATCATGCCATTTTTTGATCAGGCTGGAGCGCAGTGGTGCAATGGTTTGCACTTTGGCACTCAGCCGCTCTGTCATGCAGCACGAGCGTTGATTGCCGGTGCCCATTTCGGCTAAAGCGCAGCGGCAGTCTTTCGCCTCACTCA
Source organism: Polaromonas sp. (assembly GCA_031414215.1). GTDB lineage: Bacteria > Pseudomonadota > Gammaproteobacteria > Burkholderiales > Burkholderiaceae_C > Polaromonas. The sequence continues at coordinate 17,918 of JANNVB010000005.1, read as the reverse complement.
TACACAATCCGCGCCAGCCCCTTGTCAGCCTGCGCCATCCAACTGGCCAGCGCGGCATCCGTCGGAAAGAATTTGGCCTGGTCACCCAAGGCTACATCCGCAGCAACCTCACCAAAGTCCGCATGACGTCTGACCTGCAAACGCACTGGCAGACCGCGCACCAGTTCGCCTTGCTCGGTCATCTCGCGGCGAGGTGGAAAGTCTTTCACCAAGCGCGTGATGTCAGGCGCGGCGCCGTTGACAGCCACCTTCAGATACTTGCCAAATTTGCAGCGCGCGGCCTCCAGGTCCCACAGTTGCGTGACTTTGAAGCGTCGGCCAAAACGCTCTGACGCGCCTTGCAGTGTGCCCTGCACAATCACCAGTTCGTCGTCTTTGAGCAGGTTGCGGTTGGCGTTGTAGGTGGCTTCGTCGACTGATGCTTCCAGGGTATCGGTTTTGTCGTCGAGTTTGAAGATGATGACTTTGCCGCGATTGCCGTTGATGACGCGGAGGTCGGTGACGATGGCGGCCAAAATCCGCGTGTCGCGCGAATCGAATAAGTCTTCAATCTTGAGTTTGGCAAACTGGCGCACCTCGGTTTCAACCTCGTCAAACAAATGGCCCGACAGGTAAAAACCAATCGCTGTTTTTTCATGCACCAGCCGCGCTTTGATGCCGAACGGCATGGCCTCGACCAGCTCTGGCTCTTGGGTGCTGGCGGCGTGGGAGTCTGACATGTCGAACAGCCCGCCCTGGTTGGCATTGGCTTCTGCTGCCAAGGCAAATTCAAAGGCTTGGTCAACGGATGCAAGCAACGACGCGCGGTTCAATTGCAGGTTGTCAAAAGCGCCTGCCTTAATGAGTGCCTCGACGGTGCGCTTGTTGATTTTGGCGCGCTCCACCCTCACGCAAAAGTCGTACAGCGAGGTGAACAAGCCACCTTCAACCCGCGCTGCAACTATCGCCGCAATGGCTTGCTCGCCCGTGCCTTTGATGGCGCCCAAGCCATAGCGAACGGTGCTATTGCTGGTTGGCTCAAACCGGTAGTCGCCCCGGTTCACGTCGGGCGACTCAAAAGTCAAGCCCATTTGCAGTGCGTCACGGTGCAAGATTTTCAGCTTGTCGGTATCGCCCATTTCCACCGTCATGTTGGCGGCAAAAAACTCAGCCGTGTAGTGCACCTTCAGCCAGGCGGTGTGGTACGCCAGCAGCGCGTAAGCAGCAGAGTGCGACTTGTTAAAGCCATAGCCTGCAAACTTTTCCATCAGGTCAAAAACCTCGTCGGCCTTTTCTTCGCTCAGGCCATTGACTCCCGCGCCTTTGCGAAACACCTCACGCTGCGCGGCCATTTCCTTTTCGTCTTTTTTACCCATGGCACGGCGCAGCATGTCTGCACCACCGAGTGAATAGCCGCCCAAAATCTGCGCGGTCTGCATCACCTGTTCCTGGTAGACCATGATGCCGTAGGTTTCTTCCAGCATCGGCTTGACGCGCGGATCCGGGTAGTCGGGCACTTCCTTGCCCTGCTTGCGTGCGATGTAGGTGGGGATCAAATCCATTGGGCCGGGACGGTACAGCGCATTCATCGCGATCAGGTCTTCCAGCCTGTCGGGTTTGGCGTCTTTCAGCATCCGCTGCATGCCGGTACTTTCAAACTGGAACACCGCTTCGGTTTGCCCATCAGCAAACAGCTTGTAAACCCGCGCATCGTCCAGCGGGAGGTTCTCAAACGCGAAGTCTTTTTGCGACGGATGGCGCGCAACGATAAAGTCTTTGGCAATCTCCAGAATCGTCAATGTGGCCAAGCCCAAAAAGTCAAACTTGACCAGGCCAATCGCCTCCACGTCGTTCTTGTCAAACTGGCTGACAGCCGATGTGCTGCCGGGCTGCAAATACAGCGGACAAAAATCAGTCAGCTTGCCGGGGGCAATCAGCACACCGCCGGCATGCATGCCGACATTGCGCGTCAGACCTTCGAGCTTGCGTGCCAGCTCCAGCAGCGTATGAACGTCTTCTTCTTTGCGTTCACGCTCGGCCAGTATTGGCTCAGCCTCCAGGGCGTAAACCATCTTGTCGTTTTTCTTGCGCTCGGCGGGCAGCAGTTGCAGTGTCACGGCTTGGCCAGGCTTGTTGGGTATCAGCTTGGAGATGCCGTCGCAAAAGCCATACGGAAAATCCAGCACACGGCCCACGTCACGGATGGCCGCGCGTGCTGCCATCGTGCCAAAGGTCACGATCTGGCTGACCGCGTTGTGGCCGTATTTGTCTTTCACATAGTCAATCACGCGGTCGCGGTTGGTCTGGCAAAAGTCAATGTCAAAGTCGGGCATTGACACCCGCTCGGGGTTCAGAAACCGCTCAAATAGCAGGTTGTAGCGCAGTGGGTCCAGATCAGTGATCTTGAGCGAATACGCCACCAGCGAGCCGGCACCAGAGCCCCTGCCTGGCCCGACCGGGCAGCCATTGTTTTTGGCCCAGTTGATGAAGTCGCCCACAATCAAAAAGTAACCGGGGAAGCCCATTTTCAAAATGGTGTTGATCTCAAACTCCAGCCGTTCCACATACGTCGGTCGTTTTTTATCGCGCGTCTCGGTATTTGGGTAAAGGTGCACCAAACGCTCCTCCAGCCCTTCAAATGACACCTGACGAAAGTAATCATCAGCAGGCATGCGCACACCGTTGACTTCAGGCGTGGGGTAGTCAGGCAACATCGCCTTGCCCAGGTCGAGCTTTAAATTGCAACGTTTGGCAATTTCCAGCGTGTTGGCGATGGCTGAGGGAATGTCAGCAAACAACGCCTCCATTTGCGCGGCAGATTTGAAATATTGCTCACGCGTGAACTTGCGCACGCGCCGCGCGTTACCGAGTATTTCGCCTTCTGAGATACACACCCGCGCTTCATGCGCTTCGTAGTCGTCATAGGTTAAAAATTGCACTGGGTGCGTGGCCACCACCGGTAGTTTTAAACGCGCTGCAAGTTGCACAGCAGCCGGCACATGCCGCGCATCGTCAGCCTGTTCAGCGCGTTGCAGTTCGATATAAAAACGGTGGATAAAGATACTTGAAAAATGCAGCGCACATTCCATAGCCCGCGCATCGTCGCCCTGCACCAACGCCTGGCCTATCGCGCCGCGCTGCGCGCCTGACAGGGCAATCAAACCCTCATTGAGCTCACTGAGCCAGTCCAGGCTGATGATGGCTTGGTCGCGCACCACGCCGCGCGTCCAGGCGCGGGTCAGCAGCTCTGACAAATTGAGGTAACCCCGGTGATTTTGCGCAATCAGCAGCAGGCGTGCGGGCGGCGCGGCTGCGTCTTTGCCAGGCACTTGCACCCACACGTCAGCGGCGATTAACGGTTTAACGCCATTGCTGCGCGCGGCCTTGTAAAACTTGACAGTGCCAAACAGGTTGCTCAGGTCACTGATGGCCAGTGCGGGTTGCTTATCAAGAGCGGCTGCGGCGGTAATCTCGTCAATGCGGTTGGTGCCGTCAACGACTGAAAACTCGGTATGGATACGTAGATGGACAAACATGCCTGCATTTTAGGGGGCAGGCATGTTTCAACGCGTTAAATTAGCCGCGTAATTTTGTTGCCACTTCAGCCACGCGCTTGCCGTAGGCGGCTGCGGTGTCCAGGTCACCTTGAGGAATAGCACTGGCCGGGTCTTGCGGGCCGACTTGCGCCATCACGCCAGAGTTGGAACCAATCCGGTTAATCGTGCCGTTGTTCAGCTCAGGCTGGCCGACCCAGATCATGCCTTGCTGCATGGCCAAAGTGATGAAGTACTGAATCGTCGAGAGCTTATCGCCGCTTGGGCTGGCGCTGCAGGTAAAGCCGCCAGCGACTTTGTCTTTCCATGCGCTGGTAAACCACTTTTTACTGGTCGCGTCGGCAAACTTTTTAAACTGCCAGCTGGCCATGCCCATATAAGTCGGGCTACCCATGATGATGGCGTCGGCGGCGTCCAGGCTGGCCCAGTTGGCATCCGTCAGGTTGCCATCGGCATCGATGGCGATCAGCTCTGCGCCGGCGCCGTCAGATACAAACTGCGCGACGCGCTGGGTGTGGCCATAACCGGAGTGATAAACGACAACTACTTTTGACATCAGAGATCCTAATAAAAGAAAGATAAAAACAACTAACCAAATTTAGTGTGGCTTAGCGACCGCGCTTGGCATCAACGCTCCAGGCTCCAGCGCCCCAAGCCGCCACCGTTAACAAGCCGCCAACAACCGCAATATTCTTGAAAAATGCCTGGGCCTGCGCCGGGTCAGACAAGGGGTGGAAAATAAAAGTGATGACAAATATAAAGAAAGCAATGGCCAGTGCGGCCCAACGCGTCTGAAAGCCCACAAGCAATAAAAGGCCAAGACCAAGTTCAACAACGATGGCTATTGCAATGGAAAGTTCAGGTAGCGGCACGCCTTTGGCGGCAGCATAGCCAACCGCGCCAGCAAAGCCGCCAATTTTGCTGAAACCTGCAGGGATGAATAGCAGCGCCAGCAAGGCACGGCCCACCAAAGACAAGGGGTTTTGAAGAGAAGTCAACATTGGAGATCCTTTTTGAAAATCAAAATAAGAAAATAAAAAAATGAATTGCCGTCAGCTCAAGCGGCCAAGTCGAAAACCAGCACTTCGGCATCATCGCCTTGGGTCAATTGCAACTGGCCCTCGAGCGACAGCAAAGCGGCATCACCCGAGCCAAGCTGCAGGCCATTGACTTGCAAATTGCCACGAATGAGTTGCACATAGGTTTTACGCGTCGGGTTTAACGCCAGCGTAGCGGCCTCATCACCGTCGAGCAAGCCGGCATAAATTTTGGCGTCTGCGTTGACTGTGACCGAGCCTTCAGCCCCATCATTCGACGCCACCAGCCGCAGCTTGCCGCGTTTCTCATCCGCGCCAAAGGTCTTCTGCTCGTAACCCGGTGCAATGCCTTTGACGTTCGGCTCAATCCAGATCTGCAAAAAGTGTGTGGTCTGGCCCTCGGCGTGGTTGAACTCGCTGTGCTGCACACCCGTGCCTGCGCTCATGCGCTGTACATCGCCCGGTGGAATGCCCTTGACGTTGCCCATGCTGTCTTTGTGCGCGAGGTTGCCTTGCAGCACGTAGCTGATGATTTCCATGTCTTTGTGACCGTGCGTGCCAAAGCCGGTGCCGGGGGCAATGCGGTCTTCATTGATGACGCGCAAATTGCCAAAGCCCATGTGCTTTTCGTCGTAGTAGCCAGCAAATGAAAACGAGTGGTAGGACTTGAGCCAACCGTGGTCGGCGTAGCCGCGCTCTGCTGATTTGCGTAAGGTGATCATGTTGTTTGCCTTTCCAGAGTTGCTTACGATGTACTGAATGTAGTTGGCAAGTTTGTTCTGGCAGTTGTTTGTATTTGATGGCATCATTCAAATTATTTGAACTAAAAACCCATCATGCCCCATTCATTGATCCGCGATGTGCTCACGCCCGAAGCATTGAGCCTGATAGACGCCGTGCACCGCACCGGCAGCATGGCTGCAGCCGCTCGCGAACTTGGTGTGGTGCCCAGCGCCCTGACCTACCGCATCAGGCAGGTTGAAGACGCCCTGGATGTACTGCTGTTTGACCGATCATCACGCCAGGCCAAATTGACCGTCGCGGGTAAAGAGCTGCTGCGTGAGGGCAACCGTGTGTTGAGTGAACTGGATGCGATTGCCAACCGCGTCAAACGCGTCGCCACAGGCTGGGAGCCGCAACTGACCTTGTCGGTCGACAGCATCATTTCTCGCAGCACCATCATGGAGTTGTGTGAGGCGTTTTTTGCCCTGAACCCGCCGACGCGGTTAAAAATCAGAGAAGAAGCGCTGTCGGGAACGCTGCAAGCGCTGACATCCGGCCAGGCTGATCTGGCCATTGGTGTGGCGCTAGAGCCAGGTAACCACCCGGACCTGCAAAGCAAAACGCTCGGCAACACGCGCTTTGTCTATGCTGTTGCGCCGCACCACCCTTTGGCCAAGGCTGTAGAACCGATCACAGACAGCATGATGCTGGCGCACCGGGTGGTGGCGGTGGCTGATTCGGTCCAGCGCGGCAGCGGCCTGACGATTGGCCTGTTGGGAGGGCAAGATGTTTTTACCGTACCTGGCATGTTGGCCAAGCTGGATGCGCAAATGCGTGGGTTGGGTGTGGGTTTTTTACCTGAATATCTGGCCCGCCCTTACATCAACGCAGGCCGTTTGGTTGAGAAAAAAGTCAGTCAAAAGCCACGCAACATGCGGGTGAGCTATGCCTGGCGCGCAACTGATGGCAAAGCCTTGCAGTGGTGGCTTAAGCAGTTGGAAAGTCCAAAGACTCGCAGCGCTTTACTGGAAAGGTAAATCGCCCAACGCGCGCCGCAGTTAGAGTACATTGGCAACAACGCCATTGATCATCATCACTGCCAAAGATAAGAACACACCATGACAAAAAAAACCGCACCTTCCAAACCTCCCGCGCCTGTTCGCCACATCGCCGTCATCGGTGCGGGTATTGCTGGTATGGCTTGCGCCCGTACCTTGGCGCAAGCCGGTCACAAAGTCACGGTGTTTGAAAAAAGCCGCAGTGCAGGTGGCCGCATGTCAACCCGCAACACAGAGTTCGGCGCTTTTGACCACGGCGCGCAGTACTTCACGGTACGCGATGCACGGTTTGAAAAAGCCCTCGCCATCAGCCCTGCGCTGGTACGCCGCTGGAGCGCCAACACGGTACGCATTCTTGACGAAGCAGGCCGCGTGGTCGCCGCCAGCTTGCCGCCTAAAGAAGCCCATTGGGTGGCCACACCCGGCATGAGCGCATTGGTCAAGGAATGGGCCAAACCGCTGGTGGCCAAGGGGCAAGTGCATTTTGAAACTCAAGTCACGCGCATTCAGACGGACTTGCTGTCGCCAAAGCGCTGGCAGCTACAGACCGAAGGGCCAGGCGCCCTGGCCAGCGTGCATTCAGGCTTTGATGCGGTCGTCATGGCTGTGCCGTCTGTACAAGCCCAAGCGCTGCTGCTGTCGTCGCAAATAGCCAAACCCTTGATGGGCGAGATTGCCAAAGTCAGCGTCGCCCCCTGCTGGACCCTGATGCTGGCTTTCCCCCAAGCCGTGCAACCTGCGCTGGCGCACCTGGGCCCGCAATGGAACGCTGCTCGCAGCACGCATCACCGCATTGCCTGGCTGGCACGCGAGTCGTCTAAACCCGGGCGCGGCCCGATTGAACGCTGGACAGTACAAGCCAGCCCCGATTGGTCTGAGCGCCACCTGGAAGACGATCACGAACGCGTCAAAGCCAAACTGCTCAAAGCCTTTACCGAGGTAACAGGCATACGCGCCCAACCGCCGTATGCCGAAGTCCACCGCTGGCGCTACGCCCAAACCACCGAGCCGCTGGGCATGAGCCACCTGTGGGACGCCAAGCTGGGCATCGGTGCTTGTGGTGACTGGTGCTTAGGCCATCGGGTTGAGGATGGCTTTGTGTCTGGGCTTGAGATGGCTCTGGCCGTCTTGTAAAACTTTGCCGTGGCGGACTATGCACAATTTTCCGACGGGCCGCCCCTAGGAAAATTAGCCCCAAAAGTAAACGAAAGGGGCAGTGAACCGCCGAAGGCTCGCGAAGCGACAAACGTGGGGGCTACATATATAGGCCGTTTTGCGCCCTCACCCACTGGGCCGCTACACGCAGGCTCACTCGTAGCAGCTCTAGCAAGCTGGCTGGACGCCAAAGCCCACGGAGGCCAATGGCTGGTACGCATTGAAGACGTTGACACACCGCGCTGCATCCCCGGCGCAGACCAAACCATCTTGCAACAACTGGCTGCGTGTGGCTTGCGGCCTGATGCCCCGCCGGTGTACCAGTCGCAGCGCAGCCCGCTTTACCAAAGCGCTTTAGACCAGCTCACCCTCCAGTCGCAGGCCTACCCATGTGGCTGCTCGCGACAAGACATTGAAGCAGCTGTGATCGCATCGGGCCAACAACGCGAGCGACATAGCGAACTGATTTACCCCGGCACATGCAGAGACGGTTTAAACGGCAAAAAAGTCCGTTCTTGGCGCTTTTTGAGTAGTTTTTACCCTTCAAACCAGCCCTTAGACGAACAAATACGGGCGCAAGCAGCTCCTGATTCAATAGCATACACAGTTGATTGGTCAGACCGACTCTTGGGCCCACAGTCTCAAAACGTCAGCGCCGAGGTCGGCGACTTCGTTCTCAAACGTGCCGACGGCTTGTGGGCCTACCAGTTGGCGGTGGTGGTAGACGATGCAGCGCAAGGCATCACCCACATCGTGCGCGGGCAAGACCTGGCAGACAACACAGCGCGGCAAATTTTGCTGCAACGCGCACTGGGTTTGTCGCAACGGCTGTACCTGCACACACCCCTGGTGCTCGGTACGAATGGTGAGAAGCTATCCAAGCAAAACGGCGCGCAAGCGCTGGATTTGAACGACCCTGTTGCCGCATTGGCGCAGGCTGGACTGCATCTAGGCATCGCCTGCCAGGCCGAGCGCCCGGCACAATGGCTTCAGCAAGCGGTGGCTCAGTGGGCGGCGCGCTTTAAAATCGCTGCGTGACTGAACAAACAACACCCGCCCCAGCCCCCACCCCAGGCTTTCCCCACCGCACCATCCGCAGCTTTGTGCTCCGTACAGGCCGCACCACGGCAGGCCAAGCCAAAGCGTTTGAAACCCAAGGCCCACAGTACCTGCTGCCCTACACACCAGAGCTATGTAGTTTTGAAGCGATCTTTAAAAACACATCGCCCACGGTTTTAGAAATCGGTTTTGGCATGGGTGAAGCCACCGCGCAGATTGCAGCCGGAAAGCCTGATACGAACTTTTTATGCTGTGAAGTACACACGCCCGGCGTGGGTGCGCTGCTCAAGCGGATTGAAGAACAAAACTCAAGCAACATCCGCATCCTGCAACACGATGCGGTTGAAGTGATCGACAACATGCTGCCTCTAAGCAGCCTGGATGGCGTACACATTTTCTTCCCCGACCCGTGGCACAAGAAAAAACACAACAAACGCCGTTTGATTCAAACCCCACTCATCGCCAAACTGGCTGCCCGCCTCAAACCCGGTGGCTACCTGCACTGCGCAACGGACTGGCAGCCGTATGCCGAGCAAATACTGGAGGTGTTGAAAGCAGAACCCCTGCTGCAAAACACATCGCCAGACGGCTACGCCCCCAAACCCGACTACCGCCCCCTGACCAAGTTTGAAAATCGTGGCATCAAGCTGGGGCACGGCGTGTGGGACGTCGTGTTTCAACGCGTGTGACCACCCACGGGCTTCCCACAAAAAACGGCGTAGGCCCAAGCTGCGTCGGTCTGCCCGCCGGCACTTGGCCCACCATCACTGATTTTTTGGTCGAACGCTTCCCCGCGATTGCACGCGACGTTTGGCTTCAGCGCATGGCCAACCACCTCGTCGCTGATGAATTTGGCGAGCTGGTCACACCTGAGCGCCCCTACCCCAGCCACATGCGCATCTACTACTACCGCGCCGTCGATGAAGAAGAACGTATTCCGTTTGAAGAAGTCGTTTTGTTTCAAGACTCTCATTTGGTCGTCGCCGACAAGCCGCATTTTTTACCCGTCACACCGTCTGGCCACTACCTGCAAGAAACGCTGCTGGTACGGCTTAAAAAACGCTTGGGCATTGACGCGCTCATTCCCATCCACCGCATAGACCGCGAGACCGCCGGGCTGGTGCTCTTTAGCGTCAACCCAAGCGAGCGCAACGCTTACCAAGGCATGTTCAGAGACCACGCCGTGACTAAGCACTACGAAGCCATCGCGCCCTGGCGAGCAGACCTGCAACTGCCCACAACGCGCAAAAGCCGAATCATTGAAGACGAGCCGTTTTTCAGGCAACGCGAAGTGCCTGGCATGCCCAACAGCGAAACCCATATTGACGTGATGCAAGTCCACGGCAACCTGGCCAGGTACGCGCTAAGCCCCGTCACAGGTAAAAAGCACCAGTTGCGTGTGCATATGAACGCATTGGGTTTGCCCATTTTGAATGACCGCATGTACCCCCCGGTGGCTGACACGCCAGACGATGACTACAAACACCCGCTGCAATTGCTGGCCAAATCGATTACTTTTATTGACCCGGTAACGGGGCAAAAACGGTATTTTCAAAGTCAAATGACTTTGCTCTAATGCTCAGAGATTTTCAACCCTTGCTTTTGTTTTTGAAACGACCCCATGCGCACCCCTCAATTCATTGATTGCACCCCAAGGCCAAAAGACACGCCGGATGACACGCCAAGCGCAACAACCCATGACCCGGCCAACGGGCTGCTGGCCGCCAACGCCAGCATTGCACCCAAATACTTTTACAACGTGCTCGGCTCCAAACTGTTTGAAGCCATCACCCTGCTGGACGAGTACTACCCCACGCGCACAGAAGCCGGTATTTTTGAAGCGCACAACAGCGATATTGCACAGGCCATCGAGGCAACAGGCATTGAAAACGCCTGCCTGATTGACCTGGGCGCTGGCAACTGCGCCAAAGCCGCTGCACTCATACCGCATTTAAAACCCGCGCAATACGTGCCCATCGATATTTCAGTTGGCTTCATGCGTGATGCGGCTGGCCAGGTACAAGCCAGCTTTCCAACACTGGACATCGTGGGCGTGGGTATGGACTTTTCAAGCACGCTGGCGCTGCCAGATGCCGTACAAAAAGACAACCGCGTGTTTTTCTACCCCGGCTCCAGCCTGGGTAACTTTTCACCGCTTGAGGCGCTCCGCTTTTTGCAGCAAATCAGTAACCCAGCGCAAGGCAACGCCAGCGGCCTGCTGCTGGGCATTGACCTGGTGAAAGACACGGCAGTGCTGGAAGCCGCGTACGACGATGCGCCCGGGGTGACGGCGGCGTTTAACAAAAACGTGCTGCTCAATATCAACGACCAGTTGGGCGCAGACTTTGACCTGCGGCAATGGCGACACGTGGCGCTGTTCAATGTTCAAGAATCGCGGATTGAAATGCACCTGGAAGCGATGGCCAACGCCACCGTGCGCTGGCCAGCCCATGAGCGAAGCTTCAAGGCAGGTGAACGCATTCACACCGAAAACTCCTACAAATACACGCTGGACGCCATGACAGCGTTACTCAAACAAGCCGGTTTCAGCCAGGTGCAGCACTGGACGGACGCGCGCGACTGGTTTGGCGTATTTTGGGCGTCAAAATAGGGTTTTGGAGCTATTTTTAGCCGTTTTCAGGTGCCATTTAGGCCTCTAGGCCAATGAATACGGGCGCAAGCAGCTCCCGTATTAATAGCGACTAAAGATTAATCGAAGTTTGACCCCGGTTGTTTCATCGACCTCAAACTCGCGGTTCACCCTGACCGTTGACAGTGATGCTTGAGCCGGGCGCTGACGTCATCTGGGCATGATGCTCCTGGCCGCGAAAGAAGTAGGTCACGTCGTAGTAGGACGGCTGCGCTTGGCCAGACACGGTGTCGCAACGCTGCACGTTTTGCGCAACCGCCTGGCCGGGCTCGCCCCTGCCAATCACATAGCCGCCCAGTGCTGCACCCGCCACAGCGCCGCCTACAGTGGCAACTGTTTTACCGGTTCCGCCGCCTACCTGGTGACCCAAAACACCGCCCAGCAAGCCGCCCACAATCGCACCCGGAACATTCGGGCCGGTGCGAACAGGGGCAACTGGCGCTGATTCAGTCCAGCAGCGCTGCTCAGCCGGGCCCGTCACCGCGCGCACGCTGGACACATTCACGGTATACAACTGCTCATCGTTGCGCCTGCGGTTGTCGTACACCATCGGCGGTGCCGGCGCATAACGGTCGTCGCTGATGCGCGCGTCATAGCCCACATCACGTACCGACGACACCCGGTCATTCAAACCCATGGCAGCCAGCGACGGGTAACGCCCCGGCCGCAGCACCACGCAGCGCCCGCCAAAGCGCACGTCGTTGCAGGCCTCCCATCGGTCACCCATCACCACCACCGATGAGGCGCGGTCGTTAAAGCCGTAGCGCGTGAAGTCGTCAATCTGGGTCTGTGCGGTAAATGACCGGCCCTGATAGTTTTCGTTTTCATAAAACACCACTTGCGCATTGCGTTGCCCAGTACCGGGCAAAGGCGCGTAGCGGTCATCGTCAACCTGCGCATTTTTGTTGATAGCCCTCACCGACGACACGCGGTCATTGAGCCCCATGGCGGCTAGCGACGGGTAGCGCCCTGGTCGCAAAACTACGCAGCGACCCGAAAAGCGCGCACTCTCACACACCTCCCAGCGCTGGCCGGCCACCACCACAGACGACGCGCGGTCATTAAAGCCAAAACGCTGGAAATCGCCAACCGCTCGCTGGGTGGTAAAGGCCGAGCCCTGAAAGTTGTTGTCTTGATACAGCGTGACCTGCGCAAACGATGCGCTGGCCGCTACCAGCGCAGCGGCGGTAAGCATCCATTTGATCGGGGCTTTAAAAGTTGCTTTCATATTGAGTTCCTTTGGGTTTGTCTTGGTTAATCTTTGTCTACCTGTGTGTTTGCCTTGTCTATTCATGACGCGGGGCGGCCACTACCGCCTGCGACCTAAATATCCAAAGTACGAGTTCAGCCTATATGTGAGCCAGCGCGCTGGCTGTAGGACGCTGCGGGCATCCGTTGCAGTCTTGCGGCCCACAGCCTGCCATGGCAAACCTGCGGCTACAGGGGTGAATTGGCATTGGAGGCTGATCAGCAAAAAAGGTACGTAACTAACGTACAATTCAACCCATGTTGGCAAGCTTCGTAGAACTACCTCCTTTTGAACGCGTTCGCAAAGACTACCTAGACGACGACGCCTACCGGGCACTCCAGCAAGAGCTGTTGAACAACCCCGAGGCTGGCGACGTGATGGAAGGCACGGGCGGTCTGCGCAAATTGCGTCAGCCAGACCCGCGCCGCGGCAAAGGCAAACGCGGCGGACTACGGGTCATCTATTACTGGTGGCTTGGCGGCGACCAGTTTTGGCTGTTTACGGTTTTTGACAAGGACCAAGCCGACGACCTGACGCCCGATCAACGCAAGGCATTAAAGCAAATGTTAAAACGCGAGTTAGACCAACGCCAACCCGAAAAAAGTTAGCACCATGACCAAAAAACGCGATATTTTTAAAGAACTGACAGAGGGTTTTGACGCCCTGCAGCAGCAGCGCGAAGGCAAGTTGACCCTTCGCACATTCAAAGTGCAAAGCAAGCCCGTGCCCGTGCTGTCGCCGCAGGACGTGATCAGCGTGCGCGAACAATTGCACCTGTCGCGCCCAGTGTTCGCGCGCTACCTGCGCACCAACCCGCGCACACTGGAAAACTGGGAGCAAGGCCGAGCCAAGCCCAACGCCCAAGCCGCCCTACTGATACGCATGGTGGCGCAGTTCCCAGACATGGTGCAGCGCCTGGAAGCTGTTTAGTTACTATTTATTTAGTAGCCGCTCGCGCCGGTATCTATTGGTCTGGAGGCCGATTTGGCACCCTAAAAAGGCTGTTTTTCGGGTTTCAGGCTGCTTTTTGATGCGGCTTTGACTGGCTGGCGGGCCTGACATGCGGCTTTTAGCGCGTTTTCAGGTGTGTTTTAGGGCTGCAGACCAATGAATACGGGCGCAAGCAGCTACTGAATTTATAGCGTCGGGTGATGAATTGAAATCTGGCTCCAAGTGTTGTCGCCAATTTTTCCCTAACTAATCCCAGTTCCAAAACGCATTAGCAAATGGCCATGCGCTTTCTCGAAAGTTTGCTTTTCAATACCAAGCGTATCCGCAATGGATGACGAAGAAATGGATGCCAGCCCGTGCAGACCAGACCAAATAAAAAGCGCGTCGAGCACAACCTCTTCAGTCATTCGAGCGCGATGCAGCTTTTGATCTTTTCGCTTCAACGCGTTGCAGAGTAATTCAAAAGCATGCCTTGCCTCCTTCATCATGAGAGGGTGGCTTTCTCCGTCAGGTAGCGGGGAGCCGAACATCAAACGATATTGCAATGGATACCGGGTGGCGTAGGTCAGGTACGCAACACCCATCAACGCCAAATCTGAATCGGGATCGTCTGTTTTAGGGTTCTGATCAAGAAATTGTGCAAAGTGCGCAAACACGCGCGCCACTATCTCGGCCAAAATGTGGTCGCGGCTGGCAAAGTGCTTGTAGGGTGCCTGGTGCGATACCTTGAGCTGGCGGGCAACTTCCCGCAAACTCAGTTTTTCAAGACCCTCAAGACCGATGATCTCCAGGCCTTTCTGGATGCATGCTTCCCGCAAATCTGGCGCTTCGATTTCCAATCTGTCTCTCTTTCAATAGCCTCCATATTACAGTGCTGGCTACATCGCAGCGATTCAATACTTCTTGCCTGACACCTCCAGCGCATCCATTGCTTCTTCCCAGGTTGGCACGGGCATGCGCTGCCCGCGCTGAATACGAGCAAATCGCAAGTTGATGAGCGCTGCAGCGCCTGACTGCATGGCCTGGCGGTGAGTTGCAGTATCAGCAAAGCGACGTACATCCAGCTCGCTTTGCCAAACAGTCATGGTCCAGACACGGTTTCCCAAAAGCTCTTGCCGCAGCGAATACCCAATCAATCCCGGTTGGCTTGGCAACACAGCCTGAACTGATCGCACCCCCGTCCAAAAGCCTGAACGTTGCTCTGAACTGCCGCCAAGCGTGGCCTCTGTAATCACAACGACCGTCGCACCTTGTTCCGCCTGCCCAATGCCAGCCGGAACCTTGCGAAACGGCGTTGCAACGCTGCAAGCACTCAAAAGGCCAGCCAAAAGCAGCCCCAGTACAGGTTTGGCCAGTGGTTTGAACCATTCCGCCCCTTTGGAGATTGAGGCGTTCAGCTTTGATTGGCCTAAATTTTTTAAACTTTTTTGCATAAATTTTTCCCGGTTGACACTGTCTACAAAATTTTATATTATCGAGTAGACACTGTCAACAAAGGAGCAATCAATGTCAAATCAACGCCGTAAAACAGCCTTTTTATGTCTGCTAGCCATTGCAAGTGTGTTCGCGATGGGATCGGCACACGCGCAAGAGCTGATCATCAAGGTAACGATGGTTAAAAGCACGAAAGGCGAGGTCGGATGCGCACTCTTTAACAACGCAACCGGCTTTCCTGACGCAAGCGCCGCCATGTCTGCGCAACGGCAAGCACCCAGCACAGACAGTGTTGTTTGCCGGTTCACCGACATCAAACCAGGCGCCTATGCAGTCGCCGTGTCACATGACCTGAACGGCAATCGCCGAACCGACACCAACTTTTTGGGTATCCCCACAGAGGATTGGGGCGTTTCGAACAACGTGCGCCCCAATCTGCGTGCCCCTACGTTTGATGAAGCCCGGTTTGAGGTTGGCGCAACCGGCGTGACCACCCTGGAAATCAAGCTGGGAAGGTAAGCACCATGAATCCCGACCTGATTTTTAGAATATGCAACATCGCAGCTTTGGCTTCCTGGGTGTTGTTGATCGCCGCGCCGCGTTGGAAGCTGGTGCCCCAAATCATCCGTTGGGGCGTACTGACGCTGATGGCGGTGCTTTATTCAGTACTGATAGCCGTGTATTTTTTCCGGGTTGAAGGCGGTGGCTTCTCCAGCCTGGCGGCGGTACAAGCACTTTTTACCAGCCGTGAAGTGGCATTGGCAGGCTGGGTTCACTACCTGGCGTTTGATCTGTTCGTGGGTTTGTGGATTGCTGAAAAATCCGACGACTTGGGCATCGCTCGAATCGTTCAGGCGCCTGTACTTGTCACCACCTTCATGTTCGGACCTCTCGGGTTTTTGATGTTTCAGGCTGTGCTGGCCTTTAACTCCGCCTATGGGGCGGTCAATAAACCCAACACGGCGAGGTGGTGAGATGAGTAAATTATTTCCAACGCCTGAGCCGTATGTCACCATCCAAACGGCTGTTGCCCTTTGTGTGGCAATGCTGCTCGTGACACTGCTGGCTTACGGCCTGGACGACCGCATGCTGCGGGGCGTCAATATCTGGTCAAAACCTGTCAAGTTTGCCCTGTCTTTTGGCATTCACCTTGCTACCTTGCTTTGGCTTGCGTCGCTGCTGACGCGTGAAGCGCAGCACTATTTTTCGACACGTTTGGCGCTTATCGCTGCCAGCCTGGCGTCTGTTACCGAAGTCTTCTATGTGGCACTTCAATCAGCGCGCGGGCGGGCTTCACACTTTAACTTTGAGACACCCTTTGACTCATTCATGTATTACGGGGTAATGGGCGGCTCTGCACTTGTCATCGTGATGGCCACCTTTGCATTGGGCATGTCGGTTTTAAAAAACCCCAAACCCTCTTTGGCAACGGGACTGCGCATCGGTGCAGGTTGGGGGGCCATCTTTTGTGCCGTTACCACACTGATCGTGGCTGGCGCGCTCGCCAGTGGCAGGTTTACCGGCGCGGGGCCGTGGATTGGCAGCATACGCACTGATGCTGGGGGCCTGCCCATCGTTGGCTGGTCAACGAGCGTGGGTGACTTGCGAGTACCGCATTTCTTTGCCACGCATCTGATTCAATTACTGCCTCTTGTCGGCTGGCTGGCTGATCAGCTGGCATCCAAAACCAGAATTTCACCCAACCCACGCTGGGTAGTCATAGTGGTTTTGATGCTGACTTTGCTGCTTGTCAGCGGGCTCTTTGTTCAGGCTCTGAGTGGACAACCTTTCATTAAGCAGTAGTTACCAATAACAAATTTGGCCTGGGCATAACAAATGACGAAACACCCCTACTCCCACTCAATCGTCGCAGCGGCTTTCTGCTGACGTCATATGTCACGCTGTTAATCGCGCGCACTTCATTGATGATGCGACTCGACACTTTTTCGAGCAGCGTATATGGCAGCACGGCCAAAGCTGCTGTCATGAAGTCACTGGTTTGCACTGCGCGCAGGGCTGGTTTGGTGTGTTTTGGGCTTCCAGATAGGTTTCGAAACAGTTTTAGTGGCGTAAAATACCCACTAAGTAAAACTTCTTGAAGGGCAAGCCATGAACGCCGTTTTAATCTCCACCAAAGGCCAAATCGTTCTGCCTGTCGCCGTGCGTAAAGCTTTGGGCCTCACACCCGGCATGCGGGTGAACGTCAAAGTCAACGGCAAAAGTGCCCAAATCACCCCTGCCCCGGCCAAAAAAACCGCCAGCCTGAAAGAAATTCAGACCCTGCTCAAATACGACGGCCCCAAAGTTGCCGTTAGCGACATGCGCGTGACTGACTACAAAGGCTAAACGTGCGAGCCATTGATACCAATGTGCTGGTGCGCGCCATCGTCAACGACGACACGGCCCAGTCAGCTCGCGCCATTGCGCTGCTGACTGACCACGATATCTACATACCCGTAACGGTGGTGCTCGAACTCGAATGGGTGCTGCGGTCGCGCTATGCATTTGCACCCAAGGTGGTAGCGCAGGCGATCGCCAAAATTACGGCACTCGGCAACGTCGTCGTGGGCGAGCGAGCGGCGGTGCTGGCGGCGACTGCCAGGGCGGCTCAGGGATGGGACTTTGCCGATGCGCTGCATCTGGCCTTGAGCGAAGGCTGTGACGACTTCACCACACTTGATGCAGACCTTGCCAAACGCGCTGTGCGTGAGGTGGCTGGCGGAGAAAAAACCAAGCCGGTGGTGACGAAGCTTTAGTTGGGAGTCGACTCACTACTGTCCGGAGATTTCCCCAAATAGGCTGAATTGAGATTCGGAATGCTCTGCGAGGTCGTGTTCGCCAAGGTTGTTAAAGAGATGGCGCAGCGGTGTTGATTCAAACAGATGCAGACTCAAGACCTGCAGTATTGAGTGAAGCGAGGCTGAGATGTTCAATCGCTTTTTTATGATCGCGACCAACACATATGAGGTCACAGCGATCCAGATCTGCGACTTCACGGCATTGGCGCTGTGCCCCACGAAAGCCTTGATTCTGAGATTTTGCTTTATCCATTTGAAGAACAGTTCCACC
>JANNVB010000004.1:0-19649 GCA_031414215.1 Polaromonas sp. | reverse complement strand
TTCGGGCACGTCCAGGCGCGGCAGGTGCTTGAGCTCGGGCGCGGTGGTTAAAAACTTGGCGGTGTGCAGCCAGCCCATGGCGATTTTGGGGTCGGGCTGGGTGGCAATATCGGCGGGTGAGGTCATGGTGGGGTGGTGTGTTTGTAGGGCTGGCCCGCGCTTTGAATACCCGAGTGAGGAAACCAGCGTTTAACCCATTGTAAAATCAGTGAGTTCCGATTGTTGGCTAATCCATTAAAGCATCCCCGATATGAAGCTGTTTGTTAATTCCTTGTTCAGTCTTTTTTTGGCCATGGTGGCCGCGGCCGCGATGGCTGCCACCCCAGCGCCTGCCAAACCCAAGCCCGATTTGGCAAAAGGCGAAGCCAGTTTTGCGGTGTGCGCCGGATGCCACGCGGCTGATGGCAACTCGGCCATACCGGGCAACCCCAAGCTGTCTAAGCAACACCCAGAGTACTTAATCAAGCAGTTGCAGGAATACAAGTCCGGCAAACGCGCCAACGCTGTTATGCAGGGCTTGGCTGCAGCGCTGACTGAAGACGACATGCGAAACATTGCTTATTGGGTTGCCAGCAAACCAATAAAGCCCGGCTTTGCAAAAGACAAAGAGCTGGTCGCATTGGGCGAGCGCATTTACCGTGGCGGCGTCGCAGAGCGCGGCATCACGGCTTGCGCAGGTTGCCACAGCCCGAACGGCGCTGGAATTCCGGCACAGTACCCGCGCCTGGGCGGCCAGCACGCTGAATACACCGCCACGCAATTGACGTACTTTCGCGACGGTGTGCGTAAAAACAACTTGATCATGACCCAGGCCGCCGCCAGGCTGAATGACCGCGAAATCAAGGCATTGGCTGATTACATTGCCGGCCTGCGCTAACCGCGCCGCGAGGCGCAAGGATGGAACCCTTGGCTTTGAAAATCATCGAATCAAGCGAACCTTTGCAAAAAGGTTCGCTTTTTTATTGGCTATTCAAAATCCATGTAAGAGTTTGCTGCGTATTCAGACTAACGAACATTGCTATTTGGCAACATTGAAAGAAACCTATGCTGATCAAAACCAACGCTAGCGGCTTTAACCACACCATCCCCAGCGAGATCACCTCGGCCAGCGCCTACCAAAGCCGCCGAGATTTGATGAAGCTCATGGCCACAGGCGCAGCCGGCGCGGCACTCGCCACCTGGGCCAGCCGTGAGGCGATGGCCCAAACCGTGGCCAAGCCCGGCAAGCTGGCAACGCTGGCTGGTGGTAAATCGGCCGTCGCAGGCGCGATGACGATGGAAAAAATCACCGATTACAAAGACGCGACGACTTACAACAATTTTTATGAGTTTGGCACCGACAAAGCCGACCCGGCCAAGAACGCCCACACGCTGGTCACCAAGCCTTGGTCAGTGGCGATTGAGGGCCTGGTCAAGCAACCCAGAAGCTACA
The DNA here is from genome assembly GCA_031414215.1 of Polaromonas sp. Lineage (GTDB taxonomy): Bacteria > Pseudomonadota > Gammaproteobacteria > Burkholderiales > Burkholderiaceae_C > Polaromonas. The sequence goes on along the minus strand of JANNVB010000004.1, from coordinate 18,217 downwards.
CGCTTGAAGACCTGATCAAACTGGCGCCACAAGAAGAGCGCATTTACCGCCTGCGCTGCGTCGAGGGCTGGTCCATGGTGATCCCGTGGGTGGGTTACTCGATGTCTGAGCTGATCAAAAAAGTCGAGCCTTTGGGCAGCGCCAAGTACGTGGAGTTTGTGACGTTGGCCGACCCGAAAACCATGCCGTTTGTCGGCTCACGCGTGCTCGAATGGCCTTATGTAGAAGCGCTGCGCATGGACGAAGCCATGCACCCGCTGGCTCTGTTGGGTTTTGGCATGTACGGCGAGGTGATGCCCAACCAAAGCGGCGCGCCGGTGCGCATGGTGTTGCCGTGGAAATACGGTTTTAAAAGTGGCAAAAGCATTGTCAAAATCCGCTTTACCGACAAAGAACCTAAAACTGCGTGGAACAAGGCCGCGCCTGTTGAGTACGGCTTTTATTCCAACGTCAACCCAGAAGTTGACCACCCGCGCTGGAGTCAAGCCACCGAGCGCCGCATTGGTGAAGACGGCCTGTTTGCCAAAAAGCGCAAGACGCTGATGTTCAACGGCTATGAAGCACAAGTCGGGCAGCTGTATGCGGGCATGGACTTGAAGAAATTCTACTGATCATGACTAAGCAAAAGGTGTTGATGCACCCGGCGGCCAAGGTGCTGCTTTTTGTGCTGTGCATGCTGCCTTTTGCATGGTTGGTATTCCAGGTCGCCACGGGCGGTGCGGGCGCCAACCCGCAAGAGTATTTGATTCGCGCCACGGGCGACTGGACGCTGCGTTTTATCTGCATCGTATTGGCGGTAACGCCGCTACGCACCATTAGCAACACGCCGCAATTGGCACGCTTTAGGCGCATGCTGGGCTTGTTTGTGTATTTTTATGTGGTCATTCACCTGCTGAGCTACAGCTGGTTTGACATGGGTTTTGATGTGGGGGACATTGTCAAAGACATCATCAAGCGGCCATTCATCCTGGTGGGCTTTTTAGGGTTTTTGCTGCTCACACCATTGGCGGCCACATCGTTCAACGCCGCTATCAAGTCCATGGGTGCCAAACGCTGGCAGATGCTGCACAAGTTGGTGTACTTGATTGCAGGTTTGGGCTTGCTGCATTTTTTCTGGATGCGTTCGGGTAAAAACGACTTTGCCGAAGTCTTTGTTTATGCCGCCATCATCGCTGTGCTGCTGGGTTGGCGAGTCCGCCAATATCTAATAAAGAAAAAGGCTGCAGCCCAACAGATACGGGCGCAAGCAGCTACTTAATTTATAGCGCTTGAGTTAACCTTTAACCAGGCGCTCAGCCTGCATCTGGTCTTGTGCGGTTTCCCGCAGGCGAATGACGTGCACCTTGCTGCCATCCACCAGCACTTCAGCCGCACGTCCCCGGGTGTTGTAGTTGCTGGCCATGCTCATGCAGTAAGCGCCTGCTGACAACACAGCCAAATAGTCACCCGCGACGACATTGAGTTCGCGGTCGCGGCCTATCCAGTCACCGCTTTCGCACACTGGGCCCACCACGTCGTAGTTGGCAGATGGCTTGCCTGTTTGCTTCACTGGCACGATGGCATGAAAGGCCTGGTACATGGCAGGGCGGGGCAGGTCGTTCATGGCGGCGTCGATGATGCAAAAGTTTTTTTGCTCGCCGGGTTTGATGTAGAGCACTTCGGTGACGCAAACACCGGCGTTGCCGACCAACGAGCGGCCAGGCTCAATCATCAATTTTTTGTTGCCAAAACCGTGGGCGTCGATTTTGGTCAGCAACTGCTGCCAAAGCGTATCGGCTTCGGGCGGAGCTTCGCCGTTGTAGTCGATGCCCAAGCCGCCGCCAAAGTCAATGTGCTCGATAGGAATACCTGCTGCCTCGATGGAGGTAACGAAATCGAGCATTTTGTCGACGGTGTCAAGATAAGGTGTGAGTTCGGTAATTTGCGAGCCAATGTGGCAGTCGATACCCACCACTTTGAGGCCAGGCAGCGCTGCAGCGCGCTGGTAGGTGGTCAGTACCCGGTCGTGAGCCACGCCAAACTTGCTGCCTTTGAGCCCGGTAGAAATATACGGATGCGTTTTCGGGTCCACATTCGGATTGACGCGAATGCTGACTGGGGCTATCAAGCCCATACCCACAGCCACATTTGACAGCACGTCCAACTCGGCTTCGCTTTCAACATTGAAGCAGCCAATGCCCGCTTTTAAAGCTTGATGCATCTCGGCGCGGGTTTTGCCGACACCCGAAAAAATAATCTTGGCCGCATCGCCACCTGCTGCCAGGACACGCTCTAACTCACCCCCCGACACAATGTCAAAACCACAGCCTGCATTCGCAAATACCTGTAAAACGCCCAGCGACGAATTGGCCTTCATGGCGTAGCAGATTCGTGCGTTGCGGCCAGCAAAACCGCGTTGGTAGGCCGCCAGGGCACTGAGCATGGCGGCTTTGGAATACACAAACAGCGGTGTGCCGTGGGCTTGCGCTAGGCTGGTTAGCGCAGCGTCTTCTATATAAAGGGCATCGTCCTGGTAGGCGACAAAAGGCTGGCCAGGGAGTTGGGCGGGCTGGCTCATTTGGCGGCTGACGCTGATGCAGCAGGCATCGATGCTGCCGATGGCGCGCTGGCCGGGCTGCTAGGCAGCAATTTGTACGGGACGCTTTGCGGTGCCAAAAACAAAGGGCCTTTTTGGCCGCAGGCCGACAAGCTGAGCAAAATTAGCAAAATCGGCGTGACCGTTATGATTCGAAGTGAAGAAAATGAAGAAAACATCCACTCATTGTAATGACCGACCTTGATTATTTAAACCATGCCGAGAAGGCACTGTCCGCCGTTGAGCTGGCCTGTGACCGCATCAACGATGCGAGCGATGCCGACATTGACAACCAGCGCACGGGCGGCATGATCACCTTGACCTTTGCCAACCGCAGCCAGATCATCATCAACCTGCAAAAGCCGCTGCAAGAAATCTGGATGGCGGCCAAACCAGGCGGGTTTCACTACAAATTCAGTAGCGGGCAGTGGTTAAACACCAAGGACAACAGTGAGTTTTTTGCTGCGCTAACGCAGTACGCCAGCGAGCAAGCGGGCCAAGCGGTCGTTTTTAGTTCTTGAACAAATCAAGAATCCGCTTTTTCTCATCGGCGGGTGGCAAGACTGAGATCGGTGTGGCTGGCGCTGGCTGGCCGCCACCGTCTGGTGTTGCTGGCGCTGCATCACGCATACCAACGCTGCTGACACCTGCGCCCCGGGCATATTCCTCGTAGAACCACTCGCCGCCCTGATTGAGCAAACCTTCAGGGACGGGTAGCTCGGTGACAGGCACGCCTTTCAAGGCGTGCGCCATGAAGTCAATCCACACCGGCAGACTCAAGCCCCCGCCAGTTTCACGGTCACCCAGTTTTTTGGGTGTGTCATAGCCCATCCACACAGCAGCGGTCAGCGTCGGCTGGTAGCCGACAAACCAGGTGTCAATCGAGTCATTGGTGGTGCCGGTTTTGCCGTACAAGTCGGTACGCTTCAACGTGGCCTGGGCTCTGGCTGCTGTGCCTGAGCGCGCGACTTCTTGAAGCAGGCTGGACATGATGAAGGCATTGCGTGCATCAATAGCACGCGCTGACTCGTCGCGCACTGGCGCTTTGGTCTCGACCAGCACCTTGCCTTTTTGGTCGGTGATTTTGGTGATCAGGTAGGGATTGATGCGGTAGCCGCCGTTGGCAAACACTGAATAGGCAGTGGCCATTTGTATCGGCGTGACCGAGCCCGCGCCCAGCGCCATCGTCAGGTAGGCCGGGTGCTTTTCAGCTTCAAAACCAAAGTTGGTGATCCAGTCCTGACCGTAGTTGGCACCAATAGACTGCAGGATGCGGATGGAAATCATGTTTTTTGACTTCTTCAAGGCCGTACGCATGCTCATCGGGCCTTCAAACGTACCGTCGTAGTTTTTCGGCTCCCAAGGCTGACCACCCGTCACGCCTGCGTCAAAAAACAGGGGTGCATCATTGATCACTGTGGCGGGCGTGAAGCCTTTTTCAAGCGCAGCTGAATAGATGAACGGCTTGAAACTCGAGCCCGGCTGGCGCCAGGCCTGGGTCACGTGGTTGAACTTGTTTTTTTCAAAATCAAAGCCCCCCACCAGCGCGCGTATGGCGCCGTCGCGTGGGTCAAGCGCCACAAAGGCGCCTTCCACTTCAGGCAGTTGAGTGATCTCCCAAGTACCTTTGGCCGTTTTTGCGACCCGGATCAAGGCACCCCGACGTATCTTGATGTTGGGCGCAGCCTTGTCGGCCAGGCCAGATTGCGCGGGTTTCAGGCCGTCGCCAGTGATCTCCACACTTTCGCTGTTTTGCCGCATGGCAACGATTTTTTTCGGATTGGCCTCCAGCACCACGGCAGACATCACATCGCCGTTGTCGGGGTTGTCGGTCAAGGCGTCATCGATGGCGTCTTCAGCTTCTTTGGCGTCTTTTGGTAAATCGATGAATTTTTCAGGGCCGCGGTAAATCTGGCGGCGCTCGTAGTCCATGATGCCTTTGCGTAGCGCCTTGTAGGCGGCCGTTTGGTCGGCAGCGCGCAGTGTGGTGTAGACGTTCAGGCCGCGCGTGTAGGTTTGGTCGCCGTACTGGTTAAAAACCAGTTGGCGCACGGTTTCTGCAATAAATTCAGCATGGACGCGACCTGCATCGGGTCCACTCTTGACGATAAGTTCTTCTGCTTTGGCGGCCACTGCTTGGGCGCTGGTGATAAAACCGTTGTCCTCCATCCGTTCAATGATGTAAAGCTGCCTTGACCTGGCACGTTTTGGGTTGACGATGGGGTTGAAGGCAGAAGGGGCTTTGGGCAAGCCGGCCAGCATGGCCGCCTCAGCGATGCTGATGTCCTTCAGCGGTTTGCCAAAGTAGGCCTCTGATGCCGCTGCAAAACCATAAGCCCGATTACCCAAGAAAATCTGGTTCATGTAGATTTCAAGAATCTGGTTCTTGGTCAGCATGTGCTCAAGCTTGAAGGTCAGCAAAATCTCGTAAATTTTGCGGGTGTAGGTTTTCTCTGCTGACAGGTACACATTGCGCGCCACCTGCATGGTGATGGTCGATGCGCCCTGTGCCTTGGTGCGTCCCACATTGGCCAAGCCAGCACGGATCACGCCCAGATAGTCCACGCCACCGTGTGAGAAAAAGCGCGCGTCCTCAATTGCCAGCACGGCATCTTTCATCACCTGTGGGATGTCTTTGATCGGCGTCAGGCTGCGCCGCTCCTCGCCGAACTCACCAATCACCACACCGTCAGACGAGTAAACCCTCATGGGCAGCTTGGGTCTGTAATCCGACAGGTCAGATATATCTGGCAAATTGGGGTAGGCCACGGCCAAAGCCACCGCAACGACCATCAAGAGACTCAACGCACCCGCCGCAGCTATGCCCGCGCCCCAAAGCGAGAGCGTTAGCAACCAGCCCACCCAGGCCGGGCGCGCCTTGCCACCCGCTGCGTTGCTGCCTGGGCTTTGGTTTGTGTTCGCGGTGGGCTGGGTATTAGAAGACATAGGGGCAATCGTAAACTGACATGCCATTATCCGAGATTGTCCATTAGGCGGCACTTCGTGCCTACGCAGTGTCTGGCGGTCGATTTGCGGCCATTTCGTCCCCTGCTTCGTCACCGATAGCTGTGCTATCGGATTCTCAGCAGTGAACAAACTGACTCGCAACTCGCCTCGCCATACACCTGCGTCCTAATGGACAATCTCGGATTATAAAAATCAACAATTGCAAGCTGTTGCGTTCAAACAAGTGATTTGATGATGGCGGTTTGGCAAAATTCGGGTCGTTTGTGGCAAGTTTCCTTAAATCGTAAGAAACGTCTGCTTTTGACAACGTTAATAGTAGGCAAAATCAAAAAAATCCTTACTGTACAAAGAGCTTGCTGCTAATATTCATGTAACTTCTTAAGTATTTAAAGATACTTCGTAACCATTTTGGGGACTGTTTTGATCTCTTTGGGGTCTTTATTCAATCGACAAGATCCGCCTTTGCTGGGTCTTGATATCAGCTCGTCCAGCGTCAAGTTGGTGGAATTGAGCCGCGACAAGTCAGGTAAATTGGTGCTTGACCGTTGCGCCATCGAGCCGCTTGAGCGTGGCTGGATCACCGACGGCAACGTCGAAAAATTTGATGAAGTGGCTGAGGCTGTTCGACGCGTCGTCAAAAAAAGCGGCACCAAGACCAAAGACGTTGCAATGGCTTTGCCCGCATCCGCCGTTATTACCAAAAAAATTATCTTGCCGGGTGGACTTAGCGATGCCGATCTGGAATCTCAAGTGGAGTCTGAAGCCAATCAGTACATTCCGTTTTCGCTGGATGAAGTGAGCCTGGACTTTTGCGTTGTTGGCCCGAGCACCACATCGGCAGGCGATGTCGAGGTATTGATTGCGGCATCACGAAAAGAAAAAGTTCAGGATCGCCAAGGCTTGGCTGAAGCTGCAGGCCTCAAACCCATTGTGGTTGATGTGGAGTCGTATGCTTCCCGCCTGGCAACTGCCCGATTGATTGAAAACCTGCCCGACAAGGGTTTGGACACTTTGGTGGCATTGTTTGAAGTGGGCGCATTGACCACCAGCATGCAGGTCATCAAAAACGATGAGGTACTTTACGAACGCGACCAAGCCTTTGGCGGCGCACAACTGACCCAGCTCATCGTCAGGCAGTACGGCTTTTCTCCTGAAGAAGCCGAAACCAAAAAACGCAGCGGCGACTTGCCTGAAGACTATGACTCAGGTGTTTTGAAGCCGTTTGTCGAAAGCATGGCTCAGGAAATCGGACGTGCGCTGCAATTCTTCTTTACCAGTACACCGCACAACAAAGTTGACTACGTGATGCTGGCGGGTGGTTCTTCTTCCTTGCCTGGGCTCACCGAGTCAGTCACCCAGCAAACATCATTTGCCTGCATGCAGGCCGATCCTTTTGAAGGCATGACGATTGGTGGCGACATCAAAGAAAAGAAAATGCGGCGTGAAGCGGCGTCCTACCTGACGTCTTGCGGCTTGGCTTTGCGGAGGTTTCTGCGGTGATTTTGATTAACCTGCTCCCTCACCGCGAAGCTGCACGCAAGCAAAAGCGCGAGTTCTTTTTTGTCATGCTGGGCGTGGCAGCTCTGATCGGTGGGCTGATTTGCGGCGGCGTTTACTCTTGGTATCAAACCCAGATCTCAAGTCAAAAAGACAAAAATACGCTGCTGAAAAAAGAGATCACCAAACTTGAAGGTCAGATCAAAGATATTGCCGGCTTGCAGCAGGAAATCGCGGCTCTTCGTGCCCGTCAGGGTGCGGTTGAAGAGTTGCAGGGTAACCGCAATATGCCGGTTTATTTGATGACAGAGCTGGTCAAACAATTGCCTGATGGCGTGTATATCAACAGCATGAAGCAGGACAACCAGACAGTGTTGATAACAGGGGTTGCCCAGTCGAATGAGCGGGTCTCCGAGTTACTGCGCAACTTGGCAAACAGCAGTAAAACCTTGTACCGCCCTGAGCTGGTTGAAATTACCGCAGCAACCGTGTCGTTATCGGCGCGAGACCAGCGCCGTGTCTCCAATTTTTCGATGCGTGTATCTCTCAAACGCGCAAGCGATGAAGCTAAATCTCCTGCATCAGCAGCACCTGGCGTAGTAGGCAAGCCAACGCAGCCCGCCTCAAGCGCTGCAAAAGTCTGAATCAGAGTTGACCATGGCAAAAATTCCAAAACTCAATATTGATTTTTCAGCTTTGCAAAGTGGCTTGAAGTCACAGTTTGTTGGGCTCGATCCGAACGATCCACCATCTTGGCCTGCGATCCCGCGCTATTTGTTGTGTGTAGCCGTGACGGTAACGGTCGTGGTGGCACTCTGGTTTGTCTGGTTGAGCTCTTCTGAGGAAGAGTTGGCAGCGGAAAGCGCGACAGAAATCAAACTCAGAGAAGATTTTTCAAAGAAGCTGGTTCAGGCCGCGAGTCTGGATGCCTTGAAAAAGCAGCGCGAACAGGTGCAGCAATACGTGACGCAGCTTGAAAAGCAATTGCCCGGCAAAGCCGAGATGGATGCGCTGTTGTCCGATATCAATCAAGCCGGTATAGGACGCAGCTTGCAGTTTGAACTGTTTCGGCCAGGTCAAGTTGTGGTGAGGGAGTATTACGCTGAGCTGCCGATCGCCGTGCGCGTGACAGGTAGGTATCACGATATGGGCGCCTTCGCTGCGGATATTGCAAATCTTTCGCGGATCGTCACACTGAACAATCTAACGCTCACGCCTGCCAAAGAAGGCACCCTGACGATGGATACCACTGCTAAGACCTTTCGCTACCTAGACACAGATGAAGTGACTTTGCAGCGCAAGGCAGCACCGCCCGCAGCGGCTGCTAAAGGAGATAAAAAATGATCTCCTCCCAAAACACATCCGTATTCGGGCTGATTTGTGCAGCGGTTTTGTTGACGGGATGCGGTTCATCGGATCAAGAGTTGCAAAGCTGGATGACTGAGCAGCGCAATCAGAGTCGTTCCAGGGTCGACCGCCTGCCAGAGCCGACCAAATTTTCACCGCAAGCTTATACCCAAGAAGGTTCCGTTGAGCCGTTCAGTAATCAAAAATTGGCTCAAGCGCTCAAGCGCGATTCGAATCAGTCAACGGTCAATACGGCTTTAATCGCCCCAGAATTGGCGCGGCGCAAAGAACCGCTTGAGGCAACACCATTAGATGCCGTTGCCATGGTTGGCAGTCTGGTCAAGGTGGGGCAACCTGTGGCATTGGTCAGGGTAGACAACCTGCTTTACCAAGTGCGGGTGGGTAATTATCTGGGGCAGAACTACGGGCGAATTACCAAAGTGACTGAAACCGGCTTGAGCTTGCGTGAAATAGTTCAAGACGCAGCAGGTGAATGGATAGAGCGAACAGCTACTTTACAGCTACAAGAGGTATCAAAATGAATAAGCAGACGTGGATGATGAGAGCAGCAGCGGCGCAAACCGCACTGCACCATGTGCCTGCGGTCCTGATCGCGTGTGCATCTGCCTGTGTTTTGGCTGTGTTCATGTTGCCGCTGTCGGCAAATGCTCAAACGGCTAACACCATTCAGGCAGTGACAGGCTCTGTGCAAGGTGGTACTGAGGTTATCAGGATTGACTTGGCCGAACCTCTAACCGCTATTCCGACCGGGTTCAGCATTCAAGCGCCAGCGCGTATCGCGCTTGACTTTCCTGGCATTGGTAACAGCATGGGCCGCAACGCGGTCGATATGAACCTGGGTAATTTGCGTTCTGCCAATGTGGTGCAGGCTGGCGAGAGAACTCGCGTAGTTTTGAACCTGAAAGCTTCTACTGCCTACAAGGCTGAAATTCAAGGGAAATCGCTTTTCATCACGCTGGATCCTGTGGTTGCTGCTGCGCCCACAGCCATTGCACCACCTGCGTTTGCTGAAAATCGCAACCGCGATGTTTTGCCTTTGAAGGATTTGGACTTCCGCCGTGGCGCAGACAGCTCAGGGCGCATTATTGTGGACCTGCCAAACAACCAGGTGGGCGTTGATATTCGTCAGCAAGGCCAGACGCTGGTGGTTGAGTTTTTAAAGACAGCTTTGCCTGAAGGCTTGCGTCGCCGTCTTGATGTTTCTGACTTCGGTACGCCGGTACAGAGCGTGACGACCTTTCAGACGGGTGACAAGGTCAGAATGGTGATCGAACCCAAAGGACTGTGGGAGCACAGTGCGTATCAAAGCGACAACCAGTTTGTGATCGAAGTGCGGCAGCAGAAAATTGATGCTAACAAGCTGACGCAAGGCGCTGGCTACAACGGTGAAAAACTCTCGCTGAATTTCCAAAATATTGAAATCCGCTCACTGTTGCAGGTGATTGCCGACTTCACCAATTTCAACATTGTTGCTTCAGACACAGTGACTGGCGCTGTGACGCTTCGCCTGAAAGATGTGCCATGGGATCAAGCGCTTGACATTATTTTGCAGGCGCGTGGTTTGGGAATGCGCAAAAACGGCAATGTGCTGTTGATTGCTCCCAAAGACGAATTGGCAGCCAAAGACAAGCTGGAACTGGAGTCGAAAAATGCCATTCAAAGTTTGGAGCAGTTGCGGACGCAAGACTTCAAGCTGAATTATGCGAAGGCAACTGATATTGCGGCTGGGTTGACGGGCGGTGGTGCATCAGGTGGCACCCGTATTTTGTCTATTCGCGGTAGCGTGATTTCTGAAGCACGTACCAATCAGCTGTTTGTGACTGACGTACCTTCCAGACTGGAGCAGGTTCAGGCCTTGATCGCCAAAATTGATATTCCTGTGAGGCAAGTTTTGATTGAGGCGCGCATTGTGGAGGCCTCTGATTCCTTTGGAAAATCCTTGGGAGTCAGGTTGGGAGGCAGACCTTTCAATACAACAAGGAATGTAATGGTCGGCAATAGCTATATTGCCCCCAATGTACCCGTTGGAACAAACCCTAATCTTGGTATCAATATAGGAACGAATGCCGGCGATTTCTTCACTTTGCCTGCTGTAGGTCAAAACGGGTTTCAACCTGCAACCTTTGCTCTATCTTTGTTCAGCGAAAATTTATCCCGCCTGCTGAATTTGGAAATTTCTGCTGCGGAAGCTGACGGCCGAGGCAAAATCGTGTCCAGCCCACGCATCGTCACGGCTGATCAGGTCAAGGCACTGATCGAGCAAGGCACTGAACTGCCATATCAGCAGGCTACTTCCAGCGGCGCCACCGCCATTGCTTTCCGCAAAGCCAACCTCAAGCTTGAAGTGACCCCGCAAATCACCCCAGAAGGCAACATCATCCTTAACGTGGATGTCAATAAAGACAGCGTCGGTCGTGCGACTGCTAACGGTTTTGCAATTGATACCAAACACATCCAGACGCAAGTGTTGGTAGAAAACGGCGGCACTGTAGTCATTGGCGGTATTTTTGAGCAAAGCGACCGTGAGGACGAAACCAAAGTTCCTTTGCTGGGCGACCTCCCAGTATTAGGCAACTTGTTCAAGCAAAAAACCCGCACAGCAAACAAGTCTGAATTGCTGGTTTTCATCACGCCCAAAATGCTGACCAACGGTGCGCCGTTGCGTTAAGACCTTGCGCCACGATTGAACCTCTAACTGTTGAGTGAGCTCCTCCATCATTGCTTTCATTGGCTTGCCTGGTTCGGGTAAGTCAACGATAGGACGGCAATTGGCCCGGCGGCTGGATGTTCGGTTTTTTGATTCTGACCTCGTCATAGAACGGCTCATTGGCTGCTCAATCCGCGATTTTTTTGAACGCGAAGGAGAGCAGCCTTTTCGTGATCTTGAGCAGGACGTGATCGACGAGCTGACGCAAAACACCACTTGCGTTTTGTCGACCGGTGGCGGCGTTGTCTTGCGTCGAGCCAACCGACACAACTTACACCAGCGCTGCCAAGTGGTTTATTTGCATTCTGCGCCTGAAGAGATATTTCGCCGCTTGCGGCATGACCAAAACAGGCCCTTGCTGCAAGTCGCCGATCCTCTGTCTCGCCTCAAAGAGTTGTACGACCTGCGTGACCCACTGTACCGAGAAGCGGCGCACTTTGTCGTTGAAACAGGGCGTCCTTCAGTCTCCACGCTGGTGAATATGATTTTGATGCAACTTGATTTGGCGGGCGTTCTTCCCGATTCTTGAGCACGGTTCACCGTCAGTGCGTTAATAACTGCCCCTACACTTGGCGCTATGCCCGCTATTGCACATCTCAAACCCGCGCAAGTCACCATCCATCTGGCTGACCGCAGCTACCCCATCGTTATAGGCACCGGCCTTCTTGGCCACTCAGCCACGTACCAAAACCTTCCGTCCGCCCAAACGGCACTGATCGTTTCAAACACCACGGTTTCGCCTTTGTACGCAGCTCAGCTGCAAGCCGCACTGCAAGCCCGCTACGCCAGAGTTTTGCTGCTGGCCTTGCCCGATGGTGAGGCGCACAAAGACTGGCTCAACCTGCAACTCATTTTTGATGCCTTGCTCGCCAACGGCTGTGACCGAAAAACCATTTTGTTTGCACTGGGCGGCGGTGTGGTCGGCGACATGACAGGTTTTGCGGCTGCCAGCTACATGCGCGGCGTACCGTTTGTGCAGGTGCCGACGACTTTGCTGGCCCAGGTCGACTCATCAGTTGGCGGCAAAACCGCCATCAACCACCCGTTGGGTAAAAACATGATTGGCGCGTTTTACCAGCCGCAGTTGGTGGTGTGCGACCTGGATGCCTTGAAGACCCTGCCAGCTCGGGAGCTCAGCGCCGGACTGGCTGAAATCATCAAGTACGGCCCCATCGCCGACATGGCGTTTTTTGACTGGATCGAAGTCAACTTGCCTGCCTTGCTGGCCAACGAGCCAAGCGTTTTGGCGCACGCGATTCAGCGCAGTTGCGAGATCAAGGCGCATGTGGTGGGGCAAGACGAACGTGAGCAAGGTTTGCGTGCGATTTTGAATTTTGGCCACACCTTTGGCCACGCCATAGAGTCTGGTCTGGGCTATGGCCATTGGTTGCATGGCGAAGGCGTCGGCTGCGGCATGGTGATGGCGGCGCATTTATCGCAGCGGCTGGGTTTGGTAGACACTGCTTTCGTCAACCGTTTAACGCAGCTTATCCAGCTTGCGGGCTTGCCCGTCAAAGGCCCGATCTTGAACCAAACTGACAACGCCGGGCGTTACCTGGAACTGATGCGGGTGGACAAGAAATCCGAAGCAGGTGAAATTCGTTTCGTACTCATCGATGCGCCTGGCAGTGCAACGGTACGCGCAGCGCCTGATGCCTTGGTGCGCGAGGTGATCGATGCTTGCTGCATTTGAACAAATTTCAGCCACTCTACATGCTATTAATTCAGGAGCTGTTTGCACCCGTATTTATTGGTCTAGAGGTATATTTGATACCTGAAAACGGCGCTTTTCCATGCCAATAAGGTCAATTGTGGCGGTTTTTGCCTGCGACCCAACCCAGTCTCGCGGCCGCCGTTTTTTTGAAGCTGCGGCACCCACCCGGTCGGAGTACCAACGCGACCGCGATCGCATTGTTCATTCCTCTGCATTTCGTCGGTTGGTCTACAAAACCCAGGTTTTTTTAAACCATGAAGGTGACTTGTTTCGCACCCGGCTGACGCATTCGCTTGAAGTGGCGCAATTAGGCCGCTCCATTGCCCGCAGTTTGAATTTGAACGAAGACCTGGTCGAGGCGATTGCCTTGGCGCATGACTTGGGCCACACGCCTTTCGGCCATGCCGGGCAAGACGCGCTGAACGAATGCCTTAAAAGCTATAACCCCAACAGCGCAGGTTTTGAGCACAACTTGCAAAGCCTGCGTGTGGTCGATTCTCTGGAGGAGCGCTACCCCACGTACAACGGCTTGAACCTGACCTTCGAAACCCGCGAAGGCATTTTGAAGCATTGTTCCCACCGCAACGCCCGGCTGATTGAGGCGCGTGAGCCCGGTGGTGTTGCGCAGCGTTTTGTTGATCAAAAAGACGCCGCTGTACCTTGGCGACAGCCCAGCCTGGAAGCGCAGCTTGCTAACCTGGCCGATGAAATTGCCTACAACGCCCATGACATTGACGACGGCGTTCGCTCTGGGTTACTCACACTGGAGCAACTCCAAGAGGTTGCGTTGTGCAGGCAATACAGCCGCGAGGCTTTGGCCCAGCACCCCACGTTGAAAGGCCGCAGGTTGCTCTTTGAAACCATACGCCTGATGCTCAGCGCGCAGGTCTATGACGTGATGGATGCGACCCGCCAAGTAATCGACAGGGCTTTGCCGACAGACGTGGATGCGGCGCGAAAGCAATTGGCACTGGTTAGTTTTAGTCCCGTCATGGCGGCGCAATCGGCAGATCTGAAAAAGTTTCTGCACCGCAACCTCTACCGCCACCCGCAGGTGCTGGAAAAAATGGAACAAGCTCAGCAAATGGTGCGCGACTTGTTTGCTGCCTACATGTCAGACCCGGCCCGCATGCCGCAGGCGCATGCAGACCGGTTTGACGGCAACGACACACCGCATTCAGCGGGTGCAAAGCCTGAGAGGGTAGTGGCCGACTACATCGCCGGCATGACCGATCGGTTTGCCGCCAAAGAGCACGAACGGCTTTAGTTTGGTCTTCTGCTAGAAATTTGCGCTTCAATTGACGCTTGGGTTCTGTGACAACACAGTGAATTTTTGACGCCTTGCATAGCGTTATTACTTCTTGGCATCTGCCGATATATCTTTTACGCTGTTGAACGTTTACTCTATTGATTGTTAATTTTTATGACATTGTGAGAAGTTTTGACATTGCCAGTCGTTGGGCGGTCTGAACTGGGCATTAAAAATGCTTTCGCAATGTGTAACTTCAAAGGTTCGTCATGCACTTCAATCGTAGAAACCTCATCTTGTCTGGTGTCGTAGCCAGTATCTCTGTTGCAAGCCCTTGGGTACAGGCCCAAGTCAAAGGTGGGCGCAAGTTGCTTTTGGGTCAGTCAGTCCCCCTGACAGGCGCAGCTGACCAAATCGGCTTGGCCTACTTCAATGGCGCCAAAATGTTTTTCGATGCCATCAATGCCAAAAATGGTGCTGCCGGCTACAAAATTGAAGTCAAAACCCTGGACGACGGCTACAGCGCCACCAAGGCCGCTGCCAACGCCAAACAGCTGATCGATGAAGGCGCCGATGCGCTTTTTGGCTTTGCGGGTACGGCCAGCTGCGATGCAGCCTACGCTGTTACAAAAAACTCCGGCATTCCCTTTTTTGCACCGTTTGCCGCGTCTGATGCTTTGCGCGACGCGTCGGCGAGCAACGCATTTCACGTTCGCCCCGGTTTGGCTGATGAAGCCTACAAAGTGGCCCGCCACTGCGCTACGCTGAACCAGGAGCGTATTGCCGTGTTTGCTGAAGAAGACGCGATGGGCCGCGCCGGCCTGGCAGCCATTATTCAGGCGTTGGCAGATTTGAAACGTCCGCCCATCGTGGCCAGCGCGCTGTCGCCCGTCAACAGCGACAAGGTCGATGCAGCTGTTGCTTCGCTGATGAAAGCCAACCCGCAGGCCATCATTCAGGTCAGCCTGTTCAACTCATCTGCCGCGTTCATCCGCAAAGCGCGCAAAGCTGGTTACGGCGGCCAGTTTTTGAACTTTTCAGTGGTTGGGATTGACCCCTTGTTCTCTGCGCTGGGCAAAGAAATTGGCGGTATCGTGATCTCGCAAGTCGTGCCATCACCGCGCAGCATAGGCACCCCATTGATCAAAGAATACCTCGATATTCTCAATGCGACCGACCAAACGCCCAGCTACGAGAGTGTTGAAGGCTACGTCGCCGCACGCGCCTTTGCGGAGGGCGTACGCCGCGCCGCTTCGGGCAGCGGCAAGCCGGACAAGGCCGGGCTGCAAAAAGCGTTTGAGTCGATGACAGACTTCGACATGAGCGGCTTCAGAGTTAACCTGCGGCCAAAAAAGTACGAGTCCGTGCGTGCAGTTGACTTGGTGACCATCACCTCAGATGGCAAAGTGGTGCGTTAACGCCTCACATTTGCTGCATCTGACGCTATATATTTAGAAGCTGCTTGCGCCCGTATTGATTGGGCTGTAGCCGCTTTTTATCGCAAATTTATTGCCAGTTGTCAGACCGGATGATGCTCTCCCAGCGCCCGCCGTTGACCTTGTACACACTCACCACGCCATAGCGCTGCTCGCCTTTGTCGTCCCACTTCATCGAGCCGGTCACGGGTGCAAAGCCGTCCATCTTGCGCAGCACTCCACTGACTTTGGCGGGGTCGGCACTGTTGGCCCGTTTAATGGCGGCAGCCAGAATATAGGTAGCGTCATAGGTGTAATGGCCACCGTACGCGGGCGGGATTTTAAAGGTCGCTTGATAGGCATCCAAAAACTTGCGGCCGCCCGCAAATTCGCTGGCCTCCAGTACGATGGATGTGGCATAAAACGCGCCAACCCTGCCGGTTTCCTTGATCATGTCGGTGGTCTTGAGCGTGTCAGTCCCCAAAATGGTGATTTGCTTGTTGTAGTCAACCTTGACCAGCTCGTCGATCAGCGCCACCACTTGAAAATCATTCAGCGTGCTGACCACCACTTCAATGCCGTCTTCTTTCAGTTTGGCTGCCAGCGCTGCAAAGTCTTTGGTTTTGTCGTCAAAGCTTTGGCGCAGTGCAATGGTTTTTTTGGCTTTGATTTTTTCAGCAGCCGCGTCAGCCAGGCCCTTGCCGTAAGGCGTACCGTCGTCGATCACCGCAAACTTGGTCCCGTTGATCTGGCTACCCGCAAAAGAGCCTACCGCACGCGCTTGCAGCTCATCATTGGCCACCAGGCGCAAGGTAGTGGGGTGGCCCAGTTGGGTAAATTTCGGGTTGCTTGAAATCGCCAGTTGAGCGATGCCTTTGGCGGCATAAACAGGCGCCGCCGGAATGCTGACGCCAGAGTTCAAATGGCCGATAACGGCTATCACGCCAGCGTCCACCAGTTGCTGGGCCACTTTAACGCCTTCTTCCGGGTTGGCCTTGTCGTCCATCGCCACCATCTCCAGCGTCACGACTTTGCCGTTCAGCTTGAAGCCCTCTTTGTTCAGCTCGGTAATGGCTAATTGCACGCCATTGGCCAGGTCTTTGCCCAAAGCCGCCAGGCCGCCAGACAAGGGTTGCGCCACACCAATTTTGATGGTGTCAGGGGTGCGGTCGCAGCCAGCAAGGGTGATGCCGGCAAGCGCGATCACGGCGGCGCTCATGGCGCTGCGGCGATTGATGTGTTTCATAAAAGCTCCTGGGTGGGTTGATCAGTATTCAGACATTAAAGTATCGATTGGTTACAACAAAAAGACAGCCCAGTATTGGCTGGTGCTAATACCTATATTGATGTAATTACGGTGACATTAGCTGAGCTAATAATTGGTTGGCGACATTCAAAATCGCCTAGTGCGGTTTTCATTTGGGCGCCAATCACACCATGTATCACGCAAAAAGCAAGCCAGCTAACATCCAGCTCATGCACCGCCCGCTCTGGTCGAGCTCGGCGACACACTTGTCAACGGCATTTTGACGACATTGGAGATTGTGAAGATCAACCTAGCCACGGAGCAAAGCAAACGATGACACAAAGCAATCACTATAAAAACGGGAGCTGCTTGCGCCCGTATCTATTGGTTAAAACACCGATTCGATGTCCTAAAACTGTGTGTCGTGCAGCTTTAATGTGCCCACGAAGGCCAAAAGTCGCTCAATCAAGAGTGGAGAAGTGCATATGACTTCACTCACTCAAACGGTAAAAGCGGGATTTTTAAAACGCAATCAGTGGCGACTGATGTCGATCAGTGTGTTGCTATTCATAGCTGCCGTATTGGCATGGCGGTACTACGAAAGCCGTTACCCGAGCTGGTATGAGGAAGTGCGCTTAAGCGATGGCCGCATCATCACGATTCACCAAAAACGCGAGTACTACGAAAACTACGGAACCAGCCAGAGCTGGGTAACGATTGACTTGCCCGAGCTTGGGGGCAAACGGGTTTGGCATTCGTATCTGATGCCGCAACGGGCGGATTTGGTGGATGGGAAGGTTTATGTATTTGGAATTCCTAGGGGGGCGAAGCAACTTGAATACTATCGATTTCCAAAATACTACATGGTGGCGTTTCAATGGACTGGGGCATCCTTTGAACGAATTCCGTTTCAAAGTGTGCCCGTCAAAATCCGCGATAAAGAAAACACTTTTTCCTGCGTTCCAAAACCAAGTACAAATAGACTTTTGTTAGCTACTAAAACAGTTGAATGGTGTCCCGCTAGAGGAGCAAATGGAGAATTAGGCAAAGAATTGCATCAAGAAATATACAAGCGTGTCGCAGATCATTTAGCTAGGGCAGCTAATTGGACTGACCGTTCCGAATAAACAGAAACAATGGCAGAAACAATGGGGGTCAAGAAACAATGGGGGTCAGACTCACTACTGTCCGGAGATTTCCCCAAATAGGCTGAATTGAGATTCGGAATGCTCTGCGAGGTCGTGTTCGCCAAGGCTGTTAAAGAGATGGCGCAGCGGTGTTGATTCAAACAGATGCAGACTCAAGACCTGCAGTATTGAGTGAAGCGAGGCTGAGATATTCAATCGCTTTTTTATGATCGCGACCAACACATATGAGGTCACAGCGATCCAGATCTGCGACTTCACGGCATTGGCGCTGTGCCCCACGAAAGCCTTGATTCTGAGATTTTGCTTTATCCATTTGAAGAACAGTTCCACC
>JANNVB010000003.1:0-73755 GCA_031414215.1 Polaromonas sp. | reverse complement strand
GGCGGCGGAAAAACATTCAATTGGTCACTGCTTCCTCCAAGCGTCAATGCTCACCTCGTTTTGTCTGGTGGACTCACACCTGCAAACGTGGGCGACGGCATTTTGCAAGTCCGGCCACGCGGTAAAACGCTGGCTGTCGATGTGAGCTCGGGCGTTGAAGTCTCAAAAGGCATCAAAAGCCCCGAGTTGATCAATCAATTTGTCGCAGCCGTTCGCGCTGTTGACTTACAACTTGCAGAGAAAGCTTTTAACCATGTACGAGTACCAACAACCTGACCTCAAAGGTCACTTCGGCGTTTACGGCGGGAGTTTTGTATCAGAAACCCTGACCCACGCATTAACTGAACTCAAAGAAGCCTACGCAAAATACCAGTACGAGCCTGAATTTTTAAAAGAATTCCAGTACGAACTGGCGCATTTTGTAGGCCGCCCTTCCCCGATTTACCACGCCGCCCGCATGAGCCGCGAACAAGGCGGCGCGCAGATTTACCTCAAGCGCGAAGACTTGAACCATACCGGCGCGCACAAGATCAACAACACCATCGGTCAGGCCATGCTGGCCAAACGCATGGGCAAACCCCGCGTGATTGCCGAAACCGGCGCAGGCCAGCACGGCGTGGCCACCGCCACCATTTGCGCCCGCTACGGGCTGGAATGCGTTGTGTACATGGGCAGTGAAGACGTCAAACGCCAGAGCCCCAACGTGTACCGCATGAAGCTGCTGGGCGCGACGGTGGTACCGGTTGAATCAGGCAGCAAAACCCTGAAAGACGCGCTGAACGAAGCCATGCGCGACTGGGTGGCCAATGTTGACAACACCTTCTACATCATCGGCACGGTAGCCGGGCCGCACCCCTACCCCATGATGGTGCGGGACTTTCAGAGTGTGATTGGCAATGAGTGCATCACACAGATGCCCGGCATGACGGGTGGTAAACAGCCCGACGCGGTGATTGCCTGCGTCGGCGGCGGCAGCAACGCGATGGGTATTTTTCACCCCTATATTGCCTATGAAAACACCCGCCTGATCGGTGTTGAAGCCGCTGGCGAAGGCATGGACAGCGGCAAACATTCCGCATCATTGCAGCGCGGCCTGCCCGGCGTACTGCATGGCAACCGCACTTACGTGCTCCAAGACGAAGATGGCCAGGTCACTGAAACCCACAGCATCAGCGCGGGCCTGGACTACCCCGGTGTTGGGCCCGAGCATGCATTTTTAAAAGACATTGGCCGGGCTGAATATGTCGGCATCACCGACAAGGAAGCGCTAGACGCTTTCCACTACACCTGCCGCACCGAGGGCATCATTCCGGCTCTTGAATCGGCACACGCCGTGGCCTATGCCATGAAGCTGGCCAAAACCATGCGCGCTGACCAATCTATTTTGGTCAACCTGTCGGGCCGGGGCGACAAAGACATTGGCACGGTGGCTGACCTCAGCAACGCCGATTTTTATTGCCGCCCGAGCTGCAAGGGTCAGTCTGTCAAAGGTGGCGAGCACGCGCAAAGTCAAGTCATTGAGTTTGCCAAATGACCCGTATTCAAACCACGCTCTCCAAGCTCAAGGCGCAAAACAAAACCGCGCTGATCCCCTACGTGATGGCCGGCTTTCCGTATGCCGATGTCACGCCCGACTTGATGCACGGCATGGTCAGCGCCGGAGCCGATGTGATTGAACTTGGCATCCCCTTTTCAGACCCCAGCGCCGACGGCCCGGTGATTCAAAAAGCCGGTGAAAAAGCTTTGGCACTCGGCATTGGCCTGGCCAAAGTGCTGGACATGGTCACGACCTTCAGAACGCAAGACAAAACCACCCCCGTGGTGCTGATGGGTTACGCCAACCCTGTCGAGCGTTACGAGATCAAAAATGGCGCGGGCAGCTTCATCAAACACGCATCCACCGCAGGCGTAGACGGCATGCTGATCGTCGACTACCCACCAGAAGAATGCGAAGCCTTCGCCGCCTCCTTAAGCGCCCACAACATGGACCTGATCTTTTTGCTGGCCCCCACCAGCACAGACGAGCGCATGGCTCAAGTCGCGCGCGTGGCCAGCGGCTATGTGTACTACGTGTCGCTCAAAGGCGTGACAGGCGCAGGTAACCTGGACACAGGCGCAGTAGAAGCCATGCTGCCCAGAATCCGCCAGCATGTCAGCATTCCGGTCGGCGTTGGTTTTGGCATACGCGATGCGGCAACGGCCAAAGCCGTTGGCAAAGTAGCCGACGCGGTAGTAATAGGCAGCAAGATCATTCAGCTGATTGAAAATGCACCGCGCGACAAGGTGGCAGGCGTGGCGCACGACTTCCTGGCAGAGATTCGGGTGGCGCTGGATTCTTGAGGTGTTGGCTATTCAAACGCTATGATTTGAATAGCTGCTTGCGCCCGTATTTATTGGGATAGAGGCCTAAAAGACACCTGAAATCGGGTTGAAAAAGGGCTTTTTGAGCTGTGGCTGGTTCAAGTTGTTGTGGGGATGCCCGAAAAGGACTTAAAAAACGTCATTTTCAGGTATCAAAAGTTCCTCTAGGCCAATAGATATGGGCGCGAGCAGCTACTTTATTGATAGTGGATTGACGAGGCGCCTGTGGCTGTTACGGTGTGGGGGATCTTGGTCAAAGAATTGTTGCTTTGTAGGACCGTATCTGCCCGCGTTTTTGCTGACAATCTCAGAATGCACAACCTGACCGCGAATTTCGTGCTTTAACTCCCAGACTTTCAAAAAATTGCGAGGCGAATAATGAAAATAACAATCAGAAACCATACTCGCTTCGAATCTCCCATTCAATTAGTGGCAGCCGTAGCAATACTTTCTCCAATGAGCGTGCAAGCAGCTGCTCCGGTGTATTTTGATCTTGGAGGGCTGCTTCTTTACGGAGCACTTTACTTAATTGGACTGATCATTCTTCTAGCTGTTGTCATATTTTCGAAGGACAAACTTGCGTCATCTTGGCTATTCGCGGCCTATGTTGTCGGTCCGTTGCTTTATGTAGGCGTAAACATCACGGTTAAATCCATTCAAAACAAACAAGCCTCAAAAGAAGTTGCAGATGGAGAGCAAAAGAATTTAAATGCCTTCGGGGCATATTGCAAGGCACGCAAACAGATAATTCATACTAAGGTGAAACCCGAAAATGATGTAGCACTGGCCGTACGAATAGATAAAGAATTCACTGGTATCAATTGGCAATTCAATGCCTATCCAATTTTCGAGCACATGCATCGCAACCTAAATATGTGTGAGAAAACCGGGGTGAAAATTCTAGAAGGCGCTTACGACGGGCTGTACTCCGCAGAAAAAAGGGGATACGAACCTGAAGTTCGTCGCTACTTGGCATGCACCAAGGAAAATTGGACTGTCGTTAACGAGTTCCAATCGCGATATGAATTGAGACTTGGTGAAGCTTCGAGAAAAGACCCAGTTCCGTGGGGGAGCGCGGGTGGGCGCTGGATGTCCGCCTCATCAATGCGAATCATAGACCGCACGACTGGAGCAGTGCTAGCAGAAGATACTATGTACTTTCTTCGCTATGAAACTGGAGTAGGCGGATGTCCTTCTGGGATAGCACAATTATCCGAGCTGATGACCGGAGTCTTCGGCACACCGTGACTTTGCACAGATTCAGGGTCAGGTCTTGCAAAGCAACATTTAATGTCTTTTTAGACATCATTTAAGTCTGAAAGCCAATAAATACGTGCGCAAGCAGCTACTAAAAATATAGCGTTTTCGGGTTTTGTAGCTGGCAGCCATTCATGCGGACTTAAATTGCGCTGAGCCGACAACGCGCCATTAACCGAGCATAATTACAGACGTTTGACTCACGTGCCGACTTCAAAGCATCCATTTCAAAAAGACTCAAGGACAAACCCATGTCTTGGCTAGAAAAACTCCTCCCCCCCAAAATCACCCCCACTGACCCAACCGAGCGCCGCAGTGTGCCTGAGGGCCTGTGGATCAAATGCCCAAGCTGTGAGGCGGTCTTGTACAAGACCGATCTGGAGAAAAACCAGAATGTCTGCCCGCAGTGCAGCCACCACCACCGGATCGGCGCGCGGGCTCGGCTAGATGCTTTTTTGGACCCGGAAGGCCGCTATGAGCTTGGCCAGGAAGTCATACCTGTTGACCCGCTCAAGTTCAAGGACAGCCGCAAGTACCCGGAACGGCTCAAAGAAGCGCTGGAGACCACGGGCGAGACCGACGCGCTGATTGTGATGGGCGGGGCGGTGCACAGCATTGGCGTGGTGGCGGCTTGCTTTGAGTTTGACTTTATGGGCGGCAGTATGGGCAGCGTGGTGGGCGAGCGCTTTGTGCGCGGCGTGCATGCGGCCATTGAGCAAAAAGTGCCGTTTATCTGCTTTACCGCCACCGGCGGCGCGCGCATGCAGGAAGGCCTGCTTAGCTTGATGCAAATGGCCAAAACCAATGCGTCGCTGACGCGCCTGGCCAAAAAGGGCTTGCCGTACATCAGCGTGCTGACCGACCCGACCATGGGCGGCGTGTCGGCTGGCTTTGCGTTTGTGGGTGATGTGGTCATTGCCGAACCGAAGGCGTTGATTGGTTTTGCCGGGCCAAGGGTGATTGAATCGACCGTGCGGGTGACTTTGCCTGAAGGCTTTCAGCGTGCCGAATTTTTGCAGACCAAGGGCGCGGTTGACTTTATCTGTGACCGCCGGGAGCTGCGCAAAACCATTGCGTCGACCCTGGCAATGTTGCAAAAGCAGCCTGCGGATGCGGTGTCATAAGCTTTAACTTACTATAAATTTAATAGCTGCTTGCGCCCGTATTTATTGGGCTAGAGCCCTAAAACATACCTTAAATCGGCTATTTTTTACGTTTTCAGGCACTTTTTAGCCTCGTTTCCTTTCAAACCTGATCAAAACCTGTTTTAAGCACTTCTTTAGAGGCATTTCTTTCATGTCTGACACGCTCAAGCTGTCCAGTCTTCCGCTTTTTCCTTTGGGCAGCGTGCTCTACCCCGGCGGTTTGCTGCCGTTGCGGATTTTTGAGGTGCGTTACCTGGACATGATTGGTAAATGCCATAAAAACGGCGCGCCTTTTGGCGTGGTGTCGTTGACGGCCGGGGCTGAGGTTCGCCGGCCTGAGCCGGGCAAGCCAACCGATAAACCGACTGGTGATGGCTTTGCAGTGGAAGAGTTTTGCGCCACCGGCACGCTGGCCACCATTACTGAGTTTTCATCACCGCAGCCGGGGCTGATGGTGATCCGCTGTGTGGGTGCGCAGCGCTTCAAAATTGCCAACCGCGAAAAGCTCAAGCACGGCTTGTGGATTGCAGACGTAGAGCGGATTGACGACGACATGGCAGTTGCCGTGCCCGACGACTTGAAGCCCTGCGCCAACGCGCTGGGCAAGCTTATCAAAAGCCTGCAGCAGCGCAGCATTCCCGATGACCAGATGCCTTTGCTGCCGCCCTACCAGTTGGACGACTGCGGCTGGGTAGGCAACCGCTGGTGCGAGCTGTTGCCGCTACCGCTGGAGCTGAAGCAGCGCCTGATGGAACTGGACAACCCGCTGGTGCGGCTGGAACTGATCAGCGATATTCTGGAGCGCACCGGCATCGCTTTGTAGCCAGACCAGCTCTCAGTGCTGCGCCTTGTACTCTGGCAAATGCCCACATAGCCACGTGCGTACATCACGGCTGGATGGTGCTGGCCCAGCGGCATCAATCCACTGAATCACAGCGTCGATCGCCACCGCCTGCAGACCCGATGTTTTGGCCACCCGCAGCTTGGGGTGCTGGGTTGGCTCGGTGGTTTCGTCGTCGGCCAGTAGCTCTTCGTACAGCTTTTCGCCAGGGCGCAGGCCGGTAAATGACACGGGAATTTCTTGCTCGCTCTTGCCCGACAAACGAATCATCATGCGGGCCAGGTCGGCGATTTTCATCGGCTCGCCCATGTCAAGCACATAAATTTGGCCTGTAGAGCCCATCAGTCCAGCCTGCAGTACCAACCGGGCAGCTTCAGGAATCGTCATGAAGTAGCGCACGATGTCCGGGTGGGTGACAGTGATGGGCCCGCCCTTGGCGATTTGCTCTGTAAACAGCGGCACGACTGAGCCGCTGGAGCCGAGTACGTTGCCAAAACGCACCGACACATATGACGTGGCCGGGTGTTCCAACGCCACGCTTTGCACCACCAGCTCAGCCATGCGTTTGGTCGCGCCCATGATGTTTGTCGGGTTCACGGCTTTGTCGGTAGAAATCAGCACAAACTTTTGCGCGCCGCACTCACCGGCAATGCGCGCGGTGTGCAACGTGCCAAGAATATTGGTGCGAATCGCCTCAATCTCGTTGTGCGACTCCATCAGCGGCACATGCTTGTAGGCAGCGGCGTGAAAGAAAACCGACGGCTTGTACTGCATGGCAATGGCACGCAGCCTTTCCAGCTCGCGCACATTGGCGGTGTAGTACAAGCCCTGCATTTGCGGATGGGCTTCTTGCAGCTCTTGCTCCAGCTTGTAGACGGCAATTTCTGATGAATCAACACAAACCAGCCGCGAGACACCCAAACGGGCAATCTGGCGGCACAACTCCGAGCCGATCGAGCCGCCCGCACCAGAAACCAGCACGGTCTGGCCTGAAAACAGCGAGGCCAAGCCCTGCACATTCAACTCAACGGCTTGCCTGCCCAGCAAATCCTCAAGTTCAATCTTGCGGGGGCTGCTGCCATCAGCGCGCAGCCATTCATCGGGGCGCGGCATGGTCAGCAACGTCAGCCCGGCTTGGGTGGATTGCAGCAGAACATCACGGCGGTCGTCAGAGCCGGGAGGGCTGGCAATCAACGCCGTAGTGGCACCGGTAGACTTGGCGATGTCTACCACCGCATTGGGCAAGCCCAAAACAGGGATTTGGTTCAAGTACGTGCCCTGCTCTGCCGCCAGCGGCGACGCAATGCCCACGCAATGCCATTGGGTTGAGCCTTTCAGGGCGCGCAACGCGTCGGCCGCGTCTTTGAGCGAGCCGACAATCAGCAAGGGCTTAGAACTGTCACCAGGCGCATTTTTTTCAGTTAACGTACGCCAGCCAGCGCGTGCAGCACCCAGCATGACGAGCACCAACAAAGGATGCAACAGCAACACAGAGCGCGGGAAAAACGGCACCCGTAGCATCAAAATAACCGTGGCAGACAATGCCCCGGCAATCAAAACACCCCAGCCAAGCTGGCGCAGCTCTGGCAGGCCAATGTAGCGCCACACCTGCCGATAAACCCTGGCCACAGCCAAACCCACGATAAAACTGGGCAACATCCAGCGCGCACTGCTCAATGCCATGGCTTCAAAGTCTTCGGGGATCTCAAAGTTAAACCTGAGCCAAAACGCAATCCACCAGGCCAGGCAGACCAGCACCAAGTCGATGATCCAAAAAGGCAGGACTTCTTTACGCAACTGCATGACGCTCCTCACCCATGGTCAATGCATGACGCAAATGATTAATGACTCTGTCTTGCTCTGCCTCGCTCATATTGGAGCCAGATGGCAGGCAAATACCAGCCTGAAAAAGTTGTGCAGACACATCAAAGCCTTGAGAATGCGCAAAATAGGGCGCATTTTTAAATAACGGTTGCAAGTGCATGGGTTTCCAAACGGGTCGAGCCTCAATCAAATGGCGCTCCAAGGCTTTCATAACTTGATGGCATCGCTGATTGGCTTCTGGCCCATTCAGCGTAAAACAGGTCAACCAGCGAGTTGAATGGAAGCCGTTAGGCTCGGGCATCCATTGTATTTGCGGCAAGTCGGCAAAAGCTTCTCTGTAGCGTTCAAACACGCGCCGGCGCTGCATCACGCGTTGCTTCAAAACGCGCAATTGCCCTCTACCGATACCGGCCAACACATTGCTCATGCGATAGTTAAAGCCCATTTCAATATGCTCGTAATGCGCTGCAGGCTCGCGGGCTTGCGTCGCCAGTTTGCGCGCCCGCGCAACTAAATCGGGGTCATCGGCTATGAGCATGCCACCTCCGGAAGTGGTGATGATTTTGTTACCGTTAAAAGAGTACACGGCAACCCGTCCAAAGGCACCACTGGATTTGCCTTTGTAGCTGGCACCCAAAGACTCAGCGGCGTCTTCCAGCACGGGAACGCCATAGCGCTGACAAATCGGCAACAGCGCATCCATGTCGGCACTTTGCCCGTAAAGATTCACGAGAATGACACAAGCTGGCAAGCGGTTTTCGCGTTTTGCCCATTCAAACGCCTGCTCAAGAGCAGTGGGCGACATGTTCCAGGTAGTGGGCTCCGAGTCAATGAAAACAGGCAAGGCACCACAATAAAGAATCGGGTTGCAACTGCCGACAAAGGTCAAAGACGAACAAAAAACCGTATTGCCTGGTTTCACACCCAAAAGCAGAAGGCCTAAGTGAATAGCAGCCGTTCCTGAGCTGACGGCAGCCGCATAACCCACACCGACATGGCTTGCCATCTCAGTCTCAAAAGCATTGACGTGGGGACCCATTGGTGCAATCCAGTTGGATTTAAAGGCCTCTTCTACAAAGGCAGTTTCTTCATCGCCCAAATGCGGCGATGACAACCAGATGCGCTGCGACAACTCGCGGCGAAAGATCACATCAATAGGTCTGGCAACTGCATCAAGTACGGGCAGATGGTCAATTTGATGCGCGTCCATGATGCGAAGAACGTCGGCAGCATCGGCAGCTTCGTTGACAGTGATTGGGCGGGCTACAGGCAACGCACCGAGCAAAGTACTGTCGCTGGCGCCTTTCAAAATTGCCCGGCGCAAATCACCGTCCGTCAACGTGCGGGCGAGCTTGCCATCATTGTCGAGCACCAGCAAAATGCCGCGCGAGACTTGCTCCATGCGCAGCAATGCATCACGCAAGGTCATGGCTGGCTTGACGCACAGCAATTCAAGTTCGGTTGGGCTCATGGGATTTTTCTTGCCGGCATACCGGCGTAAGTACCAGGCTCCTGGAGATTTGTATTCACCACAGAACCCGCTCCGACAATCACATCATCGCCAATCATGATGGACGGAAGAACCACAGCACCGCTGCCAATCAGGACACGTTGCCCTAGCTTGGCATGCCCACCCAGACTGGCATTTGGCGCAATGTGCGAGAACGCACCGACTTCAACATCGTGGTCAATCACTGCGCCGTGGTTGACGATAACGCCCATGCCGACGACGGCCATCGGCCCCACGACTGCACTTGCAGCCACAAAACACCCTACAGCGATGCTGCTGAACTGTGAAACGCATGCCGCCGGATGAACCACAGATGCCAGGCGTTCATGCCCCCACGCGAGTGCTTCTTTTTCCCGTGCCTGATTGTTGCCGATAGCAATGTGGACCGCAGGATCGAGCGCTAGCGCAGCATCAACATCCAGCAAATTGATGTCGGGTAAAAGCTCACGTTGGCCTGAAGGCAAACTGCGGGCCGACGCATGGATGCCGAACCAATGGTTTTCGAGCATCGCAGCCTCGGCAACCACCCGGCCATGGCCACCGGCACCAAAGACTAGCAGTGGTGCCCGGTTATGAAGTGGCTTGGACGAACGCATTGTTGAAGTAAAGGCAGGTTTAAATTCAGTAGGTATTGCACTTGTCAAGGACAGATCGGTCAAGAGGCAAAGTTGTCAAATAGTCGGCAATACGTGGCCCAGCGCGGCCATCGCCATACCTATTGTCACACGGCACTTTTCCAGCCGACAGCGCATGCTCAATCGCCAGATGAATCGACGCAACATCGCAAGCGACGTCCCTCACATTGGCGTTTCTCTCGCGCATGTGCTGCCTGTCGCCCACGTTGACAACGGGTGTGCCAAAAGATGCGGCCTCAATAATGCCTGCCGATGAATTGCCGACCATCACTGCGCAGTGTTTCATGGCGGCGCTGAACAAGGTTCTGTCCATGTGCTCGATGCGGTGTGAGCCTGCGGGCAGCCCCAACTCGGTCAATGCACGAAGGATGTCGCCAGAGCCAGCATCAGAATTGGGCTCCAGCCACACGACGGGTAAACCGATTTTTTGCAGCGCGTCAAGAATCTGAACAGTTTGCGTATAAGCATCCATCGCCTGCTGAACCACAGGGTGAAAAACCACCAACAAGAAAGCCTGCGGCTGCGGCAGGCTCAACGCTTTTTTGCAGTCATCGAGATACAGACCTGCACTCTCAACAAGACCATCGAGGCCCGGGGCACCTGTGACATGGACCCTGCTGGGCAACTCGCCCATCCGGATCAATCGCTCGCGTGACTCTTCAGTTGCAACCAGGTGGTAGTGGCTAAGCTTGCTGATGGCATGGCGAACAGGTTCATCGACAGTACCTGAGCGTTCGCCCCCGTGAATATGCACACACACAATGCCAAGATGCAAAGCCGCAATCGCACCTGCCAGCATTTCCCCACGGTCTCCCAGCAGCACCAACATATCAGGCTGCTCGCGTTGCAAAAGCGTCGTCATGCCTATCAGGCATTCACCCACCCCAACTGACATGCTCTCTGGGGTGCGGGTTTTAACGTCGATAGCCACCTCGCCGCAGATGCGCAAGCCAGCAGAACGAATATCGTCAATGGTGTGGCCAAAGCCAGGGTCAAGGTGCATGCCAGTCACCGCAACACGGAGGTCAGCCATCGGGCCAAGCAACAAAAGCGTGGACTTCATCAAGCCAAAGTCAGCACGCGTGCCACTGAGGTAAATTATTCTACGGAGGGGACTGCCCACTGCACTCATACGGCGGGCCGCTCCATCAGTTGGTCCCATTGCACCACCGAACCTGCGGCAATGCTGATGCGTGCCGATTGGCCAATCACACGCTGCAAATCGCGCGGCGCGATACCCGTTGCTGGGCGACGGCAAATCAGCATGCGCTCAGTGATCACATCACCCGCCGCAATGTCAACCGCCGCGACAACGCTGCGCCTAGCAACCCGCGCGGTGTCCAGCTCCTCCGGCAAAGGCGCTTTGACACCATCACCCAGCATGACACTGACACGCCGAATACCCTGCACCATGCGCAAAAATTCGTCGGGTTCCAGCGATGCGCCGTGGTCAGGGCCAGGCAAACGCCGGTCCAGTGTCAAATGCTTTTCAATAACGGTGGCACCTAGTGCAACAGCGGCCAGCGGCGCTTCAATGCCCAAGCTGTGGTCGGAATAGCCAATAGCGACATCCAAGTCCCGCGCCATGCTCTGCATAGCCAACAGGTTCAGTGTCGTATCAGGCGCCGGGTAGGCAGACGTGCAGTGCATCACCACAACATCACGCAGGTGCTCCCTTGCAGCACGCACCCAAGCCATGGCTTCAATAATTTCGTCCATCGTCCCCATGCCAGTAGACATGAGCAAAGGCAATTGGGTGGCTGCTGCATGTTCGACCAGCGCGCGGTGAGTCAACTCACCCGACGAAAGCTTCAGCCGCTTGACGCCTAGCTTGACCAGCATGTCCACCGCATCGACTGAAAACGGTGTAGAAAAAAACTCGATACCAATCACATCGCAATACGTCTTGATTTTTTGGTGTTGTGCCTCAGACAGTTCAAGCCGCGCCAGCATTAAATACTGATCCTGGTCGCCTGTCTGGCGCGCCTGATATTCAGCAGTAGGGGCACCGCGCACCACCAAGTCTTCAGCCCGAAAAGTCTGGAACTTGACTGCATCGGCACCGGCTTTTTTAGCGGCATCACACAGCTGCAAAGCCATGGCGATGTCACCGTTGTGGTTGACACCAGCTTCAGCAATGACAAAAGCAAAGTCGCCACTCACCATGCCGTCCACCCACCGTCAACGACCAGGTTGTGCCCGGTGATGTATTTTGCAGCGTCGCTGGTCAGGTAACGCATGGCATTGGCCATGTCGTCGGTTTGGGCCATACGCCCGAGCGGCGTACGGCGCGCGTAGTTTTCAACAAAGGTGTCATTCTGCCCACTGAACACGCCGCCAGGCGTCACCGCGTTCACACGCACGCCCTTGTGCCCCCAATAGGTAGCAAGGTATTTGGTCAGCCCCCATAAACCAGCTTTGCTGGCCGCATAAATGGCCGGGGTATTGATGGCGCGGCCCAAGTATTCAGAACCTTTATAAATGCGCTGGTCTGGCGCCACGATGCCGTAGATGGACAAGGTGTTGACGACGCTGCCGCGCCCACGCTGTGCCATTGGGCTGCCAAACACTTGGGCACACAGCATGGCACCTGTCAAATTAACCGACATCACCTCATTCCACTCATCGACCGGAAAGGTTTCAAAGGGTTCAAAGAAATTTTCAGACTTTGTGGCTGCGTTGTTAAGCAGACCATCCGCTTCGCCCCAGCGCGAAACCAGCAAGGCATGGGCTGCATCCAGCGACTCCCGCTGTGCTACATCGGCAACGCAAGTCATCAAAGACTCGTGAATCGGGCCTAACCTGTCTGCAAGCAAGCCAGCATCACGGTCAATAGCAAAGACGCGCGCACCCGCTTCAACAAAGGATTTAACAACCTGCGTACCGATGATGCCCGCAGCACCGGAAAGCACCACCACCTTGCCGTCAAGCGAGAAGGCGTCTTTGGCATTTTTTTTATCCGTCACTTCACTCATGAAAGACCTTTCTTTTTCATCAGCAACGCCACCAGGTCGAAATCGATCTCGTGATCAATGTCAACAGAGCGCTCACGCGGCATCACATGCAACCTGATTTTGGGTGAATCCCAAAGCGATGATGACAGGCTATGGCGGTGCCACACATAGATGGATGCATTCATGGCGAACACCCTGGGGGCAGATTGGCGGCCCAGCACTTCATTGCCCGGTAGACAAACACGCTCGTAAAAACCATTGGCTTTTAATTCAACCATGTTGAAGTAAGGATTTTTGTCTGCTTCATAGCCAGTAATCACCACATCGGTGTTCGCGTCCAACATCGAAAAGCAGGCCTGAATATCAGCAATATCGCGCAGTGGGGAAGTTGGGTCAAGATCAACAATAGAGCTAACCGGGCCATGCTGGGCTTCTACCCATTCCGCCAGGTGCTGAATCACGGGCAGCTTGCCCGCCGTAGATGTGGCCATCTCGGCCGGACGCAGGAAAGGGACTTGTGCGCCAAAGCTGCGGGCAACACGCGCGATATCTTCACTGTCAGTAGATACGAACACCTCGTCAGCAACTTTCGACGCAAAAGCCTGCTCAATCGTCCAGCCAATCAGTGGTTTGCCACACAGCGGCCGGATGTTTTTACCAGGTACGCCAGCAGAGCCGCCACGGGCGCAAATAGTGATAATTTTCATGCTGCGGCCTGCTTCGTGCCTAACATCAATTCAGCAGTATTGAGTCCCTCCGCTAGAGGTGACATCACCTCATGTGCTGGATCGGCAATGGCAGCTAGCCAGTCAGCCATTTGCAATGCGTAGGTTTTTTGGATATCAAAATCTTCAGCTATGTTAGTCACATATTGATTACTTTCATAAGTGTGTAGAACAATACTGTTACCCAAGATGTCCACTGAAAAAGTACCCAAATCGGTGACGACAGCGTACTTGCGCACAGGTTGCAGCGACACATAGTCCAGACTGACGACGACTGGCGCACCTGATACGGTTTTTAACAGCGCCACATGTATATCATCAGATTCAATAGGCAGATCACTGAAATGGCCTCCGACGGCGGCATGAACCCGCAGGGGGCCCAGCAACCAATTAGCCATGTCTATTTCATGAACCAAATCGAAAACCACACCGCCACCAGACGCTGCATCTGCACTGTAGGTCGTCTTTAGATCTCGCGAGGGTCGCCATTGTGCAAGCGCCTGGCCCACTTCCAAGTGCGCGCGTAAAACCTTGCATGGTATAGCGCCGTTGAGCGCACACTTGAGTTTTTGTAACGCGGGTAGGTATCGAAAGTTGCATCCCACAACAACAGCTGTTGGTGTGGACTTGCGTTGCGCAACTTTTTTAAGTCGTAGGAGCTGCGCGCTATTTGTAACCAGTGGTTTTTCAACCAGACAAGGCAGACCCAAGGCCAAACAAGCCTCTAGTTCATCGGCATGCTTGCTGGAAATACTAGCGATAACGACCGCCTCGGGCTGCCATTCCAATGCGGCATCCATACGTCTAAAAATCGTACAAGGTAAAAAACTGGCATCAACGACACCCGTGCTGGAAACAACTGCTAAATCCAGGCGAGGTATTTGCTCACGCAGATGTCGGGCATGCCGTTTCGCAATTGATCCGCGCCCAGTCACAAGTACACGCATATATGTCAGAGCGCTAAAAAAGACGAGAGAATACCCAGCCCATGCTGCGCGCTGCGCTCTGGGTGAAACTGGCACCCGTAAATTGATCCTCGGGCAACGGCTGCGCAAATACGTGCGCCGTTGTAATAGGTATCTGCCAACCGGTGCGCCTCATCTGTCGGCACTGGTGCGAATGAATGAACGAAATACATGGGCTCTTGAGACTCAATACGATCGAGGATGGTGTTTTTCCAGGAACTGCGATTGGCTGGCATTTGAAGGGCACTCCAGCCAATATGTGGAATACGGTGTGCATTGCCAGATAAACCCACCGATGGGACTGGCATGACGCGCCCAGGAATCAACCCCAGTCCAGCATGATCGCCAAACTCTTCACCCACATCAAACAGCATTTGAGCGCCCACACAAATGCCTAGAAAAGGCCGTTCAGTCAGTGCAAAACGCTTGACCAAATCATCAAAGCCCCGCGCTTTCACCTCTAGCATGCCGTCGGCAAAGGCACCCACACCCGGTAGCACAAGTCTGTCCGGCAAGTCTGGCACTTGGGTCGCGTTGTGCACCACAGTCACATCAGCACCACAGTGCTGCAAGGCGCGCACGACATTCAGGAGATTGCCGATACCGTAGTCGATGACGGTCACAGCTTGAGATCTCAACTCCGTCACAAGCGCACCTCCAGGCCCTGCTGCCTGGCATGTGACTTGATCTCGCCAACAGTGGTGCGCTGCCAGTGCAATGCATCGGCAATTGCAACCGCAGACGTGCCTACATCACTGGCGCGCTTCAAATCAAGTGGATCACCAAAACCGCCACTTGCGATGACCGGCACCGACACCCTGGCGTTGACAGCACGCATCAGTTCTATGTCCAAACCTTTGCGGGTGCCCTCCTGGTCTACAGCTGTCAGCAGTACCTCGCCTGCTCCCAATTTTACGGCTCGTTCAATCCACTCAACCACATCCAGCCCGGTGTGTTCACGGCCATTGTCTGTATAGGCCTCCCAGGTTTTGGGGCTCGTGCGTTTGGCTTCAACCGACAACACCATGCACTGCGAGCCAAAGCGGTTGGAAACTTCTGAGATCAACTCTGGCCGGGCAATGGCTGCGGTGTTGATGGCCACTTTGTCAGCACCAGACCGCAGCATGGCGTGCACATCATTCAGAGAGCGAATACCGCCCCCCACGGTGATGGGAATATAAATCTGATCGGCGGCTCTGGCGATGATGCTGGTGAGGTTGTTGCGCTGGTAAAGGCTGGCCACAATATCCATGAAAATGATTTCGTCAGCACCCTGCGCGTAGTAGCGAAGCGCAAACTCATGCGGATCACCCACCACACGCAAACCTTCCAGGCGAATACCTTTGATCAGGTTGTCACCTTTGACATCCAGCCTGGGAACAATGCGTAAGCCTGCCATGCGTGATGTCAATCAGCTTGCGTCAAACACGGAATGCCTGAGTTTCCACTGGTCAGCTTCGCGCTTCCAGAGATGGGGGGAGCGAAAACTGTCGGCGAGGCGCATGAAGTAATCCCTGTCCATGACAGGACTCTCAAACATCTTGTGTGCCACAGGGAATTCTTTGGCGGGAATACTTAAATAGCGAAAAATTTCATCGACAAACCGCTCGGGGAATTCGCCATCGTAGCGCTTGACCAGTGCCACACCTTCATCCCGATTGATGTCGCGTGAACGGATTTCCTGCGCGGCATCGTAGGTGGCCCGGCCGATACCAAACTTTGTGAAGGTGGTGTAGTAGTGAAAGTCATCAATTCGGTCATCAATGCTGTTGTACTTGCTATAGGTCCCCGGCGTGCGCTCGGGAGATGCCTCAAAACCGCCATGCTCAACCGCGTAGTAATAACAGCTTTGAGGATGCCACTTCAGGTAGTACCCAAGGTAGTGAACCTCAATTTGTTTTTTCTCGATTTGCACAGGGTCAGCAGGCAGATATGGCAGCAGGTCATGCTCTTCCAATCCAAAGTCGTTGTGCAAGCTGTTGATGGGCGTTCCGCCGAGGTGAATTTTTGATTTGTCTGACGAGGTGAAATAAGACCAGTCACGTTTGGCGGTGTTGGTATCTCCGATAGGATTACCGTACTCGGCCTCGTTTTCTCCATACACCACGAACGGAATGTCATGCAGTATGGCCATTTTGGGGGCCAGCGATTTTTGGCCGAACATGAAAGCCTGAAACGGATGAAATAAATTGTCAACAGCCAGCCGGGTGAGCAGGCGATGCACACGGCCGTTGGGCGTCATGAGGTAATTGTCAAACCCCGCGTGCAACCACGAATCAAAATTCTTGCGTCCCCAATCGGTGTAAATATGAGGTGCCCAAGTCACTGTCAAGGGGTGCATGTTGAAACGGGCTTTCAGTACATGCGACGCATAAAAGCTGTCTTTGCCGCCAGAGCCAGGCAACAGGCAGTCATAGCCAGATTTATCGCGAAATTTATCGCAAAGTACTGCCAGTTGATCTTCGCGATCTTTCCAGTTAATGGTGCCATGCTTTTGCTCGGCAAAGCGGCATGCATCGCAAACACCCTCTTCATCAAACGCAATGGTTGCTTTCTTGCTGGCCTTGGTGTGCTCGTACTCAACGGCGGAATTGGGCCTTTGGTTTGAAATAACGCATTGCTTGCAAAAGTGTACGTATCTGGGCAAACCATATTTAACCTGCACGTCATCGTCATTTGCAGAAAATAGTCCCAAATCAATCGAAGCTGGATTTTTTATAAGTGACATGGGTGAAAAATGTTGGGAAATGAATCAACTGCCGGATGACTGCGCTTGAGGCATGACCTAGATTATAAGAATCCACGGATAACTTCCAAGACGTTACCCGTAGCATTCTTCTGAAGATGATTTGACGGGTTGCGCGGCAGTTGAATACAGCGCTCAAGCGCAGCAGCAATACCCTCAAGCGCTACCGCTTCGTCTGCTATGCCATAGCGCTTCAAAGGCATGGCATTATCAAAAACCGAGCCCAAAATTTGTACCAGCCTGGTTCCAGCCAGATGCCCTTCAAGACCCACCGTCGAGTTCAAGGTGACAACCAGATCAACTGCCTGTAAAAGCGCGGGCAAACCGACATCCTGCCCCGTGATGACAATGCGCGGGTCGTCTTGCAACACCATAGGCGCAAGACCAGCACGGGGGCGTATGCACAAAACGCAGTCGTTCCTGGTCAATACCCAATCTATTACCTGCCTGAGCGCGCGTTCTGGCAAATCAACATCCCCAGGTGTGCCGTTAAAAGGATGCAAGGACGGTTCAACCTGCGTCGGCCAAAGCAGCACGTGTTTGCCGACCCAGTTGTGCTGTTGACGCAAACTGGCACCCGCAGCCACATGAATCGGGTTAGCCAGATCATCAAAAGCCGGATTACCCGTCACAACCACTTGAGATTCCCCTCGCCCAGAAGACAAAAGAAAGTGTTTGACCGACTCATTGAGGACACACACCTTGTCGGCATAGTCTGGCTCGCCAATCCATTTGACTTCATCGAGGCAGAAAAGATCAACAAGACAAATAGAAGGCAAGCTCAGTGAACGGGCCGCCATGATGGCCGCTCGCTCGGCACGCGGGGAGTTCGTGGCTACTACCAAAGATGGAGCGAGTTGTTTGACGATACGCTGCAAGGTAGCTACAGGTAAAAATGCCTGTCGGCCCTCCAACTGGTACTGACGTTCTGCCTCTTCGTGGCCAACTCTAAGTGCCAGCTCCTGATAGGACAACCCAAGATAAGCGGCAGATTCCTCGGGATCCGCTATCGGGCCAGGCATAGCGTGCATCAGGCGCTGGCCATGCACGACAGCATCTTCATCTGCACGGTCGCTATCCCTCAGAAAGTTTTTGAACTGCAACACCTTTAGCCCTGCCTCACGCACAACAGTGGCAGCCGTCGTCAATGCAAGCACCAGCGGCTCAGCCAAACCTGCATGCGCCAGCGCTTTGGCGACAGGAATCACCATGCGAACATGGCCGCTGCCATAGGTCACAAACAAAACCCTTTTCATTGGCTAACCGCCCTTGTGCAACATAGCACGCGTTGCAAAGTCAGATCACAAACAAAATCACAAGCAGAGGCCACTCAGAAAAAATCAACGTAACGGCGAAACTCTGCGGGCGAAACATTCAGCATCAGCTCATCGCATTCAGCACGCTTAACGACGCAAAATTCTTTGACGAAAGCCGCCCCGAAACCTGCGGTCAGTACCTCATCGGACTGCAAAGCCTCAAGCGCATCAGGCAAAGACCCTGGCAAGCGGGCAATGCCCCTGCTGGTCAGCTCGGCCAGACTGAGCTGGTACAGGTTGTCGTTGCACGGCTCACCCGGGTCCAGCTTGCGGCGGATACCGTCCAGCCCGGCATGGATGATGGCAGCGGTCAGCAAATACGGGTTGGCGGCTGCATCGGGCACTCGCAGTTCCAGTCGGCCACCTGGGCCACGTACAAAGGCCGTACGGTTGTTGTTACCGTAGGCGATGTTGACAGGTGCCCAAGTCGCACCAGAGCGTGAGCCGCGCGAGACCAGGCGCTTATACGAGTTCACACAAGGCGCAGCAATCGCCGTCAGGCCGCGTGCGTGGGCCATCAGGCCACCGAGGAAGTGATAAGCCATGGGACTCAGGCCCAGGCCGCGTTTGTCTGACAAGTCTTCAAAAGCGTTGTCGCCGAACTTTTTGCCTGCCGACATGTGCATGTGCAGTCCGCTGCCAGAACGCTCTGCAAACGGCTTGGGCATGAAGGAGCACAGCATGCCGTGCTTGCTGGCAATCGCCTGCGCTGCCATTTTGAAATAGGTCAGGTTGTCCGCCGTGCGCAAGCCATCAGCATAAGTGAAGTTCATTTCGAACTGACCATTCGCGTCTTCGTGGTCGATTTGGTAGACATCAATGCCTGCCGAGTCGAGTATGGTGCGCAACTCCATCAAGAATGCGGAGACTGATGACAGGTGGCGAAAATCGTAGCAAGGTTTGTCGAGAGATTGCGAGTCAGTAGCGACAACGTAGCTGCCCGTCTCGTCTTTGCGCAGCAAGAAAAACTCTGGCTCCAAGCCAGAATAGAACTCCAAACCCGTCGCTTCACGGAAATCTGCCAGCGCATTTTTGGCGATCACGCGCGAGTCAAGCGCGTGCGGCTTGCCCAGCACATGGCCGTCGCAAGTTACAACCGCGGTGCCGGGCATCCAGGGTACAGGCCGTGTGTCTTTGGCATCGCCGATCGCCATGAACTCAGCGCCATGCGGCCCCATGCCCATGCCGGCAATCGCAAAGCCTGCAAAACCAGCACCGGTTGTAAATATCATGTCCTTGTGCTTGGCTGGCACCAGCTTGGCTTTGGGTCTGCCGTGAATGTCTACAAACTGGGCCAGGTAGTACTCGAAGTTTGTCATGGTCCGTCGCCTTTGATTTTTATTGTTGCGGGAAAAACTCTTGCAGCCACAGCTTGGTCATGAGCAGTGTACGCAACTGCTTGGTGTGATTGTGCAAGCCGCTGCGATGCTCTTCCAGCATCACTTGCAGTTCATTGCGATCAAACCGGCCACCGTCAGGCAGCGCCAGCACATCACGCGCCCACTGAAACAGCGGGCCTTTGATCCACTCGCCAATCGGCAAAGTCGGCATAGTTTTGGGGCGGAAGACAAAATCGTGGTCAAAGTAACGGGTGGCAGCTTCTTTCAGGAAATACTTGCCAATGCCGTTTTTAAACTTTGACGTGATGGGCAGCCTGGCAAACATCTCGCTGACGCGATGATCCAGAAACGGCGCGCGGCCTTCAATCGAAAAGCAGGCACCCATGCGGTCGCCCTTAACCGAATTGTTACCCGGCATCAGCGAGTTCAATTCGTAGGCAGCAATCTGCTCCATCGGCTCCAAATCAGCAAACGGTTGTACGATGTCCAGAAACTTGTCCATGGCGCGCTGGGTGTGCGGTAAAAACGCCGGACTCATGATGCGTTGGCGGTCTTTTTCAGTGGTGTAGCTGATCAAATCAAAGTAGCTGCGCATGGAGAAATTGGCGCGTGTCATGCCTGCAAAAAACTGCTCGTTATGCCTGAAGCCAAGCATCACCTCGTCAGGCCCGTCGCCTGTGAACATTACAATCTTGCCCTGCTTGTGGGCCTGGCGTGACAACAAATAAAACAAAAAGAACGAGAAATCACCGTGCGGCTGCTCGGCATGCCGCACCACCGATTGTGCAATTTCAGGAATGTTTGCAGGTGTAATGTCCAGCGCATTCAGGTTGATGCTCAGCTCTGAAGCAACACGCTGCGCGTACGTAAATTCAGAAAAGCCTTTGTCTTCGATCCGCAGGCCAATCGCGTCGAGCTGCGGGCGGTTCCACTGCGGCACCAGACGTGAGGCGATGACGGACGAGTCAACACCACCACTTAAAAACAAACCACCATCCACATCAAAACGCATTTGCAGCTTGATGGCTTCATCAATTGCCTGCTCCAGCACTTCCTGGCTGGCGTCAACACGCTCACCGCTCAGCGGCCATTCCCAATAGCGCTGCGGCTCTGAAAACCGCCCATTGCCGTAGCGCATGAAAGTACCCGGCGGCAGGTGGCGAATGCCCTCAAAGCAGGTCTCTGGCGGTGGGCAGTAATTGAACGAGAACACATGGCCCAAAGCCGCGTCATTGACCTTGCCCTCAAACTTGGGCAAGGCAAGAATGGCCTTCATCTCACTGGCGAAAGCCAGGCCGCCGTCGTATTCCGCATAAAAGCAGGGCTTGATACCTTGGCGATCGCGCGCCAGCATACCGGTCTCGGTGCGCTGGTCCCAGATGAAAAAAGCGAACATGCCGACCAGGTCGTCCAGCATCTTCTCGCCTTTTTCAATCCACAAGTGAACCAGCACTTCGGTGTCGCAGCGCGACTTGAACTTGTAACCCTTGGCCTTGAGCTGCTCACGCAGTTCAATGAAGTTGAAAATCTCGCCATTGAAAACCACCCACACCTTGCCGTCGGTGCTGCACATGGGCTGCATGCCGTTTTCAGGGTCTACCACGGCCAGACGCGCGTGGCCGAGCACTGCACGACCAAGCTCTTCAACGCCCTGCTCATCCACACCCCGGTACTTGATGCATTCGATCATCTTCCAGACATCGTCTTTGGTGACGCTCTTGGCGTTGACAACGCCGACTATTCCACACATGGCGAATCCTTCAATTCTTTAAATCAATTCGGGCTATTTTTCTACTGATGGGGGCGCTTTCAACCAGCGCTTCATCGTTCGTGTCTTCATCAAACACCAACTGGAAAATCGCCACCTGGTAGTCAAGGCTGGCTTTGGTTTCGGTTTCGGTGGGTTCAATCAGCATGGCTGATTTCAAGTCCCCCGGAAAGTAAACGCAGCCCGCACCCACCAGCGTCGGCGGATGAATAC
Organism: Polaromonas sp.; assembly: GCA_031414215.1. GTDB lineage: Bacteria > Pseudomonadota > Gammaproteobacteria > Burkholderiales > Burkholderiaceae_C > Polaromonas. Next base: position 52,155 of record JANNVB010000003.1, on the reverse strand, counting down.
CGTAGTCAATCAGGCGCTTGGCAAATTGCCTGGCAGACGTGTTGAGTTTTTCACCTGATAGCAAGGTTTCGTGTTTGCAAAACTGGTTGTAGACCGGCGGCAGCATGTGGCTTAAACGGTGCTGCAAATAATTGGCATTGAGCACCGCGTGCGTTGATGCCTGCCGCAAACCCGCTGCGCCCATGGTGCGCAGGTATCCGTACGCACGCAGCAATACCCCCAGGTGACCATGAAAGCTTTTCATTTTGCCAATGGATAAAGGCCGATCGGCATCTGGCTGCGCAACACCTTCTTTGCGTACCACCACCGGGCTGGGCAGATACGCTGCCAGAGCCGCCTTGACAGCCACCGGGCCAGCGCCCGGCCCGCCACCACCGTGCGGTGTTGAAAACGTTTTATGCACATTCACATGCACCACGTCAAAACCCATATCTCCAGGCCGCACAATGCCCATCAACGCGTTCAGGTTGGCACCGTCGTAGTACAGCAGCGAGCCATTGGCATGCACCGCATCAGCAATCTCGACAATCTGGTCCTCAAACAAACCCAATGTGGATGGGTTGGTCAGCATGAAGGCCGCAACATCAGCTGTCAACATGCTTTTCAGCGCCACCAAGTCCACACGCCCCTTGAGGTCAGACGGAACAATGCGGCAGTCAAAACCCGCCATGGCAGCGGACGCGGGGTTGGTGCCATGCGCGGAATCAGGTACAAGCACTATGGGCCTGCGATTGTTTAAACGTGCAAAGTGCGCACGTATTACCAGCAGCCCGGCCAGTTCGCCGTGCGCACCCGCAGCAGGGGCCAGGCAGCAGGCATCCATGCCAGTAACTTCACACACCATTGTTTGCAGGCGTTCGTACATTTCCCACACGCCGCCGAGCGTATCGGTATCTTGCAGTGGGTGCGCGTTTTCAAAGCCCGGCAAGCGCGCCAGCACGTCGTTGCGCTTGGGGTTGTACTTCATGGTGCATGAACCCAGTGGGTACGGCCCGTTGTCAACGCCGTGCGATTCATGGCTCAGGCGGGTGAAGTGGCGCACCACATCGACCTCGCTGACTTCAGGCAAACCGATGGCATGTCTGCTGCGCGCAAATATGGGTCGGGCAGCATTGCGCTGCGTGTTTGAAGACGCAAAAATATCGCTGGCTGCACCGGGACGATGCAGCTCTGTGATCATTTGGGAAGGCGCGGTAGCAGCCATGTCAAGCGCCCTCCAAGCAAGCTTTGGCGTGCTTTGCGTAGGCCTCTAGGTCGGCCATGGTTTTGGTCTCGGTCACGGCAATCAGCAAGCCGCGTTGGTGCCCTGCAAGCGGCTCGGTCAAAGGTACGCCTGCAAAAATACCAAGGCGCTTCATGCGCGCGCAAAACTCAGTCGCCGGGATTGGCAGCGCAATGGCAAATTCATTAAAGTGCACACCTGTTCTCAGGCGTTTGATACCCGGCAAAGCCAGCAGTAAATCGCGCAGCACCATTGCATTGGCAGCATTCGCCTCGGCAATTTGCATAAAGTTACGCTCGCCCAGGCAAGCCAGATGCACGGCTACGCGAATCGCGTTCAAAGCCTGGTTGGAACAAATGTGGCTGGTCGCTTTGTCACGCGCCACGTGTTGTTCGCGGTCTTCCTTGACCAAGGCGTAGCCGAGTTGACCATTCAAGTCATGCACGCGGCCAACCAGCCTGCCGGGCAGGTAGCGCTCCAGCGGCTTGACGCAGGCAATGATGCCAATGTACGGGCCGCCTGCAGACAGCGGCAAGCCCAAAGGCTGGCCTTCGCACACCACGATGTCGGCACCCAGCTGGCCCGGCGCTTCAACCCAACCGCACAGCAAGGGGTTGACGCAAACACTCAAGAGCACACCGCTTTGTTTGCAAGCGCTAGCCAAAGCAGCCACGTCCTCAACCACACCGAATGCATTCGGGCTTTGCAGCACAACACCCGCAACATCATGGCCAACAAGCTTGGCCGTCATGGCAGCCATATCTGCCGACCCAGTCACCGGGTCTTGCAACACATAGTCCACCGTCACGCCACGCGGCAACAAATAGGTGCTGAGCACCTCCTGGTATTCAGGCCAGAGAGCTTGCGCCACCACCACGCGCCGCTTGCCAGTGGCCGAGCACATCATCCAGCAAGCTTCAGCCAATGCCGTCGCACCGTCGTACACAGAGCAGTTCACACACTCGCGCCCCAGAAGCTTGCCAACCAGCGTCTGAAATTCAAACAAGGCCTGCAACAGGCCCTGGCTCATTTCGGGTTGGTAGGGTGTGTAGGCGGTTAAAAATTCACCGCGCGACACAATGGCGTCGACCACCGCCGGAATGTAGTGCTCGTACGCTCCGCCACCCAAAAAGCTGGCATGCGTCAAGGTACTGCCATTCATGTCGGCCATGGCGCGCACATCTCGCATCAGTTGCCATTCACTCAACGCTGGCGGAAGGTCAAGCTCTCGACGCAGTCGCACTGGCGCGGGGATGTCTTCAAACAGCTGCTCAACCGAATGCAAGCCCATGACTTGCAGCATGGCCTGTACGTCAGATGCCGTGTGGACGTTGTAACCCACAGGCGATGCAGAAATGGATGGGTCGATGACGAGTGCGTCGAGTCTTTTGTTCACGTAGTTTTCAGCTTTTTCAGCATCATTTGCCGTGGCGATATAGCTTTGTAATTATAAAGGGAGGCTACTGGACATGCCCGCCACGCCAGTGCGGTCCACGTGACAAAAGTCTTCAATTAGCTTGCTTGCCGCTCAATTGCCAAACCGTCCACCACAAAATCTGGACATCACGCCACCATGACACGTTCATCGCATATTCCAAGTCAAATGCCAAGCGTTGCTCGAAAGTGACGGTCGATCGACCTTTGACCTGAGCCAGTCCGGTAATACCCGGCCGCACACTACAGCGTCGCGTCCAGTCCTCGGGCGAATACAACGACTGCTGCACAGGCACATCTGGCCTGGGGCCGACCAGGCTCATGTCGCCAAGCAACACATTAATGATTTGCGGCAGCTCATCGATGCTGGCGCGCCGAATGAATTGCCCGACCCGCGTGATGCGTGCATCATTGGCATCGGTGAAATACGGGCCGATGGATGCCGCGTTTTTAACCATGCTTCTGAACTTGAACAGACCAAATTCGCGCCCGGCCAGACCCACCCGGGTTTGCTTAAAAAACACTGGTACGCCACTGTCAAGCACCACGGCCAGCGCAGTCAACAGTAACACTGGCGAAAGCAACAATAGTGCTGCCAGACTGAACACAATATCGGTAAGCCGCTTCATGCCATCGCTTTGGCGGCTTCGGCAAGCTCAGCAATCAAGCCGTGGGTATGTAGCCTGTCATTTTCAACACGCTGCAGGCTTCTTAAGCCCAACTCAAGCTCAATCATGCGCAGGTTTGCTACGGCTTGCCCAAAAGGCTTTTCACCGGCGTGCGTATCAGCACGGTTAAAAGTACGCGACAAAATCACCGCGCCCGAGCCCAGCCGCACATGCTCCGCCAATACATCATGGCCAGGCAGCACGCCTTCGTCCATGCGCGCAATGCCGCCAAAACCAAAACGCAAACCATGCGTCTTTGCGGCTGTGGCAACTCGTTCAACATGACCCATCAACAAGGGCTCGAACATAAAGCTACAACCCAGCGACAAGTGCAAATCATTGAGCCCAACAAAAACTTCATAAATCCCCGGCGTGTCGATCCAGTCATCCAGCGAGTGCATCGCGCCCGACGTTTCCAGCAACGGCACGATGGGCGCTCGCCCTGCAACAATGCCTGCAAACGCACGCAACTCATCTGCCTGACTGAACATGGGTAGCATGATCATGTCAGCGCCTTGGCTCAACACCGCATCCACCTCGGCTTTGCTAGCTGCGGGGTTGTCTGTTTGATATGGGTTAACGCGCACCATCAGTTTCGACTGTTTGAGCACCGCTTTGATTCGGCCTACGTCGTCTAGGTGATGGGTGCTGATAAAAGTGTCGTGCCCCTTTTGGCGTGCCGCTTTGCCATTGCGCTCCAGGTCAACAAACAAACGCATGCCCGGCATTTGGTCACATCTTGCCGCCAGCTCGGGCAGGTTGGTGATGGTTAGCAGGTCAATCATGGCTAGAAATGATACTTGTATACGTTGACATGGTTTGGCTGTTAGTTGGCAACTGATTTTCGATTGAGTTTTTCACGCAGCAAACCACGCAGTACAGGACTCGCCGCAACAGCGCCACCCGTGACCAGCAAGCCAAATACGGCGCAAAAAATCAGCATTAAAGCTACATTGAGGTTCAAAAACAAGGGCTTCAATGACACCAACCCAGCTGATACCAGCAATGGAATCAAACACACAAGATAAGGAAAAGAAGCGTTGACATTGCGACGTTCAATCACCATCAGCACCACTGCCATGCAGGCAAACACCGCATTGAGCAGCCACATCACACCTTCGCCATTTAAATCGGCCAGCAAACCTACTGTAAGCAACACAACCAGCCCCGCCGCTAGAACCCAGACCGCAAAATGCATACGCCCATGAGTGGCCATCACCGTCAGCAGCACGGCCATCAGCGCCTGTGGCAACAGCGACCAAATGCCAATCGCACTCCATTGGGCAATTACATCCAGGCTGGCAGCGCTCATGCGGCCCCAGCCAAACAACAGACTGGCGATGGGCAATGAAAACGTCGCCACTACCGCAATGGCTGCGCAGGCCAAAGCCCAGGCCACTAAAAACGCCAGCCCAACGGCCTGCTGCCGTGCTGGCGTGCCTGCTTCAGTGCGGGTGATGGCGGGGAAGGCCAGGCTAGCCACCAGTTGCACCGCCAGCACCAGCGGCAATTCAATCAGTTTCCAGGCGTAATTGAAACTGGCCAAAGCGCCCTCACCCGCGCTGGATGCCAAACTGCGCGCCACCAGCGGGAACACCAAGATCAAGCCCGACGACAGCGCCGCCCACAGCCAAACACTGGCAGGCGGCAAATCTACGCTCTGTGCCATGGCAGTGGGTTGAGGGAGAGTTGGCAAACGCCACGCCAACCATGCCAGCCGCCCAAGCATGGCAAGGATCAGGCAGACGCCCAGCAAATTTAGCGCAGAAATTTGAGGTGTAACGCTGTTGGCCACAAAAAACAGCCCCGCTACCAGCGCCAGATTAACAATCAAATTACCGGCGTACATGCCGACAAAGTCACGCTCGTGTTGCAGGCGTGTCACCCACAGCGCTGCCAGCATGGCCAGCGGCAACACCGCGGCGCTCCAGCCCAGCGCCGAAGCGCTGACTGCCTTCATGTCCCCTGTAAGCCCCGGCGCCAGTGCCTGCACCACCGCATGCCTGAAAAGCCAGACCAGCGCGCCGAGCACCAATCCGCCGCCTACCAACGCATAAGCAATTTTCTTCTGGCCCGCGGCTTGTGTGGCTGGGTTTTGCTGCGCCCAGACTGGCAGCAGCACATAGGCTAAAGCCCCGCTGACCAAAATACCCACCAGCAAGTCTGGCAGCGTGAACATCACAATCACCGCATCGCCCATGCCGGTGCTGCCAAAAGCAGCGGCTTGCGCAGATTCACGGAGCAATCCGAGCACCCGGCTCAGTAGCAACAATCCGAGTGAAAAAACGCCAGCGCGCAAGTACATGGCATGGATTATCAAGGCTTAAATAGGCGCTGAAGGCGGCGATTGGGCGGGGTGGAGCGGTAAAAACTTAAAATCAGAGGTTTATTGCCCAACCGACCGCCCTCATGACCTCCCCAATGACGCCCTCCCATGCACCAGCCGCTGCCCCCCAAGATGACAACCAGTTGATGGCCGAGCGGCGGGACAAGCTGGCCGCCCTGCGCACTCTAGGTATCGCCTTCCCCAACGACATCAAGCCCGAGCACCGGGCCGAAGCATTGTTTGCCCAGTACGACAGCAAAACCAAAGAAGAGCTGGAGCCGCTGGCCGTCACCGTCAGCGTGGCGGGCCGAATGATGCTCAAGCGCGTGATGGGCAAGGCCAGCTTTGCCACGCTGCAAGATGCCTCGTTTGGCCCGTCGGGCGGCCGGATTCAGGTGTACATCAATAACGAAGGCGTGGGCGAAGACATTCACAACGCCTTCAAACACTGGGACTTGGGCGACATCGTTTGGGCCACTGGCACACTGTTTAAAACCAAAACCGGCGAGTTGTCGATTCACGCCACCGCCATCCGGCTGGTCACCAAAAGCCTGCGCCCCCTGCCCGACAAGTTTCACGGCATGGCCGACCAGGAGGTCAAGTACCGCCAGCGCTATGTGGACTTGATCACCGACGAGTCAGCTAGAGCCCGCTTCATGGCGCGCAGCAAGGCCGTCAGTGGTATTCGTGAATTCATGGTGGCGAACGACTTTTTAGAAGTTGAAACGCCCATGCTGCACCCGATTCCGGGCGGAGCCAATGCCAAACCGTTTAAAACACATCACAACGCGCTCGACCAGGAAATGTTCTTGCGCATTGCACCTGAGCTGTATTTGAAGCGGCTGATTGTGGGCGGCTTTGAACGGGTGTTCGAGATCAACCGCAGCTACCGCAACGAAGGCATCAGCGTGCGCCACAACCCAGAATTCACCATGATGGAGTTCTACGCGGCATGGTGGAACTACCAGGACTTGATGACCTTTACCGAGTCGTTGATTCGGGATGTGGCACAAAAGATTTGCGGATCATTGAAGTTGAGCTACGCCGACAAGCCCGTCGATTTAAGTCAGCCGTTCGAGCGCCTGACGATTCGTGAAGCGATTTTGAAGCACACCGATGCAGCGCTGGGCGTAGATGCTGGCGTTGACGATGCCGTGTGGCTGACGGACAAGCTGAAAAAGCTCGGCTTTAACGAACAAAAAGACCGTCTCAGCACACGGTCGCTCGCCAGCCTGCAAGTCATGTATTTTGAAGAAACAGTTGAAGAAAAACTCTGGCAACCCACCTTCATCATGGAGCACCCGACGGAGATATCGCCGCTAGCACGCGCCAACGATGCACGCCCCGAAGTAACCGAACGCTTTGAGCTGTACATCACCGGCCGCGAGTTTGGCAATGGCTTTAGCGAGCTGAACGATGCGCAAGAGCAAGCCGCCCGCTTCAATGCCCAGGTAGCCGCAAAAGACAGCGGCGACGACGAGGCCATGTTCTACGACCACGACTTTGTTCGCGCACTCGAATACGGCATGCCGCCCACAGGCGGCTGCGGCGTGGGCATTGACAGGCTGATGATGCTGCTGACCGACAGCCCCAGCATTCGGGATGTGATCCTGTTCCCAGCCCTGCGCAGAGAGGTTTAAACCAGTTCTGAGCGTCAAAACCCCTAAAAATAGCTTTTTTAGCCTTTTTAGGGTATGTTTTAGGCCTCTAGCCCAATTAATACGGGCGCAAGCAGCTCCTGATTTAATAGCAACTATTATTCACTTGAAATACCTCAGCGCCTACCCCGAGAGCCTGCAATTGCAAGTGCAGCAGTTGCAAGCCCAAGACAAGCTGGGCGACATGCTGCTCAAAAAATACCCGCGTGCCCATAGCGTGCGCACCGACAAGGCGCTGTACGACTACGTGATGACGCTGAAAAACGAGTTTTTGCGCAGCTCCGAGCCGCTTTCCAAAGTCGCGTTTGACAACCGCCTGCAAGTCATCGCCCACGCCCTGGGCACCCACACACAAATCAGCCGCGTGCAAGGCAACAAGCTCAAAGCCAAACGCGAAATCCGCGTGTCGTCACTGTTCAAAGAAGTGCCCGACGAGTTTTTGCGCATGATCACCGTGCACGAGCTGGCCCACATCAAGGAAAAAGAGCATGACAAGGACTTCTACAAGCTGTGCACCTACATGGAACCCCAATACCACCAATACGAGTTTGACCTGCGCGTGTACCTGACGCACATGGATGCGAGCGGCAAGCTGGCCTGGCCGGTGGGTTAACCCCCTCCAGTCGATATCGAGCGCAAGTCGTGTCCTTAGTAAAGACACATCAGTAGAGTCGCGCACATCTAAACCGTCCGTGGAATGGGCCAAGGCTAAATTACCAAGAGACCTTAGCATCGTGTACATCACAACTTCTATGGAATTCAATAAATCTTGATTTCGTTCTTATTCAAAATTACCCATATGAATCAAACAATTACGCCGTCTTCAGCAAATTCAGGTACCAATTGCAAGCCTGATCAGATCGCTCTCCTCATAAGAACGTAGAGGCTCTACTGATTTGCAAAGCCTATGCAACAGTTATACATTTATTTCGAATTTTTGCTACTGCAACCAATCCCCAGACTCAATAACCCTCCGGCTGTGGGTACGCACCTGCGCAACCTCATAGACGAGGCAAATCAATTCCAATCCAGCGCACTGCACGCCAACCTCCCGCCTCATATACTCCCCCGTTTGCTGCGGCCAAACTTCTTCTATCTCGTTTAACTGACGCTCCAGCTTTGGGGTGATCTGGTAGACCTCGCCTTGCACCCAGTTTTCCCCACCGAGCCGCACACCTGGGTAGCTGCCCAGGTTGTAGAGTGTGCCTTTGACTTGGCTGTTGCCGACGAAGACGGGAGCGGGTAGCAGGCGGTTGATGTCGCGCTCTTGCCCCTTGCGCAAAGTGCCGTAAACAAAAACGTATCTGTGAACTTGAGGCCGCCGGGTGTCGGTTATCGTAGGGCGCATGAACCGAATTGTGGCCTATGCCTGTCTTGCCTTGAGCATGTCTTTAGTGGGTAGCTATGTTGCCCTGTCAAAACCCCTGGTGGCCGCCCTGCCCGTTTTTTTACTGGCCTGGTTGCGCTTTGGCATTGGCGGTGCCGCCATGCTGCATTGGCTGAAAAAGCCCGCCGATGAAGCGCCGTTAACGCCGCAAACCAAACGCCTGCTGTTCCTGGAGTCGTTCCTGGGCAATTTTCTGTTTTCAATCTGCATGCTTTATGGAGTAAGCATGACCAGTGCGGTGGCGGCAGGCGTGGTGATGGCGACGATTCCTGCGGCGGTGGCTTTGATGAGCTGGGCGTTTTTAGGTGAGCGCGTTGGTGCGAGAACATGGGCTGCGGTGGTGTGCGCGGTGGTGGGCGTGACGCTCGTATCACTATCAAAACAGGAGCTGGTTACGCCCGTATCTATTGGCCTGGAGGCCGATTTGACACCTAAAAACAGCCTTTTAGGCACCTTTTTACTGCTTGGAGCGGTGTTGTGCGAGGCAGCCTATGCCGTCATCGGCAAAAAGCTGGTTGGCGCGCTGGGGCCCAAGCGCATCACGGCATTGATCAACTTGTGGGGCTTTTTGCTTGTCACGCCGCTGGGGCTGTGGGCTGCCTGGCAGTTTGACTTTTCAGCCGTTGCAACACCCAGCTGGCTGCTGCTGGTTTTTTACTCACTGGCCGCCAGCGTGTGGACGGTCTGGCTGTGGATGACGGGGCTCAAAACCATTCCGGCGGCCAAAGCTGGCGTGTTCACCGTGTTTTTACCCGTTAGTGCGGCGGCGGTCGGCGTGCTGTTTTTGGGCGAAAGCTTGGGGCCCTTGCAAGCGCTGGCCTTTGGCGTCGCGCTGCTGGGCGTGGTGCTGGCTACGCTGCCTTCGAGAAAGTAACAGCACGCCGTTGTTGCCGCAAGTTATACAGGCTGTAGGCAATGATGCCCAGCGACACCGTCGCAATCAGCAAGGTGGCCGCAGCATAAATTGACGGATTCACCCCACGCCGCGCGTGGCTGAAAATCACTTGCGGCAGCGTGGTGACACCCGGGCCCGACAAAAACTCTGACAGCACCACATCGTCAAACGACAGCGTGAAAGTCAGCAGCCAGCTGGACACCAGCGCAGGCGCGATGCTGGGCAGCGTGACCAAAAAGAAAACCTGCAGCGGCTTGCAGCCCAGGTCCATCGCGGCTTCTTCAATCGACCTGTCTGCTTCCAGCAGGCGCGACTGGATGACGGTGGTGGCATAGGCCATGCCCAGCAGCGTGTGGCCAATCACCAATGTCGTGAAACCGCGCTCCGGGAAGCCAAACATGCGCTGGCTGGCCACCATCAGCAGCAGCAGCGACAGGCCAATGATGACCTCGGGCATGACCAGCGGTGCGTTGACGAGACCGTAAAAAACAGTACGGCCTGAAAACCGTTTGTAGCGCACCAAAACGAAGGCCGCAAAGCAGCCCAGCACGACCGACAGCGTGCCGGTCAGCAACGCGACTTTGAGAGACAGCCAAAAGCCTTCAACCAGACGTGAGTCGGTCAGCAGCGCCTCATACCAGCGCAGTGAAAACCCGGTGAAAACGCCGTCTTGCCGCGTGCTGTTGAAGGAAAAAACAATCAGAAAAAACAATGGGATATACAAGAACAAAAACACCGTGCCCAACCAGAACCGGCCGGTGTTTTTTGCAAACCATGCGGTGATGTTCATTTTTCAGCGGCGTCTTTGGCGCGGTAGTACAGCGCCAGCGGTACCAGAATCAGCACAATCATCACCACCGACAGGGCGCTGGCGCGCGGCCAGTTGTTACTGCTGAACATTTCGTCCCACACCACCCGGCCGATCATGATGTTTTCAGCGCCACCGAGCAGCGACGGAATTACAAACTCGCCCACCGCCGGAATAAACACCAGCATGCAGCCCGCCACAATACCGGCTTTGCTCAGCGGCACAGTGACCAGCCAAAACGCCTTGAAGGCGCTGGCACCCAGGTCATGCGCGGCCTCCAGCAGGCGCATGTCCATCTTTACCAGCGTGGCATAGAGCGGCAAAATCATGAAAGGCAAATACACATAGGTCATGCCGACCAACATCGATACATCGGTGTAGAGCATCACCATCGGCTCTTTGATCACGCCCAGCCAAAGCAGCAGGTTGTTGAGCACGCCCTGGTCGGCCAAAATACCTTTCCAGGCCGCAATGCGCAGCAAGAAGGATGTCCAGAAAGGCAGCATGACCATCATCAGCAGCGCGGGGCGAACGGAGGGTTTGCAACGGGCCAGAAAATAAGCGAACGGGTAGCCAATCAACAAGCACAGCAGCGTCGTAAGAGCAGCGTACTTGATTGAGGTTTTGTACGCATCAATGTAGATCGTCTGCCCTCCCCCGCCATTACTATCGCCATCACTAAAAATACTGATGTAGTTTTTAAACTCCAGCATCAAGCGCCAGGCGTTGCCTGTTGTGTCAATCAGCGGTGCAAACGGGTCAACGCCGCTGCCCATGTCGGTCACGCTGATGCGCAGCAGAATCAAAAACGGCAATACAAAAAACAGCAGCAGCCAGACATAGGGCACGCCAATGACAAAGCGCCTGCCGGGGGAAAACTGCGCCTTCATCGCTACTGGGTCAGCACCACGGGTGCGGTTTCGTCGAACCAGAAAAACACCGCATCGTTCCAGGTGATCTCACCACTGTCATAGCGAGAGGTGTTGGCCTCAACAATTTTGACGGTAGCGCCGCCTGGCACTTCAACAATGAAGCTGTTGTAGCTGCCGAAGTAGGCGATTTCTTTGACAATACCAGTAAACAGATTGTTTGAAACCGTTGTTCGGGTTTTAGAAATGGTGATTTTTTCGGGCCGAATCGCCACCGCGCAGGCCATGCCTTGTGTACCGCTGACGCCGTGCCCCACGTTCACCACGCCGTGCATGGTTTTTACCTCGCAGCGATCTGCGGCATCTAATGCAAGCGTGCCTTCCCACAAATTGACGTTGCCGATAAAGTCGGCGACAAAACGGCAATTGGGGTATTCGTAAATCTCTTTCGGCGTACCCACCTGCAAAACGCGGCCCTGGCTCATCACCGCGATGCGGCTGGCCATGGCCATGGCTTCTTCCTGGTCGTGAGTCACCATCACGCAGGTCACGCCAACCGACTCCAGAATATTGACCAGCTCAAACTGGGTGCGCTCGCGCAGTTTTTTATCTAAGGCGCCAAGCGGTTCATCCAGCAGCAGCAACTGCGGCTTTTTGGCCAGGCTGCGTGCCAGCGCCACACGCTGCTGCTGCCCGCCCGACAACTGTTGCGGCTTGCGTTGGGCAAAGTCCTGCATTTGGGTCAGAGCCAACATTTCGGCTACGCGTTGGGCAATTTGCTCTTTGGGCATACCTTCGCGCTTCAAGCCAAACGCAATGTTGTCCCACACACTCAGGTGCGGGAATAGCGCGTACGACTGAAACATCATGTTGATGGGCCGCTCAAAAGGAGGCATGGCGGCAATGTCGCTACCAGCCAGCGTGATGCGGCCGGATGTCGGGGTTTCAAACCCGGCCAGCATACGCAAGAGCGTCGACTTGCCGCAGCCCGAGCTGCCCAGCAGCGCAAAAATTTCACCCTTGTTGATGGTCAATGAGACATCATCAACAGCGGTCACGCCGTCAAAACGCTTGACCAGCTGGTATGTTTGCAAATAGCCCGACCCGATCGTCATAAGGCTCAATTGCCTTTTTTAAACAGCGTGAATACCTGGCTCAGCGACTGGCGCGCTTCATTGCTAAAACTGTTGGGTGGCACCATTTTCTGCAGGTTGGCAGCATCGGGGAAAACTGCTGGGTCTTTGGCGATCTCTGGTTTGACGTTGGCCAGGCTGGCCTTGTTGGCGGTGGCATAACCCAGCTCATTCGTCAGTGCAGCGGACACCTCAGGCTTCAAGAAGTAGTTGATAAAGGCATGGGCGTTGTTCGGGTGCTTGGCATCTTTGGGAATCGCCAAGTTGTCGAAAAAAATCAAGCCACCCGTTGATGGCAGTAACGCTTCTACCTCGTTGCCGTTTTTGTTCTCAATGGCGCGTGCGCGCGCAATGTTGATGTCACCGGCCCAGCCGAGTGCCACGCAGGCCTTGCCACCCGCCAGGTCATCGATCATGGTGCTGGAAAACAAACGGATATGCGGCCGTACTTTGGCCAGCATCTCGCCCGCAGCTTTGTGGTCGGCTGCGTCGTTGGAATAGGCGTTTTTGCCCAGGTAGTGCATGGCTGGCGGAATGATTTCAGTGGGCGAATCTAAAAACGCAATACCGCAGGACTTCAGCTTGGCTGTGTATTCGGGGTTGAACACCAGGTCCCACGCATTGGCCGGCATGGGCGTGCTGCCCAGTGCTTTGGCGACTTTGGCTTTGTTGATGCCTACCGTGGTAAAGCTCCAGGCCCACGGCACCAGGTAAGCATTGCCGGGGTCAACCGTGTCCAGTTTCGCCATGATGCCAGGGTCCAGGTTGGCGATGTTGCTGAGTTTGGTTTTGTCCAGCTTTTGCAACAAACCGCCTTCAATTTGCGGTTTGGCAAACACCGCGCCGGGGACAACAATGTCGTAACCCGTGTTGCCCGCTACCAGCTTGGCTTGCAGACCTTCGTTGTTTTCGAAGGTTTGATAATTAACCTTGATGCCCGTTTCCTTTTCAAAGCTGGCCACCATGTCTTTGGCGATGTAGTCAGGCCAGTTGTAGATATTGAGGATTTTTTCCTCAGCTACGGGCGCTGGTACTGCAGCGGGTGCAGTGGATGTGGGAGCGTCGGGCTTTTTACCGCAGGCCACCAACATCAGAGCCGACAAAACCACCAACCAGAGCTGCTTTTTAAACATGTCTTGCATCCGTAAAAGTCTAGGGTGTTGCACCCCGAAAAGACGAATTGTAAGAGTTATTTCAGGTGGAATTCAAGCCATATCCCGAGCAAATTCAAGGGTTCAGGCACCATGGCGCGGTGTTGTGAACCAGCCCCATCCAAAGCGCCCAAGCCGAGCTGGCCAGCAGAGCCAAGCCAGCAATGCGTATGGCCCACTGGCCAGACCCCTGCCCGCGCAAGCGCAGCCACAACCAAGGCCCGGCCATTAGCGATACGCCGCTACCCAAGGCAAACAATGCCATCACACCCGCACCCTGCGCGGCGCTGCTGGTCATGGCTGCCACCAGCAAAGCCGAATAAAGCAAGCCGCAGGGCAACAAAGCCCACAAAATGCCCATCATGCCAATTGGCGCTAGAGCCACGTTGCCCTTTAAGTTAACAGTGACTGACCGCACGCCCTGCCAAACCTTGCGGGCTGAGTCCTCAAGCCAAATCGGCTGGCGAGCCTGCCACAGCAGCATCAACCCCAGCAAAGCAGCAGAAACATGAAAAAGCGTCCAAACCGGCCGTAAAGCAGCAGATTGGACGCTGAGCCAACCCAAACCCTGCATGGATGCAGCGGCCAATGCGCCCAATGCCGAGTAACCCGCCAGTCTGCCTGCCTGAAACACCCACAACGCACGCGTGCTCTGGCCAGCTTGGGTGCGCCCCATAGCCCCGCAAGCGGCGCCGCACATGGCCACGCAATGAGGCCCCCCAGCTAGCCCCATCAGCAATGCGGTGGCAGCGAGCGTTAGTTCCATGCAGTCAATTCATGCAAGCACGCGCACGAGGCTTCGTCCTGCAAGCAAAGGCCGTAGGGGATGACAGGTAAAGAGGGCATAAAAGCTTGCGGCAAAAGAGCCTTCCAGATTAACTCGCATCATCAGCGAAACAGTCCAAACAACCTTTGCGCTACATCAAGCCTTCAGCGGTCTTTCAACGAAAACTCAAACTACGGGCAGGAAAACACCATGCAAGCCAGCGCCACCTACTTTGTCGTCCAGTTCCCACCCCACACTGTAAGATCACAGGATCTACCAGCCTTAGGGTCAAAAGTGAACAAGGATTTCATCAAGACAGCCTGCTCGAACTGCAATATGCGGGAGCTGTGCATGCCCATTGGCCTGGATGCCGATGAGCTAAAGCGTGTTGACGATCTGGTCGCCAAAAGGCCTTTTGTCAAACGCGGCAGCGCGCTTTTCAGAGCGGGTGACAAATTTACGGCGCTGTACGCCATTCGTAGCGGTTTTTTAAAAACCTGCATCACCTCTGAAGATGGGCGAGCCCAGGTCACTGGGTTCCAAATGGCCGGTGAAATCGTTGGCCTAGACGGCATAGCCACCGATTTGCATACCTGTGATGCCATCGCCCTGGAAGACACCGAAGTCTGCGCACTGCCGTTTGACCGGATTGAAGAAATCGCCAGAGAGGTCAAGGCGCTCCAGCACCATGTTCACAAAATCATGAGCCGTGAAATCGTCCGTGAGCATGGCGTGATGCTGCTGCTGGGCAATATGCGCGCCGAAGAGCGCTTGGCGGCATTTTTACTGAATTTGATTCAGCGTCTGCATGCGCGGGGGTTCTCAAGTTCAGATTTGGTGCTGCGCATGACTCGTGAAGAAATCGGCAGCTATTTGGGGCTAACTTTAGAAACAGTCAGCCGTACCTTTTCAAAATTTTCCGATGACGGCATCATCACCGTCAATCAGCGCCAAGTTCATGTCCAAGATGCTGACGCTTTAAAACGACTGGTCAACCACGAGCCGTGTCGTTGACGTCGCGCGGTGGTTTGCTTAACCACAACACAAGATTGCTGCAAGCCATAGAAATCAACCAAAAACTAAAAAACGCAGCCGTGTAAACCGCTTGGCGTGATGGTTGCACGGTTTGCCCTGGCCAATGAACTTCGCTGGGGTCAACCGCTGAAAACACCAAGGCTTCGAGCAAGCAAGCGGCTAAAAATGCGGGCCAGGTGATCAATACCCAGCGCTTGACGCCGCGTGACTTTTCCAGGTCAAGGTTTGGCATTCTTGTCCCCTCCCGTGGCACTGTGATTGCGGCCAGTTTTGGCGGGCTGCATGGCTGGCTGAGCTTGACCCACTTCCTTTTCCAGGGCAAGACCTTCCTTGTAGTAATTTTCAGAAACCACAGCATCTGGCCCCTGAAAGATGTACACCGCAGTCACAGCGCAGGCCAGTACAGCCGACACAGGTCCGGCAATCACCATCCAGACGTAAAACTCCTTGTACCAAGGGCGTACCGTAGTCGAAGGGGAATTGAGTTTAGCGGGGTTGATCATGATTCAGGGCTTTAAAAAGTGGTCAGAGATTCAGTTATCGGGGGACTAAAAAAACTGATTTCACAACCACTGAATTGGCAGGATCGGCTTGAGAAGTTATGACAAAGGAAATCGGATGTGAGCCAGAGGCCAGACCAGGCGGAACTTGCATGCGTAGCGGTAGCCAACGGGAGCTCGCAGGGTCAATGACAAACGCCGCATCAGGCAGAATTTGCGCGCCTTCAAGTCCCCTGATCCGAACGACATAGCTTTGCACCTGTTCTGTGGCGTTCATGATTTGCATGCGATAAACGTTTTCAGTCATGCCCTGCCCCACCATGCGCGCAATGGAGCCACGGTCACGTTCGACGTCAACTTTGAAATTGCTTCGAATCAGCAGGCTCCACAACAGCCCGGTGGTGACAGCAGTAAGCACAGCGATGTAAACGAGCACGCGGGGTCTGAACACCCGCTTTAACATTTGCACCTGACTTAAATTCTGGGCTAATCCGCTTTCAGTGCTGTACCGGATCAATCCACGCGGGTAATGCATTTTTTCCATCACACCGTTACAAACATCAATACAGGCGGAGCAGCTGATGCACTCGTACTGCAAGCCATTGCGTATATCAATGCCCGTGGGGCAAACCTGTACGCATAAACCGCAGTCAATGCAGTCACCCAAGCCTTTGGCATGGTACTGATCAGGGGTGTCACTGCGGGGACGCACGCCACGGCCTTCGCCGCGTGCAACATCGTAAGACACTACAAGCGTGTCACGGTCAAACATGGCGCTTTGAAAACGCGCATACGGGCACATGTATTTGCACACCTGCTCGCGCATCCAGCCCGCATTGCCGTACGTCGCAAAGCCGTAAAACAGCACCCAAAATAACTCCCAAGGCCCGAGCGCAAATTGCGTCACGCCACTGGCGAGTTCTCTGATCGGCGTGAAATAACCTACAAACGTGAAACCTGTCCACAGACCAATCGCCACCCAGATCAATTGTTTTGCACTTTTACGCGCGACTTTGTTTAAGCCCCAGAGTGACTTGTCAAGCCGCATACGGGCATTGCGGTCACCCTCTATTTTGCGTTCGACCCACATGAATATCTCGGTGTAGACGGTTTGTGGGCAGGCGTAGCCGCACCATAGACGCCCTGCGACTGCTGTAAACAAAAAAAGCGACAGCGCACTTATAACCAGCAAACCTGTCAGATAAATCAGGTCTTGTGGATACAACACCAAGTTGAAAATGTAAAAGCGCCGCGATACCAGGTCGAACAGCATTGCCTGACGATCATTGATCGACAACCATGGCAAGCCGTAAAACACCAACTGCGTCGCAAACACCAGTGCCCAGCGCCAGTAATTAAACCAGCCAGATACGCTACGGGCATAAATTTTGGCGTCAGACTGATAAAGCGACGCAACACTCGAAGAATCATCCACAGCTATAGGGATAACTCTTCGGGGCTCGGCGATCGGCTGAACAGTATTAACCACGGTTTTTTATGCTGCTACTGTTTGGGTACGGGGGGTGCAGCGGCTGCGATGGTGCTTTTAGACAGGCTCAATACGTAGGCCGCAACAACGCGGATTTGCTCAGCAGACAGCTTGGGGGACTGGGGCGGCATCACGTTATTGATCCCGGTTTTAACGGTATTCACAATAGCAGCCTCACCCCAGCCGTGCAGCCAGTAGTTGTCAGTCAGATTCGGCGCACCCAGCGCTTTGTTACCTTTGCCGTCTACGCCGTGACAAGCGGCGCAAGTTGTAAATTTGGCTTTGCCACTAAAAGCCTTGATTTCGTTGTGCGGGCTACCGGACAAAGACAGGACGTAGTGAGCGACTTCACTTAACTCAACATCGCCTCCCACAGCTGCGGCCATAGGCGGCATCATGCCAACTCGTCCATTGGTGATGGTCGCTATGATGTGGGCCTCGCCACGCTCGCCAAGCCAAGCTGAATTGGCGTTTGTCAAACTGGGAAATCCCTTGCTGCCGCCGCCGTCAGAGCCGTGGCATTGAGAGCAGTTATTCATGAACAGGCGCTCACCCGCCGCCAAAGCTCGCTTGTCGCTGGCAAGCGCCTCCACAGTTTGTGCAGCGAATGCGGCGTATAACGGCGCTACGCTGTCCCGCATTTGGGACACATCTTGTTCGTGCTCGCTCTTGGCAGACCAATCCACCATTCCTTTGTAGCTTCCCAGACCCGGAAATACCACCAGGTAAACCAACGAAAAAACGATGGTCAGGATAAACAGCCATAGCCACCAGCGCGGCAATGGGTTGTTAAGTTCGCGGAGATCCTCATCCCAAACATGACCAGTGGTGTTGTCCGTCACCTTTCCATCATGCTTGGGCACTTCCGTTTTGCCCGCTACATACAACAGCAAGCCGCAGGCGAGTATTGAAACAAGGCTGATAGCTGCCACGTACCACGACCAGAATCCAGTGACGAAATCACTCATGGTTTGACTCCCTATCATTTGCGAAAGGTAAATCCGCCGCCTCCTCAAAATCGGCTTTGCGTGAAGGCCTGTAGGCCCACACCATGATTCCAAGAAAAAGTATGAAACCTGCGGTAGTAACCAGGCTGCGAAGGGTATTGATATCGACGTTAAAGTTCATGGTTACTCCTGATTACTTTAAAGCCAGACCCAAGCCTTGCAGGTACGCCACCAAGGCATCCAGCTCAGTCTTTCCTTTGACCTCATCCGGTGCGGCAGCAATCTGGGCATCGGTGTAAGGCACGCCGACTCTGCGCAAAGCCGTCATGTGAGCCTGAATGGTTTGATAGTTTGCGGGCGCTTTTTCTAGCCATGGATAGGCAGGCATGATTGACTCTGGTACCAGATCGCGCGGCGCAATCAGGTGCAGCCGCTGCCACTCGTCGCTGTATTTGCCGCCAATTCGGTGCAGATCAGGCCCGGTACGTTTGCTGCCCCACTGAAACGGGTGGTCATACACAAACTCACCCGCAACAGAATAGTGGCCATAGCGCAAAGTTTCGGCCACCAGCGGGCGGATCATTTGTGAGTGACAGTTGTAGCAACCTTCGCGCACATAAATGTCCCGACCCACTACCTTGAGTGCGGAATCAGGCACGATGCCTTTGATCGGTTGTGTGGTCGATTTTTGAAAGAATAGCGGAACAATTTCAACCAGGCCGCCTACGGCAAGCACTATCAATATCAACACAATCATCAGTGTGTTGTTGGTTTCTACTTTTTCGTGTGTAAATGCCATAACTGACTCCTTAGGCGTGCGATAGGGTTACTGGAACTGGCGCATCCGCCGGTTTGCCCGCCCGCACCGTCATAAATACGTTCCAGGCCATTACCAACATCCCGACCAGGTACAAGACTCCACCCAAGAGCCGGACAACGTAAAACGGATAGGTAGCCTTCACGCCCTCAACAAATGTGTAGGTCAATGATCCGTCTGGATTAATGGCACGCCACATCAAGCCTTGCATCACACCTGCAATCCACATCGAAGCGATGTACAGCACGATACCGAAAGTTGCAATCCAGAAATGAACTTCAATGGCCCGGACGCTGTGCATTTTTGTTTGACCAAACATACGTGGAATTAAAAAGTACAAGGCTCCCATGGAAATAAAACCAACCCAGCCGAGCGTTCCGCCGTGGACATGGGCGACGTTCCAGTCGGTGTAATGCGACAACGCGTTGACCGTTTTGATCGACATCATCGGCCCCTCAAAAGTCGCAATGCCGTAGAACGACAAGGCCACAATCATGAAGCGGATGATCGGGTCATCGCGCAGCTTGTGCCAAGCACCTGACAGGGTCATCACCCCGTTGATCATGCCGCCCCAACTTGGCGCCAGCAGGATGAGGGAAAAAACCATTCCAAGCGACTGAGTCCAATCAGGTAGCGCTGTGTAGTGCAGGTGGTGCGGACCCGCCCACATATAAGTAAAGATGAGCGCCCAAAAATGGACGATTGACAAACGGTACGAGTACACCGGCCGCTCAGCCTGCTTGGGAATGAAGTAGTAGACGATGCCCAAAAAGCCTGCTGTTAAGAAGAAACCTACCGCGTTGTGTCCGTACCACCACTGAATCATGGCATCTTGAACGCCCGCGTAGGCTGAGTATGACTTCATCCACCCCGCTGGCATGACCGCAGCATTCACAATGTGCAGCATGGCTACTGCGATGATGAACGCGCCATAAAACCAGTTCGCCACGTAAATGTGCCGTACTTTTCGAATGCCAATCGTGCCGAAAAAGACGATAGCGTAAGCCACCCAAGTCACCGCGATCAACAAAGCAATAGGCCACTCCAGCTCAGCGTATTCTTTGCCGCGCGTGTAGCCCATCGGCAGTGAAATAGCCGCTGCCACAATCACCGCCTGCCAACCCCAAAAGTGAAATGCAGCGAGCTTGTCAGAAATAATGCGTGTTTGGCAAGTACGCTGCACAACGTAGTAGCTGGTCGCGAACAACGCGCAACCGCCAAACGCGAAAATCGCGGCATTCGTATGCAGTGGGCGAAGCCGCCCAAACGAGAGCCACGCAATACCAAAGTTCAGCTCAGGCCATGCCATTTGCGCGGCAATAAAAACGCCCACCAGCATACTAACGACGCCCCAAACAACTGCCATGATGCTGAACTGTCGAACAATTTTGTCGTTGTAAACCGTCGCTTTCGAGGCAGACCAGATTCGACCTGGTGATTGCGCTGTAGGAATTGGCAGTACTGCTGTCATGTCGAAGATCCTCTTTACCAAAAGTTGTAATTAAGTGTCCCGCTTTGCACCTGCAGCTGTATTGATCTGCATCAAACTTGCATCGGCAATTGGTAATATTTCGTCCGGGGTAGCCAAGAGAATTCGTACGCCTTCGCTGTCAAGCTCTTCAAATTGACCCGACCAGACCGCCCAAGCGAGTACCCCCATCACGGCAAGCGCCAACAACACCGACAACGGGACAAGTAAAAATAAGATGTCCATCAAGAAGTCACCTTGAGCCGCGATAACCGCGCTGCATTGGCAACCACCAAGAGAGAACTTGCTGCCATGCCTAGCCCTGCAAGCCATGCAGGTAAAAAACCAGCTAACGCCAGCGGAACGCATGTAGCGTTGTAGACCGCCGCCCACGCCAGGTTTTGCTTGACGATACGCAGTGTGCATTTAGCCTGGCTCAACATGGCGGGCAGCATCAACAGCTGAGCTCCGGGTATGACGAAATCGCTTTGCGCTTGGGCCAGCGGCACGGCTGCACCAATAGCCACAGAGACATCTGCCGCAGCCAGCGTAGGCCCGTCGTTCAGGCCGTCACCCACCATCAACACCTTGCGGCCTTGGGCTTGCAGCGCCTTCATCATTGCCAACTTGGTTTCTGGCGTGCAATCGCCTATGACGTTATTTTTTGCGTTACTCATACCCATTTGATTGGCAACACCATGCGCAGCTTTTTGCGTGTCACCCGACAGCATGTAAACACTCAGCCCTTGCGATTGCAAGGTGGCAACCGTCCTTGCTGCATCTGACCGCAAGTTTTCTACAAATTCAAAAGTCGCTATCCAGCCCTGCTGATCAGCAAGAAATACACATCTGCCTGAATCGCGATCATCATTAACCTGACAAAAACGACCTGACCCAAAACGCAGCGGTCCCAGAACGGTTTCAGAGCTTTCGGCAAGCCAGCCCTGAAGACCAAGACCTGCGAACTCCTTGACATCGATCACGCTGGCCTTGGTTAAGGCAGCCGCTGTCATGGCTTGCGACACGGGGTGTAAGGACAGCGCAGCCAGTCCTGCGGCCCATTGCATCGCCTGGTCGCCAGAAACACCAGATCTGGTTTGTACAGACTTCAAATGCATGGCGGCATTGGTCAAGGTGCCGGTCTTGTCAAAAATAACCGTATCAATATCACCCAGCGATTCAATCGCCTGCAAGCGCCGCACCAGCACACCATGACGCGCCAGCAGCCCAGCAGTGGTCAGCATGGCGGTGGGTGTAGCCAATGACAACGCGCAGGGGCAAGTCACCACCAACACCGCAACAGCAGCCATCAGAGCCATGGCCGGGTCAGTACGCCACCAATAAGCGGCTGCACCCAACGCGGAAAGCAACACAAATATCAAAAACGGCTTGGCTACCTTGTCGGCCAATACAGCCAAGCGCGGTTTATCGAGCGATGCGCGCTGCATAAGCGTGACGATTTGCGCGTATCTGGTATCTGCACCCAGCTTGTCAACGCGAACCAAAGTTGCGTTGCCCACGTTGTAGCTGCCGGCCATCACCACATCACCGATATCGCGCTTGACCGGGCGAGACTCTCCCGTCAAAAGGGCCTCGTCCGCAAAAGTACCACTTTTCAGCACTGTGCCGTCTGCAGGGAAAGCCTCACCAGCCAACACACGAACCACATCATCAACCCCCAAGCGGCGCACCGCAACCCACTCGAACTTGCCACCTGCTAGCTGCCGCTGTACCTTGACAGGCAAGCGCTGCATCAAGACGCCCAATGCGCCTGCCGTGCGGGAGCGCAGGCGCTGCTCTAGCCAGCGCCCGGTCAGCAGAAAAAACACAAACATGGTGAGCGAATCAAAATAAACCTCTCGCCCCCACCAGCCCTGCGGCTCAAATGTGGCTGCGGTGCTGACGGCGAACGTCACCACAATACCGATGGCGACAGGTAAATCCATGCTGATGCTGCGCTGCATCAGGTCGCGCCATGCATTCGCAAAAAACGGCTTGCATGAAAATATCACCACTGGCAGGCTGAGCACCCACGACGCCCAGCGCAAGAGTTTTTCAATATCAGGCGAAACATCGCCCGGTTGCGTAAAGTAGGTAGGTGCTGCATACATCATGACCTGCATCATGCAAAACCCAGCTACCAGCCAGCGCCATAGCGCCAAGCGCGACTGTTGGCGGTCATTGCCGATTGAAACTGCATCCTCTACAGGTAGCAACTCATAACCCTGCGCTAAAGCGGCCGCCATCCAAACAGAGGGGCGCGTCTGTCCAACTGACCAGGTAACGCTAGCATTTGCGCTAACTGCGCTGACCTGGGCTGCAGTCACGCCCTTAACGCTTCGCAGCGCCGACTCCAGTGTCAATGCGCAGGCTGCGCAATGCATACCACGCACCGCCACAAAAGACTGAAACATGTCGGCTTTGCCATTGACGTTTTGGCTGAAGGCAGCCCATGCATCAGGATCATCGCTCAGCGCAGCTGGCTCATCGATCGCAGTTTCCCGCAAAGCAGCTTGCCCAAATGCGGTGAAAGTATCAACGGTTGCAGCTTGCATGACGCAAGACTATCGCTTGCTATGCGAACAAGTCTTGATATGGATCAAGTCCTGCGCTATTGATTTCTCTTACGCTTGAATTTCAAACCACCGGAGACCCACCATGTACCAAAAAATCCTGATTGCCACCGACGGCTCGACTCTGTCAAAAAAGGCAGTTGCCAGCGGGCTGGAACTTGCAGCACTGACGGGTGCGAGCATCGTCGCCCTCAAAGTCGTGCCGCGCTATCCGGTCAGCTACTTTGAAGGCGGTGTGGCTCTGTCTGTCAACAATGTTGCAAGTGTTGAAAAGCAATGGGCTGATGCCGCCATGGCCGTGGTTAGCAAAGTCCAAGACGCTGCCGAGGCAGAAGGCATCAAGGCCAAGGGCGTGACTGTGTCGTCAGACTTCACTGCAGAGGCCATCATCAACGCCGCCAAAAAGCACAAGTGTGATTTGATTGTGATGGCATCGCACGGCAGGCGCGGCATGAAGCGCTTGCTGATGGGCAGCGAGACCATGCATGTGCTGACACATTCGCACATTCCCGTGCTGGTGCTGAGATGAAAGCCGCCGTCGTAGAGGCTTTTGGCAAGCCACTGGTGCTGCGCGACTGGGACACACCCACACCGGGTGCAGGCCAAATACTGGTGAAGACCGAAGCCTGTGGTGTCTGCCACACAGATCTACATGCTGCACGCGGCGATTGGCCTGTTAAACCGACACCACCTTTCATACCAGGTCATGAAGGTATTGGACTGGTTTGCGCAGTTGGCTCGGGCGTTACCAATATCAAAGAAGGTGATCGGGTCGGCGTGCCGTGGCTGTATTCAGCTTGCGGGCACTGTGAATACTGCTTGTCGGCTTGGGAGACCGTTTGCGGCAGTGCGCAGTTTGGCGGCTACACCGTCAACGGCGGGTTTGCCGACTACATTTTGGCCGACCCCAATTACGTGGCGCGTATTCCCAAGGGCTTGTCCGCAGTCAATGCCGCGCCGATTATTTGCGCGGGTGTCACCACCTACAAAGGCATCAAGGAAGCGGCCACCAAGCCTGGCGATTGGGTGGTTGTTTCTGGTGCGGGCGGCTTGGGCCATCTGGCAATTCAATACGCCAAGGCGATGGGTCTGCATGTTTGTGCGGTTGACATTGACGACAGCAAGTTGGCACATGCCACCTTGATGGGCGCTGACGCGACGGTGAATGCCAAATTACCCAACGCGGTTGAGTTGGTCAAAAAAGCAACCGATGGTGGCGCGCACGGCGTGCTGATCACCGCACCATCACTGGCAGCATTCAAGCAAGGTGTTGCCATGACCCGAAAGCGCGGCACTTGCGTTTTGACTGGGCTGCCACCAGGTGAATTTCCGTTTCCCCTGTTTGACGTGGTACTCAACTGCATCACGGTACGTGGCTCACTGGTAGGTACGCGGCAGGACATGGCTGAGGCACTGGCGTTTGCGGCTGAGGGCAAGGTCAAAGCTGACATTGAACTACAACCCCTTTCAGCCATCAACCAGGTGCTTGACAGACTTGAGCGCGGCGAAGTGGCGGCCCGTGTGGTGTTGGAGTTCGGCGATGCCTGATTTTTCTTGAACTCCACAACATATTTAACCAAAGAACAGCATATGAAACTTCTACTAGCGGCTGACGGTAGCGAATACACCCAAAAAGCGTTGAAATTTGTCGTTGCCCAAAAGCGCTTGAACAGCGCGAAGAGCGAACTGCTGGTCGTACACGTCCAGTCGTTTCTGCCTACTTTTTTAGGAGCCATCGTAAGCGTTGAAAAGACACTGGCACTTCAAGAAGCTGAACTGGAAAAAGTTTTTGCGCCCATCAGAAAATTCCTCGATAAGAGTGGCCTGAAGTACCGCTGCATTGGCCTTATTGGCTCAACAGCCAATAAAATCGTTGCCACTGCAAAGGACGAACACGTCAATCTGATCGTGATGGGGACACATGGCCGGGACTATTTGGGAAGCGCAGTCATGGGCAGCGTAGCTCAAAAGGTGGTTGCCAATAGCACCATTCCCGTATTACTGGTGAAATGAGTGCTATTGTTGAGCAACTATCGCCAATGAGTGGCTATAGAAAATTAAAGGCCGGTCACTCAAACGTGACGTAGCAAGTAGTTTGGGGTCTTTTGATAAAGATCAAAACCTACTTTCTCAAGCAAATACAAACTCGTAAGAATCCACAATACAAAGGATAAAAGATGAAAGTTCTATTAGCCGCAGACGGCAGCAAATACACCAAAAAGGCGCTGGCTTTTTTGGTAAACCATGAAAGTCTTGTGAACAGCAACGACGAGTTGTTTGTACTAAACGTGCAAATTCAGGTTCCGGGCAGAGTCAAAACCATGCTCGGGTCAGCCGAGGTTGCAGCCTATCATCGTGAAGAAGGTGACAAGGTACTCAACCCTATCAAAAAGTTTTTGGACAAACATGCGCTGAACTACCGCTGTGCATCAGTCGTAGGCCACCCGGTTGAAGAAATTCTCAAGGCAGCGGCCAAAGAGAAATCGCATCTGATTGTGATGGGCACACGGGGTCACGGGCTGATAGGCCGGGCATTGATTGGCAGCATTGCGCAACGTGTGGTGTCAGATTGCGACATACCCGTACTTTTGGTGAAGTAAACCAAACTTGAACTCTTGCCACCCTTTCATGTGACCAAGGGTGTCGATTCATGAATGAGCCTCCGACTAAGCACGACTGGTCCGTTCGAGATGCTGTAGATGTTGTTAAGACTTTCCAGACTGACACTGTTGAAGGACTGACCGCACCGGAGGCTGGCGCAAGGCTAGTGGCAAATGGCCGCAATGAACTACATCCGGCGCTGCCAGTGCCTACTTGGCGACGGGTTCTGGTGCAGTTTCAAGACCCGCTGATTTACCTTTTATTGGTGGCCATTGCTATCGCGCTGGTAGCTTGGGGTGTCGACGGTTTTGCTGGCTGGCCCATAGATGCGCTGGTGATTGCGGCGGTCGTGCTGCTCAATGGTGCACTGGGCTACTTGGAAGAGGCCAAGGCTAGAGATGCAGTTGCTGCGCTTGCCAACATGACCGAGGCCCGGTCTTCAGTTGTCCGGGGTGGCCAACGAATGGCCATCAACAGCGCTGAGCTTGTCATTGGCGATATGCTGGTGCTGGCAGAGGGAGATGCGGTAGGCGCGGACGCCCGACTGACACAGGCCGCTTCGCTTCGCGTGCTGGAGGCGCCCTTGACAGGTGAAAGTGAAGCAGTGCTAAAAAATCCTGCCACGCTCGTAAGCCCCGCAGCGCTTGGCGACCGACTGAGCATGGTCTTCAAAGGGACTGCGGTGGCTCAAGGCACAGGCCTTGCAGTCGTGACTGCGACTGGCATGGCAACCGAAATTGGTGCCATTGCCTCTTTGCTCAAAGCCGTCAAAGATGAGCCTACACCTTTAGAGGAAGAAATCACCCATATTGGCCGCTTGCTGGGTGTGGCTGTGATCATTATCACCATCATCGTGGTGGGTACGATATTTTTGATCTCCAACATTCAGACTGCAAGTGATGTGGTGGATGTGCTGCTGTTTGGTGTGGCTTTGGCTGTCGCGGCTGTGCCTGAAGGGCTGCCAGCCATTTTGTCGGTGGTGCTGGCACTCGGCGTGCGGCGCATGGCTGGTCGCAACGCGATTGTTAAAAAGCTGTCTTCCGTTGAGGCGTTGGGTTCTGCCACGGTGATTGCAACTGACAAGACAGGAACGCTTACCCGGTCCGAAATGACGATTGAGCAGATCATCACTGCCTCTGGCAGTACGCTAGTAACGGGTGTGGGCTACGCGCCAGATGGGCATGTGCAGCAAGGTAGCACCGCACTGGGCCCAGGGAAACTGCTTGATGAGCAAGCTTTGCTCCTGAGCTATGGCTGCCTGGCGGGCAATTCCACGCTGACGCAATCAGCGGGTGGTCAGTGGATCATTCACGGTGACCCGACAGAAGCGGCGTTTTTGGTAGCAGAACGCAAGCTATCGCAAGATGCACCGGTCCAAAGAGAAAAGCGGCATGAAAGGATAGGTGAAATACCTTTCACATCAGATCGCAAAATGATGTCAACCTTAGAGATTGACCATCAGTTCGACAAGCAGGTCATCCTTGTCAGCAAAGGCGCGCCAGATGTCTTGCTCGGGAAATGCACGTACGTACAAATAGGCAAATCACAAGAGTTGCTGGATAACGCCCGGCGCGCGAAAATTCTTAAAGATGTCGATGGTCTGTCTGATGCGGCGCTACGAACCTTGGCCGTTGCTTTTCGCCCGATAGACCTGAAGGAAGCAAAAACTCATACAGCCGCGCTTGAACATGACCTCGTGTACGTAGGCACTGTCGGCATGATGGATCCACCTCGAGAAGAAGCGGCCGTAGCCATTGCACAGGCACAGGCTGCCGGCATCAGAGTCATCATGATCACGGGCGACCACCCGCGCACTGCCGCACGCATTGCCTCAGACGTAGGCATCATCAAGTCGGGTGACGCCACATTGACTGGTCTGGAGCTTGATGCTTTAAGCGATTCAGATTTTGCGCAGGCTGTGCGCAAGACCTCAGTTTATGCCCGTGTCTCACCAGCAAACAAACTACAAATTGTTGCTGCGCTACAAGCTGATGGTCAGGTTGTGGCCATGACTGGCGATGGTGTTAATGACGCTCCGGCACTTAAATCTGCAAACGTGGGTATTGCCATGGGCATCAGCGGCACTGAAGTCACCAAAGAAGCAGCAAAAGTAATATTAGCTGACGACAACTTTGCCACCATCGTTGATGCAGTGCGTGAAGGCCGAAACATCTTTGACAACATACGCAAATTCTTGCGCTATCTGTTGTCGTCCAACATGGGTGAGGTACTGACGGTGTTTTTGGGGGTAGTCGGTGCAAGCGTGATCGGGCTCAACAGTACGACCCAAGGCGCAGCGGTGGTGGTGCTGCCGTTACTAGCCACCCAAATTTTATGGCTCAATTTGATCACCGATTCCTGGCCCGCATTGGCCATCGGCACAGACCCCGCCAACAGCGACGTGATGCTGCGTAAGCCGCGAGCTTTAAACGAGCGCGTCATCGACTTTCATATGTGGGCTTGTGTGTTTGAAATTGGTTTGGTCATTGCTGTTGTGGCGCTGCTAACCATGGACATGTACTTGCCGGGCGGACTGATAGCCCAGATAGATGCGGACACCGGCCAAGGAGATATCGCCACCGCGCGCACTGCAGGTTTTACCGTGCTGGTCATGGCGCACTTGCTGCAGTGCTTTAACGCCCGGTCAGAAACTGCCAGTGCCTTTGCCAACCTGTTCAACAATCGGCGGATTTGGGCTGCGGTAGCTCTATCAGCAGCGCTACAAGTGGCGGTTATCAATGTCGGCTTTCTCAATGTCGCGTTTGGCACTGTGCCCCTGTCTGTTGACCAATGGTTAACCTGTATAGCCATGGCCAGTGTGGTGCTTTGGTACAGCGAGTTGCGCAAGCTATTGTTGAGGGTATGGAGGAGGCGAACTCCCCAATCGCAGGCTTTGGCAATCATCCACTAATCTTGTAGATTTCTCGCCATCTATTGATCAGCATCAATACGCCCTCGGCACATCAAAGCACACTGGATACAGCTGATTGGAAACTTCAATCGTTGAAGCGGTTCAGCTAAAAATTTGGAGAAATCATGAAAATCCTGTTCGCCGCCGACGGTAGCACTTTCACCAAAAAGGCACTTACATTTTTACTAAGCAATAAGAACCTGCTGGGTAAAGGCGATGAGCTGGTGGTCGTGCACGTACAAGATGTCATATCTGCACAGATAGAACGCAAACTGGGCTCCGCTGAAGTCACCGCCTACCAGGCAAAGCAGGCTGATGCCAACCTCAAACCGATCAAGAAGTTCTTGGACAAATACGCCGTTAACTACCGCTGCGTGTGGGTAGTTGGCACCGCAGCCGGTCAAATCATTGAAGTCAGCAAACGTGAGCGCGTACAAATGATTGTGATGGGCGCGCATGGACACGGCCTGCTAAGCCGGATGTTCATGGGCAGTGTGGCCCAGCGCGTGTTGGCAGACAGCGAGATTCCGACACTGCTGGTGAAGTAATTCGAGGCAGTAAAGCAATCAACTTTCATTCTTGAGGAGCTGAAACCATGTACAGACGAATTTTGGTAGCAGTGGATGGCAGTGAAACTTCGAACAAAGCCATCGCAGCAGCGCTTGAAATGGCTAGCTACTCTGGTGGTAGGTCTGTCGTCAGGCTGCTGCACGTCGTCGATGAAATGGCTTACTTCACAGGTCTGGACCCTTACGCAGGTCAGTCATATTCAGTCATTAGTGTCATGCGGGAAGCAGGGGAAAAAATACTTGCCGACGCATTGGCTATTGTTCAATCTGCTGGTGTGCAGGCAGACACAGTGCTGATTGATCGACTGGGAGCACACTTGGCTGAAACCGTAGCCGAACAAGCTAAAGAATGGGATGCTAGTTTGATCGTTGTGGGCACCCACGGCCGCAAAGGAATAGGACGACTACTGATGGGCAGCGGAGCAGAACAGATTATTCGGCTTGCAACATGCCCGGTGTTGGTAATACGAAGTGAACAAAGTACTTAAATATATCAATGCATTTAGTCTTCTTCTCAATAAATAATTGCGCAAGCTGTTATGAAATAAATAGCATTGATAATTCGATATGAATCAAAACTGCAGTACTTACTTGTCGCGTACCCTTACGTACAACGGCCGCCAGCCGGCCACTGTCTTTTTGCGGCGCACATTGGTGCGGTACATCGGGCTGTACTCATGTAGGCCAAGAGCTTGAACCTCCACTGAACTGCGTTTTAGCGTCTCATACTGCAGGCAACACAGAGAATGCTTTGCAACTTATGAACACCCCCTCAACTGCAAACTCGGCTACAGATACAGCCACTATTTCAAATGAAAACGTTGAGCTGAATCAAGCACCGTCACCGCATGGAACAGAGCCAACAACGGCAATAACAACTAAAAACCAACCATCTACCAAGCAAGAAGACCCACATGAAAAACAAAAGAAACGCGGGTTGTGGTCAAAACTCGGTGTTGCAGTGCTCTTGGCCCTTGCCGTAGCGCTTTACCTGCTACGCAACATACTGCTGGGCACGCCGATCACCGTCTACGCCGCTACGAGCGGCGAACTGGCACAAAGCGTGGTGGCCAGTGGCCGGGTGATTTCGCCTCAGCGCGTCACCGTGGCGTTACAGGGCTCAGGCCGCGTTCTGCGGGTTGCCGTTACTGAAGGCCAAAACGTCGAGGCTGGTCAATTGCTGATTGAGCTGGACAACAGCGACAGCCGCGCCAGCTTGGCCCAGGCCAGTGGCGTCGTGCTTCAGGCGCAGGCCAAACTGCGTCAGTTGAGTGAGCTGAACCAGCCGCAGGCCATGCAAGCGCTGGCGCAGGCTCAGGCCACCCTGCTTCAAGCACGCAAAACGCTCACTCGCAACCGCGAGCTGGTGGCGCAGGGCTTTGTCAGCCAAGCTGCGGTAGACGACGCCCAGCGCGCAGTGGATGTAGCGGCCAGCCAGGTCGTCAGTAGCCAGGCGCAAGTTAAAACCAATACTGCTGATGGCAGCGACCGCCTGCTGGCTGAAGCTGCGCTGCGTCAGGCGCAAGCAGGGCAACAGCTGGCCCGGGCCAAACTGGACCAGGGCCTTGTCTATGCGTCCAGCAGTGGCGTGCTGATTTCACGCAGCGTAGAGGTAGGCGACATCGTGCAGCCCGGCAAAGCATTGATGGTGCTGGCAGCCAGCGGACAAAGCCAGATTTTGATTCAGATTGACGAAAAGAACCTGTCAAAAATTGCCCTTGGCCAAAAAGCCTATGCGTCTGCCGATGCCTTTGCCAGCCAGCGCTTTGATGCGGTCGTGGCGTATATCAACCCCGGTGTAGACGCTGCACGTGGCTCGGTGGAGGTCAAACTCAGTATCGCCAACCCGCCCGCCTACTTGCGCCAGGACATGACGGTGTCGGTGGACATTGAAACGGCGCGCCGTACAGCCACAGTAGTGATACCCACCAGCGCCTTGCAAGATACCGCAACCGACAAACCCTGGGTGTTGGTGGTGCGTGACAAGCGCGCAGTAAAGCAATTCGTCACGCTGGGCCTGCTGGGTGATACGCGGGTTGAGGTGCTGCAAGGCCTTGCAAAGGACGAAGGCGTTATTCCCAAGTCAAAGCTCGGCATCAAGGATGGCCAGCGCGTTCGCGCGCGGGTAGAGGCTGTGCCCCCGCCAACCACCCCACGCGCAGCTGGCAAACGCCCCATAGACCCATGAAACTTTCGCCATGAACCCGTTGCTCCCCTTCGAGTGGGTGCTGGCCACGCGCTTTTTGCGCGAAGGTTTGCTACAAACTCTTTTCATTATTTCAGGCGTGGCTCTGGGGGTGTCGGTGATCGTGTTTATGTCGGCACTGCTGACGGGCTTGCAAGGCAGCATTTTCAACACGTTGCTGGACTACCAGGCGCAAATTGTCATTTCACCACCCGACGAAGCGCCACGCCCATTGCGGCGCGATGAGGGTACAGAATTTGCCACGCTGATCCAACCCAGAGCGCAGCGGCCCCGCTCGATTGACCAGTGGCAAAAAGTGCGTGATGTGACTTCGGCCATCCCTGGCGTTTTGGTGGTCGCACCTGTCGTCGATGGCGCGGCCTTTATCTTGCGTGGTGATGCCAATACCGGCGTAGCCATGCGCGGCATTGAGCCCGAGAGCTATCTGCGGCTGATCGCCTTGAAGGAAAAGATCATTTCGGGCAAAGCCGACGTGGGCAGCACGGATATCGTCATTGGTAGCAAACTGGCCACTGACTTGGGCGTATCGACGGGCGACAAGCTGACGCTACAAGCCGCGTCGGGCGTGTCCACCGTACTGTTTGTGTCGGGCATTTTTGACTTTGGCAACCAGGGTCAAAACACGGGTAGCGTGTATGTAGCGTTGCGCACAGCGCAAAGCCTGTTGGCGCTGCCTGGCAGTGTGACCAGCCTGCAGCTCAAAGTAGCCGCGCCGTTTGATGCGGAGGCGCTGGCGCAGCAAATCGAGGCGCAACCCGGCATCAAGGTTGAAAGCTGGATCAAAACCAATGCCGAGTTTTTCAAAGCGCTGTCGGGGCAAACCATGTCATTTTTTGTGATTCGTTTATTTGTTGGCTTGACAGCTGCACTGGGCATTGCCAGCGTGCTGGTGGTGTCGGTGGTGCAAAAGTCAAAAGAGATTGGTATTTTGCGGGCCACCGGCACGACGCGTGGCCAGATCCTTGGCGTGTTTTTATTGCAGGGCGCGATCTTGGGCTTGCTAGGCTCTGTGTTTGGGTCAATCATGGGTTGGCTTTTTCTGATCGCCTGGCGCGGCTTTGCTGTCAACGATGAGGGTGTACCGTTTTTTACGCTTGAAGCCGGGCCCACTCTTTACTTGGTCGTCGCAGCTGGTGCGACGCTGGTGGGCACATTGTCGGCATTGTTCCCAGCCCAGCGCGCGGCACGACTTGACCCGGCGGTGGCCATCCGTGGCTGACAAACCAGATAGTCAACCGGGCCAGGCCACCTTGCGGCTGGAGGGCATCCACAAGTCATACGGCACAGGCACAGCGCACGAGACCGAGGTGCTCCACGGTATCGATTTAACCCTTGCGCGCGGAGAATTTGCAGCACTGATTGGCCCTTCAGGTTCGGGCAAAAGCACACTACTCAACATCATCGGCCTGCTGGACAAGCCATCCTCAGGTAAGCTATTTTTAACCGGGCAAGAAGCTGAAAACCTGCCCGACAAGGCCCTGACCCGCTTACGTGGCGACGCGATTGGTTTTGTGTTTCAGTTTCACAACCTGCTGCCCGCCTTTACAGCGGTTGAAAACGTCATGCTGCCGCTACTGGCCATGCGAGGCAAGCCAGATGCTGAGATGCGCCAGCGTGCTGAGGAGCTGATTGACAAAGTTGGCTTAACACCCTGGGGACACCATCTGGCCAACGACCTGTCGGGCGGCCAGCAGCAGCGGGTGGCGATTGCACGGGCGCTGGTGATGCAGCCCGCGCTGGTACTGGCAGATGAGCCAACAGGCAACCTTGACACAAAGTCAGCCGACACGATTTTTGACCTGATGCGCGAGGTTAGCCAAACCAGTGGCACAACATTTTTAATCGTCACCCACGACCCGCGCCTGGCCAAGCGCTGCGACCGCATCATTGAGCTGGTGGACGGGCGAATTGATTCAGACAAACCCAATGCAGCGACGCACAGTGGCGATAGCGGTGGCGAAACCGCATCTTAGCGCACATGCGCAAGGTGCGCTGCCGTACAGACAAATGAGGCTTAAAGACGGATGCTCAAAGCTTAAAGAACTATTTTTGATTGGAAAAAACCGTGAATACTCATCTTCTGACCTCGGTCTTTTTGACGCTCGCCGACACGCTCGGGAGTCCGTCTCACAAAACGTGACCTAACTATAAAAAATGCCACTTACTGACCGACCCGACGCACATTACACATGACTGGCTCTGCCCTTTTGCTCTACATCAGCACTGCAATTATTTTGCAGGTTCTGCTGCTTGGCGGGGCGAGCTTCCTGCGGTATCGGGCGACAGTTCGATCAGGCGCAGTCAGCAGCCCAGCAAGAGCGCCGAGCACTTCAGGTGTATCGTGGGCGGGTTGGCGGGAGTTTCGGGTAGCGCGTCGTGCGTATGAAGACTTGCAGCACAGCCAGTGTTCGTTCTATCTGGAGCCAGTTGATGACGTGGCTCTGCCAACTTTCAAGCCGGGTCAATTCCTGACTTTTCAACTTGATACTCCTAGCCAGACATTGACACGCTGCTATTCACTGTCAGACAGGCCACTCGCAAAGCAGTACCGGGTCACCATCAAACGCCTGAGCGCGCCACTCAATCTGCCTGCGGTACTGCCGGGGCTGGCTTCAAACCATTTTCATCAGGCAGTAAAGCTTGGTGACATTCTAAAAGTCAGGGCACCAGCGGGTGCTTTTTTTGTAGACCCAGATCCAAGCCATGACATCGTACTGATTGCAGGCGGGATCGGCATCACCCCGATGCTCAGCATGCTGCGCTGGTGTATTGACGAACAACCGATGCGCAGCATTTATCTGTATTACGGCCTGCGAGGCGGTGGCGAGCATGTTTTTAAACAGCAGCTTTCACAGCTCGCAAGTACGCACCCCAACTTTCACCTGCTAGTGGCCTACAGCCAACCCGGACCCGACGACCAACTGGGCCGCGACTTTCATCACCAGGGCCACGTGGATCTGGACTTGATCAAAAAGTCCCTGCCTCATGGACACCATCAGTTTTACATCTGCGGCCCTGCGCCCATGATGCAAAGCTTGGTGCCTGCACTGACCGCCTGGGGGGTAGCGCCAGCAGATATTCACTTTGAGGCATTCGGCCCCGCATCAGTTCGTACTGTAAACAACACAGCAGATGTTTCACAGCCTGCGACTAAAGGCGTTGCTGCCCAGTCGTTTGAGGTTCAGTTTCTGAAATCAGCGCGCACACTTGCGTGGACTGCAATTGAAGGGACGCTTTTGGACTTTGCGGATAGGAGCGGGATCAGATTGGAATCCGGTTGCCGCGCAGGCAGTTGCGGCACATGTGAGACAAAACTCATTTCTGGCACCGTACGCTACGCTGACAAGCCCGACTACGAAGTTGCGGCTGATTACTGCCTGCCTTGTGTCGGCATACCGACAACCGACCTGGTGCTTGCAGCATGACTTCAATGAAAGCACAGCTGATGGTCCGCGAGGTGCTTCCCTTCGCGCTGTCACTGGCAGCATTGGGCGCGCTGGCTTTGCTGCTGGATGCGCTGCTGCATGTGTATGACGCTGTCTGGGTCGGACGCTACCTGGGTATCTTGGGTACGCTGCTGATCATTTGCTCTTTTTGGTATTCGCTGCGCAAACGCAAGCTGGTCAAAAGCGGGAACATGTCGAAACTGATGCATCTGCATGAGCGCATGGCCTGGCTGGGGTCACTGCTGGTACTGGTTCATGCGGGCATCCACTTCAATTCTATTTTGGGGTGGCTTGCCGTATGGGCCATGCTTGTCAACGTGGTCAGCGGGCTGACCGGGAAATTTCTGCTGGAACGTTCACGCAAACGAATGGCCTTGACGCGCGATAAATTGCAGCAAGAAGGCCTTAGCGCTGAAAAACTCGATGAGCAACTGTACTGGGACAGCCTGACCTTTGACATCGTCAAAAAGTGGCGTTTCGTTCACATCCCCATCACACTGGCGTTTGCTGTGCTGGCACTTGGCCACATCTTTTCAGTCTTTCTGTTTTGGAGCTGGAAATGAAGCGCCGCTGGATTCTCGCCATCATTGCCGCCAACTTGGTGGCCCTAGCCGTATTGGCGTTTGTTTATCCAAATCTGATGGTGTCACCCGGGCCTGTGGTTAAAGCACACGCGGCAATAGCCACCGACTGCTTCGCCTGTCATGCGCCACTACGCGGTGCATCTGCCAATTTGTGTGTGAGTTGCCACACCGTCAATGACATCGGTCTGCGGACCAGCCTGGGCCAACCAATCGTTAAAGCCAAGGCAAAAGTGGCTTTTCACCAGCAGTTGCAAGAAACAAACTGCATGGCTTGTCATACCGACCACACCGGGCCGAGGCTGGTGCATCAAAGCCGAAAGACGTTTTCACACGCCTTGCTGCTGCCAGCAACCCAGCAGCGCTGCGAAAGCTGCCACAAGCCTCCCACTGACGCCATGCACCGCCAGATTTCAGGCAATTGCGCGCAATGCCACAGCTCAACCAAATGGAAACCGGCAAAGTTTGACCATGCCAAACTGTTCGTGCTGGACCGCGACCACAACGTCAGCTGTGTGACCTGCCACACCACTAACGACTACAGCAAATACACCTGTTACGGCTGTCATGAACACCAGCCAGCCAAAATCAGGTCAAAACACTTGGAGGAAGGTATTCGCAACTTTGAGAACTGCGTGGCCTGTCACAGAAGCGCCGACGAAGAGCCTGAAGAGAAAGGCACTAAACGTGAAAAGAAGCGTGACTGAGTTCGGACGCACCGTAACCTACGTTGCTTCCCTGCGTTGTCGTACAGACAAAGGGTGCTTCAAACACGACCATAGGGTGTCGTCAGTCCTTTCGATTCGCACCACCACTGGAGCCGAACATGAACTTAAAAACTCAATTCACGGTATGGGCAGCGCTAGCGGGCTTCACCCTGCTCGCTGGCGCACAACAGATGCCAGCCGAGACACGTGGCGAGCTGCTCTACAGCACCCACTGCCTAGCCTGCCACACCACGCAAATGCATTGGCGCAATGAAAGGCAGGCCTTTGACTGGGAGAGCTTGAAATTTCAGGTTCGCAGATGGCAGGGTAACGCGGGCTTGGCGTGGAACGACGCTGACATCGCTGAGGTGTCGCGTTATCTGAACGAAACCATTTACCACTTCCCGCAGCTTAATGACCGGGTGGGGCTGGTGACACCGCAAAAGTTGCAGCCAACGCACACCAACAAAGGCCAATAATGTCTAAACAAATCCTCATCATTCAAAGTCACCCTGATGCCAGTCAGCCGTATTTGTGCCATGCGCTTGCGTCAAGTTACAACATGGGCGCGCCGGGCATAGCAACTCTAGGTGCGTCCTCCAGCACCGCAGTGGGAGGTGCATCATGACGTGGTTGAAATGGTCAGGTGTCGGGCTAGCTGTGTTGATTGTTGTTGGGGTCGGTGCCGTGGCCTATGGTTCCAAGAAGTGGGAGCGCGGTACAAAGGCGATCCTGGCGCAGCTCGAAGCGGCCCGCATTCCACCGTCAGCGTCAACCTGGCCGACCCGCTACGATGTACGCGAACTTGAAGGCCTGCCCGCGCCAGTACAGCGCTACTTTCGTGCAGTGTTAAAGGACGGTCAGCCGATCATCGCCGCTGCTTCACTTGAACAAGCAGGAACGTTCAACATGAGCGAGACCGCCGAACAGTGGAAGCCTTTCACTGCAAAGCAGCGGGTAATCACCCAGCGACCAGGTTTCGACTGGGATGCACGCATCATGATGTTTCCGGGTGTCGCCGCCCATATTCATGATGCCTACGTCGCAGGGCACGGCATGCTGCATGGTGCGGTTTTGGGGCTGATCCCGGTGGTCAACATACCGGGCAGCCCTGCGTTAGATCAAGGCGAGTTCATGCGCTACTTTATGGAGGCTCTGTGGTACCCCACCGCACTTCTGCCCAGCCAGGGGGTGCGATGGGAGGCGGTGGATGACCGCTCGGCCCGTGCCAGTTTGACTGATGGCGCACTGACATTGACACTGACTTTCCGGTTTCAGGATGACGGACTGATCGAGTTTGCCCGCGCCGAATCGCGGGGTCGCCTCGTGAACGGCGTTCCCGGCGGCGCGCCGTGGCAAGGCCGGTTCTGGAACTACGCGGTTAGGGGCGGCATGCGGGTTCCGCTGGAAGGTGAGGTTGCTTGGGTGATGCCCGACGGCCTCAAGCCCTACTACCGCGGCAAACTCACTTCGCTTTCATTTGAGTTTGCGAAATGAAACTAGCCTGGGTCAGTTCAAGTGATCACCAAAATCTGGTGGCCAATGCGCTGGCGCACAGACATATCGCGCCCGCGAAGCGACCATTTTTTGCCTTTGTGGCGAAGCCTGCGGCTGACGACTCTACAAAAATCTTACGCCACCCAAACCCCGTAAAGGCGAATCATGTCCAAAAAAATCCTGTTAATTCAGGGCCATCCAGACGCAAGTCAAAAGCACTTGGGTCATGCGCTGGCCGACAGCTATGCACTCGGTGCCGAAGGCGGAGGCCACGTGGTACAGCGCATCACATTGGCCGAACTGGAGATTCCCCCACTGCGCAGCCAGCATGACTGGGAAGAAGGTGAACTACCTGCGAGCCTTAAGCCCGCGCAAGGCGACATCGGCTGGGCTGAACACATTGTTTTTTTCTTCCCTCTCTGGCTGGGTGACATGCCCGCCTTGGTCAAAGGTTTTTTGGAACAAGTGGCGAGGCCTGGATTTGCCATCATCCGCGAAGAAGGTGGCAAACCGTGGGGCAAAAAAGGCCTGACGGGACGTTCGGCCCGCGTGGTGGTGACCATGGGCATGCCAGCGCTCGTGTACCGCTGGTACTTTCGCGCCCACAGCATCAAGTCGCTTGAGCGTAATATTTTGGGCTTTGTAGGCATCGCACCAGTACATGAAACCCTGATTAGCCTGACGGCTGATCTGAAGCCTCAAGACGCCGCGAAATGGTTTAAAAAACTGCAGCGCCTGGGGGAAAGGGCTGAGTGACCATTCCATTTACCGTTGAGCAGTTCTACGGCGTCTTCACGGCCTACAACACGGCTGTGTGGCCGATGCAGTGGCTGTTGATGACGCTGGGAGTGCTTGCGGTGGTGTTGCTCATGCGGCAGCGTAGCTACTCCAGTGTTGGTATTTCAGTCATTTTTACCGCACTTTGGGCTTGGCAGGCACTGGCTTACCACTTGGCATTTTTCACGGTAATTAACCCACTGGCCTATGTGTTTGCTGCGGTGTTTATGGTTGGGGCAGTAGCGTTTTTTTGGCAAGGTGTAATTCGTCGCAGGTTGATTTTCAAACCAATATCGGGCTGGCGCACCAAGGCAGGTTGGGGTTTGATAACTTTTGCGTTTCTCATCTACCCCGCTTGGACTTACTTCATGGGTCACCGTTACCCTGCCTTCCCAAGCTTTGGCCTACCCTGCCCCACTACTCTGTTCACCATCGGGTTGCTTTCATTCTTGATCAAGCCTTATCCGCGCAGCGTATTTGTCGTGCCCGTTCTGTGGTGCTTTGTGGGTAGCCAGGCGGCGTTTGCGTTTGATGTGCAAGCTGATCTGGGCTTGATCATTGCAGGCGTGTTGGGCTTGGTGCTTTTGATGAATTCAAAGGCAACAACATGACAGGTAGCAGGCTTTTGACATGTCGGGTCGAACAATGAGCGGCAAACCGGATCGGGATACCTTGACTCTCATTGTTTTCTTCTTCGCCCTGTTGGTTGTATCAGTGCTCGTTGTCCTGGGTGTCCTGCTGGTCTTGAGTCCAGGCACGCCAAAACCTTTTCTTGACGGCAGCGGCAGGACGTTGACAGGCAGCATCTCAGAAAAAATCAAGGTTCATATCAATGGCGTTGATCAGGGGATGTTCATCAAGGGCAAGAACATTAGCAAGCCCATTCTGCTTTACCTGCATGGCGGCATGCCTGACTATTTCCTCACACAGCGTTACCCAACAGGACTTGACGAGGACTTCACAGTGGTCTGGTGGGAGCAACGTGGGTCAGGGCTCTCATACAACGCAGATGCTAGTTTGCAGTCAATCAATGCAAAGCAACTTGTGCTGGACACGCTGGCCTTGACCAACTTTTTGCGCACGCGCTTTGGCCGGGACAAAATTTACCTCATGGGGCATTCTGGCGGGACGTTTATTGGCATACAGGCTGCCGCCCAAGCGCCGGCGCTTTACCACGCCTACATCGGCGTGGCCCAAATGTCTAACCAGCTTGCGTCTGAGAAGCTGGCATATGCCTACATGCGTGAGCGCTTTAAAGCTGTGGGCGACACAAAAATGGTGCAGCGACTTGATGAATCGCCAGTCGATAACGCACCGCCACTGCCAGAGTCGTACCTCAAGATTCGTGACACCGCCATGCACGACCTGGGCGTTGGAACCATGCACAGCATGAAATCAATTTTTTTCGGCCTGCTTTTTCCTTCGCTGTTGATGCACGAGTACACACTTCGCGAAAAAATCAACCTGTGGCGTAGCAAAGTATTTTCTGACAACCGTCTATGGCATACACAACTGTCAACCGACTTGGCAAAACAAGTGAAGCAGCTCGACATTCCCGTCTATTTTTTTCATGGTGTGTATGACTACACCGTATCCTATCCACTGGCCAAGTCCTACCTTGACAAACTGGTTGCCCCCGTCAAAGGCTTTTATACCTTTACAAACTCAGCTCACAGCCCCTTGTTTGAAGAGCCTGGGAAGATGCTTCAGATCATGCGGACGGATGTGCTGGCGGGAACCAAAAGTCTTGCCGATCCAGAGTAGAGAGTTCCAATGAAAAAAATCATATTTTGCGTTGGGCTTGTAACCGCTCTTCTTGGTGTCCTCTGGCTGCTACAAGGACTAGGCATTGTCCACATTCGATCCTTCTTATGTTTTGCGGACTGCGCTCCCATTCAAGGCGCATCAACGACATGGGCTGTCATAGGAGCGATTGCGCTCGCGCTGGGGGGCACTGCCATGTTTTTTGCATTCATGCGACGCGCGGTTTAGACCATGCAATTCATATTGAATTAACAGAGCCGGGTCTATTGATTGACATCAAATGATGAATCCAGCAACGCGACTGTCGATTTTCTTTGTGCTGACTTTTGGGTGGTCGTGGACATGCTGGCTGCTGGCACCAGTTGTAAAGCCTGGTTCAAACTACGCTTCAAGCGCACTGTTTTTTCTTGGTGGTTTTGGTCCTAGCGTGGCAGCAACAGCAGTCGTTGCCATGACCAGTGGCCTAACGGGTTTGCGGGCGTGGCTGCTGCGCTGTTTGAGCTGGCGGGTTAGCCCGGGCTGGCTGGTACTGGCATTTTTAGCCCCTCTTGCGGTATTGACACTGGCCGCAGGTGCCCACATGGCACTGGGTGGCAGCGTGCCGCCCTCGCCCGCTGCCAGTCATATCGGTCTGTTCGTTACAAATTTCTTTTTGGTTTCTCTGGTGGGTGGTCCGTTGGGTGAGGAACTTGGCTGGCGCGGTTTTGCGCTGCCCGCGATGCAGGGGCGACTCGGCTGGCGCGCTGCAAGTCTTGTTTTGGGCGCTGTTTGGGGCGTATGGCACTTGCCGCTGTTTTTCATTGCTGAATCGGCACAAAACAATGGCTCGATGGTGGCGTTTTTTATGTTGATTGTGGCGACATCAGTTTTCTATTCCTGGCTTTACAACCGTAGCAACGCCAGCGTGCTGCCCGCGCTGGCGCTGCACACCGCTTCCAACAGCTGGCCGTTGCTCGTGCCCGTGCTGCCATCTGATGCTGACCAACGCCCTTACCTGTTTGTGGTCGGTTTGGTGGTCGCCGCTGCAATTTGGCTGCTAGCTCGCCGTGATGACACTTCAATTAAAGGCATGCCATCATGAAACGCTCTACGGGCTGGTTGTTTACAACCGCTACCGTGCTTGTGGTTGTTGCCTCATGGATAGCATGGCGATTCAACAGCGACATCAAGGCAGCCAGCGCAACAGCTGCCCAGGGCAGCGTGATGATCAACACGCGCTGCGGCCCGATTGAATACCAGGAAGCGGGCACCGGCACGCCATTGCTGATGGTTCACGGCAGCGGCGGCGGGCATGACCAGGGCATCGCGTTTGCGGGCAATTTGACGCAACGGGGGATTCGCGTCATTGCCATGTCACGCTTTGGCTATCTGCGCACACCCATGCCTGCGGATGCTTCACCCGCAGCGCAGGCTGATGCGCATGTCTGTTTGCTGGATGCACTGGGTATTCCCAAAGCGGCGGTGCTGGGTGGCTCAGCGGGGGGCCCGTCGGCACTGCAAATGGCGATTCGTCATCCAGACCGCGTCAGTGCCCTTGTACTTCTGGTACCGCTAGCCTACAAACCCAGTACGGCAGCAGATTCGGCCAAACCGTTAGCGCCGTGGGCCGAGGCGCTGCTGATGCGGCTGATCGGTTCAGACTTTCTATTTTGGGTTGGGCTTCACATCGCAAGGGATCACGTCATCCAGTACGTGCTGGCCACACCGCCAGAACAAGTGCGCGCCGCCAGCCCGAACGAGCGCGCGCGTATCAACGCCATACTCGACCACATCCTTCCTGTTTCTGAGCGTGCGACAGGCTTGCGCAGTGACTCGGTTCTGGGTAAAAGCCTCGGCCCGTCTGCGCTCGACAAGGTTAGCGCTCCGACGCTAATCGTCAGCGTGCGTGACGACAGGTTTGGCACCTACGCCAGTGCCCAGTACACGGCTAGTCAGATCAAACGGGCGACGTTTGTGGGCTTCGAGCATGGCGGTCATGTCTGGGTGGGGCATGACGACGAGGTCAATGAAGAAATCGTCAAGTTGCTTGTCAGGGCCGTCCCACCATGACTAGCGCGCCCTGGCTGCAGCGTCACCCTTTGCTCGGATACTACGCTGCGGTCTACGCCA
The DNA here is from genome assembly GCA_031414215.1 of Polaromonas sp. Classification (GTDB taxonomy): domain Bacteria; phylum Pseudomonadota; class Gammaproteobacteria; order Burkholderiales; family Burkholderiaceae_C; genus Polaromonas. The sequence continues at coordinate 9,841 of JANNVB010000003.1, read as the reverse complement.
TCAGTTGGGGAGGTATCGTGGCCGTTGTTGGTGCCGGTGGCTTCGATCTGTATCACTTGCGTCCTTTTGACACTGGCCTGATCTTCTTGGCCATGTTGCTCGGGCCGAGTGTCGGCGGGTTAGCCATGACGGCTGCCCTCGACGGCCGCGCGGGGCTGCGCCGCTTGAAGTTGCTTTGTTGGCACTGGCGGGTTGAGGTGCGCTGGTATGCAGTAGCGCTGCTGACGATGCCCTTGCTATTAGTTGCCGTGCTGTGGCCTTTATCGACGTTTGTGGACACCGCATTCGCGCCCCGTTTCCAATGGCAGCTTTTCGCCATTGGCCTGATTGCCGGCAGCTTTGAAGAAGTTGGCTGGACAGGCTTTGCAACCCCGCGCCTGCTGGCGCGCCAGCACTGGCTCATGGCTGGCTTGTCGCTTGGGTTGACATGGGCAATCTGGCACCTGCTGGTCGACTTTCGTCAAAACTTCAAAAGTATTGGAACTGTCTGGTTGTTGCAGTTTGCCGTGTTTTATGTCGCAGCGCTGGCCGCATACCGGCTGTTGATGACTTGGGTTTATGCAAACACGCAGAGTCTGTTAGTTGCAGTGCTGATGCACGCCAGCTACACGGGATGGCTGTTCGTTCTCTACCCCGCTACATCGTTCGCCCAAGGCTTGGTCTGGCAAATCGCTTTTGCTGTTGCGCTGTGGCTGCTAGTGGCGCTTGTTGCAGCAAGAGACCTGCATCGCAGATCTCGTTACCCAGTTCCAACTGAACATATACGGGATTGGAAATGAATCTATTCGATAGGGGGCCGCGCGGAACCAGCGCAAGTGCGTCAGGTGACAACAACACATCGGAGCCCAAATTTCTGATGAATTTTTTTCTGCTGGTCTTCGTTTTATCCATTCCGTTCTGGTTGATAGGCATCGCGACCAAGCAACAGTTGATGCCGGGGCTTTCAATCAGTGCGCTCATGGGCTTCTGCCCGATGGTTGCAGCAGTGATATTGGTCAACTTGAATAAAGGAAGCGCAGGCGTGCTGGCGTTGCTCAAGCGATCTTTTGATTTCAAGCGTATCCAAGACAAGCGCTGGCTGGTTCCCGTTCTGCTGTTGATGCCGGCCGTCAACTTGGTGGTTTTTGGTCTGCTGCGCTGGATGGATATGCCGCTACCCGCAGCGCAATTTCATCTATTTCCTGCGCTGCTCATCTCTATCGCCTTTTTTGTGGAGGGATTGGGCGAAGAGTTGGGCTGGTCTGGCTATGCGCTTGAGCCGATGCAAGCGCGCTGGGGCGCATTGGGTGCCAGCGTTCTCCTGGGACTTGTGGGAATCCTCTGGCATCTCACGCCGCTGCTCCTGATGGGCCGTTCTCCGACATGGATTGCTTGGTGGTGCCTGTATGCGCTGACATTTCGGGTTTTGACGACCTGGCTGTACAACAACACTGGCAAAAGCGTGTTTGCAGCCGCTCTGTTTCACGCTACGCTAAACATGGCCTACATGCTGTTTCCATTCAACGGTTCACACTTTGACATGCGTTTTGCGGGCCTGGTGATGGCTGCCGCAGCAGCGGTAGTGATCGCGGTTTGGGGGCCTGCGACGCTCGCGGGGTATCGCGGCAAAAACCTCAGCCAAGAACCGGCTGAGTCGTGAACACCATGCTATTGATTTTTGCTCTTCAACTTTTCTTGCCGCTCCTCTTCATTGGATGGCTGTATGTTGCACCGCCCCACAGTAGCCTTGCGTTTTGTACACAAGCGATCGCCACCAGCGTTGCACTGTTGGCACTTGGCCTGATCGGGCTTTGGCTTTTCCCGCCTTGGTGGGCGCCTTGGGGTTTTGGTGCATTGCTGCTAGTAGCAGTTTTGTTGGGCTGGAAGCGGCGCTCGCCATTTGCCACATGGTTGCCACGTGGATGGCTGGACTGGGGTTTCACCATCGTCTTTGTGGCAATGGGCAGTTGGGGCGTATACCAGTCGGCAAACGCCTTGTTTGGCCGCGGACCGCAGCCAGTCGCAGTGGTTGAACTGGCTTTTCCGCTCAAGGCTGGCGAGTACCTGGTCGTCAATGGCGGCAGCCATCTCAGCATCAATGCGCACTTGATGACGATTGACGCGAGCATCGCGCGCTTTCAAGCCTATCGGGGGCAATCGTACGGGGTGGACATCGTCAAACTTGACCGTTGGGGGCTGCGCGCCATTGGCTTGATGCCGACTGAGCCAAGTGCATACAGCATCTACGGCATACCGGTGTACGCACCCTGCGCTGGAATGGTGATTGCCGCGCTGGATGGTGTGCCAGACATGCCAGTGCCGCAAATGGACAGAGACCATATGGCGGGCAATCATGTATTGCTGCGCTGCAAAAATGCAGACGTGTTGCTGGGGCATCTGAAAACTGGTAGCGTGCGGGTCGCGGTGGGCCAACTACTGACGGTTGGCCAGCAGATCGCAAATGTCGGTAACTCTGGCAACACGGGCGAACCGCATTTGCACATCCATGCCCAGCAGGAGGGAACTGCCGCAGCGCCGCTTTCCGGTACCCCGCTGCCGGTTCGCTTTAACGGGAATTTTTTAGTTCGAAATGACCGTATCTCAGCACCTTAAGCAATGCATCAGCAATGTATTAACCAGGAGTTATGAAATGACGAACTCAACAATTCAACCCATCAAACCCAAGCTTGAATTTGATGTCACAGCCCAGCGCCTGAGCGCTAACGCCAGCCAAGCCACTTGCAAGCGCGCCACCATCGCTCTAGACACCGACTTGGCAGGCAACCCGGATGCTTTCAACCCGGCCGAACTGCTGCTGGCGGCTTTGGCGGCCTGCATGATCAAAGGCATTGAGCGGGTGGTGCCGATACTGAAGTTTGAACTGCGCGGGGTGGAGGTGCGCGTACACGGCATACGCCAGGATGTGCCGCCACGCATGGAGTCTATCCGCTACGAGATTGAAATCGATACTGATGAACCTGAGCACCGGCTGGCCTTGCTGCACGAGAACGTCAAGAAGTACGGGACCGTGTTCAATACGGTGGCACCGGGTACTGATTTGTCGGGCTTGCTGGTACGCAAAAAGCGTTGATTCAGCACTAAAGGCGCTGGATCGGATCGGTATACGCTATAAATTCAGGAGCTGCTTACGCCCGTATTTATTGGCCTAGAGTCTTAACTAATCACAAATTAAGGGAAAAATTTATCGCGGACTTGCGTGTAGCCAGCAATTGACCATGGCTCACTACCACCAGCTCACCCTCAGCCATCGGTTGCCAGGCCTCGTTGGTTAGCGGAACGCTGGCGATGAAAAGCGAAACCGGCTCTTCGTGCGCTATGGCGACACCAGCCTCATGGGCGGGCGGCGGGTCATCTGGTGCGCAATGCCGTTGCAGCATCCACAGGCCGGGCGGTTCCGCACGTTGGCCGCCCTTGTGTAGCCGTTTGTGGCTGTGTGCAAACAGCGCATCGCCATCAGCATATAAAAAATTGGCTGGCCCCAGAATGCGCAAGTCTGCGGCGAAAGCCGCGATCACCGACAGGCGCTCATCAAGTGATGGCAACGCCCTGTCGGCCCACAGGCTTTGCAGGCGACCCAGTAACACGCAAAACGCATGTTCCGAATCGGTCTGACCGACTGGGTGATTGGCGCCAAGGCCCAATTCAGCCTGGATACCCGCCAAGTCGCCGTTGTGGGCGAAAACGTGTGTACGACCGCCAAGTTCACGAATGAAGGGCTGCGTGTTGGCGAACTGCACTGTTCCCTGGGTAGCGTGGCGGATGTGTGAGATAGCCAGGTTTGTACTCGGCCCTTGGGTTTCGAGGTAGCTCACCAATGCGCTACCGTCGGCGGCCACCGGCTCACGGAACAATGCCACGTCCTTCCCCTGATAGAAAGCGACGCCCCAGCCATCGTGCGTGGTTCCGCTCAAGCCGCCGCGCGACGCCAGCGTATGCAGCGAAAACGTCAGACGGGCTGGCAGTGAAGTTGACAGCGCCAAAAGTTCACACATATCGGCCTTGGACTACAGACTGGTCTGAAGGTTGGCATCTTTATCTTTATTTGTCGACGCCACCAACTTTGACAACTCCACAAATCCGACAGGCGGGCAGGTTAGCCACGGCACGATAAACAGGCGCTTGGCCAGCCCTTCGGACATGCGCTGCATCTGTTTGCGTTCACCGGCCAGACGAGCAGTTAAAAGCGGGTCAGCTGTTCCGGCTGCCAGTACGCTTTTGTTCAGCACCCACGCATAGGGTTCGATGCTGGCGCGGCGCAGGTCGTCCTGCAGTGCAGCGGCTTGCGACACGGGTGTGACCTCTGGCAGCGTGACCAGAATGATCTTTGTGTACGTAGCATCTTGCAGCCGCATCAAAGGCGTGACGACGCGGCCAGCGCCGTGACCTTCAAACTCGCGCATCATTTGCCGGTGGTAGGCGCCCGTGGCATCCATCAGCAGCAGCGAATGCCCGGTGGGTGCGGTGTCCAGCACCACAAAGGCGCTTCGTCCTTCGCTGACTATTTTTGAAAATGCGTGAAAAACCGCCACTTCTTCGGTACATGGCGAGCGCAGGTCTTCCAGCAGCAGGGCCCGCTCCTGCGCGTCCAGGCCGGGCGATTTGGCCACCATGATTTTGTCAATGTAGCGCTGCGTCTCGACTTTGGGGTCGATGCGGTCAACGCGCAGCCCCGGCACCGCACCATCGAGCGTTCCTGCCAGATGTGCTGCCGGGTCGGTGGTGCTCAGGTGTACGGTTTTGCCGCGCTGGATGAGTCCCAGCGCCAGGGCGGCCGCAACCGTCGTTTTACCGACGCCACCTTTGCCCATCACCATGATCAGCCCGTGCCCGGCGGCGGCCAGTTCGTCGGCCAAAGCATCCAGCCCCTTCAAGTCAAGCTCGGGCGCAGTGCTTGCCAGATTGACGGGTTGAATCGGGTCAGCGTGTGCAGCCAGCAGCGCACGCAAGGCAGGCAAACCCACCGTGTCGAAAACCCGCAGGGGTACCCGGTCTTGCGGCAGGCCGCGCAAAGATTCAGGCATGTCGTCAAGCGCTTGCTGCCCCAAGGCCTCAATGGCGCCCGCCACAGCGTCGGTCGGGTCGGTAGCGTGAAATTCGCCATTGACCAACAGTCGCTGGTTGTTTAGGCCTAACGTGTGCAGTTCTGCAGACGTACGCGCAGCCTCGCCAATGGCCCCCTTGTCAGGCCGGGTCACCAAAACCACGGTGGTTCTGGCGGGGTTGCTCAGGGCATCCAGCGCCGCCTTGAAGCGCTCTTCCTGCATCTTCAGCCCCGAGTGCGGCCCGAGGCATGAAGCGCCCCGGTCGTTACCCGCCAGAAACCCGCTCCAGGCCTTGGGCAGGCTCAGCAGCCGCAGCGTGTGCCCGGTTGGTGCGGTGTCAAAAACAATGTGGTCGTAGTGTTCAGCATCGCCAGACAGCAGGCTGGCGAATTCATCAAAAGAAGCAATCTCGGTGGTGCATGAGCCGGACAGTTGCTCGCGCACGGTTGCCAGTTCGGCCTCGCTGGTATCCGTGCCCATTTGCCCCAGCACGCGCTGCCGGTACGCCTCTGCTGCGGTGTCAGGGTCGATATTAAGAACCGACAGGCGTGGCGCACCGGGCACGGTTGTCGGGATATTGCGCAGCTCAATGCCGAGCATCTCATCAAGATTCGACGCTGCATCGGTGCTGACCAGCAACACCTTTTTACCCGTGTCAGCCAGATATAAAGCAGTGGCAGTCGACAGCGATGTTTTACCGACCCCGCCTTTGCCGGTAAAGAAAAGATGCCTTGTTGGCTGGCGCAACAGGCCGAGCGTCTTCGGTTCCAGCCATTCCTGCACCTTTTCGTGTGGCGGAATGCCGCCGCTATGCACCAGAACACCGTTGATGATGACCGCGGGAGTTGATGTGGCACCAAGGCGCTTGATCTCGTCAGGCTCTTCAATCTTTTCGATTTTTACCTCAACACCTAAGGCCCGCGCGACCCGCTCAATCATGGCAACCGTGCTTTTGCACTTGCTGCAGCGCATCCCCAATACTTTTATTTCCAATACTTTGACTTCCAGGACTTTGATTTCCATTTTAAATACCTCAGGTTTTAAAACTTGTCGTTGAACCCGCAAAAGGCGCAACGCCGATAGCGTGCGCTGATGTGCGACCCAGCAGCTTGCGTCATGCGGCGCACCTTGGACAGATTGAACTTTGCGGGTCCCAGGTGCAAACACAGAGCTGGTTTTCTATCCTGCATCTCAAAATGTACTTTTTCCAGTCCCTGCGCTTGAAGCGCATCCGTCAAACGCGCGATACAGGCATCCCTCTCATCCGGCACGCTGGGCAGTACAAGCGCTAGCTGGAGAAAGAGTTTTTCAGTCATGTTGCTGTTTCGTCTATGCCATTGAGCGATTCTGCGAAATCGGAATCTTGGCATTGGCGCGCACTACTGACTGCGAGGAAATCTGAACAGAGGCCGTCATCCAATACCTCCAAGAATGGAGATCAGCTCAAGCAGAGCTCCGTTTGATGTGTGCAAAAATTCAACCAGAAAGCATTTTTGCTATTTATTCAGGAGCTGCTTGCGCCCATATTTATTGGTCTAGAGCTCTAAAACATAGCTGATAATCGATTAAAGCGGCCTGAAAATGCACAAGATCACCCCACTACTTCGCTTTCGCTCCCAAAGCATTCAATGGCACTTTCAGGTAGCGAATACCGTTAGCCTCAGGCGCAGGCAATTCACCCGCACGCACATTGAGCTGAATCGAAGGAATGATGAGTGTGGGCATTTCAAGCGTAGCGTCCCGTGCGGCGCGCATCGCTACAAACTGTTCTTCGGAAACACCGTCATGCACATGAATATTTTTTGCGCGCTGCTCACCAACAGTGGTTTGCCACTCTGCCTGGCGCGACTCAGGCGGGTAGTCGTGACAGACGAACAGTTTGGTTTCCAGCGGCAAGGCCAGCACTTTGCGGATTGACCGGTACAGCGCATGCGCATCACCGCCCGGAAAGTCAGCGCGCGCCGTGCCTACGTCGGGCATGAACAGCGTGTCACCGACAAACACAGAATCCTCAATTCGGTAGGCCATGTCGGCAGGGGTGTGACCAGGCACCAACATGGCCACCGCGTCGACATCGCCAATTTTGAAGACTTCCCCATCTTTAAACAGGTGGTCGAACTGCCTGCCATCGGTTGAAAACTCAGCCCCCAGATTAAACACAGCCTTGAAGGTTGACTGCACGGCGCGGATGTTTTCGCCAATGGCGATCCGCCCGCCCGCCTTGTCTTTGAGGTAATGCGCACCAGACAGGTGGTCAGCATGGGCGTGGGTTTCAAGAATCCAGTCAACCGTTAAACCGTGGGCTTTGAGGTAGGCCACGACCCGGTCCGCTGAGGCTGTGCTGGTAGTGCCAGACTTGAAGTCGTAGTCCAGCACCGGATCAATGATGGCTGCGCGGCTATCCGCATTGCTGGATACAACGTATGTCACTGTCCACGTGTTTGGGTCAAAAAAAGCCTGGTTTGTGATGCCGCTGTTCATGTTGTGCAATGCCTTCTGTATTTAAATATGTTGAATAATATTATATTCTTTGATATAATATTGTCAACAACCTTAATTCATCTTTTACCCATGACCGCATCCCATCACGCTACACATCTCGCCATCGACCCGGATCTGCTGCGCAGCGCAGCAGTTCAAGCTGTTGGTGTTTTGAAACTGTTGGCCAACGAAGACCGGCTGCTGCTCCTGTGCCAACTCTCGCAAGGTGAACACTGTGTAAGCGAGCTTGAAGAAGAGCTTGGCATCGTTCAGCCCACTCTGTCGCAGCAACTTGGCGTGTTGCGCAACGAGGGCGTGGTCACCACGCGCCGCCAAGGTAAGAACATTTACTACAGCGTGGCCGACCCAAGAACACTTGAGATTTTGGTGCTACTGCATCGCCTGTATTGCCCTGAAGGAGAACTGTGATGTCTATTGACTGGAATGCATTTACGCCGTGGTCGTCGCTGGTCGGCGGTATGTTGATTGGGCTGGCTGCCGCCATGTTTGTGTTGCTCAATGGCCGCATCGCAGGTATCAGCGGTGTGCTGGGCGGCTTGCTAACGCCTTTGCGCGGTGATGTGCTTTGGCGGGTGGCTTTTGTAGGCGGCATCATCGCAGCGCCGCTGGCTTATTCCATATTTCAGGCGTTGCCACCCGTCCAAATTGATGCAGATTACGCTGCACTGATTGCTGCTGGCCTTCTAGTCGGGGTGGGCACGCGCTATGGTGCGGGCTGTACCAGCGGGCACGGCGTATGCGGCTTGTCACGCCTGTCCTTAAGGTCGCTGGCAGCTACTGCGACCTTCATGGGTGCAGGTTTTGCCACCGTGTTTGTGCTGCACCACGTTTTTAATTTTTAAAGGACATCAACATGTTTGCACTGTCTGCATTGTTATCGGGTCTGGTGTTTGGCCTGGGGCTGATCGTCTCTGGCATGGCCAACCCGGCCAAGGTGCTCAGCTTTTTGGATCTTGCTGGCGCGTGGGATCCGTCGCTCGCCTTTGTCATGGGCGGAGCCATTCTGGTCGGATTTTTTGCTTTTTTAATTGCCAAGAGACGGACGCTCTCCTTTATTGGCGCAGAAATGAAACTGCCCACGGCATCCGCCATTGACAGTCGCCTGCTGACGGGCAGCGCCCTGTTTGGCGCGGGCTGGGGAGTCGCCGGTTTCTGCCCCGGCCCCGGCCTGGTGGCGCTTGGCATGGGCGAGCCCAAGGCGTTGGTCTTTGTCGCAGCCATGCTTGTCGGTATGGTGATATTTAGCTGGCGCGAAAAGCATGGACGCGCCAGGGAATTGGGCACCGCATGAGGGCTATAACGTGACGACCCCTACGACATGGCTGGCAGCAGGCATCACAGTTGCCATGCTGGTCGCCTACGAGATGTCATTGCTCTGGTTGCAACGGCGCAGCCCAGCGCTGCTGGCGCGTTCGGCACATGCCAACTTGCGGGAGGAATGGTTTGCAGCCCTGTCAAAGCAAAAAGGCTCTGAGATTCTGGCGGTACAAACGCTGCGTAACTCGCTGATGTCTGCCACCATGACCGCATCAACGGCAGCTTTGGGTTTGATTGGCTCTGCCACTTTGCTAGCGCCGTCTCTCAATTCTTCTTTTGGTACCGTCGACAATATGTCACGCCACTTTACCGCCCGGCTGGTCATAGAGCTGGTGCTGATGGCTGTGCTGTTTGCATCGCTGGTCTGCTCGGCGATGGCGGTGCGCTACTACAACCACGCAGGCTTTGTTTTGTCGATGCCGGTGGAATCTGAAGAACGCCACCGCTGGGGATCTACAGCTGTGGCTTATTTACGCCGAGCCGGGCTGCTGTACAGCTGGGGCTTGCGCCACTTGCTGATGGTCGCCCCTTTGTTGGCGTTTATCGTCTATCCATTGGCAGGGCCAGTGGCCGCAGCGCTGGTGATAGCTGCGCTGTTTGCATTTGACAGGTTCCAGGCTTAGACCAGGTACGTGCGCAACAGATAAGTTGGCAATTGGCGTTTTGTCTGACAGCCAATCGGCACGCTGTCACCTAACCTGAAGCCAATTGCATTTTTTTGCAAAAGGACCTTCATGGAATTCAAAGACTACTACCTCGTCATGGGTGTAGAAAAAAGCGCGACGCCTGAAGACATCAAGCGTGCGCACCGCAAGCTGGCGCGCAAGTACCACCCTGATGTCAGCAAAGAAAAAGACGCCGAAGCGCGCTTCAAGGAATTGGCCGAAGCCTATGACGTGCTGAAAGACCCTGAAAAGCGAGCCGCTTACGACCGGCTGGGCGCCAACTACAAAGCCGGGCAAGACTTTCAGCCACCCCCT
>JANNVB010000002.1:0-158536 GCA_031414215.1 Polaromonas sp. | reverse complement strand
TTCGACAAGATTTTCCCCGGCAGCCGCATCATTGATATTCATGAGTACTTGCTTGAAAAGGGCATTACGCTGCGGCCTGAAAATGGTGACGCTGAATTTGGAGGAAGGGGCTACTTGTTCCACGACCCCTGCCATAGCCCGATGAAGCTGCAAGAGCCGATGAAAACCGTCAAGGCGCTGCTGGGCGACAACGTGCTGAAAAACGAGCGCTGCTGCGGCGAATCCGGCACGCTGGGCGTGACCCGGCCTGATATTTCGACCCAGGTGCGGTTCAGAAAAGAAGAAGAACTGCAAAAGGGTGAAGCGCAACTTCGAGCCTCGGGTGCGGTCGCTGAAAAAGCCAACGTCAAGATTTTGACCAGTTGCCCGAGCTGCCTGCAAGGTCTGTCGCGTTACCAGGACGACATGAAAAACGGCCTGCTGGAGGCCGACTACATTGTTGTTGAAATGGCCAATCAGATATTGGGCAAAGACTGGTTGCAAACCTATGTCGATTCGGCCAACCACGGCGGCATTGAAAGAGTTTTGGTTTGAAAGTAGATGGTTGCCCGCTGTGCGAAACCGATGGCGGTTTGCTGGTGTTTAAAAACGAGCAGTTCCGCGTCATTCAGGCGATTGAAGCGGGTTTTCCGGCGTTCTACCGCGTGGTGTGGAACGCGCACGTGGCTGAGTTTTCGGATTTGCCTCTCGACGAACGCAATGCCTGCATGAGCGCTGTGGTCAAGGTTGAGCAGGTTTTGCGCGAGCACCTCAAACCCAGCAAAATCAACCTGGCCTCGCTGGGCAACGCCGTGCCGCATTTGCACTGGCATGTGATTGCCCGGTTTGACTGGGACAGCCACTTTCCGGGCTCGGTCTGGGCTGCGCCGCAGCGCACGCCAGATGCTGACAAACTGAGGCAATTGGCCTTGCAATGCGAGCAGATCAACTCCCTGTTGGCGGCAAAACTTTCGGCCTGAATTTTTAGAAAGACAACACACCATGGCAGGCTTACAAACCGACTCACCGACGCCCACGGCACTGACTGTTCACAGCAAGTCGCGCATTCTTGAAGTCGCTTTTTCAGACGGCGCTGAGTTCAACATTCCGTTTGAGCTGATGCGCGTTTATTCGCCTTCAGCAGAGGTCCAGGGCCACGGCCCTGGGCAGGAAGTGCTGCAAACTGGCAAACGCGAAGTTGGCGTGGTCGAGCTGGAGTCGATTGGCAATTACGCCGTCAAACCGGTATTCTCTGACGGCCACGAAAGCGGCATTTTTTCTTGGGACTACCTCTACCACCTGGGTTCTCACCAAGACCAATTGTGGAGCGACTACAACCGCAGGTTGGAAGCCGCTGGCATGTCGCGCGATGCGCCCATGATCGTTCCCGGTGGTCACAGTTGCAGCAGCCATTGACGGGTTTGCACACGGCTCGTTGTTTTTGCATCACAAAACGAGGCAATGTCCTGATTCGCCTTAGGGTTGTCGCCACTCACTGGGCTCGTGCCCTCTAGCATTCATACTTATGACAGCAACCCATTTCGGTTTTCAATCCGTCGAGGAAAAAGACAAGGCCAAAGCCGTGCGCGGCGTGTTTGATTCCGTTGCGCCCAAATACGACCTGATGAACGATTTGATGTCGGTGGGTATGCACCGCGCGTGGAAGGCTTACACCGTGCTGGTGGCCAACGTCAAACCGGGTCAGCGTGTGCTGGATATTGCTGGCGGTACAGGTGACTTGGCACTCGCGTTTGCCCCCAAAGTAGGACCGACTGGCCAGGTGGTACACACCGATATCAATGAGGCCATGCTCCGCGAAGGCCGCAACCGTCTGCTGGACGCGGGTGTCAACTTGCCAACGCTGGCCTGTGATGCAGAGCATTTGCCGTTTGCAGATGGGTATTTCGACCTGGTGACGGTGGCTTTCGGGCTGCGCAACATGACGCACAAAGATGCGGCGCTGCTGGAGATGAACCGCGTGCTTAAACCCGGCGGCAAGCTGCTCGTATTAGAGTTTTCCAAGGTGGCCAAGCCGCTTGCAAAGATTTACGATTGGTACTCGTTCAAGGTTTTACCCAAATTGGGCAAGCTGGTAGCCAACGATGATTCAAGCTACCAGTATTTGGCAGAGTCGATTCGCATGCATCCTGACCAGGACACGCTCAAAGCCGTGATGCTCAAAAGCCGTTTTGGCCATGTGGACTATCACAACATGTCCGGCGGTGTGGTGGCGTTGCATGTTGCAATCAAGTGTTGAATTTGTTTTTGATTGAATTGTTTTAAATTTGTAAAGGAGATGTCATGAAAATCTTGTCTTTCATAGTTTCTTGTGCGCTGGCCGTCACCATGACGCTGGCTGGCACAACAGCCGAGGCCGCCAAGCGCATGGGCGGCGGTAAATCTGTGGGTCAGCAATCGTCCAATGTGACGAAGCGCGATGCTGCACCCGCTACGCCAGCAGCCCCCGCTGCAGGTGCTGCTGCCGCTGCGCCTAAAAAGCCCTGGGGTGCGATGCTCGGTGGCTTGGCTGCTGGTTTGGGTTTGGCATGGTTGGCGTCGTCACTGGGCATGGGCGAAGCCTTTGGCCAGATATTGATGTTTGGCCTGCTTGCCTTGGTGGTGATGGTGGCTGGAGGATTTTTGTACCGCAAGTTCAAAGGCGGCAGCGCTGCTCCTGCCAAATCGCCTTTTGCGTTTCAGGGTGCTGGTAATGCCGCAACGCCTAAAAGCTACAGCCCAGAAAACGTCGGCAACGATGCGTCAGCCCGCCCTTGGGAGCGCAACAGTATGGCGTTTGAGTCAACACCGCAGGGCTCAGGCTCGATGATTGGTTCTGGCCTGGCTGGATCGCAGTCATGGGGCGTACCCGCCGGTTTTGACGCTGAAGGTTTCCTGAGAGCTTGCAAAGCCAACTTTTTGACGCTGCAAGACGCTTGGGACAAGTCAGACATCAATAACCTGCGCGCGATGATGACCGACGAGATGCTGGGCGAGATCAAAACCCAACTGGCAGAGCGTGAGTCACACACGGGTGCTGGCACCAACAAGACGGACGTGCAAATGCTGGACGCCAAGCTGCTCGGCATTGAAGAAATGGCCGATGTGTACATGGCCAGTGTGGAGTTTTCCGGCATGATCCGCGAGGACTTGTCCAGCGGCGCCAGCCCATTCCGCGAAGTGTGGAACATGACCAAGCCGCGTGATGGTGCGGGCGGTTGGCTGGTTGCTGGTGTTCAGGCACTCCAATAAATGACGCCTTAGCCCCTCGGGGTTAAATAATCCGTCAAAATCGGGGACGTATGAATAACACGTCCCCTTTTTCTTTTCTGGAATCCATCGCCACCCGTTTTCAGCCGCCCCTATGGGTGGTGGATGAAACCCAGCAGCGCTTGGTACTTTTTCTCAATCACGTCCTGATGCAGGAAAAAGAGGCTCAAGACCGACTGGCGCGTAAAAAAGGCAGTGTGCTGCACATCCGTTGGGGTTTGTTTGCACTGGATTTGTTGATCACTCGGGCAGGGCTGCTGGATAAAGCCAGCTCAGCCGCCAAGCCTGATTTGTTGATTGCAGTGGCCGTTGATTCGCCGATGGTGTTGCTGCAATCCGCGATGGCTGGCAAACCACCGCCTGTGAAAATTGAGGGTGATGTACAACTTGCCGCTGAGCTTGGCTGGCTGGCAGAGAATTTACGCTGGGACTTCGAGGAGGACTTGTCGCGCGTGGTCGGCGACATACCTGCCCACGCCATGGCTGACGCAGCCAAGCGACTAGGACAGGCTGTGAAATCGTTCTTGGCAACGGCGCCAGGAAGCCCCTTTATGCCTGCCGGTGACATGGCCGCAAAGGCCGCTACATGAGCCGTATTTTCAGGGGCATCTTCATCGTCTGGACGGTGCTTCGCTTTGGCTTGGACGAGTTGGTACTGTCTGGCTTTCAAAAGCCGTGGATCAAACTTATCCGCCGTGTTGTTTCGGTAGGGCGCAATTTGCGTGCGCCACGTGGCGAGCGCCTGCGGGAAGCGCTGGAAAGTCTAGGCCCTATCTTTGTCAAGTTTGGGCAAGTTCTGTCGACCCGTCGTGATTTGCTACCGCCCGATATTGCTGACGAGCTGGCACGCCTGCAAGACCGTGTGCCGCCGTTTGATTCTGCTTTGGCGATCGCCATGATCGAAAAATCATTTGGTCGCCCACTCGACAAAATTTTCGCCAGCTTTGACCACACACCCATAGCCAGTGCATCGATTGCTCAGGTGCATTTTGCAGTGTTGCCGAATGGTCGGGAAGTCGCTGTCAAGGTGCTTCGTCCCAACATGAAACCGGCGATTGAAAAAGATTTGGCCTTGATGCACATGATGGCCGGATGGGTCGAAGGTGCGTCGGCCGATGGCAAGCGGCTCAAACCGCGCGAAGTGGTTGCCGAGTTTGATAAATACCTGCACGACGAGCTGGACTTGCTGCGCGAAGCTGCCAGTGCCGCACAACTGCGCCGCAACATGGCCGGGCTGGACCTGGTCATGATTCCCGAAATGATCTGGGACTACTGCATGCCCGACGTGATGGTGATGGAGCGTATGAAGGGAGTTCCGATCAGCCAAACCCAGCGGGTTCGAGATGCCGGTGTGGACATGAAAAAACTCGCACGCGACGGCGTGACGATATTTTTCACCCAGGTGTTTCGGGATGGATTTTTTCATGGCGACATGCACCCCGGCAACATTCAGGTCAGCTTGGAGCCCGCCACTTTTGGGCGCTTCATTTCGCTGGACTTTGGCATTGTTGGCACGCTGACTGAAACCGACAAAGAGTATTTGGCGCAAAACTTCAGCGCGTTCTTCAGGCGTGACTACAAGCGTGTTGCCGAGCTGCACATTGAATCAGGCTGGGTGCCCGCCAGCACCCGGGTCGACGAGCTGGAGTCCGCCATTCGCGCTTGTTGCGAACCCTACTTTGACAGACCCCTTAAAGAAATCTCGCTCGGCCTGGTGCTGATGCGCTTGTTTCAAACCTCGCGCCGCTTTCATGTCGAGATTCAGCCGCAACTGGTATTGCTGCAAAAAACCCTGCTCAATATTGAAGGCTTGGGTCGTGAGCTGGACCCTGACCTGGACTTGTGGAGCACGGCCAAGCCCTTTTTAGAAAGATGGATGATTGAGCAGGTCGGGCCTGAAAAGCTGCTGGCCCAGTTCAAGGCTGAAGCCCCGTCTTATGCCAAGTTGCTACCAGCGCTACCGCGCCTTTTGTCGCAATACCTCAAGGAGCCGCCCAACTCCAATCGGCGTGAGCTGCTGGAGCTGTTGGCCGAACAAAAACGCACCAACAAACTGCTGCAAGGCATTATTTATGGTGGGGTTGGGTTTTTGCTGGGGCTGGTTGCCATGCAGGTGCTGCTGAGGGTCAGGCTTTTTTAACTGACCGTTTATAATTGAAGGCTTTGCGGCCCGGAGATATCCGCGCGCATCCACCTGAAAATTCTCCCAAGATCATGCCAATTTACGCCTATAAATGCGAGTCCTGCGGGCATGCCAAAGATGTTCTGCAAAAAATGTCCGATGCCCCACTGGTCGACTGCCCAGCGTGTGGTGCGCCAGCCTTTAAAAAGCAGCTAACAGCAGCGGGCTTTCAGCTCAAAGGCTCGGGCTGGTACGTCACAGACTTTCGTGATGGCAAAGGCAGTGGTGACAAGGCCAAAGACGGCGAAAAATCTAAACAATCTGGCAGTTCTGAAAAAGCGGATACGCCTGCCAGCAGCGGATCAGATGCCGCCGCAGCACCCGCCAAGGCAGAAACCTCAGCACCTGCACCAGCTCCGGCACCTGCCGCAAGCCCAGCACCTGCAGCCAAGGCCGCACCATGATGGCCGCCGTTCGTAAATGGCTTTTGGCCGGGCTGCTGGTACTGGTGCCTTTGGCCATCACGGTTTGGCTTCTCAACTGGTTTGTTGCTACGCTCGATCAAACGCTGCAAATCCTGCCCGGTAACTGGCAGCCTGATACGCTAATTGGCTTTCACATCCCTGGTTTTGGTGTTCTTTTGGCCTTGGCAATCGTGCTCATTATTGGCGCTATTGCCAGTAATTTTCTCGGTAAAAAACTCGTTAGCTGGTGGGACTTGCTGCTCAACCGCATTCCCATCGTGCGTTCGATTTATTCCAGTGTCAAGCAGGTTTCTGACACGCTGTTTTCTGAAAACGGCAATGCCTTTCGCAAGGCACTCTTGGTGCAGTGGCCACGTGAAGGTGTCTGGACGATTGGCTTTCAGACCGGTACACCTGGCGGCGATGTGATCAACCATTTGCCGGGCGACTACCTGAGCGTGTACGTGCCAACCACGCCTAACCCGACGGGCGGCTACTTTGTCATGCTCAAGCGCGAGGATTGCATTGAGCTCGACATGAGTGTGGATCAAGCCTTGACCTACGTCATCTCCATGGGCGTTGTCGTACCCGGCAGCGCTGCTACCTACAAACCAAAATAACAATTCAAAATAACTCTATCCATGTCTTCACAAATGCGCTCTAACTATTGCGGTCTGGTGACCGAAGCCCTGATGGGCCAAACTGTTTCTCTTTGCGGTTGGGTGAACCGCAGGCGTGACCACGGTGGCGTGATTTTTGTCGATCTGCGCGACCGTGAAGGTTATGTGCAGGTGGTTTGCGACCCAGACCGTGCCGACATGTTCACCACGGCTGAAGGTGTGCGCAATGAGTTTTGCATTCAGGTCAAAGGTATCGTCAGGGCCCGACCTGAAGGCACCGCCAATGACAATTTGAAAAGCGGCAAGATTGAAGTGCTGTGCCACGAGATGACGGTACTCAACCCCAGCGTGACGCCGCCGTTTCAGCTTGATGATGACAACTTGTCTGAGACCACCCGCCTCACGCACCGTGTGCTCGACCTGCGCCGCCCCTACATGCAAAACAACCTGATGCTGCGCTACCGCGTGGCGATGGAAACCCGCAAGTTTTTGGATGCCAATGGTTTCATTGACATTGAAACGCCGATGTTGACCAAAAGCACGCCAGAAGGCGCGCGTGATTACTTGGTCCCCAGCCGCGTCAATGAAGGCATGTTTTTCGCGCTGCCGCAAAGCCCGCAATTGTTCAAGCAGTTGCTGATGGTGGCCGGTTTTGACCGCTACTACCAGATCACCAAATGCTTTCGCGATGAAGACCTGCGCGCCGACCGCCAGCCTGAATTCACGCAGATCGATATTGAAACGTCCTTCATGGGCGAGCAAGACATTCGTGACATGTTCCAGGGCATGATCAGCAACATTTTCAAAACGGTGCTCAATACCGACTTGGGCGAGTTCCCGGTGATGACCTATGCCGATGCGATGCATCGCTTTGGCTCAGACAAGCCGGATCTGCGCGTCAGCATGGAGTTCACCGAACTCACCGACGTGATGGCTGATGTTGACTTCAAAGTCTTCAGTGTGCCCGCCACCACGCCCGGTGGCCGTGTCGTTGCATTGCGTGTGGCTGGCGGTGCTGAAATGCCCCGCAGCGAGATTGATGCTTACACCGAGTTTGTCAAAATTTACGGTGCCAAGGGTTTGGCGTGGATCAAGGTCAACGACATTGCCAAAGGCAAAGAAGGATTGCAAAGTCCGATTGTCAAAAACATCCACGACGCCGCGATTGCCGAAATTTTGAAGCGCACAGGTGCTGCCAATGGTGACCTGTTGTTCTTCGGTGCCGATAAAGCCAAAATCGTTAATGACAGCATCGGCGCGCTGCGCTTGAAGGTGGGTTTGAGCGCCTTGGGTAAAAAGTTGGGCTTGTTCAAAGCGGGCTGGAAGCCGCTTTGGGTGGTCGACTTTCCGATGTTTGAACACGACGAAGCCAACAACCGCTGGAGCGCCGTGCATCACCCCTTCACCGCGCCCAAAGACGGTCATGAAGACTGGATGGACACCGACCCCGGACGCTGCATTGCCAAGGCCTACGACATGGTGCTCAACGGCTGGGAACTGGGCGGTGGCTCGGTGCGTATCCACCAGGCTGATGTGCAGAGCAAGGTGTTCGACGCCCTCAAAATTGGCCCTGAAGAAGCACAAGAAAAGTTCGGCTTCTTGCTCGACGCGCTGCAATACGGCGCACCACCACACGGCGGCCTGGCCTTTGGCCTGGACCGTATCGTGACCATGATGACAGGCGCTGAGTCCATCCGCGACGTGATTGCCTTCCCCAAAACCCAACGTGCCCAGTGCCTGCTGACGCATGCGCCCAGCCCGGTGGACGAAAAGCAGCTCAAAGAGTTGCATATTCGCTTGCGGGTGCCTGCAGCGGCTTAGTTTCGACTTTCAAGGCTGGCAACGGCAGGTCGCAAGGAGTCATGGCAAACTTCAAAATACCCGAATCCGTTCTGGTCGTCATTCACACGCCTGAGCGCGAAGTTTTACTGATTGAACGCACCGACAACCCCGGCTTCTGGCAAAGCGTGACGGGCTCCAAAGATTTTTTGAATGAGTCGCTGTTTAGTACCGCGGTGCGTGAAGTGCATGAAGAAACCGGCATTCAGGCTCAGGCAATCAGCTTTGTCGACTGGTCTGTCTCAAATATTTACGACATTTATCCGGCCTGGCGGCATCGTTATGCCCCCGGTGTCACACGCAACACCGAACATGTGTTCAGCCTGTGTGTGCCCTCTGGTACGCGCGTCACCCTGAGCCCCGCCGAGCACACGGCGTTTCAATGGCTGCCATATCGTGCTGCTGCAGATGCCTGTTATTCGCCCTCCAATGCAGAGGCGATATTGATGTTGCCCCGGTTTTTGACGTAACCTTCTTCTATGAAGTTAAGCCGCCAGCCAGATAAAAAATCCAGACATATCGCTGAAAATCTGCGCCTCTTTCAAGGTGGCCGCGCCTACTTTCCGGCGTTGATTGAAGCGATTGACGGCGCAGCTGCCTGGGTGCAGATGGAAACCTATCTGTTCGATGTGTTTGGTGCTGGGGCGGATGTTGCCAATGCGCTGATCCGAGCCGCCCAACGGGGTGTTACTGTGCAGGTGCTGGTCGATGGCATTGGCTCTCACGCGCTGCCGCCCGAGTGGCAAGAAAAAATGCGCAGTGCAGATGTTCAGTGGTGCGTTTATTCGCCCTTGGCATCCAACTGGTCTTTATTCAAGCCATTGTCTTGGCGTCGGCTGCATCGCAAATTGTGCGTGATTGACCAACACATCATGTTTTGCGGCGGCATCAATGTGCTGGATGATTTTCATGACCCTAACCATGGCACGTTGACAGAGCCCCGGTTTGACTTTGCCATCTCTAGCACTGGCCCGCTGGCCATTGATGCGGCTGAAGCGGTCACGCTGCTTTGGTGGCGCGTTCAGGCGGGTTACAGCGCACGTCAACGCCATTTGAGCGCTGCGTGGGAGGAGTTTAAAGCAGCGGGTTACGGAGGGCGTACGACTGCGGCCCTTGAGCCTGCTGCCCCTCGCGTTGCAGGTGGGGCCGCACCTCTTGCCCACGCTGCGCTGGTGCTCCGCGACAACCTGCGTAATCGCAGCAGCATTGAAAAAAGTTACCTCAAGGCGATTGGCCATGCGCGGATTGAGATCGTGATTGCCAATGCTTATTTTTTACCGGGGGGCAAGCTGCGACGGGCGTTGATTGGTGCGGCCAGACGCGGTGTCAAAGTTACTGTGCTACTGCAAGGCAAGTACGAGTACTTTATGCAATATCACGCGTCTCGCCCGGTGTACGACGCCTTGCTCAAAGCCGGTGTTGAAATTCACGCCTACTCACAGAGTTTTTTGCATGCCAAGGTGGCGGTGATTGACGGGCATTGGGCCACGGTGGGGTCGTCTAACCTGGACCCGTTGAGCTTGCTGCTGGCACGCGAGGCCAACGTGGTGATTGAGGGCACGGTGTTTGCAAACGAGTTGCGGGAATGCCTGCACAACGCGCTGGCTACCCAAAGTGGCCGTATTGAGCACGCCATTCACAGCCGTCGGCCTTTGATGCAACGCGTACTGGACTGGTTTGCCTATAGCGTGATGCGTGCGTTGCTGTGGGTGACTGGCAAACAGTACTGAACACTTTTTCTGATCCGACCGATGCAAGACTTGATAGTGCAACGGCCCGAAGGCCTGTACTGCCCGCCGGGTGACTTTTACATTGACCCGTGGCGCGCTGTTGAACGTGCGGTCATCACCCACGCCCACGCAGATCACGCGCGTACAGGCCACGGGCATTACCTGGCCGCTGCGCCAGCCGAGGGCGTGCTGCGTTCGCGTTTGGGTCAAGGCATTGCGATGCAAGCGGTGCAATACGGTGAAGTCGTCACGCACAACGGCGTGATGGTGTCGTTGCACCCTGCAGGCCATGTGCTCGGCTCTGCACAAGTGCGCTTGCAACACGGTGGCCAAATCTGGGTGGCCAGTGGTGACTACAAAGTTGCGCCTGATGCCACCTGCGCACCGTTTGAGGCGGTGAGCTGCGATGTGTTCATCACCGAGTCGACTTTTGGCTTGCCCATCTACCGCTGGCGGCCTGATGCAGACGTGTTTGCCGAGATCAATGCCTGGTGGGCCGCCAACGCGGCGGTCGGCAGAGCCAGCATGTTGATGTGCTACAGCTTTGGCAAGGCGCAGCGTATTTTGAGTGGCGTCGATGCTTCGATTGCGCCCATCGTTGTACACAGCGCGATTCAAACTCTCAACACGGCTTACCGCGATGCGGGTGTGAATTTGCCAGAGACGAGATTGGTCAGTGAGGTGACAGACCCGGCAGACTTCAAACGCGCTCTGGTGCTGTGCCCGCCGAGTGCCGCAGCAGGGCCATGGGCAAAAAGATTTGGCGACTTCAGCGATGCCTTTGCCAGCGGCTGGATGCAACTGCGCGGCGCGCGGCGCAGGGGCGGTTACGACAAAGGTTTTGTGCTGAGTGACCATGCTGACTGGCCGGGGCTGATGGGGGCGATTGGCGCGACGGGGGCAAATCGCGTCATCGTCACCCACGGCAGCATTCCTGTCATGGTGCGGTATTTGACTGAGCAAGGCCTGCAGGCCGAGTCTTTTCAAACCGAATACGGCGACGATGCGGTTGAAGAAAAGGTGGGCGTGTGAAGCACTTTGCCAATCTGTTCACCGAGCTGGACAGCACCACGTCGATCAATGCCAAAGTCGATGCGTTGCAGGCGTACTTCAACGCCGCGCCGCCTGTTGACGCAGCTTGGGCAGTGTATTTTTTGTCGGGTGGCAAACCTAGACAAGTGGTTAAAACCGCCATGCTGCGTGCGCTGGCGTGTGAGGCTGCGGGCATTGAGGACTGGCTGTTTGACGAGTGTTATCAGGCGGTGGGTGACCTGGCTGAAACCATCGCATACGTGCTCCCATTGGACTTTGAAGCCAGCGATCTGGACTTGGCGGGGTGGATGGAAGAGCGGCTACTGCCCTTGCGGGGCTTGAGTGAGGAAGAGATTGCCCAGCGCATCAAGGGTTACTGGCGTGAGCTTGATTCACGTGGGCGGTTTTTGCTCATCAAGCTGGTGGGCGGCGGCTTTCGCGTGGGCGTCAGCAAACTCTTGGTGCAGCGCGCCTTGGCCGCACATTCAGGCATTGACGCCAAACGCATTGCCCAGCGCATGATGGGCTATGTCGATGCCAAAGTCATGCCGACTGCTATCAAGTTTGAAGCGCTGATTGCTCAATCTGAAAACGCAATAGCTGATGTCATGGATGTGGGGCAACCGTATCCGTTCTTCCTGGCGCATCAGCTGGATGTGTCGCTTGAAAAGTTTGACGCCAAACTCGGTTCAGTTAACGACTGGCAAGTTGAATGGAAGTATGACGGCATTCGCGGGCAAATCGTCAAGCGCGCAGGGCAGGTGTGGATCTGGTCGCGGGGTGAAGAGCTGGTCACTGAGCGCTTTCCTGAAATTGTGGCGCTGGCATCTGCCTTGCCTGATGGCACGGTGCTGGACGGCGAGATTTTGGTCTGGGCTGACAACGCACCAGCGGCTTTTGCTTTGCTTCAGCAGCGGATTGGCCGCAAGACATTAGGCAAGAAAATACTTGCAGATGCGCCCGTCACCTTCATGGTTTATGACCTGCTTGAAGCAAATGGTCAAGACATTCGGGTGCAAGCACAGCATGTGCGTCGCACCCAGCTTGAGCAAGTACTTATTGGGTCAAACTTCAAACTGTCTCCGATTGAGCGCCTGACGTCATGGGCTGACTTTGCTGCACTGCGGACCGAGTCTCGGGCGCGTGGGGTTGAGGGTTTTATGCTCAAAGCTCTGTCCAGTGCCTATGGCACTGGCAGGCAAAAAAGGGGTCAGGAACGAATACCGAAACCAGAAAATCGGGGTCAGAGCCCAAATACTCCTTCGTCGCTATTGGGATCCGACCCCAATTTTCTCGTTTCCGTTCCTGGCCCCATTTTTGCCTGGTGGAAGTGGAAAATCGAACCCATGACCATCGACTGCGTACTCATCTACGCCCAAGCAGGTCATGGCCGCAGAGCGTCGCTGTACACCGACTACACCTTTGCGGTGTGGAATCGTCCACCAACGAACAAGGACGAGGCCGATGCAGTTGTTACGGCCATTGAACAACGCGAACCAGCCAAAGAAGGTGCGCTGCAACTCGTGGCGTTTGCAAAAGCCTATTCCGGCCTCACAGACGAAGAGTTCAAACTGATCGACAGCGTCATCCGCAAAACCACGTTAGAAAAGTTTGGCCCGGTGCGCAGCGTCAAGCCGACGCTGGTGTTTGAGCTGGGTTTTGAAGGCATCAACCTGAGTCCGCGCCACAAAAGCGGCATCGCGGTGCGCTTTCCGCGTATGCTGCGTATCCGTAGTGACAAGCTACTGTACGAAGCGAATACGCTGGATGATTTGAAAACGCTATTAAAAACGTAGCTGCTTGCGCCCATATTTATTGGTCTAGAGACCTAAAACCTTGGTAAAAATGGGGTAAAACAGGGTTTTTTGCGGTTTGGTAACATCAAGGCATGCTTATGAAATCAAATACTTCATTACAAGACACCACGGACGAAGGCGTGCCTGTCTCCGTCAAAATCCGCGAGCGTCTGGCAGCGGCCAAAAAGCGCTTCAATGCCAATGACAACATTGCGCAGTTCATTGAGCCTGGTGAGCTGGAAAAGCTGCTCGATGAAGTTGAAGTCAAAATGCAGGGCGTGCTGGACAGCATGGTGATCGACACCGAGCGTGACCACAACACCAACAACACCGCGCGGCGTGTGGCCAAAATGTATTTGAACGAAGTCTTCAAGGGTCGCTACCTGCCAGCGCCTATGGTGACCGAATTTCCGAACGCCGAGCATTTGAACGAGCTGATGATCGTCGGGCCGATCACCGTACGCAGCGCCTGTTCGCACCACTTTTGCCCCGTAATCGGCAAAGTCTGGATTGGCGTGCTGCCGAATGAGCACACCAACGTGATCGGGCTTTCTAAATATGCCCGCTTGGCAGAATGGATCATGGGCCGTCCCCAAATTCAGGAAGAAGCGGTGGTGCAACTGGCTGACCTGATCATGGAGAAAACCTCGCCCGACGGCTTGGCCATCGTGATGGAGGCCACGCACTTTTGCATGGGCTGGCGCGGCGTGAAAGACATGGACAGCAAGATGATCAATTCGGTCATGCGCGGCGTGTTTTTGAAAGACCCGAACCTGCGCCGCGAGTTTTTGTCGCTGATTCCCAAAACGTCCAGCAATTAGTTTTTCATTGTCAGCAACCAGAGTATTCCACCATGTTGGTACGCCTTTTATACGCCAGTCGTCTTGCTGATACCGAGTCCACAACGGCCACGGATTCCATCCTCGCGCAGTCTCGTGCCCACAACCCGGCGAGCGGCATCACTGGCATTTTGTGCTACGGCGGCGGTATTTTTTTGCAGGCGTTAGAGGGCGGCCGCATGCAAGTCAGCGAGTTGTATGGCCACATTCAAAAAGATCTGCGTCACAAAGACGTGGTGCTGCTGCACTACGAAGAAATTTTGGAGCGTCGCTTTGGCGGCTGGACCATGGGCCAGGTCAACGTGGCCAAGCTCAACACATCGATCTTGCTGAAGTATTCTGAAAAGCCCGAATTCAATCCGTATGCGGTGTCGGGTCAGGTGTCACTGGCGCTGCTGGAAGAGCTGATGGCCACCGCGTCCATCATTGGCCGCTCTTGATGCTGCGCAGGCGCAAGCTATTTGCTTTTGGGGCTGCTTGGTGCAGCCCTTTTGTATTTGGCGTTGCATTGGCGCAGTCGGCAGTTGAAGAGCAGATCAGTGTGAGCGAGGCGCGTCGCCTGCATCAGGCAGGTGCCGCTATTTTGATTGATATTCGAGAGCCCGATGAACACGCCACAGGCGTTGCCGCAGGTGCCAAGTTGCTGCCCATGAGCCAGCTCAGCCAGCGGGTGCGCGAAATTCCAATTGACTCCAAAGTGCCTGTGTTGCTGATTTGCCGCACGCAAAATCGGTCCAGTGCCACACTGCGTGCGCTGCGTAAACAACTGGGTGAGCAAAATTATTCGCATGTTCGCTTTGTGCAAGGCGGCATGAGCGAATGGGCGCAACGTGGCTGGCCCATGGTGCCGCCTGCCAAGCCTTGAGTTGCGGCTGATGCAGATCGTCGGTTGCGATTTTTCTTCCAGTCCCTCCAAGCGCAAACCGATTGTTGTGGCTTTCGGGCTGCATCAAAGCGGGCGGGTACAGCTCTCAAAATTAGAGCAAATCGTCTCACTTGACGCATTTGAAGAATGGCTGATGCGGCCGCAAAGCTGGCTCGGTGTTTTTGACCTGCCGTTTGGCTTGCCGCGCGAGCTGGTCGAGCATTTGCAGTGGCCCTTGACCTGGCCTGAGCTGATCAAACACTACACAGCTTTAAGCCGGGACGAGATTCGCGCGACCTTTGCGGCTTTTTGTAACGCACGACCTGCGGGCGGCAAGTTTGCGCACCGCGCAGCTGACAAACCTGCGGGTTCCAGCCCATCGATGAAATGGGTCAACCCGCCGGTGGCCTTCATGCTGCATGCGGGCGTACCGCTTTTGCTCAATGCGGGCGTGCATCTGCCCGGTTTGCATGATGGCGACAAAACCCGTGTGGCGCTGGAAGGCTATCCAGGCCTGCTGGCGCGAGAGGTGCTGGGCAGCCGCAGCTACAAAAGCGACGACAAAGCCAAGCAAACACCCGAGCGACTGATTGCCAGAAAAGATTTGATTACCGCGTTAGAGCTGGGCCAGACACGCCTGAAGTTACGGCTCAAGCTGACCCACGCCCAGCGCGACCTGCTGGTGGGTGATGCCAAAGGCGACAGCCTGGACGCGGTGCTGTGCCTGATGCAAGCGGCTTGGGCGCAAGAGCGCGGCGCCCCGCTTTACGGCTTGCCGCCCCATACCGACCCGCTTGAAGGCTGGATCATTACCGCTTGATCTGCTGCTTCCCATACCTGTTTAGGCTGTTTTCGGCCTCAAAAATCATAAAAGTGTTCAAAAATCGCTGTTTTTACCACTATTTTAGGTCTCTAGGCCAATGGATACGGGCGCAAGCAGCTCCTAGATTAATAGCGTTTGCATTGCTCGCCTTACTCGCTATTCAGGCGCCTGCAGCCACGCTACAGGCGCAGTCGGGCGTGGTGACGCGGGTGGTGGATGGCGACACGTTGTGGGTGAAAACCAGCGCCAGTGCGCAGCCCTTGAAAGTGCGCATTCAAGGCATTGATGCGCCTGAAATCTGCCAGCCCGGCGGCGTGCAGGCGCGTGATGCGCTCAAACGCGAGGTGTTGGGCAAAAGTGTCAGCGTCACGTCGCGCGCGCGTGACGACTATGGGCGTACCGTGGGCACGCTGCGCCTAGAGGGTCAGGACATGGGTCGCTGGATGGTGGCTCAGGGCTATGCCTGGGTTTACAGTTATCGCCACAAAAAGGGTCCTTACGCTGATGAGCTGCGGCAGGCTCAGTCGGCCCGGCGTGGTGTTTTCAGCGACGCTGCGGCGGAGGAGCCCCGGCTGTTTCGCAAACGTCATGGCAGTTGCCCAGGTCGCCGATGAGGCCGGCTTGTCCTACATAAAAACCAGCCACTTCTGACCCGGTGTTTCCAGGAAAACCGATAAATTGGGTGAGCAGGTTGTTTCAGCCTGCCGCACAGACGCCGCGTCTAGCGCACAACCCATTTTTACCCTTCAAGGAAACATCATGAACAAAGATCAAGTCAAAGGCCGTGTCGAACAAACCACCGGTAAGGTCAAAGAAGCCGCTGGCAAGCTGGTCGGCAATGACCGCTTGCAAGCTGAAGGCATGGCTGAACAGGTCAAAGGCAAAGTACAGGCAGGCTACGGCGATGCCAAAGAAAGCGCCAAAGACAAGGTTAACAAAGCCATCGACAAGCTTTAAGTTGCACCACTTAGTCAGTTATTTTTCTTTCGGAGTTTTTATGAAAAGCAATCAATCCTTTGCCCTACAGCACAACCTCAAGTCAGCGACTTTGGTGTTGTCTATCGTTGCTTTAGCGGCACTGACTGCCTGCGGTAAAAAAGATGACGGCCAAACGGCAGGCCAGAAGCTGGATTCAGCCGTCGCCAGTACAGAGCAAGCGGCCACTGAGGCCAAAGCCAAAGCTGAAGCTTCTATGGCCAAAGCGGGCGATGCGATGAAAGAGGCCACACAAAAAGCGGAGGCATCAGGTGTCAAGACCGTTGAGTCGATCGCTGGCAAAGCGAGTGATGCGGCCATCACAGCATCTATTTCGGCCGAGTTCGCCAAAGATGCTGATCTGAGTGCCATCAAAATCGATGTTGACACCAAAGACGGCAATGTCACGCTGTACGGCCCTGCACCCTCAGCAGCGGCACGCGACAAGGCCACGACACTGGCCAAAAGCATCAAAGGCGTGGCTTCTGTCAGCAACAAACTGACAGTTAAAGCAAGCTGAAGAATCGCATTTAATTACCCATAAAAAAACCTCCTGATGGAGGTTTTTTTGTGCCCGCCCTAATGTCGAGTTAGGCCGGTAGGGCGCGGATCAAGGACGAATAACGATGTCGTTACGCACAGCGCGAACGTTCTTGACGTTACGTGCAATCGTTTCAGCCTGGGCTTTTTCAGCGCCAGACTTTGCAAAGCCCGACAACTGAACCGTGCCGTTGAGCGTTTCAACATTGATGGCCGCCGCCGATACGGTTTTGTCTTCAACCATCCTGGCTTTCACAGATGTGGTGATTGCGGCGTCGTCTACATAGGCGCCGGCTGTTTCCTGGCCACGCACAACAGCGCAGCCCGTGGTCAAAACAGTCATGCCAGCCAGGGCGGCGAATGCACAGACGAGTGCGGTGGTGCGAAGGGTGCGAGTTGAGTTCATGGTGTGTTCCTCTAGAGTTGGTTTATTGACAATGGTGCAAAGTTTTAAAAGCCTGCCCGCCAGCGGCACCACACTGGCAGGTATGCGGGTAAAAATTCAATAAAAATTTGATAAGGTTTCAGTCTTCCAGCCAGTCAGCCAGTTCGTCGGCATGTTCTTCTTCGTCGGCCAAAATGTCTTCCAGCATGCGGCGGGTGGTGCTGTCATGGTCACCAATCAGCGCAATCATCTGGCGGTAAGTTTCAACCGCGACGCGTTCAGCAATCAGGTTCACGCGGATCATGGTTTTCAAGTCATTCGATTCGTCGTAGTCCGCATGGCTGCGCTCAAGTAGCGTGTTGGGTGAAAAGTCAGGCTCGCCGCCCAGTTGCACGATTCGTTTGGCTATTCGGTCAGCATGGGCTGACTCTTCATTGGCATGCACCATGAACTCTTCTGCAATTTTGGGCGACGCCAAACCGGTCGCCATGAAGTGGTGGCGCTTATAACGCAGCACACACACCAGCTCGGTGGCCAGTGAATCATTGAGCAGCTTGATGATGGCTTCGCGGTGCGGGCCGTAAGCGGGCGTTACAGCACCGTCGTCGAGGCTTTTGCGAGCAGCTTTCAAGCCGACTTCGTTCAGGGCAAGTTGTTCTGTCATATTGACTGCTGGTGTTTTCATAACTTGTCTTTCGTGGGTTGTTGTGTTTGTCTGGAATACTGTTGTGGCGCAGCGCGTGGCAGCAGCGACAGTAAAGTGCTGGACAGTCTGGTTGACCTGAGAGCTGCCATAGCCAATCCAGTGACAGACACCAGCCGCCAGGGCTTGATCAATACCGCAGCTGCGCCTACACCCGCTGCAATACCTATCAATTGCAAAGGCTTGTCGCGCGCGTAGCTGTTTAAAAAAGGTCTGCCAATGTCAAAAGCTACCTGGACCGGCTGATGCTGCCACCAAGCCATCACGGCTTGCGTGAAAACATGCCAGGTGCTGCTGCGATGCGAATTTCGGTCCGCATCAGCCATAGCCGCATGTGCTGAGCCATTCAAGCTGTCCGGCGAGTCGTTGTCAAAGCTGCTGTCGCCCTGCACCATCTGGCGAACCAGCGCTTGGCGCGATGCCGCGAGCCGAGCTTGAGGTGAGTCAGATGTGGGTGTCATGGCATGCGTTTCAAGACACGGCTCGCAAGGCCTGAATGTCGCTGTCAATTTGCGCCTTCAGCTCAGTAAAGCGTGCGTCAGACAAAGGCGCCTTTGCCTTGGCTACGGCCACCAGCGTCAACAGCAGCGCAATCCCCGGCACTGCCAGCAAGACCCAATGAAACTGGTTTTGCAGCGTGCCCATCATCAGCGCGATGCCTGCGAACAAGACAAACACCAAGCCAAAAATGGCGGCAATCGCCCAAGCCAGGTAGCGCTTGACCAGCAGAGAGCCCGCTTGCGTGGCCTCTTGGTGAAATAACGCACTGTAAGCAGAGACATGCTCCACCAGCAAATCGGGTCGCTGTATCAGCGTTGAAAAGAGCGGGTGCAGCATGTGTCGGTCAGTGGGTTTCAGTGGGTGTCAGCAGGTCTTGCGAATATTGGCCAGCCGATCAATAGCGGTTGCGGTTGCGTGCAGATGACACCAGCAGGGCAACAGCCGCGCCTACAGCAGCGGCAATCAGTACCGATTGCACAGGCTTGTCAGCAACGTAGCGGCTGGTAGCAGCGCTGTAGTGCGACAACGATTCACGCGCCTTGTCTTTGGCGTGTACCGCCATGTCCATGCCCTGGTGTGCGTAGTCTTCGGCCTTGCGTGAAAACTTCTCCAGCGCTGGCTTGACACCGTTACTCATGCTGTGAATTTTTTCATCAGCCACATCCAGTGCGTGGGTGGCAAAGTTGCGGGTGGAGTCAATCGCTTTGTCGGCGGAATGCAGCAGGCCGTCAGCAGCTTGGCGGCTATTTTGTTGGATGGTGGCAGGGGTGATCATGATGGTTCCTTGGGTTAAAAATACAGATTGAAAAATAAAGTGGCCAGGGTTGTGATCAGGTCTTTTTGACGAGACTGAAGACAAACGTGACGATCGCCATCACGGCAAAAATGAAGAATAAAATTTTGGCAATTTCAACTGCGCCAGCGGCGATACCGCCAAAGCCGAAGAGGGCAGCGACGAGTGCGATGACCAGAAAAATGACGGAATATTGCAGCATGAACAGTTCCTTGTTTCACGAACAGGTGTTGGATTGATTTGAAGCAAGGGCTTATCGCTAAGGCCACTTCAAACACATGCTGCAAGCTTATTCTGGGCGCTGTTTTTTCATCATCGGCTGTGGCCGCACGCCGTTGTCAGCGCCGCATGCTAGACAGCGTAGGAGGCAACCGACAGTGCCAACGTCCCCAGTGGACTGAGGCCGTGTTACCGGTCTTTAGGCAAGGTGGCGGTAATTGTGGTGCCCGCTTGCGGGCTGGTGGTCACCGTCAGGCGCCCGCCTGCTGCTTCTACACGGTGGCGCATGCCGCTCAAGCCGTGGCTGCCTGGGCTGACTGCATGTGAATCAAAGCCTTTGCCGTTGTCACGTACTTCGGCCGTGACGTAGCCGTCCATGCTGTGCAAGCTGATGACAATTTGCGTGGCTTGTGCGTACTTGCCAATGTTGGTCAATGACTCTTGCACCAGGCGGTAAACCGTCAACTGCGCTGAACCACCAAGCTCGACGTTTTCCAGATCTGTCGTTATCGACAAGTCGGCACGTTGCTCAAACTCGCGTGCGAGTATTTCGAGCGACGCCACCAGGCCCAAATGCGACAGCGACGAAGGCCGCAGGTCTTCAACAATGCGGCGTTTCAGGGCAATTCCGCTGTTCAGTGTGGTGGTCAGGTGGGTCAAACGTTCAATCGCCTCGGGCTGTGTGGGGCTCAGTCGTGACTTGAGCCGTGCCACATCAAGCTTGGCCGCTGTCAGCAGTGCGCCCAGTTCATCGTGCAACTCACGCGCCAAGTGGCCACGTTCGTCTTCACGCACATTTTGCAAGTGGGTGGCCAGTTCGGCCAGGTTGGCGGTGCGTTCACGCACCTGCAAGTCGAGCTGGTCACGTTCACGTTTGAGGGATTCTTGTTCCCGAATTCCGGCATTGAGCAGCGCTTTGGTTTGCAGCAAGTACATGTAAAAAGCCAGCAAACCCACAATCGCCAATATGGAAACGCCGATGCGTGACAGCAGTAATGTTTGCTTGACCTGCAGTTGACCTTGCTCCATGTTGCGGATACTGGCAGCCGCCAACTTGGTGGTTTGCTCGCGAATCGCCTGCATTTGCTCTTTGCCCACGTCGGTTGTCAGAACAAAGCGCCAAGCTTCTTCCTTGTCTTCACGACGCATGCGAACGGACAAATCCAGCTCTGCAAGCTTACGCGAAATATGCCGCGACATGATGCCAAAGTCAGCCAACTGATCTTTGTAAGGCGTAAATATTCTGCGCAGTTCATCAAGCTGCTGATTGACCTGGTTGATCGCACCTGTGTAGGGCTCAAGATAACGCTCATCCCCGGTGAGGAGGTAGCCTCGCTGGCCGGTTTCAGCATCGAGAATGGTTTGAATCAGCCCGTTGAGTGCGCCACGCGTTAGCTGGGCTTCTTCCATGTCCGCCACGGCGTCGCTAGAGCTTCGAAAACTCGCCTCGTTGATCAAAATCAGCCCGACAACAGCTAACACAGCGAGTGGCAGGGCGATCGCCATTCTTGGTAATCTAAAAAAATTCACGGGAAGCTCTCCTACAGGCTTTACGGTTTATGTCGTCAATAATCAAATTTCAAAATCGTTTTGAATGGCAGGTTTGCCTGTTCATATCCACCACTTGAGATTTACGGAGAAAAATAACATGATCAAAATCGGCATCGTAGATGACCACGCCATTGTGCGTTCCGGGCTCAAGCAGTTTTTCTCTGAGCATGTTGACCTGCGTGTGGCGGGCGAGGCCGCCAGTGGCCGTGAAGCGATTGACCTGGTCCGCAATGTTGAGCTGGATATTTTGGTCATGGATTTGTCGATGCCCGGCCAAAGCGGCATTGACGCGCTGGCCATGATCCGTGCCAAAGCCCCCGATGTTGGTATTTTGATTCTGAGCGGCTACCCCGAGGAACATTACGCGGTGAACCTGATTCGCCAGGGCGCGAGCGGCTACCTGAACAAGGAGTGCGACCCGGCGGAAATCGTCGATGCGATTCGCGTGATTTCTTTGGGTAAACGCTACATCACGCCAAGCGTGGCGGAGCTGCTGGCACAGCAGTTGAACCGCCCGCAGGACATGGCCTCGCACGAGCAGTTGTCCGAGCGCGAGTTTCAAGTCTTTTTGAAACTGGCTAAAGGTGAAACGGCGGGCGACATTGCCAAGGCCTTGTCGCTGAGCGTCAAAACCGTTAGCACTTACCGCACCCGTGTGATGGAAAAAATGAGTTTGGCCTCCAACAGCGACCTGACCTATTACGCGCTCAAAAATAAACTGATTGACTGATTGCTTCAGGCTTCTAGCCGTGACGAAGGCGGCTGGCATGCTTGTCATGCAAAGGATGCGCCGCTTTGCTGCAGGAAAAACTCCACCAGCGCATCAATCTCATTGGATTTGTCAAACACCGCATCAGCACCCAAATGCGCGCAGCGCTGGCGAATGTCTGCTGTTGCGTAGTTGCTGAGCACTACAATTTTTTGCGATGGCATTCTGTCGCGGCAGGCAGCCAGGACACCCAGCCCGCTGCCTTGCTTTAAAAACAAATCCAGTATCGCCAAGTCCCATTGGTCAGGGTTGGCCAGCAACCAGGCTTTGGCTTCGTTTTCACTGTCAGATGTGCCAACAACGTCAATATCGACCAGTTCCTCAAGTGTTGCAATCAGATTTTCGCGAATCGTAGCGTTGTCTTCAACGAGGTAAGTTTTCAGTCGCACAACGAGAGTCCAGGTGGGTGATTTTATTGTTAGGCCGAGCCAGTTGTATTCTGCGCTTGAAGCTGGCGTGTCTTTGTAGGATGTTTCCTACTGTTGCTTCAGTGTAGGTATGTACCCACAGATTTCTATCGTGCTTGACCACGGCGGTATGTCAGTCGTCCACACAAAATGGTTGTTGAACCGTTCTGGTGGACGACTTTCAAAGATCTGAACAAGACACGCATGACCCCTTCATTTTTCAGTTCAATCCTTCTCAGGCGGCTGTTGATCGGCTTTGCCAGTTTGCTGCTGATGTTGGTTTTGGTGGTGCTTTTCTTTCCGTGGGACAAGCTGCGTGGGCCCATCAACCGGTATGTGTCAGCTGAACTCGGTCGGCGCTTTGAGGTCACCGAGCGGCTGTCGGTCAAACTCGGCATAACCACCACCGTCAGGGCTGATGGCCTTGAGTTTGCCAACCCCGAATGGGCCAGTGAGCCGTATTTGGTCAAAGCCAAGGCGGCGGAATTTGACATCCAGCTTTTGCCGTTGCTGCTTGGCAAAGTTGACTTGCCGCGTATTGCCCTGTTTGAGCCGCAGATCGGTTTGCAAATAGAGCCGGATGGCAGGCGTACCTGGGCTTTGTCGCGTGACACGACGGATGCCAACGCCGTCCCCAAGATTGGCGCGCTGACGGTTGACTGCGGCACGTTGAAGTACCGGGCCATCGAGCAGGGGGCTGACATGACGGCGCTATTTACGTTGGACCCAGAATCATCGTTGTCCCAAAGTGCAACCGTGCAGTTGCCGCTGAGCTACAAGGTGGCGGGCAAGTGGAACAACGAGTCGTTTGTTGCCAATGGCCGCACAGGCGGTGTTTTGCAGCTTAGCCGAGACTTGACGCAATCGTTTCCGATAGAGGTCAACGTGCAGTCGGGCAAGACCACGCTCAAGGCCAAAGGCGCAGTTGAAAACCTGCAAGAATTCTCGGGGCTGAAAGCCACGTTTGACATCCAGGGTCGAAACCTTGAAGAGCTGTACAGACTGGCTGGCGTGGTGCTGCCGTCAACACCGCCCTACAAGCTTCGCGGCCAGCTCAGCAAGCGCGGCCAAGTGTGGGACGCGACGCAAATACAAGGCGTGTTGGGCAAGAGCGATTTGGCAGGTGACCTGAGCTTTGATACAACGCAAAAGCCTCCACTGCTGACGGGCAAAGTGCGTTCAAAACTCCTTGATTTTGACGATTTGAGGCCCGTCATCGGCTTGCCCGTCAAGTCTGTAACAGCCATCGCTACCCATGCGGTGACGACAAGCGCGGCCCCTGCTCAAAGGGCCGTACCAGCCAATGCATCGCGCAAGGTGTTGCCCACTGCCACACTGGATTTCGTCAGACTCAAAGCGATGAATGCGGACGTGATTTACAGCGCTTTGGACATTCGCCATATTGAGGAATTGCCGCTGGACAAAGGCAATGTGCATGTCAAGTTAAACAATGGTGTGCTGCGGCTTGAGCCCTTAGCCTTGGGTGTTGCAGGAGGCTCGCTGGCCGGGAAAATCACGATTGATGTCAATGTGGTGCCCGCTGCTTTTGACACCCAATTTGACTTGCGTGCTGTTCAGTTGAACAAGCTGTTCCCGACGATTGAGAATACCAAGAGCAGCTACGGGAAAGTCAGCGGGCAGGTCGGCCTGAAAGGGCGTGGTAACTCTATGGCGCAAATGCTCGGGTCCGCATCTGGCGACGTGGCTGTGCTGATGGGCAAAGGCGAGCTGAGCAATATTTTGCTGGAGTACATGGGGCTGGATGGCGGCGAGATCATCAAGTTCATTTTCAGCGGTGACCGCAATGTACAACTGCGCTGTGCGGCGGCGGCGTTCGAGGTCAAGCAGGGCCTGATGTCCAGCAAAGTGATTTTGTTGGACACCAGTGACACCGTGATCAATGGCAGCGGGCAGGTCAATTTGGCCAACGAAACGCTTGATATCACCTTGAAACCCGAACCCAAAGACAAAAGCATTCTGAGCCTGCGCTCACCGCTCAAAATTGGCGGCACCTTTGCTGCGCCTACAGCCGGGCCCGACAAAGTGGCACTGGCAGGGCGCGCCGGACTGGCCATTGCGCTGGGCGTGATCAACCCTTTGCTGGCTTTATTGGCAACGATTGAGACCGGGCCCGGTCAGGATGCAGACTGCTCGGCTGCACTGGGCGTAGCGGCCAATCCGAAAGCCAAGGCACAAGCCGCGCCGGTTAAAACGCCAGCTCAGTGAGTGCCGCAAACAGCGCAGCTTGGGTTACGCGGCATTTTTATTTCAGACCAAGTCATGCCTCGTGCATCAAGCATCAGCAAGCGCCCGGTGAGTGCTTGGCCAACACCCGTTAGCAGCTTGAGTGCCTCAGCCGCCTGAACGCTGCCAATGATGCCGACCAGTGGCGCGAACACGCCCATGGTGGCGCACTGCGCTTCTTCCAGCGTGTCCGTTTCAGGGAAAACGCAGGCATAGCACGGCGCCTCTGCATTGCGTGGGTCATACACCGTGACTTGCCCATCAAACCGAATGGCCGCGCCCGATACCAGTGGCTTGCGATGCTTGACGCATGCCCGGTTGATGGCGTGGCGGGTAGCAAAGTTGTCGGTGCAGTCGAGCACCACATCGGCTTGCTGCACCAGCTCAGCCAGCAGGGCATCGTCTGCCCGCTGGGTGATGACGGTCACTTGGACATCGGGGTTGATGTTGGCAATCGCGGTTTGAATCGACTGGGCTTTGGGTTTGCCAACGCTGGCCAGTGTGTGGGCAATTTGCCGCTGCAAGTTGGTCGCATCAACCGTGTCGTGGTCCACTACGGTGATGCGGCCTACACCTGCGCTGCCCAGGTACAGCGCCACAGGAGACCCCAAACCGCCAGCGCCAATGATCAGCGCGTGTGAAGCCAACAGCCGCTGCTGACCCTCAATACCCAGTTCGTCTAGAAGAATGTGGCGCGAGTAGCGCAGCAGCTGTGAATCGTCCAAGAAAAATCAATTCTCTTTTTTCTCGTTTTTGTTCTCAACCACAGCCGTTTTGCTGACGATCACAGGCCGGCCTTTGAGCTGGTTGATGGCTTGTAACAATGGAAAGTCCTTGTCGCTGCCTAACTCGGGTGGTCGGCGCTGCTCAGGTGTTTTCTTGGCGTCTTCTTCCAGCCGTTTCAAGGCAAGTTCGCGTGCTTTCTCGCGGTTCGCGTCTTTGACTTCTGCACCCTGGCCGCTGCCCAGATGTTTTTCAAGATCGGACTCGCGGGTGCGCAAGGCGGCAAACGGGCTGCCTTCCAGCGTTTCGTCAATCATCACATCAGGGATGATGCCTTTGGCTTGAATGGATTTGCCGCTGGGCGTGTAGTAACGGGCGGTGGTGAGCTTGATGCCCGTGTCAGGGCCGAGTGGCCGCACGGTTTGCACCGAACCCTTGCCAAAGGTCTGGTTGCCCATGATGGTCGCCCGCTTGTGGTCTTGCAGTGCGCCGGCCACGATCTCGCTGGCGGATGCCGAACCTTCGTTGACCAGCACCACCAGTGGCACGGTTTTCAGGGCTGCTGGCAGGCGTTTGAGCGGGTCATTGCCGGCACGGCGCAGGTAAAACTCGGGCGCGGCCTTGTAAGTGAACTTGCTTTCAGCAAGCTGGCCGTTGGTTGACACCACGGTCACGTTTTCAGGCAGGAAGGCTGCAGAAATAGCCACTGCCGCGTCAAGCAAACCACCTGGGTCATTGCGCAAGTCCAGCACCAAGCCTTTTAAATTCGGCTCTTGCTTGTAAATGGTATCGACCCGGGTGACAAAGTCTTCAACCGTGCGCTCCTGGAACTGGCTCAAGCGGATCCAGGCGTAGCCGGGCTCAATGACTTTGCCGCGTACCGATTGGGTACGAATTTCTTCACGGATGATGGTGACCGGGAAGGTGCGGCTTTCGTCCTTGCGGAAAATCGTCAACACCACTTTGCTTTTGGGCTCGCCACGCATTCTTTTTACGGCTTCGTTGAGCGACAAACCCTTCACGGCGGTATCGTCAATCCGGGTGATCAGGTCGTTGGGTTTGAGGCCCGCGCGATCCGCGGGCGAGCCTTCAATCGGCGACACGACTTTGACCAAGCCGTCTTCCTGGCTGATCTCAATGCCGACACCAACGAATCGTCCGCTCGTGCCTTCACGAAATTCCTTGAACGATTTTTTGTCAAAGTAAGCCGAGTGCGGATCCAAGCTTGCGACCATGCCGGTGATGGCATCTGAAATCAGCTTTTTCTCATCGACCGGCTCGACATAGTCAGACTTGACCATGCCAAACACATTGGCCAGTTGCTGCAGCTCTTCAAGCGGCAACGGCGCCAGCCCGCCACGCGCAACCGCCTGTAGCTGGACGGTGGTCAGCGCACCGGCAACGACACCAATTGAAACCCAGCCTGCAATTTTGAGCTTTTGACCCATGACATCACCTTGAAAAATGAACAGCAAAAT
This sequence comes from Polaromonas sp., assembly GCA_031414215.1. Classification (GTDB taxonomy): domain Bacteria; phylum Pseudomonadota; class Gammaproteobacteria; order Burkholderiales; family Burkholderiaceae_C; genus Polaromonas. The sequence goes on along the minus strand of JANNVB010000002.1, from coordinate 131,872 downwards.
CGAAGAAGCAATATACACCTAGGACAAAAGCCTTGGGGTTCAGTTCCTCAGTTTTAAAGAAATCACCCGGACTTTATGCCTGAATTTACATTTGCTTTACGCGGCGTCCTGTTTTGCACCCAAGTAATAGTGCTTGATGGGCTTCAAATCAGCATCCAGCTCATACACCAACGGCGTGCCATTCGGGATGTTCAGGCTCACGATGTCCGCGTCTGAAATGTTGTCCAGGTACTTGACCATCGCACGTATCGAGTTGCCGTGTGCGGCCACCACCACCCGCTTGCCCGCCTTCATGGCGGGTGCCATGGCTTCATTCCAAAAGGGCAACACACGCTCAACAGTGTCCTTCAGGCATTCTGTCAGGGGTACTTGGCCGGGCTGGAGCTTGGCATAGCGGCGGTCGCCGCGCTCACTGCGCTCGTCGCCAGCTTGCATCGCAGGGGGCGGCACGTCATAGCTGCGGCGCCACAGCAAAACTTGGGCGTCTCCAAACTTTTTGGCGGTCTCAGCCTTGTTCAGCCCCTGCAAATCGCCATAATGCCGCTCATTGAGCCGCCAGCTGTTGACCACCGGCAGCCAGGTGCGGTCCATGGCGTCCAGCGTGTGCCACAGCGTGTGGGTAGCGCGCTTGAGCATGCTGGTGTAGGCCACGTCAAAGTCGAAACCAGCTTCATTGAGCAGTTTGCCAGCGTTTTTGGCCTGGTCAATGCCGGTTTCCGTCAGCGGCACGTCGGCCCAGCCGGTAAAGCGGTTTTCTAAATTCCAGGTGGATTCTCCGTGACGTATCAGAACAAGTTTGTGCATAAAAAGGATGTTTTTGGGGCTTAAAAAGGTGCTTGATTGGCAGGTTTGCAACGTCATTCTAAAATCATGGGCTTCGCTACTTATTTCCCCAAAGGCTCAACGTGAAATTTTTGATTGATAACTGGATGTTGATATCCATCGTCCTGGCCTCCGGCAGCATGCTAATTTGGCCTATGGTGGCTGGCGGCATGAACGCTGGCGCACTCAGCGCCAGCGGCGCGGTGACCCTCATCAACCGCGAAAAGGCCGTGGTGGTGGATGTGGGCGAAATTGAAGAATTTGCATCTGGCCACGTTGGCGGCGCTAAAAATGTGCCCTTCAGCGAGCTTGAAGACAAGTTGACGGGGGTGGTTAAAAACAAAGCACTGCCGCTGATCTTGGTTTGCGCCACCGGCGCGCGCGCCAACCGCGCTGTTGCAGTGGCTAAAAAGCTGGGCTACGAGCAAGCTCAGGCATTGGGCGGCGGCTTGAAAGCCTGGAAAGATGCCAACTTGCCGCTTGAAAAGGCTTGAGATGCAAGCCGTCAAAATTTACACCACAGGCACTTGCCCGTATTGCATCAGTGCCAAACAATTGCTCGCCAAACGCGGCGTGACCGAGCTGAACGAAATCCGGGTGGACCAAATCTCCGGCGAGCGCGAAAAAATGATGGCATTGACCAATCGCCGCACCGTGCCGCAAATCTTCATTGGCGATACCCATGTGGGCGGCTGCGATGACCTGGTGGCGCTGGATGGCAAGGGCGGTTTGCTGCCTCTTCTTAATTCCTAGTTTTTGAACGCATCATTTTTTTATCTTTTTAACTGCAACTGAAAGCAATTCATGGCCGAAGCCAATCTTGACCCGGTGTTTCAAATCCAGCGCGTTTATCTCAAAGACATGTCTTTGGAACAGCCCAATTCCCCTGAAATTTTGCTCAACCAAGAGCAGCCCGGCGTTGATATTCAGTTGGGCGTTGAAGCCGCCCCGGTGGCCGATGGCTTGTTTGAAGTGACCGTCACCGCCAAAGTTCACGCGAAAATTGCTGACAACACCGTTTTCCTGGTCGAAGCCAAGCAAGCCGGTATTTTTGAGCTGCGCAACATGCCGCAAGAGCAACTGGGCGCCATCCTCGGAATCTCTTGCCCGCAAATTGTGTACCCCTACCTGCGTGGCAACGTGGCCGACGTGGTGCAACGCGGCGGCTTTCCACCTGTGCATCTGGCTGAAATCAACTTTCAGGCCATGTACGAGCAGCAGCAGGCAGAAGCGGCTGCGGCTTCACAGGCGGCAGCGCCACAAATCATTGCTTGATGGCTTTCATGGTCGGTAGATCATGAAAATCGCGATTCTTGGCGCTGGCGCTTGGGGCACTGCACTGGCCGTCAATGCGGCGCCCCATCACCAAGTCAAGCTGTGGGCGCGAGATGCGGCGCAGAGCCAAGCCTTGGCTGCTGTCCGCGTCAATACCCGCTACCTGCCAGGTATTGCGTTGCCAGCTGGTTTGCAAATCTCAGGCGGCCCGGCGTTGTTTGATAGCGTTTTAGTCGGCCAAGACCTCATCATCATTGCTACGCCCATGTCAGGCCTGCGCGGGATGCTGCAAACGCTTAAAACCGCCTGTGTACCCGTTGCCTGGCTCTGCAAAGGCTTTGAAACCCCTCAAAAGGGCGATTTTCACCCATCATTTGGCCTTCTAGCCCACGAAATACGGGCGCAAGCAGCTCCTGATTTGATAGCTGGTATTCTAAGTGGCCCTAGCTTTGCACAAGAAGTCGCACGCGGCCAGCCGACGGCTTTGGTCGCGGCCAGCGAGCACGCCACCGTGCGTGATGCCTTGGTTGAAGCCTTTCACAGCCCCACGCTGCGGGTCTACGCGAATGATGACATCGTGGGTGTTGAAGTCGGTGGTGCGGTTAAAAACGTGCTGGCGATTGCCACAGGCTTGTGCGACGGCCTGGGGTTGGGCCTGAACGCCCGAGCCGCGTTGATCACGCGTGGGCTGGCCGAAATGACGCGCTTGGGCGTCGCCCTGGGCGCAAAGCCTGAAACCTTCACTGGCCTGTCGGGTTTGGGTGATTTGGTTTTGACTGCGACCGGTGATTTAAGCCGAAACCGCAAAGTCGGGCTGGCGTTGGCTGAAGGCAAAACGCTGGCTGAAGCCGTCGCCGCCCTCGGCCACGTGGCTGAAGGCGTGTACTGCGCCCGCACCGTGGTGCAGCGTGCAGCGGGTTTGGGTATTGAGATGCCGATTTCGCAAGGTGTTGTAGCCCTGCTGGATGGGAAGATCACGCCCGCGCAGGCGGTGGCGGCGTTGATGGGGCGTGAGGCGACAACCGAGGCCATCTGACAGGGTCTGATTAAGGCTCCAGCGCAATACCCACCACGCGCTCACCGCCGCCGATGCTGCCCAGAGATTTGGCGGCACCGGTTTTTAAATCAACCGTCACCCAGCGGCTGGCCATGCTGCCGTCACTGTTCAAAGCCGCAAACGCCACATCGCTCAGCGCTTGAATATCAAACGAGGCGTTGTTAAACGCCATGCCCAAACTACCAATGGTGAAAAATTGCCCGGTGTTGGGCGATACCGCTGGCACTGCGCCTTCACGCGAGCCTTGAGTCACCAGCGCGCCGGTAGCAGCGTCCAGCGCAAAGTTGGTGGTGATTTTGGTGTCAGCTTTGTTGTAGCTGTATGCCGCGCCGACCGCCATGGGCGATTTGCCAAAGTTCACGTCGCCCGCTGCATAGGTCAGTTTGCCGTCGGTTTGCACGCCTTCGAGCGCCGGATTGCTGTCGACCACCGCACCCGTGTCGGGGTGCAAGCGCAGGTTTTGCCCGGTGTTGCTGACCACCCGAATCCGGTCAACGGTCGGGTTGAAGTCAAAGCCAAACTGGGTGCCTTCGAGCTTGACGGCAAACGGCGTGCCGACGACGCTGGCAACGGCGGTGTCTTCATTGATGGTGTAGAGGCGGCCGCTACTGCCCAACGCATAAAGCTGGTCTTTGGCGACGCGGTAGTCAATGCCCAGCAGCGTTTCGCCAGCCTGCAGGCCAGTGATGTTGAGGGTCGCCAAAATGCGGCCCGGGCGACCCGCGTTGAACTTGAGCAGTTTGTTGGATGCGGTGACAGCCACCGCTTTTTCAGCGCGCTCAGCACCTTCAGGTGCCATGGTGGAGCAAGCGGCCAGACTAGCCACAACGAGTGCAGAGACGCCGAGTCGCTTAAATGAGGAGATGGTCATGGCAGGTCTTTCTTTGAAATAGAGGGGCTAACTTTGCAATATACGCACGCCATGGCAAATCGGATTCAAAAAAAATGCGCTGTTCAGCTCCCCAAGTCAAATCTCCAGGTTATCAATCAACCGCGTATTCCCCAGCTTGGCAGCGCCCAACACCACCAGCGGCTGGGTGGCCAATTCGCCCCAAGGCGGCATCAGGTCGGCGCGGCGGCGTACGGTCAGGTAGTCGGGCTTCCAGCCGCGCCGGGCCAGGGCCTGCATGGCTTGGGCTTCCAGTGCGGGCAGGTCTTGGGGCGTTGCGGCTTTGGCGGCAGCGCCCAGGGCTTGCAGGGCTTTTGACAGCTCAACCGCCTCCAGCCGCTCGGCTTCTTTCAAGTAGCTGTTGCGTGACGACAGGGCCAAGCCATCACCCGCACGCTGGGTTTCACCCGCCAAAATCTCAATCGGCAAGGCAAACTGCTGCACCATGCGGCGCACCACCATGACTTGCTGGTAGTCCTTCTTGCCAAAAGCCGCCACGCCGCCGGGCATGCCCGCAAAGACGCATGAAAACAACTTCAGCACGACGGTACTGACGCCAATAAAAAAACCGGGCCTGAAGTGGCCTTCCAGAATGTCGCCCAGGTCAGTCGCTGGGTGGACCTTGTAGGTTTGCGGCTCGGGGTAGAGTTCTTTTTCACGCGGTGCAAACAACACGTTGCAGCCCGCGTCTTTTAGGCGCTGGGCGTCGGCATCAAGCGTGCGCGGGTAGCTGTCAAAGTCTTCATGCGGCGCAAACTGCAAGCGGTTCACAAAAATGCTGGACACCGTGACGTCGCCCAGCGGCTTGGCTTGTTTGACGAGGGCAATATGCCCGTCGTGCAGGTTGCCCATGGTGGGCACAAAGGCGGGGCATTTAAAGCCGCTGAGTTTTTCGCGCAGTTCGGCGATGGTATGGACGATGTGCATTGTTTATCTTTTCTTGTTAGTGTTTACCAGGCATGCGTCGCGTTGACCGGAAAGCTGCCATTTTTGACCGCCGCCACATACGCCTCCATCGCGCCGCGCACACTGCCTGCGTCAGCCATGAAGTTGTGTACAAACTTGGGCATCTTGCCCAGGTTCATGCCCAGCATGTCGTGTAACACCAGAACTTGGCCCGCGCAGCCGTTGCCTGCGCCTATGCCGATGGTGGGGCAATTCGTTAGCGTTTTGGTAAGAGCCGTCGCCAGTACTTCAGGCACCATTTCCAGCACCAGCATGGCCGCGCCTGCGTCTTGCAGGGCGCTGGCTTCAAGTTTTAGTTTGGCAGCAGCCTCATCGGTTTTGCCCTGAACCCGGTAGCCGCCCAAGGCGTGAACGGTTTGCGGTGTCAGCCCTAAGTGGGCACAAACGGGTATGCCGCGCTCGACCAAAAAATGCACCACCTCGGTTGTCCAGCCGCCACCTTCCAGCTTGACCATGTGCGCGCCGGCTTGCATCAAAACCACAGCACTGCGCAGGGCTTGCTCTTTGGATTCGTGATACGCGCCAAAAGGCAAATCGCCAATCAGCCAGGCCGTGGCTTGTGAGCGGCGTAGGCCGTTGGCCACGCACTCGGTGTGGTGGCGCATGGTTTCAAGGCTCACGCCGACGGTGCTGGTCAGCCCCTGGCAGACCATGCCCAGGGAGTCGCCGACCAAAATACACTCAATACCCGCTGCATCAGCCACAGCGGCAAAGGTGGCGTCATAGGCCGTCAGCATGGTGATTTTTTCGCCCGCTGTATGCATTTCGCGCAGGCGCGGCAGGCTCATGGGTTTGCGGGCCGAGGGTGTGGATGTGGGGCTCAAAGTGCCGTAGGGGGTGGCGTTGGCTGTCATGGGACTCCTTCGGTTGTAGTGGCGTTTAGGGGCGCTGCACGGGTACGGTGGAGCGCTCCTCCTTGATGCGGTTGTCTGGGTTGACAAACACCAGTTTGGGCGCAAAACCTGCGACTTCTTTTTCATCGAGTTGCGCAAACGCGGCAATGATGACCAGGTCACCCACCGATGCGCGTCGGGCGGCCGAACCATTGACCGAAATAATGCGGCTGCCGCGTTCAGCACGAATGGCGTAGGTCACAAAACGCTCGCCGTTGTTGATATTCCAGATATGGACCTGCTCGTTCTCGCAGATGTTGCTGGCGTCCAGCAGGTCTTCGTCAATCGCGCACGAGCCCTCGTAGTTCAACTCGCAGTGGGTGACACTGGCGCGGTGGATTTTGGATTTGAGCAGGGTGCGTTGCATGGTTTTTAGTGGGCAAGTAAGGCTGGGCGCTAGTCTAGATGAGTTTTTATTCAAATTGGCCAGGAGCCTGCCGGCTTTGCCATATGAAGATCCCAAACGTGGTGGGTGCATTCCAGCGATTTGCCCGAGGCTTTCACGCTGTTGCATAAAGAAAAATACAATGCAAAGGCGTAAAAAATTCAAGCATACCGCCACGGATAGGCCTTGGCGTGTGATTTAAGGAGACCCGCAGTGATCAAGCTCTATTTCCACCCGTCGCCCAATCCTTTGAAGATTGCCTTGTATCTTGAAGAAACAGCTGAGCCCTATGAGCTGGTTGCTGTTGACACCCGCAAGGGTGAGCAGCATTCAGACGCTTTCAAGGCCATCAATCCGAATGCCAAAACACCCGCCATGCTGGACGGCGACATTCGTGTCTTTGACAGCAATGCCATGCTGATTTATTTGGCCGAGAAGATTGGCAAATTTGTACCGCCCAATACCCCGGCGAACAAGGCTGAAATGTATTCGTGGCTCATGTTTGTAGCCACAGGCATTGGCCCTTACTGCGGTCAGGCGGTTCACTTCAAGCATTTCGCGCCGGAGCCGAAGGAATATGCCGTCAACCGGTACGACTTCGAAGCGTGGCGTCACTGGCACATCATCAATGACCGCCTGGCAACCCAGCCTTACATGTTGGGCAGTGAGTACTCGGTGGTCGATATGTCGGTTTGGGGCTGGGCCCGGGTAGTCCCCTTCGTTTTGGGTGCGGATGCTTGGGAAAAGCTGCCCCATGTGAAGCGTTTGTTGGACGAGATCAATGCGCGGCCAGCGGCACAGCGCGCCGAGGCACTGAAAACCAAATTTACCTTCAAGGCCGAGGTGGATGAGGATGCGCGCAAGATGCTCTTCCCATCGAACGAGCGCTTGAAACAAGCTTGATGACAATGCCAAAACCATTCGCCAACCCTTCAACGCAGAGCAGACGATGAAAATCAAGGCGGTGGTGTTTGATGCCTACGGCACGCTGTTTGATGTTTATTCAATACAAACCTTGGCCGAGCAGTTTTATCCGGGCCAGGGCGCTGCGATTTCAGTGATGTGGCGTGACAAGCAAATTGAGTACACCCGCTTGATCACCCAATCAGATCCACACCAAGCAGAAGGCAGCCAGTATTACCTGCCATTTTGGGAGCTGACTAAACGTTCACTGGAATACACACTAGACCGATTGAAGCTGGATCGAAGTGGCAGTGTTGTAGAGAACTTGATGCGCCAATACGCACATCTGGCGCCTTTCCCAGAAAATCTGTCAGTTCTTGAAAGCCTCAAAAAAGCAGGATTTTTAACGGCAATTCTTTCCAACGGAAGCCCAGAGATGCTCGCATCGGCCGTGGGCAATGCCGGCATGAAAGATCTGCTCGATCACACCATATCCGTTGACGCCATCCGATTGTTCAAAACATCGCCAGAGAGTTATGGCCTGGTTCAAAAGTGCATGCCCTTTGAAAAGCAGGAGATTCTTTTTGTGTCCAGCAACGCCTGGGATGCTCTGGGTGCCACCTGGTTTGGCTTTACAACCCTTTGGGTGAATCGCCAAGGGCTGCCGTATGAAACCATTGGCCCCCAGCCAACGTATACAGGCCGTGATCTGTCGGCAGTTTGTGAAATTCTTGCGTTGAATAAAGTCGCCGAGAGGTGACTTTTCAGGTCTGCGCCAGGTCGGCTTTAAGTGGGTGCTAGGTGGGCGTGTAGGCCAGCCGCACATAAATCGGCGCGTAAGCCTCAGCTTGCGTCACTTCAAGCAGGCCTTCTTTTGACAATTCGAGCAGCGCAATGAAAGTGACCACCAACACCGGCATGCCGCGTGCGGCCTCGAACAGGTCTTCAAACTCTAAAAACTTGCGGCCTTGCAACTTGCGCAGCACGATGCTCATGTGCTCGCGTACCGAGAGTTCTTCTCTAGATATAACGTGGTGCTGCACCAGACGCGCGCGTTTGACGATCGCTGCCCAAGCCTCTTGCAAATCCACCACATGCACATCGGGAAAACGGGGAGTAAGTGATTGCTCCACATAAACCTGTGCCCGCAGAAAATCACGGCCAAACTGCGGCATGGCGTTGAGCTGATGGGCGGCCAGCTTGATTTGCTCGTACTCCAGCAGGCGGCGCACCAGCTCGGCGCGGGGGTCTTCGGCCTCCTGGCCTTCGGCTACCTTTTTAGGCGGCAGTAGCATGCGTGACTTGATTTCAATCAGCATCGCGGCCATCAGCAGGTATTCAGCCGCTAGTTCGAGGTTGGTGGCGCGGATTTCGTCAACATACACCAGGTACTGGCGCGTCACCGCCGCCATCGGGATGTCCAGGATATTGAAGTTTTGCTTGCGTATCAGGTACAGCAGCAAGTCCAGCGGGCCTTCAAAGGCCTCTAAAAACACCTGCAATGCATCGGGCGGAATGTACAAATCGCGCGGTAAGGCAAACAGTGGCTCGCCGTACAGTCGTGCCAGCGCGACCTGGTCGATCACGCCGGGCATGTCGGGGCTGGGTGTTGCCGGAAATATTTCAGCGAGGACGAGTTCAGTGGTCAAATGCGGTGTTTTATATGCTATAAAATCAGGAGCTGCTTGCGCCCGTATTTATTGGGCTAGGGGCTAATTTGACACCTAAAAACAGCTCAAAAACAGTCAAAATGACCGTTATTTGGCGTTTGGGTGATTCAAGGTGCCATAGACGTAGGGCTGCTGCGCTACCGTGGCATCTAAAAAGTCAGCCTGCTCGGTGCTTTTCAGGTTTTTGTCCCACAGCAGGGCGCGTCCTGCGCGTTGTTCGGCTTCCAGCGTCGGTTTGTTCACCTTCAGCTGGTCAATGAACTGGGTGGCGTCTGAGGTGTAGTCAGCGCGGCGGAAAAATGACAGGAGTTTCATGGGCGGCTTTGGTGGGGTCGTATAGTTGCTTGATTTTACCGGGGGACTGCTGTGCGACTTCAATTGATCAAGAAAGCGGTGATGGCCATGGGTTTGTTGACTGTGTTGGCGAGTTTGGTGGGTTGTGACCAGCAGCGCATTGCCGAGCTGGAAGAAGGCGTGGCGACTGAGCTTGACGTGCGGTCGCGCTTTGGCGAGCCGGAAAAGATTTGGGACGCATCGGATATGGCCAAAATACCCGCGCCAGGTGCTGCAGCAGCGCCGGGTGCGAGAACTTTTGAGTACAACCGCCAGCCGTCGGGCAACGTCAATTACATGATCACCATCGGTAGCGACGGCAAAATGAGCGCCTTGCGCCAAGTGCTGACTCCTCAAAACTTTGCCCAGGTGTTGCCCGGCATGCCGATGGAAACCGTGCGCAAAATGCTCGGCAAGCCGATGAAAATCACGCCCTACCCCTTGCAGCAAACCACCCATTACGACTGGCGCTACCTGAACCCGCCGACCATCGCCATGATTTTTACCGTGGTGTTTGACCCCGATTTGAAGGTGGTGAGCACCGGCTCGGTGATTGAGGAATTGGCGAATCCGAAGGGGCCGTAGCTTTTTTAGCTGTTTTCGTCATTTTGAGGTGTTTTTGAAGGCTATTTTCGGTTTTTCGGGGCTTTTTTAGGCATCAAAGTGGCCTCTAGCCCAATAAATACGGGCGCAAGCAGCTCCTAAAATAATAGCAAATTTAAGCTGATTCAACCTTGTCCAGAAAGCCGCAGCGCGCCATGGCGGCCTTGGGTTGGGCGTTCAGACCGGCTATCACCAGCCGGCCGCCGCGCAGCACAATTGCCTTGCGCAACTGCTCCAGTACATCCAGGCCAGATGTATCTAGCGATTGCAGCGACTGCACGTCGAGCCGGATCACCAAGCCAGTTGGGGCGCTTTCCACCATCGTCAAAATCGGGTCTACTTTGGCCACCGCGCCAAAAAACAGCGAGCCGTAGAGCTGAAACGTCGCGCCATCCGGGCTGCGGGCGACTTCAACTACCTGAAACAGCGTGCTCATGCGCCGCACAAACAGCACGCAGGCCAGCATCAGCCCAACTTGCAGGGCCACCGTCAAGTCAAAAATCACCGTCAGTAAAAACGTGCCCAGCATGATGAAGCCGTGGTGACGGCTGTTTTTCTTGAGGGTTGCAAACTCATGCCATTCGCCCATGTTCCACGCCACGTACAGCAAGATGCCCGCCAGCACGCTAAGCGGCACATGCACCGCCAGCGGTGCGGCCAGCAGCACCACCACGACCAGCGTGGCGCAATGCACCAGCCCTGCCACGGGTGAGCTGGCGCCAGCGCGCACATTGGTCACGGTGCGGGCAATCGTGCCGGTGGCGGGCATGCCGCCAAAAAACGGCACCACACAGTTGGCGATGCCCTGAGCCATCAGCTCCTGGTTCGGGTCATGGCGCGGCAAGCCAGATATTTGGTCGGCCACCCGCGCGCACAGCAGGGATTCGACCGCACCCAGCAGCGCAATCGTCACTGTCGGGGCAATCAGTAACCGCACGGTTTCCCATGAAAAGTGAGGCAGCGCAAAATCTGGCAGCCCACGCGGAATGCCGCCAAAGCGCGAACCAATCGTTTCAATCGGCAAATGCAAAAAATAAGCAAACAGCGTGAGCGTGACCAGCGCCACAATCGGCCCCGGCATGCGCGCCGCCACCCGCGTGGCCCGCTGCAACTGCACGCCTTCGCTGGCGTGCATCATTTTTAGCAAGCGGTTGGTGACTGCATTGGCATTGCTTGCGTCGCTGCTGAAAAGCCTGGGCCACACAAACAGCCCCAGCAGACAGGCCAGCCCCATACCGAGCGCGTAAAAATTGGTAGTGCTGATTTGGCTGGTGATGACACTGATCTGCGAGAAAAAATCGCCTGGCATTTTGGCGATTTGCAGGCCCAGCAAGTCTTTCAGCTGCGACAGCACAATCAGCACCGCAATGCCGTTGGTAAAGCCCACCACAATGCTGACCGGCACATAGCGCACCAGCGTGCCCAGCTTAAAAAGCCCCAGCAAAAACAGCAGCACCCCGGCGCAGGCGGTGGATATCAGCAAGTTGGCCACGCCGTAGCGCTCCACAATGCCGTAAACAATCACGATGAATGCGCCCGCAGGCCCAGCGATTTGAATCGACGAGCCGCCCAAACCAGCGACCAGCGCGCCGGCAATGATGGCTGTCCAGATGCCTGCTTCAGGCTTCAAGCCACTGGCAATCGCAAACGCCATGGCCAGTGGCAGGGCGACGATGCCGACGGTAAAGCCCGCGCCTGCGTCCTTGAAAAACCGGTCTTTGGTGTAGCCTGCCAGAGCGCTTAGCAGGCGGGGGTGGAAGGCGGCTAAATACGGTGGCAAGTGCATGGGCTTGGTTGTAGTCGGGTCTAGTGCAGGTGCGGCAGATGTGTCTGCAAATCATGCGCGATAGGCTTTATTACCAGCAATAAAAGTGCCAGAGCCAATGGAACCGTGGTGATGTAACCCACAAACTTAAAACCCATTGCACCGACCAACGCACCCAGAAAAAAGCTGCTGATCAAAATCAGGTGCAGGCGCAGTTTGACTCGGTTGGCTCGCACCGGCTGGTTGGTACTGAGCTGGCTGCGGTTGACATACAGCAGCTTGCCCAGCTCAATGCCCAGGTCAGTCACCAGCCCGGTGATGTGGGTGGTGCGGATTTCCGCTTTTGATATTTTGGTGATGACCGCGTTTTGCAAGCCCATGATGAAGCAAAGCAGTATCACGGTGAGGGGTACGAAAAAATGCGACCACAAGCTGATGGCCGCGCCGAAAAGTCCAAAGATCAGCAGCAGCACAGCCTCTAAAAGCAGCGGCAAACCGTAGCTGCTTGCCAGCTTTTCACGCAGCCCCCAATTGACCAGCCAGGCAGTTGTCATGGCGCCCACCAGAAAAGCCGCCAGTGCACCCAAACTGGCAGCGACCAGCGTCAGCTCGCCCAGCACCAGGTTGTCGGCCAGAGAAGACACCACGCCCGTCATGTGCGACGTGTAAGTGCCCACTGCCAAAAAGCCACCCGCGTTGGTTGCACCCGCCACAAAAGCCAGCACGGCACCCAGGCGTGTGTTGGTTTGCAACGTGCGGTTGTCAATGTCAGTCCAGCCGTGAATCAGGGGGTGCATGGGGCTGGACTGATTCTTTGCTGGTTGGCGTGAGGATGCCTAAAAGGCTTTGGCGTGATAGCTCACGCCCGGCAAATCTTTGTAGTCAACGTCTTGCGTCCAGAAGGTGGCGTTGAATTCGCGAGCAATGCTGTACATCACCGCGTCGGCCATGGCCAGCCGGTGTTGTTGAGCGGCCTCTGATGCCGCAATCGCTCTTGCGGCTGTTAGCTCAACTATCGTGCCGCGACGCATCACCTCCAAGCATGCATCTCGGTGCGCCGCATCAGCGCTGCGGCTTAAAAAGCGATGCACTTCAAAAAATGACAGAGCTGGCACGACCAGCAGCGCTGTCTTTTCAATCGCCGGTGCAAAGTTGTCGGCGCTGGCGGTATCGATGAAATACTCAATCCACCCGGAAGAGTCAACGACGTTCATCAAAACCGATCGGGCTCTTTGGGCATGTCGGTGTTGATATTGCCCAAGTGGCGCAATATGCCGCGATAGTGGCTGACGGGCAACTCTGGCGTCAGTATCAGCTGATGGCCACAGCGCTCAACATTGATTTTCATACCTTCACTCAAGCCCATGTCCGCGCGAAAAGCGGCAGGCAGCGTGACCTGACCTTTGCTGGTGATGGTGGTTTGGAGCTGCAGAGTAGCTTCCATGAGGATTCCTTGCGAAGATAGAATGTAAGAGTAACTTTAAAGTAAGGAGTTGTCAAGCGCCTTACTTTTGTAGTTATCTGACACGCATCCCCGGTAGTGCGCCCGGCAGCGGTTCGAGCACATAAATGCCCGGGTGTGTTTTTTCGTCACCGTGACTTGCGGCAAGTACCATGCCTTCGCTGATGCCGAACTTCATTTTGCGCGGGGCCAGGTTGGCGACCATCACCGTGTGTTTGCCAATCAGGTCCGCAGGTTTGCAGGCGCTGGCAATGCCGCTGAAAACGTTACGCGTTTTACCTTCGCCCACGTCCAGCGTCAGGCGCAGCAACTTGACCGAGCCTTCAACCGCTTCGCAATTGACGATTTTGGCGATGCGCAGGTCGATTTTGGCGAAGTCGTCGATGGTAATGGTGGGGACCAGGGCTTCAACGCCTGGGACGGTTGCTATGGATTCAGTAGCTGCTTGAGCTTGTATTTGTTCGGCTGGAGGCTCAAAAAGGGCGTCGAGTTGTTCTTGGGTGACGCGCTGCATGAGGTGCGCGTAGTCGCCAATTTGATGGCCGACAGCTAGCGGAGTTGCCGCATTTTTGAAGTCCAGCGGTTCGCACTGCAAGAATTTTTCAACAAAAGTGGCCACACCGGGCATCACAGGCTTTAGGCAGGCTGCCATCACCCGGAACATTTGAATTGCCTCAGAGCTTTTTTCTGCCGCCAATTCAGCTTTGCCTTCTTTAACCAGTTTCCAGGGTGCGGCTGAGTCAAAACGCGAATTGACGTTGTCTGCAAACGTCATGACTTCGCGCATGGCTTTGGCGTACTCACGCAGCTCTAAATGTTCACCGACCAGTTTCAAAAGGTTGGCAGAAGTCATGTGTGAGCCCTCGCTAGAGACCACCAACTTGCCCTCTGGTAAAAACTTCGCTGCCCGGCTGGCAATGTTTACAAACTTACCCACGAGGTCACTGTTCACCCGCAACATAAAGTCATCCGCATTGAAGTCAATATCTTCATTCTTCGCATTCAACTTGGCAGCCAGGTAATACCGCAGCCACTCCGGGTTCATGCCCAGGCTCAGGTACTTGAGCGGGTCCAGGCCGGTGCCGCGGCTTTTGCTCATTTTTTCGCCATTGTTCACCGTCAAAAAGCCGTGTACAAACACGTTGTTCGGTGTTTTACGGCCGCTGAAATGCAGCATGGCGGGCCAGAACAGGGTGTGGAAGGTGACGATGTCTTTGCCGATGAAGTGGTACTGCTCCAGCGCCGGGTTGGCCATGTAGGCCTCGTAGTCTTCGCCACGCTTTTCAAGCAGGTTTTTCAGCGATGCCAAATAGCCCACTGGCGCGTCCAGCCAGACATAAAAATACTTGCCCGGCGCATCGGGGATTTCAATGCCAAAGTAGGGCGCGTCACGGCTGATGTCCCAGTCGCCGAGGCCTTCGCTCTTGCTGCCGTCGGGGTTGGTTCTAACGCTGAACCATTCTTTGACTTTGTTGGCCACTTCGGGTTGCAGCCGAGGCTTGCCGCTTTCGTCGTTGCCTTGTGTCCACTTTTCCAGAAACTCAACACAGCGTGGGTCAGACAGTTTGAAGAAAAAATGCTCAGAGCTTTTCAGCACGGGCGTAGCACCTGACAAGGCGGAATACGGATTGATCAAATCAGTCGGCGCATACACCGCACTGCAGTTTTCGCAGTTGTCACCGTATTGGTCTTTTGTGCCGCATTTGGGGCAGGTGCCTTTGATGTAGCGGTCCGGCAAAAACATGTTCTTTTCTGGGTCAAAGAACTGCTCGATTGTTTTGACGTCAATCAAATCGTTGCTCTTGAGGTCGCGGTAAATCTGCTGCGCCAGCTCGTGGTTTTCGGGAGAATCGGTGGAGCTCCAGTTGTCAAAACTGATGTGAAAACCGTCAAGGTATTCTTTGCGGCCCGCTGCGATATCCGCCACAAACTGCTGCGGTGTGACACCCGCCTTTTCAGCCGCAATCATGATGGGCGCGCCGTGCGCGTCGTCAGCCCCGACAAAATTGACATGGTTACCCTGCATGCGTTGAAACCGCACCCAAATGTCGGCCTGGATGTATTCCATGATGTGGCCGATGTGAAACTTGCCATTGGCGTAGGGCAGGGCGGTGGTGACGAAGAGTTGGCGGGACATCAGTGGTGCTTTTTATAAGGTGAATCGAACATTTTAAGTGGCTTGGCTACACTCGAGAGAGTTACAGGAAATAGAAGCATGCCAACCAAAGATCAAATACTCGTAGCCCTCACCGCTGTCGTCGACCCCAACACAGTCAAAGACTTCGTTACCAGCAAGTCGATTAAAAACCTGCAAGTCACTGACGGTGATGTGGCATTTGATGTTGAGCTGGCTTACCCCGCCAAGAGCCAATTCCCAGCCTTTCGCAAAAGCCTGATTGCCGCTGCCAAAGGCGTACCTAGCGTGAGTAATGTGTCGGTCAACTTGAGCGTCAAGATTGCCAGCCACAGCGTGCAGCGCGGTGTGCAACTGCTACCGAATGTCAAAAATATCATTGCCGTGGCATCGGGTAAGGGCGGGGTGGGAAAAAGCACCACTGCGGTGAACCTGGCTTTGGCGCTGGCGGCTGAAGGCGCGAGTGTTGGCCTGCTGGATGCTGATATCTATGGCCCAAGCCAGCCCATGATGATGGGCATTGAAGGCCGCCCTGAAAGCGTGGACGGCAAAAACATGGAGCCGATGGAAAATTTCGGCATCCAGGTCATGTCGATTGGCTTTTTGGTGGCGCAAGACGAGGCCATGATCTGGCGCGGCCCGATGGCCACCCAGGCGCTCGAGCAATTGCTGCGCCAAACCAACTGGCGTGACCTTGATTATTTGATTGTGGATATGCCGCCGGGCACTGGCGACATTCAGCTCACCCTGAGCCAGCGCGTGCCCATCACCGGTGCGGTGATCGTCACCACGCCGCAAGACATTGCCCTGCTCGACGCCAAAAAAGGCATCAAGATGTTTGAAAAAGTCGGCGTGCCGATTTTGGGCATTGTTGAAAACATGGCGGTGCACATTTGCAGCCAATGTGGTCACACCGAGCATATTTTTGGCGCTGATGGCGGCAAAAAAATGGCGGCTGACTACAAGATGGACTATCTGGGCGCGTTGCCGCTTGACATGCAAATCCGTTTGCAGGCAGACAACGGCAGGCCGACGGTGGTGGCAGACCCAGACGGCGATGTTGCCGCTATCTACAAGGCGATTGCCCGCAAAATGGCGATTACCGTGGCTGCAAAGGCGAAAGATTTCTCCGCCAAGTTCCCGACGATCAAGATTTCCAAAGACACGTAAAGAGACGCATGATTCCACCTGATTTGACTACTCAGGTGACTGAGGTGGCATTGGCAAGCCTGGACGATATGCGCCAGCGCATTCGCCAAAAAAGCAAACTCAAAGGCCGCCAGGTTGACCATGCGTCTTTGCAGGAAGTGCGTGAGCTCATTGGCGAAAAGCCAGTCGACGGGCACAGGCGTGACTTGCTGATTGAGCACCTGCACAAGCTGAACGACGCTTACCGCTGCCTGCACGACAGGCAACTGGTAGCCCTGGCCAGCGAGATGAATATCCCCATGGCCGAGGTGTATGAAGTCGCCACGTTTTATCACCACTTTGAGGTGCTACGGGGTGATGAAAAAGCACCAAGTCTGACGGTACGTGTGTGTGATGGGCTGGCTTGTGAGCTGGCAGGCGCGCAGGACTTGCTGAGCCGCCTGCCCGCGCTGCTAGGCAAGCAGGACGTACGCGTGATCGCCGCGCCGTGCATTGGGCGCTGTGAGCAAGCGCCAGCCGCCGTAGTACACCAGTGTCCGGTGCCTTTTGCCACGCCAGAAGCCGTTTTTAAGGTAGTAAATAACGGTTTTATCCAAGAGATACGGGCGCAAGCAGCTACTGAATTTGTAGCGTCTGATTTTGCCGAAAAGTCTATCCCAATGCCTTCCAGCGGCGCAACGCCCGGCCAGACGAGCTACGAGATGTACCGTGCCAGTGGCGGCTATGCGCTGGCTGCAAGTTTGGTGAACGGCGAAGAAGACATTGAGCGCGTCATCAAAGCGATGGAAGATTCAGGCCTGCGCGGCCTGGGCGGCGCAGGCTTTCCGGCAGGGCGTAAGTGGCGCATTGTGAAGAATCAACCTGCACCGCGTGTGATGACTGTCAACATTGACGAAGGAGAGCCGGGGACGTTCAAAGACCGCACGTACTTAGAGCGTGATCCGCACCGTTTTCTGGAAGGTGTGCTGATTGCCGCGCAAGTGGTTGGCGTTGAGGCCTGCTACCTGTATTTGCGCGATGAATACCACGGCTGCCGCGAGATGCTGGCGCTGGAAATATCCAAGCTGCAAGCTGACCCGCCCTGTGAGTTGCCATTGATCGAATTGCGGCGCGGCGCAGGTGCTTACATCTGCGGCGAAGAGTCCGCCATGATTGAAAGCATTGAAGGCAAACGCGGCGAGCCACGCATGCGACCCCCCTACATCGCTGAGGTGGGTTTGTTTGACAGGCCGACGCTGGCGCACAACTTTGAAACCCTGTACTGGGTGCGTGACATCTTAGAGAAAGGCCCGCAGTGGTTTGGCAGCTTTGGCCGCCATGGACGCAAAGGCTTGAGGAGCTTTAGTGTGAGTGGCCGGGTGAAGAACCCCGGTGTCAAACTGGCGCCTGCTGGCATCACTGTGCAAGAGTTGATTGATGAGTATTGCGGCGGCATGCTTGAAGGTCACAACTTTTACGCCTATCTGCCAGGTGGTGCATCGGGTGGTATCTTGCCCGCCAGTCTGAATCAGATTCCGCTGGACTTCGAAACGCTGCAACCCTACGGTTGCTTTATCGGTTCTGCGGCGGTCATCGTTCTTGGTCATCATGACAAGGCTCGTGACGCGGCGTTGAATGTGATGAGGTTTTTTGAACACGAAAGCTGTGGCCAGTGCACACCTTGCCGCGTCGGCACGGCCAAAGCAGTCAAGCTCATGCAGTCACCCGTGTGGGACGCGCAAACGCTAGAAGACTTGGCTCAAGTGATGGGTGATGCGTCAATTTGCGGCCTGGGTCAGGCGGCGCCGAATCCGATTCGCAGTATCCAGAAGTATTTTGCCGATGAAGTGTCGGAGACTGCTTGGTTAGGCAGCTTGCCACCGCCGGGTGAGCCCTTGGTGGCTGAGCATTCGATCCAAGGAGAAACCAAATGAACGCTTTGACAAAGCAGATTGAAGTTTTGCCGCAAACCATTGAGTTCAAACTCGACGGCAACACCATTCAAGCCTACGAAGGCGAGACGATCCTCAACGCTGCCAAGCGCCACGGCATTGACATTCCGCATCTTTGCTACAAAGACGGTATGCGCGCCGACGGCAATTGCCGCGCCTGCGTTGTCGAGATCAAAGGCGAGCGTGTTTTAGCCCCAAGCTGCTGCCGCAGCGCAACAGCTGGGATGGAAGTACAAGCCAACAGCGAGCGCGCCCTGAAAAGCCAGAAGATGGTGGTGGAGATGCTGCTGTCAGACATGCCGGATGTTGGCTACAAGTGGAACGATGCGGAAGGTGTTGAAAAGAATTCTGGCCAGCACGGTGAGCTCAGCGACTGGGCGTCTCGCCTCAACATCACCGTGCGCCCGGAGCTGAAAGCCCTGCGCCGCGAGCAACCCAAAGCAGACGTCTCACACCCCGCCATGGCCGTGAATCTGGATGCCTGCATTCAATGCAACCGCTGCGTTCGCGCCTGCCGTGAAGAACAAGTCAACGACGTGATTGGCTACGCCAAGCGCGGCCCCTCCAGCGAGATTGTGTTTGACTTGAATGATGCGATGGGCGACAGCACCTGCGTGGCTTGCGGCGAATGCGTGCAAGCCTGCCCCACTGGTGCGCTGATGCCCAAGACGCAAATTGGCTCGCAAGTTGTCGATAAAAAAGTCGATTCGGTTTGCCCGTTTTGCGGTGTGGGTTGCCTGCTGACCTACAACGTCAAAGACAACGTGATTGTGAGTGTCGATGGCCGCGATGGCCCGGCCAACCACAGCCGCCTGTGTGTCAAAGGCCGCTTTGGTTTTGACTATGCGGCCAGCCCGCAACGACTGACCAAGCCACTGATTCGTAAAGCTGGTGTAGCCAAAGACCCGGCACTGTTGGAGAAGTTAAATCGCAACAGTGCGGACTGGTCTGATGTGTTCCGGGAAGCAACATGGGAAGAGGCCTTGAATTTGAGTGCCAAAACGCTTAAAAACTTACGTGACACAAAAGGTAAAAAATCACTCGCTGGTTTTGGCAGCGCCAAAGGCAGCAATGAAGAAGCCTATCTGTTTCAAAAACTGGTACGCACCGGCTTTGGCAGCAACAACGTCGACCACTGCACCCGCTTGTGCCATGCGTCCAGCGTGGCCGCGCTGCTTGAAGGCGTAGGCTCTGGCGCGGTGAGCAACCAGGTTAATGATGTTAAACATTCTGATTTGATTTTTGTCATTGGCTCGAACCCCACGGCCAACCACCCGGTAGCGGCAACATGGATGAAAAACGCTGCGCAACGTGGCGCAAAAATCGTATTGGCTGACCCACGCATCACTGACATCGGCAAGCACGCCTGGCGTACTTTGCAGTTCAAGGCTGATACCGATGTTGCCATGCTCAATGCGTTGATTCATACGATTATTGACGAGGGCTTGACGGACGCTGATTTCATCCGTGATCGGTCAAGCAACTTTGAAGCCCTGCGTGACAACGTCAAAGCCTACAGCCCGGAGGCGATGGCACCGATTTGCGGCATTCCGGCGCAAACACTGCGCGAAGTGGCGCGTGAGTTTGCCAATGCCAAGGGCGCGATGATTTTGTGGGGCATGGGCATCAGCCAGCACGTGCATGGGACTGACAACGCGCGTTGTTTGATAGCGTTGGCAACCGTCACAGGTCAGATTGGCAAGCCCGGCGCGGGCCTGCACCCGCTGCGGGGCCAGAACAATGTGCAGGGCGCATCAGATGCGGGTTTGATCCCGATGATGTTCCCCAACTACCAGCGGGTGGATGACAAAGCCAGCCACGACTGGTTTGAGAACTTCTGGAACGCCAAACTTGACGACAAACCCGGCTACACGGTGGTCGAGATCATGCACAAGGCACTTGCGCCTGACAGTGACCCGCACAAGATTCGCGGCATGTACATCATGGGCGAAAACCCCGCCATGAGCGACCCGGATTTGAACCATGCTCGGCATGCGCTCGCCAGTTTGGAACACCTGGTGGTGCAAGATATTTTCATGACTGAGACCGCCTGGCTGGCAGATGTGGTGTTGCCCGCCACTGCCTGGCCAGAGAAAACAGGTACGGTCAGCAACACCGACCGCATGGTGCAGTTGGGCAAGCAAGCCATCAATCCGCCGGGTGACGCAAAGCCTGATCTGTGGATCATTCAACAGATAGCCCATCGCATGGGTTGTGACTGGGACTACAAAGGCGAACATGCAGGAGTCGCCGATGTTTATGAGGAAATGAGGCACGCCATGCACGCGGTCATTTCGGGTATCACCTGGGAGCGTCTTGAACGTGAATCCAGCGTCACCTACCCTTGTTTAAGCGCTGATGACCCAGGCGCACCAACCGTGTTCATTGATAAATTCCCAACGGCGGATGGCCGGGTCAGATTAGTGCCTGCAGACATCATCCCCGCTAACGAGCGGCCCGATACTGACTTCCCGTTTGTGCTGATCACTGGCCGCCAACTGGAGCACTGGCACACCGGCAGCATGACGCGACGAGCAACCGTTTTGGACGCTATTGAACCGATGGCTACCGCTTCGATGTGCGGTGCTGACCTTGCCGAGATGGGTCTGACGGCGGGTGACGTGATTACCGTACAGTCACGCCGTGGTGAGGTGGCGATTCATGTTCGCCGCGATGACGGCACGCCGCAGGGCGCGTTGTTCATGCCGTTTGCGTACTACGAGGCAGCAGCCAATTTGCTGACCAACGCGGCGCTGGATCCGTTCGGGAAAATTCCTGAATTCAAATACTGTGCGGTGGCTGTGCGTGCGGGTGGGCAAGTGACGGCCAACACGGGTTATGGCGGCGAACAGGGTGCCGCCGTACACTGATGGCATGTCTGATTTTTTGATGCAAGCCCCTGGCAACGGGGATCCTGTTGCCAGACCCACGTTGAGCGCAGCGGTGGTGATGCGGCGCGAGCGCATTGACAACCGCTGGCAGCCTTGGCGCTGGTCGTTGGCTGACGTGGTCCCTCATGAAGAAGGCTTTGGGACTGCGGCGCGGCTGCTTGTCAAAAGCGATGCTGAAGAGCGCTGGCTGCACCCCGGCTTCAAGGTTGAGTTGCATGTCGGTGATGCCGAAGGTTATTACCTGAATGTCACCACACAGCAGCCTTGCTTTTGGGTAGTTTGGCGCATGGAAGAAGAACCTGGTCTTGCCGAAGAGCCGCTGGCCTTACCGCAAATCGTCACAGTGAGTTACCACGACGCGGGGCGCTGGCTGGATGCGCAAGAAACCGTTGAGCAAGTCCCCATGCCTGCCAGCGTGGCGCAGTGGTTACAAGACTTTGTTGACCTGCACCACGTGCTGGAGACCAAGCGCCGTCAGCGGCCGCAAAGCTTTAAAACGCTGCAAGACCGCTTTGGCAACCCAGTACGCGTCAGCACCGACAAAACGTTTGGCGGGGGTGCTCCCCGTGGCTGAACAGCAAGGCGGATTTTTAGGCCGTTGGGCGCGCCGCAAAACTGATGTTTTGCAGGGCAAGGTTGTAGCAGAACCAGTCGTCATTGCAAAACCCGTTCTGCCAGAGCCTGTTGCAAACCACGTTCAATTGGCCCCAGAGCAGGCAGCTGAAAAGCCGCCTGCACTGTCGCTGGACGATGTCAAGCTGCTGACCAAAGACTCGGACTTCAAACCCTTCATGGCAAAAGACGTTGGTGCAGATGTACGCAATGCCGCCATGAAAAAGCTGTTTGCCGACCCGCACTTCAATGTGATGGATGGCCTGGATATTTACATCGACGATTATTCCAAATCAGACCCG
This sequence comes from Polaromonas sp., assembly GCA_031414215.1. Classification (GTDB taxonomy): domain Bacteria; phylum Pseudomonadota; class Gammaproteobacteria; order Burkholderiales; family Burkholderiaceae_C; genus Polaromonas. The sequence continues at coordinate 109,830 of JANNVB010000002.1, read as the reverse complement.
ATACCCGAGGCCATGTTGCGGGCCATGACCAGTTCCAAATTTCTCAAGTTGTTTGACGACGAAGAAGACGAAGACAAGAAAGAACACGCAGCACCACGGGAAAATGCGAATAACGCCGCAGATCAAACCGTGGCACAGTCAACGGAAGACGAAATTCCTGCTGAATTCGAGTCAGCACCGCAAATAAATTCAAGCCATGCTGAGTTGCCAAGAGACTCAGTGGCCAGCCAAGAAAACCATGACAACCCTCATTTGCGATTGCAACCAGACCATGCCGCTCCAGCCCCAGAAGCTGGGCGCGGTACTTAACGAAACATTCACACTGCATTCCGCCCTGTGTCGCCGCGAGGCAGGCGCATTCCAGAAAGCGATTCAATCAGGCGACGATGTGGTGGTGGCCTGCACCCAGGAAAAGCGGCTATTTGCCGAAGTTGCCGAACAGACCGAGCGTGCAACGTCCGTTATCAGGTTCGTCAATATTCGCGAAACGGGCGGCTGGAGCAAAGACGCTGGCAGTGCGATGCCGAAAATTGCCGCGCTGTTGGCGGCAGCACACCTGCCGGATGCTGAACCTGTTTCAACTGTTACGTATAAAAGCACAGGTCGCCTGTTGATTGTGGGTGCACTCGACAAGGCCGAGCAGGTGGCGGGTTTGTTGGCTGACACGCTGGACGTGACGATTTTTGCGCAAGGTGTGTCGCCTGGCCAAACCACGGCGCAAGAGCGGCAGTACCCGGTGATAGCCGGGAGTGACTTGAGCGTGAAGGGCTGGCTGGGCGCCTTCGAGGCATCTTGGAGCAAAAGCAATGCGATTGACCTGGACTTGTGTACCCGCTGCAATGCCTGCGTGGCGGTGTGCCCCGAAGGCGCGATTGACCTCAGTTACCAAGTTGACAACAGCAAATGCACATCTCACCGCGATTGTGTAGCGGTGTGCAAGGTGGCCGGCGCGATTGACTTCACCAGAGTTGCGCAGCCAGCCACTGAAGCGTTTGATATGGTGCTGGACTTAGGCGCGAAACCGCTCATCACCCTGCATGCACCGCCCCAGGGCTACTTCGCCTTGAACGCCTCGCTGGGCTTGGCATCACCCGGCTTGCTGCCCATGGTGGTCAAGTTGCGCGATATGGTCGGTGAGTTTGAAAAGCCCAAGTTTTTTAATTACAAACAAAAAATCTGCGCCCACAGCCGCAATGAAACGGTGGGCTGCAACGCCTGTATTGATGTCTGCTCTGCGGGCGCTGTCAAGAGCGAGAAAAGCCGCCAGCAGATTGTTGTTAATCCCAACCTGTGTGTAGGTTGTGGCGCATGCACGACTGTGTGCCCGACGGGCGCGCTGACCTACGCTTACCCGCGCGCCAGCGAGCAGGGCGTGCGGCTCAAGACTTTGCTGTCAACTTACGCCAAAGCGGGCGGCTTGAACGCGGCTATTTTGTTTCATAGTCAAGTGGCTGGGCAACAAGCAGTCGAGGCGCTTGGCCGTGCAGCCCAATTGCAAAAAACCGTGCGCGGCGTGCCTGCCAACGTGATTCCATTGGCGCTGTGGCACACCGCCAGCGTGGGGCTGGACTTGTGGTTGAGTGCGATTGCCTTTGGCGCTGCGCAAGTCGCTGTATTGGTGACCGACGAAGAAGCACCGGACTACCTGCAAAGCCTTGAATCACAAATGCGCGTGGCGCAGGCATTACTCAACGGACTGGGCTATGCAGGCGTTCACTTTCACCTGATTCGTGCACCGTCCGTAACCGATCTGGACGCCAGTTTGCAAACGCTGGCCAAGGCACGGCCTGTGGTGCCCGCCAGCGCAGCGCGTTTTGCGGTGGCTCAAGAAAAGCGCAGCACGCTGGACATGGCGCTTGACCATTTCATCACCCAGGCACCAGCCAGCTTGCCGGAATTTATTGAGCTTCCAGCAGCGGGCTCGCCGTTCGGCAGCTTGCTGGTCAACAAGGATGCCTGCACACTGTGCCTGAGCTGCGTCAGCGCTTGCCCAGCCAGTGCGCTGCAAGACAATCCCGAGCACCCACAGCTCAAATTCATTGAGAAAAACTGCGTGCAATGCGGCCTGTGCGCCAGCACCTGCCCTGAAGATGCGATCACTTTGCAGCCGCGTTTGCTGCTCACACCCCAGCGCAAAGAGGCGAGGGTGTTGAACGAGAGCCAGCCCTACCAGTGCATCCGCTGCAGCAAGCCCTTTGGCACGCTCAAGGCAATTGAGTCCATGTTGGGCAAGCTGGCTGGGCATGCGATGTTTCAAGGTGCTGCGGCTGACCGATTGAAGATGTGCGGTGACTGCCGCGTCATTGATATTTACTCGGCTGAAAACGAAATCAAAATTACCGACATTCGATAAGAAAAAACATGCAGCCTGCTGAAATCACCCACGACGCACTTGACGAAGAAACTGCCAGAGCCGAGGTGTATGGCCTGCTTGCTGCACTGTATTACGCAGCGCCATCACAAACGCTGTACGACAACCTCAAAGTTGCGGTGACGCAAGCACCGGCAGCGGGCGCCCTGCTGGAGGCTTCATGGACTGAACTGGTGGCCGCTGCCCGCGACCAGACTCTGGCCAGTATCGTGGCCGAATACGACGCCTTGTTTGGCGGTGTCAGCAGGCCCGAAGTCTACCTTTTTGGCTCGCACTACCTGAGTGGATTTCTCAATGAAAAGCCGCTCGCTGCCCTGCGCACGGACATCGCAACGCTGGGCTTGGCGCGTGACGAAGCCATGCCTGAAACCGAAGACCACGTGGCCTACCTGTGCGAGGTCATGCGTTACCTGATTGCGGGCGACGACGTCGCGGTTGCCAACCTGACGCGTCAACGTGAGTTTTTCACCCGGCATGTGCAGACCTGGACACCCCAAATGTGTGAAGCACTTTCTGCGCACCCCAAGGCGCGGTTTTACCGGGCACTGGCAGGCTTCACGCAAACGTTTGTGAATGTGGAGGCGCTGGGTTTTGACATGCTGGTCTGATCAGGCCCGACTGTTTTAGTCTGCGACACTTTTGCTGCGGCGCAACACGAAAAATAGTAAGCATACCTATCGTTTTCCCTAAATCGACGAGATAAGTCCCCCGAGTCATTGCTGTGTAAGCAGTCCTGGCGTACAGTGCACGAAGGGCAAACATAACGCCCGGTCCGTCAGTTCAATTTCAGCCACGCTTTCATGGAGACAAACATGCAAGAAAGCCAGCAAAAGCCCTCGCGCCGGGGTTTCTTTTTCGGCGCAGCCGCAACCAGTGCTGCCGCAGCGGCCATCGTCGCCTTGCCGGGTGTGCGCTCTTTTGAGCCAGAGCCGCAAGCCAGCAAACCAGCGCCAGAAAAAGGTGGCGGTTATAGCTTGTCAGAGCACGTCAAGCATTACTACCGCACCGCCCGTCTTTAATTCCCCGTCATTCAAATCTAACGGAGAGCTTCATGCTTCTCACGAAAAAAACACACAGCATTCACGGCGATACATTCAGTCGCGTCGGTTCTTCACGTTTTGTCCATAGCCTGTCTCGCGGCTTGTCGACAGCCTTGCCCACTATGGACAGGCGTTCGTTTTTGCGCCGTTCTGGCTTGGGTGTGGGTGTCGGCCTTGCGGCTACGCAACTCGCGCTGGTTAAGAAAGCCAAAGCCGCAACACCAGGTGCTGGCGACGGCAGCGGCAAGATTGAAGTCAAACGTACGATCTGCACCCACTGCTCAGTCGGCTGCGCCGTCGATGCTGTGGTTGAAAACGGTATCTGGGTAAGGCAAGAACCGGTCTTTGATTCCCCCATCAACCTCGGTGCGCATTGCGCCAAAGGTGCCGCGCTGCGCGAGCACGGCCACGGCGAGTTCCGCCTGCGCTACCCGATGAAATTGGTCAATGGCAAGTACGAGCGCATCAGCTGGGATACGGCGCTGACCGAAATTTCTACAAAAATGCTGGACTTGCGCAAAGCCAGCGGCCCTGATTCGGTCTATGTTGTTGGCTCGTCCAAACACAACAATGAGCAGGCTTACTTGCTGCGCAAATGGGTCAGCTTTTGGGGTAGCAACAACTGCGACCACCAGGCCCGCATTTGCCACTCGACCACGGTTGCGGGTGTTGCCAACACCTGGGGTTATGGTGCCATGACAAACTCGTACAACGACATGCAAAACAGCAAGTGTGCGTTGTACATCGGCTCGAACGCGGCTGAGGCGCACCCAGTCAGTTTGCTGCATATGCTGCACGCCAAAGAAACTGGCTGCAAGATGATTGTGGTGGATCCGCGCTTTACCCGCACCGCAGCCCGGGCCGACGAATTCATCCGTTTGCGTTCAGGCTCAGACATTCCGTTCATCTTCGGCATGCTGTATCACATCTTCAAAAACGGCTGGGAAGACACCAAGTACATCAACGACCGCGTTTACGGGATGGACAAGGTCAAAGAAGACATCATGGCCAAGTGGACACCCGACAAGGTCGAGGAAGCTTGCGGTGTGCCTGAAGCGCGGGTATTCATGGCCGCTGAAATGATGGCTAAAAACAGGCCGTCCACCATTGTTTGGTGCATGGGTCAAACCCAGCACACCACGGGCAATGCTGTGGTCCGCGCATCTTGCATTTTGCAATTGGCACTTGGTAATGTGGGCGTAGCCGGTGGCGGTACCAATATTTTTCGTGGCCATGACAATGTGCAGGGCGCAACCGATGTGGGCCCGAATCCTGATTCTTTGCCCGGCTATTACGGCCTGGCTGAAGGCTCGTGGAAGCACTTTGCCAAAACCTGGGGCGTTGACTTTGACTGGATCAAAGGCCGCTACGCTTCGCCTGCCATGATGGGCAAGCCCGGCATCACTGTGTCGCGCTGGATTGACGGCGTGATGGAGAAAAACGAGTTCATCGACCAAGACTCGAACCTGCGCGGCGTGTTCTTCTGGGGGCATGCCCCCAACTCGCAAACGCGCGGGCTGGAAATGAAACGTGCGATGGACAAGTTGGACTTGCTGGTGGTGGTCGACCCGTATCCGTCGGCAACCGCTGCCATGGCCGCAATGCCCGGCAAAGCGGAAGATTTGAACCCGAATCGAGCGGTGTATTTGCTGCCAGCTGCAACACAATTTGAAACCAGTGGTTCTTGCACGGCTTCGAACCGTTCGATTCAGTGGCGTGAAAAAGTCATTGAGCCGCTGTGGGAAAGCCGCAGCGACCACATGATCATGCATCAGTTGGCTGAAAAGCTGGGCTTTGCCAAAGAGCTGTCCAAGAACTACAAAATGCAAAAGGTCAAGGGCATGGACGAGCCCGTGCCAGAAGACATCTTGCGTGAAATCAACAAGACCTGCTGGACCATCGGCTATACGGGTCAAAGCCCGGAGCGCCTGAAGGCGCACATGCGCAACATGCATTTGTTTGACGTCAAAACGCTCAAGTCCAAAGGCGGCAAAGACAAAGAAACCGGCTACGACACGACGGGTGACTATTTTGGTTTGCCATGGCCTTGCTACGGCACACCTGAAATGAAGCACCCAGGTTCACCTAATTTGTATGACACATCCAAACACGTGATGGAAGGCGGCGGTAACTTCCGCGCCAACTTTGGTGTCGAAAAAGACGGCAAGAATCTGCTGGCTGAAGACGGTTCGCATTCCAAGGGAGCGGATATCCAAACCGGCTACCCTGAGCTGGACCACATGCTGCTGAAAAAGCTCGGCTGGTGGGATGAACTGACCGAGGCTGAAAAGCTGGCGGCCGAAGGCAAAAACTGGAAGACAGACCCATCGGGCGGCATGATTCGCGTGTTCATGCAGGGTCATGGCTGTCATCCGTTTGGCAATGCCAAAGCCCGCGCTGTGGTTTGGAACTTCCCTGACGCGATTCCCCAGCACCGTGAGCCTTTGTATGGCAACCGCGCTGACCTGATGGCCAAGTACCCCACGCATGACGACAGAAAAACCTTCTGGCGTTTGCCCACCCTGTATAAAACCATTCAGCAGAAAAACATTGCTGACAAGGTGCATGAGAAGTTCCCACTCATCATGACCTCGGGTCGTTTGGTTGAGTACGAAGGTGGCGGAGAGGAAACCCGCTCCAACCCTTGGCTGGCTGAGTTGCAGCAGGAAATGTTTGTGGAGATCAACCCCAAAGTGGCCGCCGAAAAAGGCATTCGCAACGGTGAGCGTGCCTGGGTCAGCACACCAACAGGTGCACGTCTGAACGTGCAGGCGATGGTCACTGAGCGGGTGGGGCCAGACACGGTGTTCATGCCGTTCCACTTTTCAGGTCGCTGGCAAGGCGTGGACATGTTGCCGTACTACCCGAACGGTGCTGCGCCGATCGTGCGCGGCGAGGCGATCAATACTGCGACGACTTATGGTTACGACAGCGTGACGATGATGCAAGAAACCAAGACGACTGTCTGTAACGTAGAGAGGGCATAACACCATGGCACGCATGAAATTTGTTTGTGATGCAGAGCGCTGCATCGAATGCAACGGCTGCGTCACTGCTTGCAAAAACGAGCATGAAGTCCCTTGGGGCGTCAACCGCCGCCGTGTGGTGACACTCAATGACGGTGTTCCGGGTGAAAAGTCCATCTCGGTCGCCTGCATGCATTGCAGCGATGCACCGTGTATGGCAGTTTGCCCCGTTAACTGTTTTTACCGCACCGACGAGGGTGTTGTGTTGCACGACAAGGACGTTTGCATTGGTTGCGGCTACTGCTCGTATGCCTGCCCGTTCGGTGCGCCGCAGTTTCCGTCAGCAGGTACCTTCGGGGTACGCGGCAAGATGGACAAATGCACTTTCTGTGCGGGTGGCCCTGAAGCCAACGGCAGTCAGGCTGAATTTGAAAAGTATGGCCGCAACCGCTTGGCTGAAGGCAAGCTGCCAGCCTGTGCCGAGCAGTGTTCTACGAAGGCCTTGTTGGCGGGTGATGGTGACGTGGTTGCCGATATCTTCCGTAACCGAGTCGTTCAACGCGGTAAAGGCGCTGAGGTGTGGGGCTGGGGCACGGCTTACGGATCCAAGCAAGCCGGCCAGCCGCCTGCAGGGGCTAAATCATGATGCGTACTACCTTGCTGATCTCTGCGATTGTTCTTCTATCAGCCTGTGGCGACAAGCCTCAGTCTGCGGGCGGCGTGAAGGGCGATGTTGCTCCTTACCAAGGCGTCGACACCAAGTTTGCCGCACCGGGCTGGAAGGCCGGCGACAAAACCAGTTGGGAGCAGGCTTTAAAGGCCAGAACCCAGAACACACAGAATGAATACGCCCGAACTGCTACAAAATAAGCTGGAGTCCATATGTTAAGTGCGCGACTAGCTGCATTTTTAATAGCAATCAGCCTTGCTGGCTGGGTGCAAGCACAAACCCCGGCACCTGCGACCAGCGCCGCCCCCGCTGCTCTAGCGCCTGCTGTGGGTGGCATCCAAGGGCAAAACATTTTTGAGGTTAAACCCGACGCCGATCAGGACCCGAAATACGCAGCACAAACCAACGCCGAGCGTGACAAAGTACAGCCCGGCAACAACGCGCCCATGTGGCGGCAGGTCGGAAGCGGGGTCTCGGGGTTTTCCAGTTTGCCGAAAAGCGAAGCACCTGAAGCAGGCAACCTGATTCAACCTTTCGTCAAATACCCGGGTTCCAATCTGACCAATGCAGGCGAGGCTTGGCGACAAGTGCGTAACAACTGGCTCATTCCCTACGGCGGTTCTTTGTTGTTGATCGTGCTGCTGGCCATTGGTATTTTTTACTACAGCAAGGGCATGATTAAAAACCATGCGCCCGACACCGGCCGCAAAATCGAACGCTTCACACCGTTTGAGCGCGCAGCGCACTGGTCTAATGCAATCGCGTTTGTGGCGCTGGCTGTCTCGGGCGTGGTCATGGCGTTTGGCAAGTTCTTTTTGCTACCCATCATGGGCGGTACGCTGTTTGGCTGGCTGAGTTACGCGCTGAAAAGCCTGCATAACTTTGCCGGCCCGCTGTTCGCCGTATCTCTTGCCATTGTGTTTTTCACCTTTTTGAAAGACAACATGCCAAGTAAAGGCGATTTGGGTTGGTTGCTCAAAGGCGGCGGTATTTTGCAGGGCAAAGAAGTGCCTTCGCATCGCTTCAATGCTGGCGAAAAGTTGGTGTTCTGGGGCGGCGTGCTGTTCTTGGGCGTCATCGTTGTGGCGTCAGGCTTGGTACTCGACAAGCTGATACCTGGCCTGATCTACGAGCGCAGCACCATGCAGATCGCCCATATGATTCACGGCCTGTCGACGGTGCTCATGATGGCTATGTTCATTGGCCATATTTACATTGGTACCATCGGCATGCAAGGTGCCTACGACGGCATGAAAACGGGTTATGTAGATGAAACCTGGGCCAAAGAGCACCACGAACACTGGTACGACGATGTCAAGGCGGGCAAGATCCCGGCCCAGCGCACTCAACCTGCTGCTCCGAGTCAGACGGTACAGATTTAACTTTTTTGAGAAACACTTTATGAAAAAACTTCTCATCTCCGTGTTGGCCTTGTGTGCCGCTTCCTTGGCGTTCGCCAAGCTTCCTGCCCTGAGCGACGAAGCCAAAGCCAAGGCCGCTGAGGCCGCCGCCAAGTCTGCCTGGGCTGGCAAGCTTGACAACTACCTGCTTTGCAAATCACAAGACAAAGTAGCCGCCAGCTATTCCAAAACCGCGAAGGCCACTGGCAAAGATGCCAAACCGGCTGCAGCGACGCCACCCTGTGCCGACCCGGGTGCCTTTGTCTACACACCACCGGAACCTGCCAAGCCGATTGAGGCAGCAGGGGCACGTTCACCATCCCCCACAGCTGCCAGCCCGCCAAGTACTAAAGCACCGGATGCAGTGGTCAACCCTGCAAACGCTCCGGCCAAAAAAATCTGATTGTTGGTAACCTTTCAAATCTAAAAGCCGACCCGCAAGGTGTCGGCTTTTTTGTTGTAGCCTCTGCCTATGCCGCTCCCCCATCTGACCCAAGCCAAAGCACCCCTGACCTGTGAGGTGTCTGCCGTCAATGAGTTCGGCGAACACATCAGCGTCTCCATCCCCGCAGAGCGGGCGCTCACTGTATATGTAGACAAGCGCGAACTGGTCACGCTGATGACGCTGGGCGCACACCCTGAGCTGCTGGCTCTGGGCTACTTGCGCAACCAGCGCTTGGTGAAAAGCAGTGAAGAGATTGAGTCCATCACCGTCGATTGGGATGTCGGTGCTGCGGCTGTTAAAACCAGAAACGGCATTGCTGATATTGAAGAAAAAACGTCAAAACGCGTCGTGACCACCGGCTGCGGGCAGGGCAGCGTATTTGGCGGCTTGATGGATGAGGTCGATCAAATCAAGTTACCAGCAGACGCACACATCAGCCAAAGCCAGCTGTACGCATTGGTCAACACCATTCGCTTGAAAGAAACCACCTATAAGTCAGCCGGATCAGTACATGCCTGTGCGCTGTTTGACACCGCTGGCAGCGAGCCTGAGATGCTGCTGTTTGTAGAAGACGTCGGCCGCCACAACGCAATCGACACCATCGCAGGTTGGATGTGGATCAATTCAGCAAAACTAGCCAGCAGCGACAAACAGGTGTTCTACACCACAGGCCGCTTGACCAGCGAGATGGTCATCAAGTCTGCCCAGATGGGCGTACCCATCGTTGTTTCCCGCAGCGGCATCACGCAAATGGGCCATCAGGTGGCGCAGGCGGTTGGTCTGTGCGCGATTGGGCGGGCTACCAACAAGCGCTTTGTTTGCTACACCAGCACGCAGCGTTTGCAGCTTGTGCCCGGTTTGGCGGGCATCAAACCGGACGTTGTTAAGCCTGCATGACACGTGGCATGATGCGCGCATGAATGATTCACACCCGCTGCCTGATGGTCAGTCAACCAGCCTAGCCATATTTCTACCTCTTAAAAACTGGGTCATTGAAGGCCTGCGCGCTGGTTTCTTTTTACCACCGCGCACTGCGGGGCGTTCGCCCATGCCGGTGCAGCTTTTGTTGATTGCTGCTGCTTATTTTGCTTTCGAGGTGGCCGTGTCAAGGCTGCTGGTCGTCGGGCCTGCAAACTTTGATACCCAGGCATGGCTATCGGGCTGGTGGTCATGGTTGGTATTTCTTGGGGTGTGCTGGTGGGCGTTTGATCCGCAGGGGAGCGCACCCGTTGCTGGGCGCTTAAACCGGGTGTCTGCCTGTTTCACGTTGTCGCTGCTTGCCTACTTGCCGCCTATGCTGTTGTATGAGCTGACCATGGCAAGCTTTGCGCACGGATGGATCAAGCCAAGCGCACGGCTGACGTCCTGGCTTTACCTGGTGCTTTACGGCATTTTTATGCTGTGGTCGTTTGGTAACTTGGCCGTGTTGGTCAGGCGTTTCAGTGGCTGGACAGCCAGATCTGCTGTGGTTGTGCTGGCCATGATGGCTTGCACGGGCGTGTCTGTCTGGCAATTTGACCAGCGCGCCTGGCAGGAAGACTACTCAAAACAGTCCAAAGCAGATGCAGACAAGCCTCGCCTGCGCCTCAGCCAGCAAACATTTGAAGCCCAGCAGGCGTTGTGGGCGACCAAAGTCAACGCACTGGCTCCCCAGCGGGAAGGTATCACCGATGTGTATGGCCTGGTGTTTGCACCTTACGCTTCTGAAGACGTTTTCAAACGTGAAAGTACGCTGGTTACTGATATTTTGAACCAGCGCTTTGATGCCCAGGGCCGGGTACTGCACTTGCTTAACCACGGCGCTACGACCCAATCGCATTTGTGGGCTACACCGCAAAATGCCGAGCGCGCCATCCTAGCGCTGGCTGAGCGGATGGACAAAGACAACGATCTGCTGGTGGTGTACCTCACATCGCATGGCGGTAGCGACTTCAAGCTGGCAGCATCGCATTGGCCGCTGGATGTTGAACCGCTTACACCGCAGTTTTTACGTGCTGCGTTAGACAAAGCAGGCATTCGCAACCGCGTGATTGGCGTGTCTGCCTGTTATTCTGGCGGCTGGGTTGCGCCACTGGCCAATGACAACACGCTGGTGATGACCGCAGCCGACGCCACTCACACGTCTTACGGTTGCGGCCGTTTGTCAGAGCTGACTTACTTTGGCCGCGCGATGTTTGATGAGCAATTGCGCAAAACCCGCTCTTTTGAGCAGGCCTTTGCCAACGCTGTGCCACTGATCAAACAGCGTGAGATTGATGCGGGCAAGGACGACGGTTTTTCGAATCCGCAAATCTCTTTAGGTACAGGCATTCGCCCGCTTCTCAAAACCCTGGAGCAGCGGCTCGAAGCGTTGCCGCAAACACCCCCTGTAGCGCCAGAAAGTCCAGCCCCCAAATAGGGCTTGCCCGTTTGCGCTAAGGTAGCACCATGAACACACTTTTCATCAAACTGGGTTGGCGCACCTTGTGGCGCGATTTGCGTGCCGGCGAGCTCCGGCTGCTGATTGTTGCTGTCACGTTGGCTGTCGCGGCACTCACAGCGGTAGGTTTCTTTGCTGATCGACTCAAAGGCGGCTTGCAGCGCGATGCGCGTCAACTGCTGGGCGGTGACGCGGTGCTGCGCAGTGATGAAGCAACGCCTGCTGCCTTCATTGCCAAAGCCAAGGAGCTCGGATTAAAGTCGGCGGCTAGCGTCAGTTTTCCCACGATGGCGCGAGCCACCGATGCAGACGGCGGCGCCAGCAAATTGGCGGCATTCAAAGCCGTGCCTGCGGGTTACCCATTGCGTGGCAATTTGCTGGTGAGTAGCGTAGATGGTGGCAAGGGCGAAACCACCCGCGACATTCCTACCCCCGGCACCGCCTGGGTTGACCCGTCGCTGCTCGATGCATTGGGCTTGAGAATCGGCCAGACCATGCTGATGGGCGATGCCAGTTTTAAAGTCACCCGCATCATCACGCAAGAGCCGGACCGGGGCGCGGGTTTTATCAGTTTTTCACCACGCGCCATGATCAACGCAGCAGACGTGGCAGCAACCAACCTGATTCAACCCGCCAGCCGAACCAACTACCGTTTTGCGGTGGCGGGTGAGGATAAAGCCGTGGCTGAATACGTCAAATGGGCCAATGCAGAGATCAAAAAACCGTTTGAACAATCAGGCGTTCGCGGTGTGCGGCTCGAATCGCTGGAGTCCGGTAGCCCCGAGATGCGGCAAACACTGGACCGGGCTGAGAAGTTTTTAAACCTGGTGGCTCTGCTGGCCGCACTGCTCAGTGCGGTGGCGGTGGCGATTGTGGCGCGGGGTTTTGCGGCCAAGCATTTAGACGACTGCGCCATGCTGCGCGTACTGGGCCAACCCCAGCGCACCATTGCGGCAGCCTATGCGTTTGAGTTTGTACTGGCGGGTTTGTTTGCCAGCGCTTTGGGCGTAGCGATTGGTTTTGGCGTGCACTACGGCTTTGTGTTGCTGCTGGCAGGGTTGGTTGAAACAGCTTTGCCCGCTGCCACGATATGGCCAGTCCTATTCGGCATGGGTATGGGCCTGACGCTGCTGCTGGCCTTTGGCTTGCCGCCTGTGTTGCAGCTGGCATCGGTACCGCCTCTGCGGGTGATTCGCCGTGATGTCGGTAATTTAAAACCAGCATCCATTGCCGTGCTGGGCGTGGGCATGCTGGGCTTTGCCGCGCTGCTGGTAGCGGCCAGCAGTGACTTGAAATTGGGGCTGATTGCTGTTGGCGGCTTTGCGGGCGCAGTGCTGCTCTTTGCAGCGGCCAGCTACGCAGCGGTGAAACTGTTAAGAGCCAGCGTGAACGAAGACGTTGCCCCGCGCTGGCTGGTGCTCGCCACGCGTCAGTTATCGGCCCGCCCCGCCTACGCCGTGGTGCAAACCAGCGCACTGGCCGTGGGCTTGCTGGCGCTGATGCTGTTGGTGCTGCTGCGCACAGACCTGGTTGACAGCTGGCGCAAAGCCACGCCACCTGACGCGCCGAACCGCTTCATCATCAACGTGCAACCTGAGCAAGGCGAGGCGTTTAAAAAAGCCCTGGCAGACGGTGGCGTGACCAAGTACGACTGGTACCCGATGATTCGCGGGCGCCTGGTGGCGGTTAACAACAAGCCAGTCACACCAGACGATTTCACTGATGACAGAGCCAAGCGCCTGGTTGACCGCGAATTCAATTTATCCAACGCGGCCCAGCAACCCGCGCACAATAAAACCGTGGCAGGGCTTTGGACGGTTGAAGAAAAAGACGCCATCAGCGTGGAAGAAGGCATTGCCAAAACACTGGGTTTAAAACTCGGCGATGCCTTGAGCTTTGACATTGGCGGCCAAGTCAGCAGCGCCAAAATCACCAGCCTGCGCAAGGTCGATTGGGGTTCGATGCGGGTCAACTTTTTTGTGATGTACCCAGTTGCTGTTGTGACGGATGTACCCGTGTCTTACATCAGTGCCTTTAAAGCACCACCTGCCCCAACCAAGGGGGCGCAAAGCTTTGACAACACCCTCGTCAAAGCCTTCCCCAACATCACCAATGTAGACACCACCAGCACGCTCGCGCAAGTCCAGCGCGTACTTGACCAAGTCATTCGTGCTGTCGAGTTTTTATTTGGCTTCACGCTAGCGGCTGGCTTGGTGGTGCTGTTTGCAGCCATCACCGCCACAAGAGAAGAGCGCGCCAAAGAATTCGCCATCATGCGGGCGGTGGGTGCGCGGGCGTCGCTGCTGCGGCAGGTGCAGCGTGCTGAGCTGGCCGGTGTGGGGCTTCTGGCGGGCTTTTTGGCATCCGTCGTGGCACTGGCAGTGGGGTGGGGCTTGGCAAGGTATGTGTTTGACTTTGCCTGGACGGGCTCCTGGACAGTGCCATTGTTCGGCAGCCTGGCGGGCGCTGCATTGGCGCTGGCTGCGGGCTGGTGGGGCTTGCGGTCGGTACTGAATACGCCAGTGGTCGAGACCCTGCGCAAAGCGCAATAAGCATCTTCATGCAAATTCAAGAAAAACCAGTATTCGCCACGCCTTTTGAATGGATAGGCGGCGAGGCTAAGGTCAAAGCATTGGTCGAACGCTTTTATGACCTGATGGATTTGGATGAAAGCTACAGCGCACTGCGCGCCGCACACGCCGGACCGCTCGACAACGCGAGGCAAAAAACCTTTTGGTTCTTGTGCGGCTGGCTGGGTGGGCCGCAGTACTACACCGAAAAGTTTGGCCACCCGATGCTCAAAATGCGGCACATGCCTCAGCAAACGGGCGGCGGCTCCATCGGCATCAAAGAACGCGACCAGTGGCTGGCCTGCATGGATCAAGCCATGGTTGAAATAGGTGTTGACGAGGCGCTGCGCGCCCGCCTGAACACCTCGTTTTTTCAGACCGCTGACTGGATGCGGAATAAAGGCGAGTAGCTTGGGTGAGTTACTAGCTCCTAAATTAGGAGCTTCTTGCGCTCGTATTCATTGGCTTAAAGCTAGATTTGATATCGAAAAAAAAGACCCGAAAACTCCTAAAACGCCAAAAGAAAAAAGGTTAAAAAATCAAACTAGCATCCCTAAATAAAACAGTTTCTGGGCCGTTTTCAGGTGTAAAAGTGCCTTTTCCCCAATTGATCCGGACGCAAACAGCTATTGAAAAAATAAAACATGAAACGACTTTCCACTCAGGGTCGTTCATGCTGGCGCAGATCAGTGGCGTAGTTCCTGGCGACAAAGAGACCACCGGCTCAGCAAAAAATAGCCGATACAAAAAATCAATACCGAACTGGCACACGTAACGGCCGCAAGAGTCACGTTAAGCCCACCTCCGGGTGGTTCCGTCGACAGCACAATTCGATTTACATCTTGCCGATCAGGCGGATGTCGGTGTATGCAATTCTTCGGCCAGTCGGTGCGGTTACATTAAGCAACAGTGACTATCAGGTTGCTATAACTAAGAAACTCTCCAATGAAAAAACCTATCCTGAAATTTGCGAGCTGCTTGCTAGCTTTTGCTGTTGTGGGCTGCGCAACGAGGCCTGAGAGCATCTCGGCATCTTTCGTATCTCACGAAAAATACATGGGGCAAAACTGCCAGCAACTCACTGACCAAATGGCCGACGCCCGCGCAAAGTTGGCTGACTATTCAAAGCAGCAAGATTCAAAAGCAAATCTTGATGCTGCTACGGTATTTCTGGTGCTGATACCTGCAAGCAAATTATCCGGAGACCATGCGGGCGATGTTGCCAAGTACAAGGGTGAGGTTGAAGCGATTGAGACCGCACAGATTAAAACAAATTGCAAGAAGCTTGGAAGCTGATTCGGAGCGCGCTTTCAGTGGGGGTAACACCCCCACTTTTCGCTAACTTCAATTCGCCTTCAAAAACTCCGCCACTTCCAGCAAAATCATTTCATTGTCATCGGCCTTGTTCGGGTCGCGGCTGCTTGAAAACGGCAGGTTGTTGTCGTTGCCCACAATGATGTGCCTGGCGTCGACGATGTCCACGTTTTCAATCGTGAAGAACGGGAAGGTCAACACGCCGTTGTTCAGGGGCTTGCGGGCCAGTTTGGCTGGGTCAGCAATCGCCATCAGGTCGATGTAGCCAATTTTGCGAACTGGCCCGCCCACGTTCGCGTCAGTCATTTCAATCTTGTAAACGCGTTTGAATTTGGCCAGGTCGTGAAAGCAGTCTGTGCGTTTTTGATCTGCCGGGCAGGCTTTGTCAATCGTGCCTTCGCCGTTGTCGCGCTCAATCACCAAGCCCGTCGTGCCGTCAATCATGTTGAAGTCGCCAATTGCCAGGTTGTTGGCTTCCAGCATGTACTTCCAGTGGCGGCCAGTCCAGCTTTCGGTTTTTACGTCGAATTCCAGCACCCGCAGGTAGTCTTTGCCGTCCACGTTTTCGTTGGCTTTGGTGGCTGCGTTGTACAGCGCGCCTTCCAGCAGCGCGTACAGCTTGGTGCCGTCTTTGGATGCAGCCATGCCCTCAAAACCGCGTGAGCGACGGACCTGAAAATCAACCAAACCGCCGGGTGCGCCGGGTGTCGTTACGTTCGGGTGGTCAGGTGAGCGCACCACCTTGCCATCGACCATCGTTTCAAACACTGCCAGCACTTTGCCTTTGAGGTCGGTTTTGATCAAAAACGGACCCAGTTCATCACCAATCCACAACGCACCGCCTGCCAATTGAAAGCTCTCTGTGTCAAAGTCGCTGCCCGTCAGGTAGCGCTTTTTTGTACCTTCCTGAACGATGCGGAACGGCACTTTTTTGTCTGGGTCATGCAAGAAAATAGTTTCCAGCCGCTTCATGCTGCCGGTTTTAAAGTCAATGTTGTAGCGGTTCAGGTACAGCATGGTGTCGGGCGAATTGGCTTTGGAGCCAAAGCCGTTGTCAGTCAGTATCCAGTAGCTACCGTCCGGCATTTTCTTGATGCCCGAATGCCCCTGAATGGGCTGGCCCTTGAAAGGCAGTGACACACCCGTTGGCCGCCCCGCAGACAGCCCTTCAACCGTACCCAAGGCATCTACCCGCTTACCGGTGGTGAATTTGCCGCTGATTTTCAGATCGTCAGATGCGTCTTTGGGGGCTGCAATTAAAGACTGCGCAGGCATCACGGCGTGGCCAGCCAGCGTGGCCGGAAAGGCTGTTTGCGCGTGTAGCGGTAAAGTGGCCAGCGTACTTGCCAAGGCGATGGCGGTTGATAGCGCTAAAAGTTTGAATGAAGACATCTGAGCGTTCCCTTGTTGTTAAGAACGCCATGGTGCGCAGGCTATGTGACGGGGCTATGACTGGTGAGCTGTTGACCTAATCTTGAGCTTGAAAACGGTAAAAACTTGGTTTTTAGGCTATTTTAGGGTGTCAAAAGCGCCTTAAGCCCAATGAATACGGGCGCAAGCAGCTCCTAAATTAATAGTAACTTCAATTCTGCGCCAACAGCACCACCAGCGCCCCAGCCCCACCATGCGCGGGCCGGGCTTGCACAAAGGCCAGCACTTCCTGCTTTTGAATCAGCCAGCTTTGCACCTTGCCTTTGAGCACTGGCGTTTTACCGGGGGAGCCCAGCCCCTTGCCGTGCACCACGCGCACGCAGCGCCAGCCCATGCGAGCGGCGTCTTTGATGAAGTCGACCAGTGCCTCGCGTGCGTCTTCACGCCGCAGGCCGTGCAAATCGACCTGGCCCTGAATGCTCCAGCCGCCTTTTCTCAGTTTGCGGGTCACGTCTGTGCCGATGCCTGGGCGCCTGTAGCTCAGGGCGTCGTCGGTGTCCAGCAGCGCTTCTACGTCAAACTCGTCTGACAGCGCTTCCCTCATCACGGCCTGCTCGTCCAACTGGTGCTGCACCGCAACCGGTGCGGCTTGTATCAAAGGCAAAGCGGCGCGGTGGCCAGGGCGGTGTTTTGGCGGCAGTGGTTTGACGATACCGACGGCCTGAGCAAAGAATTCTTCTTCAGCTTCAGCTTTGGCCTTGGCCAGCGCGGCTTTGCGGGCGGCTTCCAGCTCTTTGGCCAGTTTGACGCGCGCCTCCAGCTCAGCCTTGACGGTTTTAAGAGATTTCAGGCCTTTCATGGCTTACAGCAACCCCAACTCTGCCATCGACACGGCTTCGGTTGATGTCACGATGAAGTGGTCCAGCACCCGCACGTCTAGCAGTGCCAGCGCTGCTTTCAGGGTGTGCGTGATGGCTTCGTCGGCGCGTGAGGGCTTAGCTGTGCCGCTGGGGTGGTTGTGGGCCAGCACCACGTTGGCGGCGTTCAGGGCCAAGGCGCGCACCACCACCTCGCGTGGGTAAACGCTGGTTTGCGTCAACGTGCCTCTGAACATTTCTTCCAGCACGATCAGGCGGTGCTGCGTGTCTAAAAACAGCACTGCAAAAATCTCATGGTCCCTGGAGCCCAGCTGCAACTGCAAATAGTCGCGTATGGCTTGCGGGTTGCTGAACATGGTCCTTTCTTGCAACTGGCTGGCCAGTGCGCGCCGCGCCAGCTCCAGCACCGCCACAATCTCTGCGCGTTTGGCCGGGCCCAGTCCTTTGATTTTGCTCAAAGCCTCTACTGGCGTGTGAAGCAGCCCGGACACGCCGCCGAAAGTGTCCACTAACTCCTGACCCATTTGCAGCGCGTTTTTACCCGGTAAACCTGTGCGCAGCAGCAGCGCCAGCAGCTCGGCATCACTGAGGGCGCCGGGGCCTCGGGCCAGCAGTTTTTCACGTGGCCGGGCATCTTGGGGCAGGTCTTTAAGGAGCATAAATTTGAACGGTTGCCAACTTTCTACAATAGAGGCAGTTTACAAACAGTTCCTTGCCCCCAGGCTCAGCTTGAGAGTTTTATGTCCGCCCTTGAATCCATCGCCATCCCGATCATTGAAGCAGGTTCCTTTTTGACCCTGCACTACCGCATGTCTGGGCCTGATGGTGTGGACATCATCAACACCTTTGGCGGCAAGCCAGCCACGCTGAGCCTGGGCACAGGCCAGTTGTCACCCGCGATTGAGCAGCATTTGATGGGCTTGAGCGAAGGCACGCAGACCACGTTTGAGTTGCCCGCAGGCGCCGCCTTTGGTGAGCGCAATGCCGATTTAACCCAGTGGGTGGCGCGCAAGCTCCTCAACGAGCTGGGTGACCCGGATGAAGCGTACAAAGTCGGTGATGTTGTGCAATTCCCCACGCCCGATGGCGCAGGGCAGTACGCCGGCAGCGTGGTGCAGGTCAAAACCGCAGAAGATGGCGCGGTTGGCGCCGTGCAGTTCGATTTCAACCATCCGCTTGCAGGTCAGCCCGTGATTTTTGAAGTCCAAGTAATAGGCGTTTTATGACAACCATGCCTCAAGAAATCCTGTTAGCCGAGCCACGCGGCTTTTGCGCGGGCGTTGACCGCGCGATTGAAATCGTTGAGCGTGCGCTGACCAAATTCGGTGCGCCCATTTACGTGCGCCACGAGATCGTTCACAACACCTATGTCGTGGATGATCTGAAAAACAAGGGCGCGATTTTTATTGAAGAGCTCAATGACGTGCCGCCTGGTGCTACGCTGGTGTTCAGCGCCCACGGTGTCAGCAAGGCTATTCAGCTGGAGGCTGAACGGCGCGGGTTTCAGATATTCGATGCCACCTGCCCGCTGGTGACCAAGGTTCACGTTGAAGTCGCCAAGCTGCACAAAGAAGGCTACGAGTTCATCATGATTGGCCACAAAGGTCACCCGGAAGTTGAAGGCACGATGGGCCAGCTCGACAGTGGCATCCACCTGGTAGAAGACGTTGCAGACGTGCAGCGTATCAACCCGCAACAAACCCAATTGCTGGCCGTGGTGACGCAAACTACGCTGAGTGTGGACGACGCGGCTGAGATTACCGCTGCCGTCAAGGCCCGCTTTCCACTCGTGCGCAGCCCCAAAATGCAGGACATTTGCTACGCAACGCAAAATCGGCAAGACGCTGTCAAGGTGTTGAGCGCGCAGGTCGATATTGTCATTGTGGTGGGCAGCCCGACGAGCTCTAACAGCAACCGTTTGCGCGAGCTGGCGGCCAAGCTGGGTACCGCGGCTTACATGGTCGACGATGCAAGCGAGCTTCAAGAAAGCTGGTTTGAAGGCATGGCGACAGTCGGGCTGACCGCAGGCGCATCGGCACCAGAGATACTGGTCAAGCAAGTGATTGACCGCATCAAGGCGCTGGGCGCGGTGTCGATTCGCAAGATGGACGGGATAGAGGAAACCATCAAGTTCCCGCTGCCCAAGGGCTTGAAGCTGGATGCGCAGGGCGAGGCAAGCGCCGGGCAAAGCACGCTGCACCAGCAGACTGGATGAGATTGTTTTTGCTATATATTTAATAGCTGGTTGCGCCCGCATTTATTGGTAAAAACCTATATTTGATACCCTAAAACACCTCAAAACCCTC
Source organism: Polaromonas sp. (assembly GCA_031414215.1). GTDB lineage: Bacteria > Pseudomonadota > Gammaproteobacteria > Burkholderiales > Burkholderiaceae_C > Polaromonas. The sequence continues at coordinate 90,080 of JANNVB010000002.1, read as the reverse complement.
ATTTTTAAGCCACTTTCATGCTAGATATCAATTTACTGCGCAAAGACCTGCCTACCGCCATCGCCCGGCTGGAGACGCGCAAGTTACCGCAAGTTTTTTTGAATGTGGATGCCTTCACCGCACTGGAGCAAGAGCGCAAAACCATTCAAAGCCGAACTGAAGAACTGCAAAACCTGCGCAATACGCTGTCCAAGCAAATCGGCCAGCTCAAAGCCAAGGGCGAAGATGCAAGTGAGGTGATGGCGCAAGTCAGCAGCTCTAAAGCCGAGCTTGAAGCGTCGAGCACCCGGCTGGACGCGATTCAGTTGGAACTGCAAGCGCTGCTGCTGGCCGTGCCCAACTTGCCGCACGACAGCGTGCCACGGGGCTTAGGCGAAGACGGTAATGTCATGGTGCGAAGCTGGGGCACACCCAAGACTTATGGTTTTGAGGTCAAAGACCACGTCGACGTCGGTCAGCCGCTGGGGCTGGATTTTGAGCTGGGCACCAAGCTCACAGGCTCACGCTTTACCGTCTTGCAGGGCGGTTTGGCCCGCTTGCACCGCGCCTTGGCCGCCTTCATGCTCGACGTGCAAACCCAAGAGCACGGCTACACCGAGTGCTATGTTCCGTACATCGTCAACGCTGATTCATTGCGCGGCACGGGGCAATTGCCCAAGTTTGAGGAGGACTTGTTTGCCGCTAAAAAAGGCGGGCAAGAAGGCGCGGCTGAGAGTGCAGCGCTGTATTTGATCCCCACATCCGAAGTGCCGCTGACCAACTTTGTGCGCGACGTGATCACGCCTGAAGCGGACTTGCCGCTCAAGTTCACCGCGCACACGCCATGCTTCAGGTCTGAAGCCGGCAGCTACGGCCGCGACACACGCGGCATGATTCGGCAGCACCAGTTTGACAAAGTCGAGATGGTGCAAATCGTGCACCCCGACAAAAGCTACGAAGCGCTTGAGGCGATGACGGGACACGCTGAGGCGATTCTGCAAAAGCTCGGTTTGCCTTACCGTGTCATGTTGCTGTGTACGGGCGACATGGGTTTTGGTGCGACCAAAACCTATGACCTGGAAGTGTGGTTGCCCGCCCAAAACACCTACCGCGAGATCAGCTCGGTGTCTAACTGCGAAGCCTTTCAGGCGAGGCGATTGCAGGCCAGGTTTAAAAACGCGCTAGGTAAAAATGAGTTTGTCCACACCCTGAATGGTTCTGGATTGGCGGTGGGGCGTACCTTGGTGGCCGTGTTAGAGAACTACCAGCGCGAAGATGGCGGCATTGCCATTCCTGCTGTGCTACAACCCTACATGGGCGGTTTAACGGTACTCGGCTGATAGAATTAGGATTCGAGCGGAAAGGTGGCAGAGTGGCCGAATGTACCTGACTCGAAATCAGGCGTAGCGCAAGTTACCGTGGGTTCGAATCCCACCCTTTCCGCCAGTCATTTGAAGTTGCAAAACGGTCTGTTGCCTTAAAAAGCACAGGCCGTTTTTGCGTTAAAGCAGGCCCTGGGTACGCGCCAAGTGGCTGGCTTGTGACCGGCTCTTGACATTGAGCCTGCGAAACAGACGCCACAAATGAACCTTGACGGTGTGCTCGCTGATTTGCAGCGTTTCGGCAATGTCCCGGTTGCTTTGGCCTTTGTCTAGCAAGATCAGCAATTGCTTTTGCCGCTTTGAGAGTTTGCCAACTGTGACGGGTGCTTCAGTTGCCAGTTCTGTGCTTAAAAACACACGCAGCACATTGCTAATTTCAGTGGCCCCAGCTGATTTTTCAATGAATCCGTCGGCACCAGCCTCAATGGCAAGGTCTTCGTAGTCACTGGCCGACATGGCGGTCAACACCACCAAAGGAACATCCGGGTAGCGGAGTTTGAGCTCCCGAATACCTGACACACCGTGTGCGTCTGGCAGCTTTAGATCCAGGCAAATCAGATCTGGTTTCCCGTGTTGCTCAACAGCAGCAGCCACCACGGCAATTCTGTCCAGCTCAACCACGGGCGTGCTTGGACTCAGGCGACGTATTAGCATCCCGATGGCTTCGCGCATCAAGGGGTGGTCATCAACTACAAAAATGCTCATGGGATCTATACAGACTGTAAAAAATTATGACAAGTCAAGCATAACGCCCGATTGGCGCTTGTGCGATTCAAAATATCCTATTCGAGGCGGTATTTTGTCTCATTTTTTTGTCATCCAAACAACACAAATGTGCATTTTTAGAGGGTCTAGGTATTTAGACCTAATGGGTTTTCGTACTGTCCATCAATAGTTCAAGCGCTGCTTCCACTTCTGTGGAGGTGACTTCTGAAAGCGCTTTCAGCTTGTTTTGCAGAGCTGGCCGCGCGGCAGGGCCCTGCTGCTGCAAAGCGGTGATCGCGGTTGCTGCTTCTTTGCCTGATGCAAACCCCAGGCTTTGCATCAACAGCTTTCCTTCAGGGCTCATCAGCTTGAAGTAAAACTGACCGTCGGCCTCGCGGTACTGCTTGAAGCTGGGCACCTGTGTTTTCGCTACTTTTGATTTGCCAGTTGTAACCGCAGGAAGCGCCAGTTTGCGCAGGCCCACCGCGTAACGAAGCTCGCTCATCAAGGGGGCTGACAAGCCAGTGGCTGTGGCCGCGCCAGCCTGCAAAATCTCCTCAATTTTTGCGGGGTCAGCCATCAAGGCTTGGTACTTCTCGCGCATCGGTGCGATGTCCTGGTCAATGCGTTCAAAGAGCATCTGTTTGGCGTCCCCCCAGGCAATGCCATCGGCGTAGGCGCGGCGCATGGCGGTGGTTTCATTCGCGCTGGCAAATGCCTGGTACATCTGAAACAGCGCCGAGCCTTCGGTTTGCTTGGCAACGCCCGGCGCGCTAGAGTCGGTAACGATGCCTGCGATGAGTTTTTTTAATTGCTCACGCGATGAAAACAGCGGGATGGTGTTGTCATAGCTCTTGCTCATTTTGCGGCCATCCAGCCCGGGCAGGGTAGCGACTGACTCTTCAATCAACGCCTCAGGCAACACTAAATGTTCACCATATAGATGGTTAAAGCCTTTGGCCATGTCGCGTGCCATTTCAATGTGCTGAATCTGGTCACGGCCCACCGGTACTTTGTGTGCTTTGAACATCAAAATATCAGCACCCATCAACACCGGGTACATGAAAAGACCAGCCGTCACCTCAGCATCGGCATCGTTGCCAGCCTCCAGATTTTTGTCAACTTGCGCCTTGTAGGCATGTGCGCGGTTGAGCACGCCTTTGCCCAATACGCAGGTTAAAAACCAAGTCAGTTCCGGGATTTGCGGTATGTCTGACTGGCGGTAAAAGGTGACGCGACTTGGGTCTAGCCCTGCTGCCAGCCAGCTAGCGGCAATCTCCAATGTGGACTGCTGAATGCGCGCTGGGTCGCCGGTTTTGATCAGCGCGTGGTAGTCGGCCAGAAAGTAAAAGCTCTCAGCATTGGCGCCCTTGCTGGCGGCTACGGATGGTCGAATCGATCCGACATAGTTGCCCAGGTGCGGCGTGCCCGAGGTGGTGATACCGGTTAAAAAACGTTGTTTGGCAGCTTGTTGCATGGACGTTGTCGTGAAAAAATTACCGCAAAATCATGGCCAGCGGCGTGATGAACAGGTTCAGCAATCGATAAGACAGCGCCATCATCGGCTCCATCCACAGCGGGCCAAACATTTTAAAAACAATCAAACCCAGCACGATGAAAAACCCAAACGGTTCAACTCGCGCAAGGTATTGGCCATAGCGCCACGGCAGCAGACCAACGGCGACGCGGCCACCATCCAGCGGCGGGAGCGGGAACAAGTTAAGCACAGCCAGAGCCAGATTCACGACGATGCCGGCTTTGGCCATCTGAATGAAAAAGTCGTCGGCCATGTCGGTCTTGTCGAGCACCACAAACAGCACGGCCCAAAACAAGGCCTGCACAAAGTTAACACCAGGCCCAGCCAGCGCCACCCAAATCATGTCGCGCTTGGGGTTGCGCAAGTTGCCAAAGCGCACCGGTACCGGCTTGGCATAACCCAAAATAAAAGGCCCACCGGGGATGGCAAAGGTGGTCAGGTACATCACGGCGGGCATCAAAATTGTGCCGACAGGATCGATGTGTTTGAGCGGGTTCAGCGTAACCCTGCCCAACACCCAAGCGGTGTCATCACCAAAGTAACGCGCCACATAACCGTGCGCCGCTTCGTGCAGCGTGATGGCAAACAGCACCGGCAGGGCGTAAATGGCGACGGTTTGAATGATGTTGGCAATGTCCATGGCTTGATTATCTCAGTCAGCTGAGTTAGATTTTTATGCCCAGCAAGGCAACGTCACCACGGCCCATGCGTATCACGACGGGCTCCCCGCCATCGGCCATGGCGGTCAGGTCAATCACGGTGGTGGGCTCTAAGTGGCAAGCCCCAGCGTCAAGCACGGCAGCCAGGTCGTGCTCCATCAATTCACGAATGTCATTCGCATCATTGAGCGATTCGGTCTGCCCGCGCGGTATGAGCGTGGTGGCCAGCAGCGGCGCGCCATGCAACTCCAGCAGCGCCTGCAGGGTTTTGTGCTCGGGCACCCGCAAGCCAATGGTCTTGCGTGATGGGTGGCTCAGGCGGCGCGGCACTTCTTTGCTGGCCTCCAATATAAAGGTGTACGGCCCTGGCGTGGCGGCTTTGAGCAAACGAAACTGCTTGTTGTCAACCCGCGCATAGGCGCTCAGTTCTGACAAGTCGCGGCACAGCAGTGTCAGGTGGTGTTTGTCGTCTACACCGCGAATGCGCCGCAGTGCGTCGGCTGCGGCCTTGTCGTCCAGGTGGCAGACCAGTGCGTAGCTTGAATCTGTCGGCACCGCGGCAATACCGCCGCGCTCCAGCAGTGCCACAGTTTGCTTGAGCAAACGTGGCTGCGGGTTGTCAGGGTGAACTTGAAAAAATTGGGCCATGGTGTGGGTTGATAACGCTCGGTCAGGAATCAGCAGGCTCGATAACCATCTTGCCTTGCCGCACCACCAGCCAGGCGCCCACAGCGCCGCAAACGGCAATCATCGCCATGCCAAGAATCGAAAATCCATCTGGCACATGCGCAAAAACCACCCAACCTCCGAGCATGGCAAAGCCAATTTGCGTATACAGGTAGGGCGTGACGGTGGCGGCAGGCGCACGCTGGTAGGCGAGTATCAGTAAAAAATGCCCGACCGCGCCCAGCACGCCGACCAAAGCCATCAAGCCCCAAAGATGAAAGGACGGCAGGCTTTGCCACACAAAAGGCAGGCCCAGCGCCGCCACCAAGGCACCTACCCAGCCGGTGTACAGGTGCATGGTGGCGGGGTCCTCGGTTTTGGCCAGCTTGCTGGTCAGGGTTTGAAACCAGGCCATCAAAAAAGCCAGCGCAACCGGCAGCAGCGTGTACCATTCAAAGACTTCATTGCCCGGCCGGATGATGATCAGCGTGCCCGCAAAACCGCCCGCCACCAGCGCCCAGCGCAGGGGCGAGACTTTTTCACCCAGCAGTGTCGCGGCCAGCAAGGTGATGATCAATGGCGCAATCATCACCACGGCGGTAAATTCGCCAACCGGCATGAATTTCAAGCTCAAAAAAGCCAGCAAACTGGTACTGACCAGCAGCACCCCACGCAGCACCTGAAATTTGGGGTGCGCCGTGTACAAAATCTTTTTGCCACGCAGTGGCAACACCACAGCAGTGGTTAAAACCGCCTGCACCGTGTAGCGAAACCAGATCGCCATGAAAACCGGTACGCTGGCGCTGACATATTTGGTCACAGTGTCCAGCGTGGCAAAGCAGGCCATGGCCACCAGCGCCAGGCCAATACCTGCCAGCGTGGTGGCTGACTTGTCGGCGGCACTGCTCACTGGATGCGGTCCGCCACAAGCTCCCAAACGGGGGTCAATTCACCCGGCAAAAAGGGCAGTGTGCCCAGGTCGGTTCGGCTTTCTTCAGGGCTATGAAAGTCGCTGCCGCGCGATGCCGCCAGGCCAAACTCTTTGGCGGTGTCGGCGTACTTCACGTATTCAGCCGCGGTGTGGCTGCCGGTAACGACTTCAACACCGCGCCCGCCATGGGCCTTGAATTCAGTGAACAGCGCGTATTCCTCATTCGGCGTAAATTTATAGCGGGCCGGGTGCGCAATGACGGCCACGCCTTTCGCTGCGGTGATCCAGCTAACAGCGTCTTTCAGGCTGGCCCAGCGGTGCGGCACGTAACCGGGTTTGCCTTCTGTCAGGTATTTGCGAAAGACTTCATTGGTTTCGCTGCAAACGCCGCTCTCGACCAAAAAGCGCGCAAAGTGGGTACGTGAAATCAATTCAGGGTTGCCGACAAACTTCAAAGCGCCGTCATACGCGCCCTTGATGCCGACCTTGGCCAAGCCGTCAGACATTTCCATCGCGCGTTCCCTGCGCCCGCCGCGTGTGGCCCTCAAGCCCTGCAGCATGGCAGCATCATCGGCATCAAAGCCCAGGCCGACGATGTGAACGGTTTCATTGGCAAAGGTCACTGATATCTCAGTCCCCGTCAGGTACTTCAGCCCTTGCGCCTTGGCTGCCGCAGCGGCACGGTGCTGGCCACCAATTTCGTCATGGTCTGTCAGCGCCCAGAGCTCTACCCCGTTGGTTTTGGCGCGTTCTGCCAAGGCCTCTGGGGTTAAGGTGCCGTCAGACACGACAGAATGGCAGTGCAGGTCAGCATTGAGGATCGAAGCAGCTTGTAGAGGAGTCACCGAACCATTTTAGGCTTTGCCGCATCATCTTGCGCCCAGCCTGCACAATGGCGTTTTACCAAGAGGAGTAAACCGCCATGATTGTTGTCCATCACCTGAACAATTCCCGCTCGCAGCGCGTGCTGTGGCTGCTGGAAGAACTGGGCGTGCCGTACGAGATCAAGCGCTACCAGCGCGACAAAAAAACCATGCTGGCACCGCCCGAGTTGCGCAAGGTGCATCCCTTGGGTAAGTCACCCGTCATCACCGACGGTGACCTGACGATTGCCGAGTCAGGCGCCATCATTGAATATTTGGTTGAGCGATACGGCGACGGCTGCTTTGCACCATCGCGCGAGCTGCCCGCTTACTTGCGGTACCGCTACTGGCTGCACTACGCCGAGGGCTCGCTGATGTCGCCGCTGCTGCTCAAGCTGGTGTTTGACAAGATCGAAACATCGCCCATGCCGTTTTTTGTCAAGCCGATTGCCAAAGCCATTTCAGGCAAGGCCAAAAGCAGTTTCATCATGCCGCAAATCAACACGCATCTGGACTACCTGGAGGCCGAGCTGGGCAAGGCCGAATGGTTTGTGGGCGATGACTTCACGGCGGCGGATGTGCAATTGAGCTTTCCCATTGAAGCAGCGGCTGCGCGGGGCGGTCTGGATGCCAGCCGCCCAAGGTTGATGGATTATTTGAAGCGCATCCACGCTCGGCCGGCGTACCAGCGTGCGATTGAGCGCGGTGGCGAGTATGAGTTGATGAGTTGATGGATTCTTGTTTGCTATTAATTTAGCAGCTGCTTGCGCCCGAATTTATTGAGCTACAGGCCTAAATGATGCCTGAAATCGGCCTTTTTTAGATCTGCTGTTTCCTATTTCGCCAAAGACCTGCAGGGCTGGCGTTTGCCGTTGCTAAGAGGGCATTGAACTAAACCGCTGACGCGTTGGCTGAATCGCGTCACCTCACGCTTCAGCCAACCTGGCGGTGACTTTCAGTTCAAAATCAAAGCCATACAGCGAGGTCATGCCTACACCGGTGAGCGTGGGGTAGGGTGCCTTGCCCCAAAACTCCTCTTTGACTTTTAAAAAGGTCGGCAGCAGCTTTTCCGGATCGACTATAAAAACGGTGAAGTCCACCACGGCATCGAATGCGCAACCCGCGGCAAGCAGCACGCTGTTCAGATGGGTGAAGGCAAGCCGCAGCTGCTTTTCTGGGTCTGGCTCCGGGCTGCCGTCGTCGAGGCTGCCAACCTGGCCAGAAACAAACAGGAAGCCGCCTGATTTGACCGCTGCCGAATACTTGTTGCGTTCGTAAAGCTTCTGCCCGTTTGCGGCGAGAACTGCCATTTGTTTGGTCATTCACAAGCTCCTTGAGGGTTTAGAGCCATTCAAGTCAGGCATCCAGCAACGACTCAAACCCGCCATACACCATGCGCGGGTCGTTCAAGAATTTCTCGTTGCCTGCATCGCGCGCTGCTTTGGACGGCCACTCGATCCACGAGAAAACAACGACCTCGCCGCCCTCGGCTCTCACCGCAGACCCCCCTTTTTCGGAGGCCAAGGTATGAAAGCGCTGGTCACGGCCATGTAGTCTGCGTAGCGTGAGTTGCTTTTGAGCATGGCTTTTTCCAGCATCGGCACACCTGACACCTGGGTGAGCAAATAGGTGATGAGGGCCGGGCCAAGCAAGCCCCAAGCGCCGTATGGCGCCTCAAATGCAATCAGCCCCAAACCCCACCACAGGCAGCTGTCGCCAAAGTAGTTGGGGTGCCGGGTGTAGCGCCACAGACCGGTGTTCATGGTTTTGCCTCTATTGGCCGGATTTTTTATGAACTGAGCCAATTGGTGGTCGCCCACCACTTCGAAAAACAAACCAACTGCGCACAGCGCCATGCCCGCATATGCAAAGCCGCCCAGCGGCACGTGTGGCGCCAACTGCCCCAATTGCACCGGCAGCGACACGCCAAACATCAACGCGCCTTGCAGCCCAAACACAGTAAACAAACTGACCCAGCCAAAGCGGCCTGGGTGATTCGCCCGCATGGCCTGGTAGCGCTTGTCTTCGGGTTTGCCGTGGTTTCGGCGGAACAAATGCAGCGACAAGCGCAGGCCCCAAAAAGTGGGAATACCCACCAATAGCGCTTGGCGCAAGTCCAGCGGCCGATTAACCGCGAAAATCGTGACCCACGCCACCAGCACAAAACCCGCGCCCCAAACGATGTCAGCAATCGATGCGTTTCTCAAAGGCAAACTCACCAGCCAAGCGGCCAGCATGAGCAGCGCGATACTGGCTGCAGTGGTTAAAAGCAAATCAGTCAGCATCACACCAGTTCATATCGTTGTCTGCCTGGGTGTCTGTTATGCCGGCGCTCAAAGCCCCCCAGCGTTCTTCGACCTTTTGGCAGCATTGCTGGTACTTTCGCTTTTTGCCGACTCGCCAGCAGCGTTGCTGCCAACCACCCCGGCAACAGCACCCAGCGTGCCGCCCACCACGATGCCCACCGGGCCTGCAACCGCAGCACCCACGGCAGCACCTGCAGCCAAACCTGCCACCAAGCCGCCGCCAACCAGAACGGACTTGGCCTCGCGCTCGGCTTCTGCGGGGCTCAGCCCAAACTGAGCCGCAGCCTCAGGATCTTGAGACGGAACACCATGCCCGGGAATAGCCTGCTCGACAATATCTGGGTCAACGGGTTTGACGTCTGTCGGCAGGGGTGTGGGTGAGGTCATGTGCGCTCCTTGAAGTGGTTCATGCTTGGGCGAGCGGAAAGCTTGCCGCACTACCACTGTGAAAGGCGCGCGATGCTGATTGCGTGGTCTAAGCGCCTATGTCGGCGTCAGACAGGCGCCAGTTGTGGGTTTTTAAGGCCCGGGGCTGGGATGGTCCGATATTTGCTACTTATTTAATAGCTGCTTGCGCCCGTATTTATTGGTCTAGAGGCCTAAATGATACCTAAAAAAGACCGAAAACAGCTCAAAACATCCGCAAAACCCTAAACCTCAGCCGCCTCCACCAAAAACCGCACTCGCCGCACGCCCTGCCACTCATCCGCATCCAGCCTGAAGGCTAACGTCACTCGCGCGGGTAGCGGCTCGGTATGGCCAAACCAGATGCCGTCTACTGGCTGGCCCTGGTGTTTTAGCTTCAAAGCCAAGTGTTTTTCACCTACCAGCCGCTGCGACACGACTTCGACTTCTTCACTAAAGGTAGGTGCGGCAAAGCCTTGGCCCCAGACTTCTTTGTGCAGGGTATCGACCACATCTGTGCGGCGGTATTCGGCGGCCAGCGGGCCGTCGGTGTCGATGCGTCGGGTGAGCGTGGCGGCGTCCAGCCATTCTCTAGCGACTTGCTGCAGCGTGTGCTCGAACAGTTCAAAGTTTTTTTCCTCAATCGTGCAGCCCGCCGCCATGGCGTGGCCGCCGAACTTGAGCAGCACGCCGGGCTGGCGTTTGGCGACCAAATCAAGCGCGTCGCGTAAATGAAAGCCTGCAATCGAGCGGCCTGAGCCTTTGATCTCGTGCGACTTGCCTTGTGCCTGGCTGGCGGCGAACACGAAGGTGGGGCGGTGCAATTTGTCTTTGATGCGGGACGCGACGATGCCGACCACGCCTTCGTGAAAGCTGGGCTCGTAAATCGCAATGGCGGGCGGTGGTTCGTCGTCAACGTCAATCATCGCGTCAGCAGCCATTTGCGCTTGTTCGCGCATGTCGGCCTCGATATCTCGTCGCTCACGGTTGATGCCGTCCAGTGTTTTGGCCAGCTCGTCGGCCCTGGCTGCGTCGTCGGTCAGCAGGCATTCAATGCCCAGTGTCATGTCGGCCAGGCGGCCTGCGGCATTAATGCGCGGGCCCAGTGCAAAGCCGAAATCGAAGGTGGTGGCGGCGTTGGCCTTGCGGCCTGCTGCGGTGAAAAGGCTGGCGATTCCTGCTGGTAAATGGCCGCTTCTGATGCGTTTGAGGCCTTGCGCGACCAGGCGGCGGTTGTTGGCGTCTAGCTTGACGACGTCGGCGACTGTGCCAAGTGCCACCAGCGGTAGTAGTACATCTACCTTGGGTTGGTTTTGAAGGTTGAACACGCCGCGCTCCCGCAGCTCGGCTCGTAGCGCGAGCAGGACGTAAAACATCACGCCGACACCTGCAATCGATTTGCTTTCAAAGCCGCAACCCGGCTGATTTGGGTTGACGATGACGTCTGCGTTGGGCAAACCAATCGTTCCATCCGTTAAAGCTGGCAAGTGGTGGTCTGTCACCAGCACCTGCATGCCGAGCGCTTTGGCGCGCGCCACGCCGTCAAAGCTGGCGATACCGTTGTCCACCGTCACCAGCAGGTCAGCGCCACTGGCCTTGACGCGCTCGGCAATCGGAGCTGTCAGGCCGTAGCCGTCTACCACCCTGTCCGGTACGAGGTACGTGACCTTGGCAGCGCCGAGTAACTTGAGCCCGCGCATGGCGACTGCACAAGCTGTAGCGCCGTCGCAGTCATAGTCGGCCACGATGCAAATGTGAAGACTTTGGCCAATCGCATCAGCCAGCAAAACAGCGGCCTCTTTGGCACCCATCAGCGTCGTTGGGCTGAGCAGCCGCCCCAAGCCTTCATCCAGCTCGTCTGGCGTTTTGACGCCTCGCGCTGCATACAGTTGCGCTAACAGTGGATGCACACCTGCTTGTTGCAGCGCCCAGGCGGCGCGGGGCGGAACGTCTCGAACGTGAATCTTCATAGCTGCTTGAGCAGGTTGATGGGTGGCTGGGGGCTTAAAGCGTTCCTGATTTTGGTCATGATGCCGTGCTGTGTGGTCTCAAACGTCATGGCGCTGCTTTCACCGCACAGGCTCAGCCGCACGGTTTGGCCGCTGTTTTGTTGGGCTAACAGCTGCGCGATATCCGTCAAATCAAGTTGCACCCATGCCGCTGTGTACGCAGCCCAGTCGTTCGCAAAGGCTGCAGGCGCCAGGCATCGTGTTGTGCTGACACGTGGGTTGACCGTTGCGGCTTCCGTCAAAGCCCCTGAACCACTGACCCAAAACGAATTAACGCTGCGCTGGCCTTTTGTACTGCGTTCATCGTTGACGGCATGGGTGTAGAGCAGCATCTGCATTTCGTTTTGCAGCAGTTTGATCGCTTTGGATGGCGGCAGCCACCTGTCGACGTTACGGCCCAGCACGCGGTCAAGCGACGCGGTGGGAAGGCTGACAAACACGTCGCCCTCCGCCAGCCATCGGGTAGGCTGCTGGTAGTGCAGCGTGATGCTCTCAGTCGCAAAGTAGGGCTGTACGGCGGCCAGCAGGGTGCGGGAGTCGGCCTCAGTCAGGCCCAGCGTGGCGGGGTCGGTCAATGTGGCGTGCTCGCGACCCATCGCCCAGTGGCAGGGGGTGATGAAGGCCCAGGGCTGATGCGGCTTGGCTTTGGCCTCAAGTGCTGCCCATGGAATAAGGCCGTCGGTGCCGGCTGTCAACCCCCAAGCATTGGCCAGCACCCGCTCATGCGGTGGACACAGGCTGTCTGCCTGGCCTGCATTTGTGCTCGCCAGCTTCATGCCGCGCAGCAGCTGGCTGAGGTTTTTCAGGGCGATAGACGTTGTGGCTTGCAGCCAGTCCTCGCCGCTAGAACTGGCAAAGGGAACGATAAGGTGTTGTGCGAAGTCATCTGACATGTCGGTATTGTCCGGGATGCCACAATTGAAGGTTATGCAATTACCTTACGAACTGATTTTGGGCTGGCGCTACACCCGTGCTGGTCGTGCCTCGCGGCGTAACGGTTTCATCTCATTTATCTCTGGTGTGTCGATGCTGGGCATTGCGCTGGGCGTGGCCGCACTCATCATTGTGTTGAGCGTGATGAACGGTTTTCAAAAGGAGGTGCGTGACCGCATGCTGGGCGTGATCTCGCACATTGAGGTCTTTGCACCCAATGGCGCAGCGCTGCCCAACCCGCAAAAAACACTGGCGGAGATCAAAGCCAATAAAAACGTGACGGGCGCAGCTACTTTCATAGCGGCTCAAGCGCTGCTGGCGCGTGGTGAAGACATGAAAGGCACACTGGTACGCGGCATTGACCCTGCGCTGGAAGGGCAAGTCACGGACTTGGCCGCGGCATCTGGCCCTACGTTGGCCAAGCTTATACCAGGTGAATTTGGTGTGGTGTTGGGCGGTGAGCTGGCGCGCAGCATGGGCGTGCGAGAGGGCGACACCGTGACGCTGATTGCGCCTAGCGGCCAAGTCACACCAGCAGGCGTGGTGCCGCGTCTGAAACAAATGAAGGTCGTGGGCACGTTTGATTCAGGCCACTACGAGTACGACTCGGCACTCGTCATGCTGCACCAAGACGATGCGGCCAAAATTTTCAGGTTAGAGGGGCCAACCGGCATCCGCATCAAGTTAAAAGACCTGCACCAGGCGCGTGAGGTGGCGATGGAGTTGTCGCGCTCTTTAAGTGGTGACTTGCTGATACGCGACTGGACGCGGCAAAACAAAACCTGGTTCGCCGCCGTGCAGCTTGAAAAACGCATGATGTTCATCATCCTCACACTGATCGTTGCAGTGGCAGCCTTTAATTTGGTCAGCACGCTGGTGATGACGGTCACCGACAAGCGCGCTGACATCGCCATTTTGCGTACGCTGGGGGCCAGCCCCAAAAGCATCATGGGCATATTCGTGGTGCAGGGCGCGATGGTGGGCGTGATTGGTACGCTGGCCGGGTTGCTGCTGGGTCTGGGTATCGCCTTCAACATTGACGTGCTGGTGCCCGCGCTGGAGCGCCTGCTGAACGCCAGCTTTTTACCCAAAGACATCTACCTCATCAGCCGCATGCCGAGCGAGCCGCAATACGCTGACATCATGCCGATTGCGGTGATTGCCTTGATATTGGCTTTTTTGGCCACGCTGTACCCAAGCTGGCGCGCGAGCAGAGTCAATCCTGCGGAGGCACTGCGTTATGAGTGAGATGGTTCTCAAGGCCACTGGCCTGACCAAGCGCTTCGTAGAAGGCCGCTTGGACGTCACCGTGCTGCAAGGCGTCGATTTGCAAGTCAACCGAGGCGACACCATCGCCATCGTCGGCGCATCAGGCTCTGGCAAAAGTACGCTGCTGCATTTGATGGGCGGGCTGGATGCACCGACCAGCGGGCAAGTGGTGCTCAAAGGGCAGGACTTGTCGACGCTATCGGCAGAAACCCAAGGCCAGTTGCGCAACCAATACTTGGGTTTTGTCTACCAGTTTCACCATTTGTTGCCTGAGTTTTCAGCACTCGACAATGTCGCCATGCCGCTATGGATTCGGCGCTTAGCGCCCGAAAAATGTGCGCAAGTAGCTACTAAAATGCTAGCAAGCGTTGGCCTGCAAAACCGCCTGCACCACCGCCCGGCAGAGCTGTCAGGCGGCGAGCGCCAGCGCGTAGCGATTGCACGCGCACTCGTCACGCAACCGGCTTGCGTTCTGGCCGATGAGCCCACAGGCAACCTCGACCGGTCAACCGCTGAAGGCGTGTTTGAACTGATGCTGCAACTCGCACGCGACCACAGCACTGCTTTCATCATGGTCACGCACGATGAGTCACTGGCAGCGCGTTGCGCGCGGCGTTATCGGCTGGTTCAGGGGCGGTTGTCTGAGCATGTCTGACCATTACACCGCCCTGGGCCTGAACAGCGCCGCCACGCTGGCAGACATTAAAAAAGCGTTTCGCCAGAAAGCCTCGTTTTATCACCCTGACCGAAACACCGCAGACGATGCTGCCGCGCGGTTTCGGGCGGTACAGGAAGCGTATGACGTGTTGTCAGACAGCGATAAGCGCCAGGCCTATGACGACAACCGCCGCCGCAGCTTGCTGGACGACCCGATGGAAACCGCCAAGGACATTTGGCAGTCTTACTTCAAATCGGTGGTTTAACTTTTCCGTTTTGCCCTCAGTTGGCTGGTAACTATGTCTACTTCAAATTTTTTTACAGACCTGCGTTCGGCCTATGAGGCTGAACTCGACGACCTGAGCCAAGACTCAGAAGGCAAGGATGTGCTGAACAAGCGCTTGGCTGACAAGCGTGGAGAAATCGATTTTTTGGTCAAGATGATGGAACTCAGCCCCGAGATGGTGGCGGTGGTTTTTCACCAGGCGTTTACCTTCAAGTTACCCGCCGTGATGGACGATTTACTCAGCTTTGAAGCGGATGAGTTGCCTGACTGGACTGGCCTGTCAAACGACATTCAAATTGCACCCTGGGCGCAAGCACTGGCCGACAAGGTGTTGAGTGAGCCCGGTGGTGAATGGTTTTTAACCGTGGCTGCAACACTTGAGTACATGGCGGGCAAGCCGGTGGCGAACGCAGGACAAGCCGATGACGAAGAGGATGATGACGAAGAGCTTGATGGTGACGCTGAGGAGCGTGCTGATGCGAAAGCCCGCAAAGAAGCTGCCGAGGACTGGATGGTCGGACAAGGCTTTGACCGAAAGGAATAAAACATGAACGCATCAACAAGCAACCTTGCACTCATCACAAAAACCCAAACCCTGATCGCCGCTGGCGACATCGTGGGCGCTGAAGGCGCATTGGTCGAGCTGGCCGATGCCGAGGGAGACGCCGCGCTGATGGTGGTGCTGGAGCAACTGCCCGCCAAAGACGTGTTGGCCATCATCCGCGAGTACGACAACTCCAAAGAATCAGTCATCAATTTACTTGTCACGCCTGAGCAGTTTGCCCGCGCGGTGGTGATTGAAAAGCAATACAAAGACCTGACACGCGCCCATTTACGGGGCATGGTGAACTCGATTATTTTCAGGGACGAGGCCGACCCGATTGAGTTTTTGACGGCGATTGGCGACCTTGAAGGTGGCAGTGACGCGCTGGCCGATTATTTTTCAGAAAAGTGGAGCAGGGTAGAAGCATTTGCACGCACGGGTTTGTTCGATGCGATGGAAGACCACGGCGAGATGCTCTCGCAAGATGATCTTCTGGCCAAAGCGTACGAGAAACCCAAGCTTGAGCAAGACGAAGTGGCAGACAAGGACTGGATGCAGCTGGCATGGATACTGCGCTACGAGTTGCCTGATTTGTTCATTGAGATGCTGTTAGTGCTGCGTGCCAAGGCCAGTGCATTTGATGCCGGCTTTGGTGACGATGAATCGCTGGAAGAAGACGACGGCAAGGTTGAAACGGGCGATACTGACCGCGGCAAAGCCACACCGGCCAAACGCGATTCCGATGAAGAGTCAGCGATTTAGGCAAACGCATGGCTGCGCAATTTGATTCTGGTGTTGGGGTATCGCCGAATGTGTCACTGTATGACGCGCGGCCGTTTTTTGAAAAAGCGTTGCAGTATGGCGTTCAACACAACATCATCGAAAGCGAGAAGTTAAGCGCCATCAACAACGATGCCCCCAAAGGCATGGTGCAAATCGCGCGCTACTTTGGCACCGAGTTTTTGCGCCCTGAGCTTGAAAAAGCCAAAGACCGCATGGTCAACCTGGTGAGCTTGTATCTGGAGCACACGTGCCAAGGTGATGTTCAAGCAGCAGCAGTGGCGCTGCGTGACTACTCGTTTTTGTCGCGTTCCAAAGGCGGCTCGGACCTGCTCAAAGCCATGATTGCGATGCCGCAAAACAGCCACTTTGGCATGAACGAACGCGGTGGTTTTACCGACGACCATATCCCGCAGTTGGCCAAATGGTCGCTGTGCAGCTTGGCGGACTACCAGGCCGAGCTGGCCAAACGCCAGCAAGTGGCGCAGGTCATTGATGCTGCCATCTGGTTTGCCGATGAGTTGGGTCTGGATACTGATGACCTGGAAGATGCTGGCAAAGACGCTGAAGCAGTGATTCGCACTGCCTTGCTGGTGATGGCTTGCCGCGGCACCAAGCTGCCTGACTGGCTGGCCTTTGACAAAATGGTTGCTGGCTTGCGCACAAAGTTTGCAGGCAAACCACAAGATTTCAAAATCAGCCTGCCGAAGAAATTACCCGCTGAGTTTCATGAATTGATGGCCGTGGTGCAGCAGTCCATCATGCGTGACGTATCCAAAATTTTGGATGTCAAGCTGCCCACACGAAAACTGTTTGACCAAACGCCCGCGTTCATTGGGCGTTATTTTTGGTTAGAAGATGGTTTGAACGAAGTTGACCACCACGACCGCAATGTGTCGAGTGCTTGGGCTAAAACCACAGGCGGCCACACCGATGATGGCTCGTTACTCACGCTGTTCTTTTGCCTGGCGGCGCATGCCGCACCCAAAACTATATTGAGTGAAAAAAGCGCGACAACACTGATACGCAAGATTCAAAAAGCAGGCTTCAAGCCTGAGGCCGCGACTGACTACATCTGGAGCCATGCGCCCGCACAATACCAAAGCGACTATGCGCAGCTGTGGTCAAACTTTGTGGAAGAAGCGCAGGGTTTGCTCAAAAGCGATGCAGTGGGCGCCTTGGAAGATGCGTTGGCCTTGCTGCGACGTGAATGCAATCTTAAGTAGCGCCTAAAGAATCCGGTTGAACCAGGCCAGTGACAGGCCTGCTGACAGTAATGCAAATGCAGCCGCCACGAGCGCTAACAAACCCGATATCTCGGTTTCCTTTTTCACCACTGTCAAGCGTGAGCTGAGTGACTCGTAAACCTTCTTCAAGTCTGCGGCTGTCCCTGCATAAAAGTATTCAGCCTGTGTGTTGCGCGCGATACCTTTGAGAGTTTCTTCGTCCAATTTGACGCGCATCGACCAGCCTTCAAAACCGATCGTTTCGCCATCGACGGTGCCTACGCCAACGGTGTAAATGCGCACGCCCCGGTCAGCGGCGACCTTGGCAGCATCCATTGAATCAACACCCGTTGTGCGCTGGCCGTCAGTTAGCAAAATAATAGCGGCTGAGTTATAAGAACCGGGTGCTACGGGTACGAACGGCTTTCTCTCTTTGCCATCTTTGCCAACCACTGGCGCCTGGTCAATCGCCACGCCGCGCTGGCGGTCGCGGCCTGTTTGCATGGACGCAATGTCAATGCCAGCGTCCGGAAACAGCTCAGATAACGACACCACAATACCGTTGCCAATGGCTGTGCCGCGCTGCAACTGAAATTTGTCGATAGCCGCGACCAGGTCTTCACGACTCAGCGTTGGGGGTTGCACGACCGATGCTGTGCCCGCAAAAGCAACGATGCCGACGCGTATGTTGCGCGGTAGCTCGGCCAGAAAGGCTTTGGCGGCATCTTGCGAAGCCACCAAACGATTCGGTTTGACATCGGTTGCCCGCATACTGCCCGACACGTCCATCGCCAGCATGATGGTTTGCTGGTCTGATGGCAAGGTGATGACGGCAAACGGCCTGCTGGACGCGACCAGCATGGCGGCTAGCGACAGCAAAAACAGCAGCGGCGGAACGTGTCTGCGAAAGCCTTGGCCTTTGCCCATGGCCTCGCGCACGATTGACAGGCTGGCATAGCGTAGCGCCATTTTTTTCTTGCGGCGCAGCAGCCAGACATAGAGCAATATCAGCAGTGGCAGCCCCAGCAACAGCCAGAGGAATTGCGGCCATAAAAATGTCATCGGGGAGGTCATGAGCTGTGTCCTTGATTTGTCTTTACGCAGCGTGCTTTAAATGTGCAGGCAATGAGCCGCCTGCTGAAATACGACTTCGACGTTTTCGCAGCTCGGTAAAGCGCATCAGCGCCTCGACCAAGTCGCCATCGGTGGACAGCTCCAGCGCGTCTACGCCAGCTTTGGTCAGCGACTGTCGCAAGTCTGCTTCGCGCTGCGCAGCAATCCGGGCAAAGCGTTTGCGAAATCCCGCATCGTGCGTATCCACCAGCAATTGTTCGCCCGTTTCAGCATCTGTGATCGGGATCAACCCCAAGTCAGGCAAGTCAAGCTCCATCGGGTCAAGTAGCCGCACGGCAACCACTTCATGGCGCTGCGCCAGCATGCCCAACGGCTTTTCCCAACCCGTCTCGCTGATGAAGTCAGACACCACAAAAATGGTGGAGCGGCGGCGTATTTGTCTGGCCGCGGACTCCAGCAGTTCATGCAGCCGTGTGGGGCCAGCCTGTTTCGCATCAGGCCGAATTTGCAGCCGGTGCAACAGCTGCAAAATATGGTGCCTGCCGCCACGCGCTGGTACGACCGTATCTACCCCCGAGCCATAAAGCATCGCACCCACACGGTTGCCGTGGCGCGTCAGGGTGCGGGCCAGCACGCCAACGAATTCAGCCGACAAGCCGCGCTTGCGCTGGTCGCCTGAGCCGAAGTCCATCGACGGGCTGAGGTCCAGTAAAAACCAGGCGCTCATCTCGCGGTCTTCGGTAAAAACGCGCACGTGGGGCTGCTGCAATCGCGCCGTAACGTTCCAGTCAATGTGCCGTACATCGTCATGGTGCTGGTACTCGCGCAGGTCGGCCAGGTCCATGCCTGTACCGCGCAACAGCGTGCGGTAGTCGCCTTGCAGCAAGCCGTCAAGGCGGCGCAAGACCGTCCATTCAAGACGGCGCAGCAGCTGCTCTGCGCCTTCTTTTTGTTTAGGCTGCGAGTTGCTCATGCGCTAACGGCTTGGCGGGTTGCGGAATTCTGGCCATGATTTTACCAACGACAGCGTCGGCACTCAAGCCTTCTGACAAGGCCTCATACGACAACACCAAACGATGGCGCAGCACATCAGGCACCAGGTCGGTCATGTCTTCAGGCAGCGCGTATGTGCGGCCGCGCAGCATGGCCAGCGCACGAGCACCTTCGGTCAAATTAATCGTCGCGCGCGGGCTGGCACCAAAGGTGATGAAGCGGGCCAGCTCTTTCATGCCATGCTTGTCTGGGTAGCGGGTGGCAGACACTAATTTCACTGCGTACTGCACCAGTGAAGGGTCAACATACACCTTGCGGCATTCGGCTTGCAGCGTTGCCAATTGCGCCGTCGTGGCCACGGCGGCTACCGCCACGGCTGGGCCTGTCACGCGCTGCACAATCACAAACTCTTCTTCATCGGTCGGGTAGTCCACCAGCACTTTCATCATGAAGCGGTCTACCTGCGCTTCAGGCAGCGGGTAGGTGCCTTCGGTTTCAATCGGGTTTTGCGTGGCCATAACAAGAAAAGGCGACGGCACTTTGTGCGTCACGCCAGCAATCGTGACTTGCCGCTCCTGCATCACCTCTAGCAAAGCGCTTTGCACTTTGGCTGGCGCGCGGTTGATCTCGTCGGCCAATAGCAAGTTGGTAAATACTGGCCCGAGCGAGGTGCTGAAGTCACCCGTTTTTTGGTTGTAAATCCGTGTGCCAATCAAATCTGCGGGTACCAAATCAGGCGTGAACTGAATACGCTTGAAATCGCCAGTGATGGTGTTGGCAAGCGTTTTAACCGTGAGCGTTTTTGCCAAGCCAGGAACGCCTTCAACCAGCAAGTGGCCTTGTGCCAGGATGGCGACCATGACGCGCTCTAAAAACTTGTCCTGCCCCACAACGATGCGTTTGACTTCGTAGAGGATTTGTTCCATCAGTTGGGCGGTGTTTTGATTGGTGTCTTGCATTTTTTCTGCCTTTTTTAGTTCGGGGTCAAATTCGGGAGAGTTGATCAGTTTGGGGACAGGCATGCCTTCGTTTTTCAAAACGGAGGCATGCCAGCAGCCGACGCAGCATTTTCAATAGGAACAGCGAACCCAATCCCAACGAACGTTCGTTGCTGGTTCGGGTTGTAAATAGCAGTGACGATACCGACCACTTCGCCGTCCATCGTCACCAAGGGCCCGCCTGAATTGCCGGGGTTGGCGGCTGCATCAAATTGAATCAGGTTGCGCATTTCAGGTCTGTTGCCTTCTTGACCTTCGGGTGAGCGAAAAGTTCGTTTCAAGCCCGACACAATGCCGCTGGATGCCGATGGCCCAATGCCAAACGGGTAGCCAACCGCCATCACCTGGTCGCCAGGCCGCAAGTCGGCGGTGGAGCGCATGGTGGCGGCAATCAGATCGTCGGGGATTTTGTGGGCTTGCAGCACGGCCAAGTCGTTTTCTGGCTGCGCCCCAGTGATGGACGCAGTAGTTGTCATGCCGTCGGCAAAGGTGATGTGAATGACGTCTGCGCCTTGCACCACATGCAGATTGGTCAGAATAATGCCTTTGTCGACAATCACCACACCTGTGCCTACGCTGCGATTGCTCTCCTCATCTTCTTTGACTTCTTTGCCGTCCTTGCCGACCTTGCGTTTGCTGTAGCCAACCACCCGAACGACCGACGGAATGATGGTTTCATAGGCTTTGGCCGCAGCCGATGGCAACTGCGTGGTCTCTAAGGTTTTTAGCACCGCCGCATTGATGTCTTCCTGGGTGAGTTTGCGCTCCCCTGGCCTGCTGGAAAACAGGCTCAGTGCCAGCATCAAAGCCAACAGCCCGAGCATGGACCACAGCAGCGTCAGATTGTTCAGGCGCAGGTGCTTTTGCAGGGTTTTAATGCGCCACCATGCGCTTGGGGTAACCTCAGCCATCGCTTGAACCGGGCTGACGGGCGGCGTCGGTTTACTTGTACTACTGTAAAGCGCTTCTCGTCTCATTCGTTCACCTGTTATTTGAACTGTGGAGTCTGCAACTGTCCGTTTAGTTCTACCGTATCACGATTTTTGGTTTTTTGCACCGCCACATATGACAAACTGGATTGACACACACTGCCATTTGGATGCGCCTGAATTGAGCGAGGATGTGGCGGGCGTTGCCTCACGCGCCAGCGCGGCAGGTGTTGTGCATTGCGTGCTTCCATCAGTAGCCGTCAGCAATTTCCATGCCGTTCGTTTGCTGGCTGACCAATTCGGTTACAGCTATGCGCTGGGCATTCACCCCATCTCGGTGCCTCAGGCAAAAGAAACTGACCTGAATGCGCTGGATGCCGAACTCAGCCTGCGTCAGTCGGACCCGCGCTTGGTGGCGGTGGGTGAAATAGGACTGGATTTCTTCGTGCCTGAACTGATGGCGCCAGCCATGCGCGAACGACAAGCTTTTTTTTACCGTGCGCAGCTCAAACTGGCTCGCAAACATGGTTTGCCGGTGATCTTGCATGTGCGGCGCTCGGCAGACAGACTGCTCAAACATTTGCGAGAGATTCAACCCGTAGGCGGCTGGCGCGGCATTGCCCATGCCTTCAATGGCAGCCAGCAGCAGGCAGAAGAATTCATCAAACTGGGCTTCAAACTCGGTTTTGGCGGCGCGGTGACTTATGAGGCCGCTTTACAACTGCGGCGGCTAGCCGCTGATTTGCCTTTGGACGCGCTGGTGATGGAAACCGACTCGCCTGACATTCCCCCGCACTGGCTTTACACCACAGCTGCTGACCGGGCGCAGGGCGTTGCCCAAGGCCGTAACGAGCCCAGCGAACTGCCACGCATTGCAGAGCAAGTGGCCGCGTTGCGCGGCATACCGCTCATAGAATTGGCACAAGCCACAACCGCCAACGCATTGCAAGCCTTGCCCAAACTGGCAGTTTTGCTTGAAAAGGGCTGATTTCGAGCGTTTTTTGCCCATTTTTAGGTATGTTTTAGGGCTCTAGCCCAATAAATACGGGCGCAAGCAGCTATCAATTTAATAGTGTGCATGCAGAATCCAAAGCATGTCTAGCCACTAGCCCAACCACGCACCATAATTCAAACAGCACGCTAAAACAATTTTCCTTTACCAAGTCGAATGACAGTCACCGCATCTACCTCACTACACGGCATCAAAGACAACCATTCACGGGGCAAAGTCGCTGACTACCTGGCTGCCAAGCTGGCAAATGGTAGTCGCCTGTCTGTGGTGTCAGCCTACTTCACCATTTACGCGTATGAGGCTTTGAGCAAAGAGCTTGATGGCATTGAGTCACTGCGGTTTTTGTTTGGTGAGCCACGCTTCATCCAGTCGCTTGACCCTGACAAGACTGATAAAAAAGCCTTCAAGATTGAAGACGAGGGTTTAGAGCTTGCCAACCGCTTGCAGCAAAAAGAAGTCGCCAAGCGTTGCGCTGAATGGATTACCAGCAAAGTTGAGATCAGGTCTATCCGCGAGAGCAACCTGCTCCACGCCAAGCTGTACCACATAGACGACGGCAAACGTGAACACGCGCTCATGGGCAGCTCCAACTTCACGCGCCGTGGGCTGGGCTTGTCAAATACACCCAATATTGAGCTGAACATGGTGGTTGACAGTGACCGTGACCGGACTGACCTGAAAGTCTGGTTTGACGAGCTTTGGGCTGATGCCACGATGGTTGAAGACGTCAAAGCCAAGGTACTGGAATATTTAGCGCAGCTGTATGTAGACCATTCCCCCGAATTCATTTACTTCAAAACCCTGTTCCACGTGTTTGAGAAGTTCTTGGCCGGGCAAGACGAGACTGCCAACTTTTTTGAAAACACCAGCATCACAGAATCTGAAATCTGGAAGACGCTGTTTGACTTTCAAAAAGATGGCGTCAAGGGTGCGGTACAAAAAATCAACCTGCACAACGGCTGCATTTTGGCCGACAGCGTTGGCTTGGGTAAAACCTATTCAGCGCTAGCCGTTATTAAGTACTTTGAGCTGCGCAACCACCGCGTACTGGTGCTGTGCCCTAAAAAGTTGCGTGAAAACTGGACGGTCTACCTGGGCAGCCACATCACTGAGCTGAACCCTTTCGTACGTGACAAATTCAGCTACATGGTTTTGTCACACACTGACTTGTCTCGTGAGGGCGGCAAGGCAGGCGACATCAATCTGGCAGCCATCAACTGGGGCAACTTTGACCTGGTCGTCATTGATGAGTCCCACAACTTCCGCAACAACGTCAAAGGCAAGCGCGACGAAGACGGCAACACCATCAAAAAAAGCCGTTATGAGCGCCTGATGCAAGACATCATCCAGTCCGGCGTTAAAACCAAGGTCATGTTGCTGTCTGCCACCCCGGTGAACAACGACCTGAAAGACCTGCGCAACCAGCTTTACCTGGTGTCTGAAGGGCAAGACCACGCTTTTGTGCAAAGCACCGGTATTGCCAGCATCAAGCAAACACTAGACACCGCCCAAAAAACATTCAGCGAATGGGCCAAGCTTGGCGGCGAGCGTAACGCCAAAGAGCTGCTTGACACGCTACCTGCAGGCTTTTTTACCTTGCTTGATGAGCTGACGATTGCCCGCTCCCGCAAGCACATTCAAAAATATTACAAGTCGTCGATGGCGCAGATTGGGCACTTCCCCAAGCGCGCTAAACCTGTTTCTATTTACTCAGACATTGACAAAAAGCACCGTTTTCCCACGTACGACAAGCTCAATGAAGAGATTGAAAAGTACCAGCTTTCATTGTTCAAACCGTCAACCTACGTCTTGCCGCAATTTAAAGACCAGTACCAAGGCGAGGACAACGTACGCAACTTTAGCCAGGAAAAGCGCGAGCAATTTTTGATTGGCATGATGAAGGTCAACTTCCTCAAGCGCCTTGAAAGCTCAGTCAAGTCATTTGCCATCACCATGGAGCGCACGGTAAGCAAGATTGAAGACCTTGAAGACCGCCTGCGCGCCTATAAAAAACTGCGCGACGGCAAGCCTGAAGACCTGCAAGCCACCCTGTTTTTGATGGAGGCGGAAGAAGACGACGAACTGCGCGAAGCATTTGAAGTGGGCACGCTCAAGTACAGGCTAGAGCACATGCGCGTTGACGACTGGCTGGTTGACCTGGCCGCTGACAAACAGCAGCTTTCAATGCTTGCGACCAGCGCAGGTGGCGTGACGCCAGAACGTGATGCCAAGCTTGAAGAGCTGCAAACCCTGATTAAAGCTAAAGTCAACCACCCCACCACCAACAACCAGGGTGAAGCCAACCGCAAAATCATTGTGTTTTGCGCCTTTGCAGACACAGCCGCATACCTATATGAGCAGCTAGAAGGCTGGGCCACCACCACGCTTAAAGTCAACATTGCCTTAGTGTCAGGCGGTGCGCGGCCAAACCGCAGCACCTTTGGCCATGCAGACTTCAACCAGATACTGACCAACTTTGCACCTCGTGCCAAGCAGCGCAGCAAAATGCCCAGCATGCCGCAGGCGGGTGAAATTGATATTTTGATAGCCACAGACTGCATCAGCGAAGGGCAAAACCTGCAAGACTGTGACCTGCTGGTTAACTACGACATTCACTGGAACCCGGTGCGCATCATTCAGCGCTTTGGTCGTATTGACCGTATTGGCAGCCTGAACAGCAGCATTCAACTGGTTAACTTTTGGCCCACGCCAGACTTGAACAAATACATCAACCTCAAAAACCGGGTTGAAGCCCGTATGGCGCTGGTTGATATTTCAGCCACCAATGAAGACAACATACTGACCAACGACGAGCTTGAAGAGCTTATTGCCCAAGACCTCAAGTACCGCGACAAGCAGCTCATGCGCCTGAAAGACGAGGTGCTTGACCTGGAAGACTTCAACGAATCAGTCGCGTTAAACGAGTTCACGCTAGACGACTTTCGCATGGACTTGTCTAACTACGTAGCCGCCAACCGTGCCAAGCTGCAAGACGCGCCCTACGGCCTGTATGGCGTGGTACCCGCCAGCAACAGCGCTGGTGATGCAGCGGCAAAGCCCGGCGTTATTTACTGCTTGCGCCAGCAGCACGCGCCAGCAATTGGGGGTGAGGTCACAAACATCATCAACCCGCTCAGCCCGTACTTTTTGGTTTATGTGCAGTCAGACGGCAATGTGCGCTACAACTTCACCGCACCCAAGCAGATTCTTGAGATCTTCCGCGCCCTGTGCCAGGGCAAGACAGACGCCTATGCGCAGCTGTGCAAACTGTTTGACGAGCAAACCAGCCACGGCCAGGACATGAGCACCTACAGTGCCCTGCTAGACCAGGCCGTAGCCGCCATCGTGGCTCAGTTTGCCCGTAAAAACGCCGTCAATCTGTTTACAGGCCGGGGCGGCAAATTACTGGATGCCAACAAGGCCGTTAAAAATAGCAGCGACTTTGAATTGATAACCTGGCTGGTGATTCAACCCAGTCAAAACCCATTAGAAGGTAAAGCCGCGTGAGCAGCACAAAACTACGCACCAACGTGCAAGCCGCCCTGCTGAACTTAGCTACGGGCGACTTGGCAACCAGCGCCACCGCCCTTTTAAAAACCCTGGGCTATTCAAGCAACAAGACAACTGACCTGCCAGCACAGCCAGCAGCGTTTGCCAAAGAGTTAGAGGCGCTTATAGGTGGCACCCGCCAGTTAAACCCGGTAGAAGCCAGCCTGCCAGACTGGAAAAGCGCCGCTTTTTTGTTCCAGCTCACCAATGATGAATTGCCCGCCCTGGCAGCAGGCCAGCCTGATTTGCTGGGTGCTACCGGCGGCGTGCAAGCGCATCAGGTAGAGAGCTTTGTTTTTATCGCCATCGACTTAAAGCCCCGTACCTGGTCGCGCACAGACTTGGCCAAACTAACGCGAGAGGTCAATCGCCTCTTCCCCATGCCTGCCATCCTGCTTTTCAGGCACCCGTTGGAAAGTGACAAAGAGGGCGGCACACCGCTGCTGTCAGTGGCGGTGATTCACCGCCGTGCCAACAAGCGGGACAGCACCCGTGATGTGATTGAAGGCAAAGTCTCCATCATCAAAGACATTGACCTGGCAGCACCCCACGCCGCCCATTTGCGCATTTTGGAAAGCATGGCGTTAACCGAGGTTGATGCCAAATACGTGCCGTCAAGTTTTGACGCGCTGTATGCCGCCTGGCTCAAAGCACTTGACGTTAAAGAGCTAAACAACCAGTTTTATGACGAGCTGGCCCGCTGGTACTACTGGGCTATTCGCAAAGACACCGGCGTGGTTTTCCCCAAAGGGCAGCCGCTTGATGATTCTGACGACCCCTTCACCAAAGAGCGCCCGACTGTTGCACTCATCCGCCTGCTGACCCGGCTTATCTTCGTGTGGTTTTTAAAAGAAAAGCGCCTGGTTCCCGCGCAACTGTTTGATAAAACAGCATTGGCCAAGCTGCTCAACAACGCGCCACACCAGCACGGCCACGAAGGCAACTACTACCGCGCCATTTTGCAAAACCTGTTTTTTGCCACCCTCAACACGGAGATGGCAGACGAGGACGAAGAAGGCAACAAGCAGCGCGTGTGGCGTGAGGCCGCAGGCCCCAAGCGTGCCAGCCAGTACCTCATACACACCACCTACCGCTACAAAAGCGAGTTTAAAGACGCAGACGCGGCGCTGGCCTTGTTCCGTCAGGTACCGTTTTTAAACGGTGGGCTGTTTGAATGCCTTGACAAGCTCATCACGCCTGAAGACATCAAGCGTGACCCAGCCCTGGCAGAACGCGTGGTAGCTGAAGGCAAACAAACCGTGCTGCGGGTCGATGGCTTTTCAGAACGGCCTGAAAACGCGCTGCACCTGCCGAACGAACTGTTCTTTTCAGACGGTGCAGAAGACGTTGACCTAAGCACCGTACTGTCGAACAAGAAAAAAACCAAGCCGCGCGGCCTACTCAAAATTTTTGACAGCTACAAGTTCACGATTGAAGAAAATACGCCGGTTGAAGAAGAAGTGGCGCTTGACCCAGAGTTGCTAGGCAAGGTATTTGAGAATCTGCTGGCCAGCTACAACCCAGACACCAAAACCACCGCCCGCAAAAAGTCTGGCTCCTTCTACACCCCGCGTGAGGTGGTCGACTACATGGTGGACGAAGCCTTGGTGTCGTACCTTGACACCTACATAAACGTTAAAAACACTGAAAACGCCGAAAATACAGGTACAAATCGACCTCTAGCCCAATCAAACCGGGCGCAAGCAGCTACTAAATACATAGCAAATGAAGTGCTTGACTTAGGCGCAGGCCCCGGCGACCTAGCTTTAGGCTCCTCGAATTTACCCCCTCTCCTCCTGGGAGAGGGCGGGGGTGAGGGCTCCCCGATCCCTGCAACCGCCATACCAGACCCATCCAACCCACAAGCCCTCCCAAACCGCCTGCGTCGCCTGCTAAGTTACCGCCACACCAGCCACGACTTCACCGCGCCTGAAACCCTCACGCTGATCGCCGCCATTGAGCAACTCCGCGTTCTTGATCCGGCCTGCGGCTCAGGTGCCTTCCCCATGGGCATGCTGCAAAAGCTGGTACACGTGCTGCGCAAGCTAGACCCTGACAACGCCCTATGGAAGGCACAAAACCGCAGCCCGCTGGAAGAACAGCTTGCCAGCGCAAAAAAAGTACGTGACCCAACGCTGCGCGACGAGCAAACCACCACCGCCCAAGCCACGTTACAGAAGTTTGACGCGGACTTTGCCGACCCAGACTATGCCGACTACGCTCGCAAGCTGTATTTGATTGAAAAGTGTTTGTACGGCGTAGACATTCAACCCATCGCTGTACAAATCGCCAAGCTGCGCTTTTTTATCAGCCTGGTGGTAGAGCAAAAGCTGGGCACCGACCAGCAAAAGTCAAAAAACCAACTAACCCCACTGCCCAACCTTGAAACGAAGATTGTTGCTGCCAACACACTGCTGCCCATACCGCGCAATGCAACTGCCAAAGACGCGCAGCTAGACATCGTAGGCAACAAAGAGGCCATTGAAGCCAAAGAGCTGGAGCTGCGCGAGGCCAATGCCAGCCACTTTGCTGCCAAGCGCTTTTCAGACAAGCGCAAACGCAAAAACCGCATTTTGCTGCTGCGTGACGAGTTGGCCACCCTGCTAAAACAAGAGGCCACCTTGTCACCCGGCTTGGCCGACCAAATGGCCGCTTGGGACCCGTTTGACCAAAACCGCCACGCCGAGTTTTTTGACCCTGAATGGATGTTTGGCTTTCAGCAAGGGTTTGACATCGTCATTGGCAACCCGCCCTATGTGCGGCAAGAGGCCATCAAAGACGACAAGCCCCGCTTTAAGCCGCACTACGCCACCTACAACGGCACGGCTGACTTGTATGTGTACTTTTACGAACGCTCGTTTCAGTTGCTCAAACCCGGCGGTTGCTTGAGCTTCATCACCAGCAACAAGTGGTTTCGCGCCAAGTACGGGGCTGACCTGCGCCAGTACATGGCCACCCACACCGCATTGCTGCAGGTCATTGACTTTGGCGACGAGGCCGTGTTTGACGCGCTGGCCTACCCCACCATTGTGCTGGCCACCAAGCTGGCCAAGCCTGTGGCCGCTGACCAGGCTGCCAACGACGTATGGGCGCTTAACTGGGACAGCAGCAACCCCACGCACCAGGTGATTGACTTCCCCGACGTGTTTGCCGCCAAGCGCTTTGCCGTGCCGCAAAACGAACTCAAACCCGGCGGCTGGCAACTGGAGCCATCAGCAAAGCGCATTCTGTTGAACAAATTGCAACGCACAGGCAGTTCACTGCGCAAGTTTCTAAATAAACGTGTTTCGCGCGGCGTGACTACCGGTTTTAATGACGCGTTTGTCATGGGAGAGGATGACTACGACAAACTTATCGATCTAGACCCAAAATCGAAAGAGATCGTGAAACCGTATCTGCGCGGTAAAGACGTATTTCGCTGGGTTCCTCCGCAATCAACACAGTTTTTAATTCGTATCGAATCTTCTGAAAATAAAACTCATCCCTGGTCTGGCTTAACGAAAGCTAAAGCCGAAAAGGTATTTAAGGATACTTATCCAGGCGTGTACGCCTTCATGTCACCACACAAGCAGGCCCTAATTGAGCGATACGACCAAGGCCACTACTTTTGGGAACTACGGGCATGTAAATACTGGGACGACTTTCTTGAGCCGAAAATTCTTTCTACAAAAGTATCGCTCGCCCCTACCTTTTGCCTCGACATCAGCGGCAGTTATTTGGGCAACACCTCCTACTTTTTGCCGGCTCAACGTAATCCCCTTTTCGTGCTTGGGATTTTGAATTCCGCAGTGTCGACTTTTATTGCAAAAAATCTTTTCTCAGGGAAGCAAGGCGGCTATTACGAAGTCCAGCCGGATACTTTGGAACTATTTCCAATGCCGAATGCAATTGCGGCCGAACTGGTTGTTTTTGAAGCTATCGTCATTGCAATCACCGCAGGCATCAGCCGCCCAGAATACGAACGCCTGCTAAACGGCTTGGTCTACGAACTCTTCTTCCCCGAAGACCTGCACGCCAAAAACATTCGCCTGTTCGACGCCTGCGCGGCAGCGGGCATCCAGCAAGGCATGGACGCGCAAGCCGTGGCGCAAACGATCTTCAACCCCAGCCACACCATCTACGCCCAGTTGTTTGAGCTGCAAACGCTGGAAGTGGTGCGCGTGATTGAGGCTGAATGAAATTTAGCGTTGAAAAGTTGCTTTAAAGCCAGTTTTGCTCGTTTTTTAGGCTATTTTCACCATCAAATCGGCCTCTAGCCCAATAAATACGGGCGCAAGCAGCTACTAAAAACATAGTAAATAAAAACCAATCAACAGCGCCAAGTCAACCGTGAAAATCAAAACCCTAAGCCTCACAGACTTCCGCGCCTTCCCCGGCCCACATCCCGCAACGTTTGAGCTGGACAGTAAAAACCTGTTGGTCTATGGTGAAAACGGCAGTGGCAAGAGCTCGCTATTTAAAGCGTTGAGTGGTTTTTTTATCTATGGCCATACACCGCCCAAATTACGTGAACTGAAGAATTCATTTTCTGGTGCTTCGCTGGGCTACGTAGCTGTGGACGTGACGCTGGACAACGGGTTCGTCGTACCTTGGCAGATGGCACTTTGGGAGGCAGTTAGGGCGTGGAACACTCCCTTGATTCAGGGACCAAGCCTAGTAGAAAGTCATCCTACATCTCCAGAAGGTGCAATGTGGAATGAGATTGCGCAAGCGGCTAAATTCAGCGCATTTCTGGATTACCGTACCCTGCTAGGAACCAACTACAAACACGGCAACGAGGCCATCAACTTGTTTGAGGTCATGGTTTCTGAGCTGCTGGCAGGGTTTGTAGATTTGGCCACCAACAAAACAATATTGGAGCTATGGCAAGTAACAGAGCGGGCTTTGCCAGACAGAAATATCGATCTACACCTCACGCCGTCACTGAGAGCGTGCGCAAGTTTTAACGATGCTGTGCGAAGAGCGCTAGAGTTACTGCTCCCAAAAGCGCAAGCTATTTTGGAAAGGCTCTGTCCAGACGGCTTGCAACTAACTGGCCTGCCCTTCAAAGGCGCGCGCTACAACGGCGCAAAGTTGGCGAGAGACAAGGCGTACACAGACAAAACGATTGGTCTTGAAATAGCTTTTCGCGGGCTTGCCATCGAACGCCCCCAACACTACCTAAATGAGGCTCGTCAGTCCGCAATCGGTCTTGCGTTGTACTTAGGTGCTCGGCTGGCCTGCGCACCAGCAATGTCACCGCACTTGAAGCTGTTGGTACTAGACGATGTGCTGGTGGGGCTAGACCATTCAAACCGCTTGCCAGTATTGAATGTGTTGGTTGACCTTTTCCCAACCTGGCAAGTGGTGCTGCTAACCCACGACAAAGGCTGGTTTGACCTGGCACGCCAGCGCCTGCCTGACGGTGACTGGGCCTGCTATGAAATCTATGAAGGCGATCAGGCTGCTGCTGCGCCCATGCCGATAGTGCGGCAAACAGCAAAGCGACCAGCCAAAGCATTGCTGGAAAAGGGGCGTGAGTTGCTGGCGCTGGGTTACGTAGAAGCCGCCGCAAATTACACGCGCCAGGCTTTTGAATTCGGGTTGCGCAAAGGCTGCGAATTTCAAAAAGTACCGATGAACTACACGTTAGACCCAACCGCCCACCAAGCGCAGGATTTTCTTGATGCGTTAAAAAAGGCACCAAAGCCAGCAACCGTGCCTCAAGCAGATTGGGTAGCCTGCCTTCAGCGCATCGAAATGTTCAAAAATGTGGTGATGAACCCCTACTCTCACCCCAGCGCACCCAACATTCCAAGGCAAGAGGTGGAGGATGCAGCAAACGCGGTTGAAAAATTTTTAGAACTGGCTGGAAAGAAATGAAACAAAAATCACTTCACCCCGACACGCCAGCCGCGCTGATTGAAACACCCAGCGGTTACGCTGACTGGCTTGCAGAGCTGAAGCTTCGCATCCACACTGCTCAGCAGCGCGCGGCGTTGGCCGTTAACCGTGAGCTAGTGCTGCTGTATTGGCAAATTGGTCGGGATATTCTGGAGCGGCAAAGCGCGCAGGGCTGGGGCGCCAAGGTGATTGAGCGGCTGGCGCATGATTTGCGGGTTGATTTCCCGGACATGAAGGGTTTCTCACGTGCGAACCTGATGTACATGCGTGCCTTTGCAGAGGCTTGGCCAGACGCTGCAATTGTCCAACAGGCTGTTGGACAATTGCCATGGGGTCACAACCTGGTGTTGCTAACCCGCCTTAAAGACGCTGCATTGCGCCTGGCCTATGCACAGCGTGCAGTCCAGCATGGTTGGTCACGCAACATGTTGAATATCCACATTGAAACCCGACTGCTGGAGCGAGAAGGCCATGCGCTTACTAATTTTGAGGTGCAGCTACCTGCGCCGCAATCTGACTTAGCTCATGACACGCTCAAAGACCCGTATCTTTTCGACTTTCTCGGCGTGGGCAAGGAAGCTGACGAGCGAGCAATTGAATCGGCCATCGTTCAGCACATCACGCAATTTTTGATTGAGCTGGGTGCTGGCTTTGCATTCGTTGGGCGGCAGGTACACATCGAGGTGGGTGGCGACGACTTTTATATGGACTTGCTGTTTTATCACCTCAAGCTGCGCTGCTATGTGGTGGTTGAGCTCAAGGCGGGTGCCTTCAAACCGGAACATACTGGGCAGCTGGGTTTTTACCTGAGCGCGGTGGACTCGCAAGTTAAGGCAGAGCAAGACAACCCAACCATTGGCCTGCTGCTGTGCAAAAGCAAAAACCGTGTGGTGGCTGAATATGCATTACGCGACTCCAACAAGCCTATTGGCGTAGCTGAATACCAGTTGATTGAAGCCCTACCAGCAGACCTGCAAACCAGCCTGCCAAGCATTGAGCAGATTGAGCGCGAGCTGGCAGGTAGTGCAGCCCCTCCCGACGCAAAAGCGTGACGTTTTGTCACAGATTGAAACGCCCAGCGCTTAACGGCAAACCAAGCTAAAACAATTGCGCCAATGCTGAAGGGAGGTGGCAATTTGCCCCCGCCCTTGGCGTAACGCCTGTTGAACACAGCCAGCTTAAAAAGCTCGACAAAGCTAAAACGGGCAACAACCTGCGCGACCACATGACGGACTTGGAACTGATTTCTACCATGCTCGGTGAAGCCAGCACAACAGAGATTGCACGCCGCAATGATGCACAGGGTTTTGTTGAAAATAAAAACTCTGCCAAACAAGGCGGCACTATTGCGGGTGATGCGCGCAAAGCGCTAGAGGCAAAAACCGGCAAGCCTGTGCTGAGCAAAGGCAACTACCTGCCAGCGCCCAAGTCTTTGGGTCCTTAAAAAGCGCGTCAGCTGGATAAGGGCAGGTTACATGGGGCTAGAATGACCATTTTCGGATGTGTTTTAGGCCTATAGCCCAATTAAATCGGGCGCAGGCAGCTACTTTTTTAATAGCGTACAGAAATCTACTTTGACCGATAAAAAAACCAAATCCAAGCCCCAGTTGCTGCCTGAAGTCAATTTTTCAGACTACGGCGACGTGCGCTACCTTCACTTGGGCACGCTGTGGGTACAGGGCTCGATGTTGATCGACGAGCCGTATGAGATTGAGCTGGAATACGTGCAGCGCATGATGGCGGGCCTGCTGTTTTTTGAGCCACTCGCGGTACCCAAATTGCGTGCCATGCAACTGGGTTTGGGCGCAGCAACCTTGACCAAGTTTTGCTACAAAAAGCTGCGCATGACGACCACGGCGATCGAGATCAACCCGCAGGTCATCACCGCTTGCCGCACCTGGTTCAAGCTGCCCAAAGACGACAAACGATTGACGGTGATTGAGGCCGATGCGGCGCTGGAGATTCAGAAACCGCAGCACCCTGAATCTGTTGATTTGCTGCATGTCGATTTGTATGACCACGAGGCCGCCGCCCCGGTACTGGACAGCGCCGAGTTTTATGCGCACTGCTACCAACTACTCAAAGAAAACGGTGTGATGACGGTCAACCTGTTTGGCCGCAACGCCAGTTACGAGCACTCATTGGCCAAAATTGCTGAAGCCTTTGGTCCGCAGGCGGTCTGGGCTTTCAGGCCGACCAAAGAGGGCAACACCGTGGTGCTGGCCCAGCGCGAGCCGACGCGGCCAGAACGGGCGGATTTGTTGCTGCGTGCGGCGGATATTGAGTCGCGCTGGGGCTTGCCTGCCAAAAAGTGGCTGCGTTTGTTCAAACCTGTTGTTTGAACAAATCATGCGTTAAACCGAGATTGTCCATTAGGCGGCACGTCGTGCCTACGTGGTGCCTGGCGGACGATTTGCGGCCATTTCGCGCCTTCCTTCGTCGGCAATAGCGGGGCTATTACCTCCTCACGAAGCCACAAACTGACTCGCAACTCGCCTCGCCATGCACGCACGTCCTAATGAACAATCTCGGTTAAAGTCCAAACCATGAGCGCTGCCACCACCACTTCTTCACGTAAACCAGCCAAGGCGCCACATATCGGCCCACTCGACTGGCGAACGCTGGTGGAATGGCTGAGTGAAGACGGCATCATCAGCCCGACTGAGGCAGCCCGCACCATCTCCCGCTGCTCGCAGGTGCAAAGCGCGCAGCCACCGTTGATTCGTCTGGCCAGCGTCAGCATGACGCGCGTGGCGGACAGCAAACCGCTGGACATTGAAACCATGGCTCAGTGGCTGGCGGGCCGAGCCAAACTCAATTACCTGCGGATTGACCCGCTCAAAGTCGATGTGGGCAAAGTGGCTGATGCCATGTCGGCCGTTTATGCCGAGCGCCACAAGGTGCTGCCGGTACAGGTCACGCCGACCGAGGTGATTGTTGCCACGTCAGAGCCCTTCATTACCGACTGGGTCGGCGAGGTCGAGCGCCAGGCCAAGCGCAGCGTGCGGCTGGTGGTGGCGAATCCGCTGGACATTACCAAATACACGGCAGAATTTTTCTCGCTCGCGAAATCAGTCAAGGCGGCTATCAAATCGGGCGGTAACGCGGGCGGCGCCAGTTTTGAGCAACTGGTAGAGCTGAACAAAACCAACAAGCAGTTAGACGCCAACGATCAGGGCGTGGTGCAGGTGGTGGACTGGCTGTGGCAATACGCCTTTGACCAGCGCGCCAGCGACATTCATTTAGAACCCCGCCGAGAGCAGGGCGTGATCCGGTTTCGCATCGACGGTGTGCTGCATCTGGTTTATCAGTTGCCGATGGCCGTCCACAACGCCATGACGGCGCGCATCAAGTTATTGGGCCGCATGGACGTGGTTGAAAAGCGCCGCCCGCAAGATGGCCGCATCAAAACCCGTAACCCGCGCGGTGACGAGGTTGAAATGCGCCTGTCAACGCTGCCCACTGCGTTTGGCGAAAAGATGGTCATGCGCATTTTTGACCCTGATTCGACCGCCAAGGACCTGGACGCGCTCGGTTTTGCCGAACACGATGCCAAGCGCTGGGAGACCTTGGTGCAGCGCCCGCACGGCATTATTTTGGTCACAGGGCCGACAGGCTCGGGTAAAACCACCACGCTTTATTCCACCCTCAAACGCTTAGCGACCGAGGCGGTGAATGTGAGCACGGTGGAAGACCCAATCGAAATGATTGAACCCTCGTTCAATCAGACGCAGGTGCAACCGCATCTTGACTTTGACTTTCCGGAAGGCCTGCGCGCCCTGATGCGGCAAGACCCGGACATCATCATGGTCGGTGAGATTCGGGATTTGCAAACGGCAGAGATGGCGGTGCAGGCGGCGCTGACCGGACACCTGGTCTTCAGCACCCTGCACACCAACGACGCGCCGTCAGCCGTGTCGCGGTTGATGGAACTTGGTGTGCCGGCTTACCTCATCAACGCCACCTTGCTCGGTGTATTGGCACAGCGTCTGGTGCGCACGCTGTGCAGCAACTGCCGCGAAAAAGACGATGACGCATCCCGCGAGGCGCTGACCGATTTGGTCAAGCCTTGGCAATTGAACGGCGGGTATCGACCCTTCAAGCCTGTGGGTTGTGTGGACTGCCGCTTGACCGGCTTCAAAGGCCGCTTGGGCCTGTATGAATTGTTGATGGTGACTGAGGCCTTCAAAGAAAAAGTATCCAAAGAGCCGAACATTGACTCGCTGCGCCGCCAGGCAGTGGCGGATGGCATGCGCCCACTGCGGCTGGGCGGTGCGCTCAAGGTGGCCGAAGGTTTGACCACGATTGAAGAAATACTGGCCTCTACACCGCCAATGTCTTGATGTGGCTCGTTTTTTGCTGTGAGTGAAACAGGGTGTAGGTGAAAGCCACATGCCTGGTAGGGTCGATTAAATGCACAATCGCGCCATTCAGTCGATTTATATAGGAGACCCATTGTGAATATCAAGAGTCAAAAAGACTTTTTCTCCGGCCTGATGTTTATGGCCGTCGGTGTGGCGTTTGCTTGGGGGGCGACGACTTACAACGTCGGCACCGGTGCCCGCATGGGCCCCGGTTACTTTCCGTTGATGCTGGGCGTTTTGCTGGCTGTTCTGGGCAGCGCGATTACCTTCAAGGCGCTTGTAGTTGAAACGGTGGGCGGCGACCCGATCGGCGCATGGGCCTGGAAGCCCCTGTTCTACATCATTGCCGCTAACTTGCTGTTCGGCGTGTTGCTGGCTGGCTTGCCCAAGTTTGGCATTCCTGCGATGGGGTTGATTGTTGGCATTTATGCACTGGTGTTTGTCGCCAGCGTTGCTGAGCCGGGCTGGAAGGTTAAAAACACTTTTATCCTCGCTACTGTGTTGGCCGTTGGCAGTTACATCGCCTTTGTTTATGTGCTCAAGTTGCAGTTCCCGGTGTGGCCTGCGTTTTTGACGCGTTAACCCTTTTATAAAAATAACAAGGATACAAAATGGATTTAATTGCCAATCTTTCTCTGGGTTTCGGCGTAGCGTTTACGCCGATCAACCTGCTTTACGCATTAGTGGGTTGTATTTTGGGCACGCTCATTGGCGTGCTGCCCGGCATTGGCCCTGTGGCCACGATTGCCATGTTGCTGCCTGCCACTTACGCGCTGCCGCCTGTGTCAGCATTGATCATGTTGGCTGGTATTTACTACGGCGCGCAATACGGTGGTTCAACCACCGCCATTTTGGTCAACTTGCCGGGCGAATCGTCATCGGTTGTGACCTGTATTGACGGCTACCAAATGGCCCGAAAAGGTCGAGCGGGGCCGGCGCTTGCAGCGGCAGGGATTTCATCATTTTTTGCAGGTTGCGTCGGCACCTTGATCTTGGCTGCATTTGCGCCACCTCTGACGGAATTGGCGTTCAAATTCGGCCCGGCTGAGTACTTTGCGCTCATGGTGTTGGGCTTGATCGGCGCGGTGGTTTTGGCCTCCGGCTCCTTGCTAAAGGCGGTCAGCATGATTGTGCTGGGCTTGTTGATGGGCTTGGTTGGCACCGACGTGAATTCGGGCGTGGCACGCTTTAGCTTTGACATCCCTGAGTTGACCGACGGCATTGGTTTTGTGGTGATTGCGATGGGCGTCTTCGGCTACGGCGAGATCATCAGCAACCTAGCCCGGCCAGCTGACGACCGCGAGGTGTTCACCGCCAAAGTCACTGGCTTGTTCCCAACCAAAGAAGACTTCAAAAACATGGCGCCAGCCATGTTGCGCGGCACGTTTTTGGGCTCAGCACTCGGTATCTTGCCCGGCGGTGGTGCCTTGCTGGCGGCGTTTGCGGCCTATGCCTTAGAAAAGAAAATCAAAAACAAACCGGGCGAAGTGCCTTTTGGCCAAGGCAATATTCGCGGTGTGGCTGGCCCTGAGGCAGCCAACAACGCTGGTGCGCAAACCTCGTTTATTCCATTGCTCACTTTAGGTATTCCGCCTAACGCCGTGATGGCGCTGATGGTCGGTGCGATGACGATTCATAACATTCAGCCCGGTCCGCAGGTGATGACCAGTAACCCAGAACTCTTTTGGGGTTTGATTGCCTCAATGTGGATTGGCAACCTGATGCTGGTGATTTTGAACCTGCCGCTGATCGGCATGTGGATCAAGTTGCTTACCGTGCCTTACCGCTACCTGTTCCCGTCGATTGTGCTGTTCTGTGCGATTGGTGTGTACTCGACCAACAACAACAACTTTGACATCTGGACGGTGGGTATTTTCGGCGTGATTGGCTACCTGTTCGTCAAACTCGGCTGTGAGCCCGCGCCGTTGTTGTTGGGCTTTATTTTAGGCCCGATGATGGAAGAAAACCTGCGCCGTGCGCTGCTGTTGTCACGCGGTGACTGGAGCGTGTTTGTCACGCGCCCGCTGTCTGCCGGTTTGCTGGCTGCTGGTCTGTTGATGCTGATCATTGTGCTGCTGCCTGCGGTTAAAAATAAACGGCAAGAGGCCTTCGTCGAAGACTGACCCAGGCTGAAGTTTAAAAAAGCACCTTCGGGTGCTTTTTTTATGGTCGTCATCAAGGTCGTCAAGCCTGCGCCACAATATGGGACGAAAGGTAGCTATGTCTTTGAATCAATATCCCCAGCGCCAAGCGCTGCACAACGAAATTCACGCCCGCCCGCCTGAGTCCATTGCGCCGCCAGCAGCCATATCTCATGTGGTGATGTTGGCCAGCCCCGATGAGCGCGCGGCCTCACGGGCGCATCTTGCGGAATTGCTGCGCGACCGGCATCTGCCCATGCCCGATGCCGGATCAACACATTTGAGGATGGACTTGGGCCAGTACCGGGTGCGCTGGGAAATGCACACTGAATTTGTGACATGGACTTTCATGCGCCAGCTCGACGCTACGCCACTGCCGGGGTCGACACCGCCGACTGCCAGCCAGGTTGTGCCGCAAGCGTGGCTTGCCGCGCTTCCCGGCCAGTGCCTGGCCAGCGTGCATGTGTGGGCGCTCCCCAGCAAGGGCAGCGACCCGGAGGATACCGACAGCCTGGTCAAGCAGGTCATGCATGAAGATACGCTGGTGGCATCCACTGTGGCTGATGGTTATGCCGAGGTGTACACCGACTTCGCCATTCATGCGGATGGCTTTTCACGCATGCTGCTTCTGACGGGCGGCATTTCTACGCGTCGCTTGGGTCGCCTGGTACAGCAACTGCTGGAGATTGAAACGTACCGAATGGCCGCGCTGATGGGCTTACCCGCAGCGCGTGAGGCGTCGGATGTGCTGGGCAATGCCGAGCGTGAGCTGGCGGAACTGGCGGGTTCAATCCGCAGCGCCAGTCGCGACCAAGAGCCGCAGTTACTCGACCGCCTGACGCGCCTGGCTGGTCAGGTTGAAAGCCAGCATGCCACCAGCCATTCGCGCTTTTCAGCCAGCAGCGCGTATTTTGAACTGGTCGACAGGCGTATTGACGATATTGCTGAGTCGCGGCTGGCGGGGCTACAAACGATTCGTGAGTTTATGGACAGGAGGCTTAGTCCAGCCCGAAGCACCTGCCAGTGGGCAACGCGCAGGCAAGATGCACTGAGCCAGCGTGTCTCGCGTATCAGCAATTTGCTGCGGACCCGGGTTGAAATTGAACAGCAGCAAAGCAGTCAGGCGCTGCTGGGCGCGATGAACGAACGTCAAGGCCTGCAACTGAAATTGCAAGCCACTGTGGAGGGCTTGTCAGTCGCGGCCATTACCTATTACATCGTTGGGCTGGTGCTGTTTTTGGCGCGTGGTGCCAAGTCCATCGGCTGGCCACTGAACCCGGAGTTAACGGCGGCCATAGCCATACCGGTGGTGCTTTTGTTGATCTGGTATTTGATGCGCCGCCTGCGCAACAAGGTTTTTGAAAAGTAAAGGAATTGAAATGATTAAACGTCGCCGTTCGATCTTGGCTACTGCACTAGTGACTGCCCTGTCTTTGTTCCCCTTGTCGGCGCTGGCGCAGGCTTACCCAGTCAAGCCCATTCGCTTGATCGTGCCCTTCCCTGCGGGCGGGGCAACTGATATTTTGGCCAGGGCCTTGTCGCTAAAGCTCGGCGAAAAAATCGGCCAAACTGTGGTGGTTGAGAACCGCCCTGGTGCGGGCGGCACGATAGGCGCGGATGCTGCTTCAAAATCAGCAGCAGACGGCTACACGCTGCTGCTGGCCACAAGTAGCACGCACAGCATTGGCCCAGCGATCAATCCGAAGATTCCGTACAACGCTGAAACTGACTTCACGCCGATTGCCTATGTGGCCTCATCGCCCAATGTGGTGGTGGTGCCCAACTCGCTACCGGTTAAAACCATGCGCGAGCTGATTGACTACGCGCGCAAAAACCCGGGAAAACTGAACTACGCCTCTAGCGGCAATGGCACGATTGTTCATTTGACGACCGAGTATTTCAAAGCCCAGTCCGACACCTTTATTTTGCATATTCCGTATCGCGGCACGGCGCTGGCCATCCCTGACTTGGTCAGCGGCAAGGTCGATGTGCTGTTTGACTCGTTTGTCACCGGCATGCCGCATGTCAAAGATGGCAAGCTGCGTGCCCTGGCTGTGACGAGTGCCAAGCGCAGCGCGCTGGCACCTGATATGCCCACCGTGTCTGAGGTGTTGCCGGGTTTTGAGTCTGTCACCTGGTTTGGCTTGTATGGCCCCAAAAATATGCCTGCTGACTTGACCAACAAAGTCAATCAAGCCGTCAACGCCGCGCTGGCTGATGCAGACGTGAAAGAGCGCTTTGCCCGCCTGGGCGCAGAGCCTGCAGGCGGCACACCGCAGGCGTTTGCCAGCATGGTGAAAGCCGACAATACCAAGTGGAAGAAAATCATTGCGGACCGCAAGATTTCTGTCGAATAATTTTTAGTATTTCCCCCTCTCATGAACTTCAATTTCAACAACCCTTACCCCACCACCCGCATCCCGGTTTTTGCGCGCAACGTCGTATCGACCTCGCACCCATTGGCGTCAACAGCTGGCTTGCGCATGCGGCTGCTGGGTGGCAATGCGGTTGACGCGGCCATCGCTGCCGCGGCTGTGATGACCATTGTTGAACCCGTCAGCAACGGCTTGGGCAGTGATGCATTTGCGTTGATTTGGGACGGCAAGGAACTGCATGGTTTGAATGCCTCTGGCCGCGCGCCGCAAAGCTGGACACCTGAATACTTCAAAAGCAAATACGCCGGCAGCAGTACACCCCCGAAGCGGGGTTTGGATTCTGTCACGGTGCCAGGCGCGGCGGCCGGCTGGGCGACGATGAGCGAGCGCTTCGGCAAGTTGCCCTTTGCAGAGTTGATGCAACCGGCCATTGACATTGCCGAGCGCGGCTATTTGCTCACCCCCGTGGTGCAGCAAAAGTGGGAAGCCGCTACGCCTGAGTTGCAAAGCCTGCCGGGTTTTGCCAATGCCTTCTTGCCTTGGGGGCGCGCGCCAACAGTCGGTGAGTTGTTTCAATTCAAAGCGGCCGCCAAAGGCTTGCGGGCGATTGCTGCTACCAAAGGCGCAGCACTGTATGGTGGCGAGATTGCTGAGGCGATTTGTCGTTTCTCCCAGGCCAACGGCGGCAGCCATACCCTCAAAGATTTTGCCGGCTACCAGCCGGAGTGGGTCAAGCCGATCAGCAAAAATTACCGGGGCCATACCCTGCACGAGATCCCGCCCAACGGCCAAGGCATCGCGGCCCTGATCGCCATTGGTATTTTGGATAAATTCGATGTGGCTAGTCTGGCGGTTGACGGTGTGGACTCGCAGCATTTGCAAATTGAAGCCATGAAGCTGGCCTTTGCCGATGTGTACAAATATGTGGCCGAGCCATCGTCGATGGCGGTGACCCCCGCGCAAATGCTGGACGACGCGTATCTGGCAAGCCGTGCCAAACTGATCGACATGAAAAAGGCGCAGGATTTTGGTGCGGGTAATCCGGTGAAAGGCGGCACAATTTACCTGAGCACCGCTGACGAAGACGGCCTGATGGTGAGCTTTATCCAAAGCAATTACATGGGCTTTGGCTCGGGTTGCGTGGAGCCTGAATTCGGTATCAGCCTGCAAAACCGGGGTCATGGTTTCAGCCTGGACGAAGGCATCAACCAGGTCGCGCCTGGCAAGCGGCCGTTTCACACCATCATTCCGGCGTTTTTAACCAAAGACGGCAAACCGGTGATGTCCTACGGCGTGATGGGCGCCAACATGCAGCCGCAGGGCCACATGCAAACGCTGGTGCGCATGCTCGACTACAAGCAAAGTCCGCAAGCGGCGTGCGATGCCCCACGCTGGCGCTACAACGCTGGTTTTGAGATCAACGTCGAAGCCGCGATGAACCAAAGCACCGTTCAGGGCTTGGCCGAGCGGGGCCACCGCATGGAAGTCATCAACGATTCGTACCAGGACTTTGGCGCCGGCCAGTTCATCTGGCTGGCTGGCGACCCAAAAGTCGAAGGCTACGTGGCCGCCAGTGATTCGCGGCGCGATGGCCAGGCGGTTGGGTTTTAGGTTAAAAAGCCGTAAAAAAGTGCTTTTTTGCTCTATTTTAGGTATTAAATTGGCCTCTAGGCCAATAAATACGGGCGCAAGCAGCTATTAATACCATAGCGTCAAAGAATCAACTCGGTACCGGTTTAATGCTGGCAGTGATGGGTTCCATCGCCTTCAGCGGCAAAGCCATCATCGTCAAGCTGGCCTACCGTTACGGGGTCGATGCTGTCACGCTCATCATGCTGCGCATGTTGTTTGCGCTGCCGTTTTTCGCTGTCATGGCGTACTTGGCGAGTCGCGGCAAGCCGCCTTTGACTCGCAAAGACTGGCTGGGCGTGCTGGGTTTGGGCTTTACTGGCTACTACCTCGCCAGTTTTTTAGACTTTGCCGGGCTGGCCTACATTAGCGCGTCGCTGGAGCGGCTGATTTTGTACCTCAACCCGACCTTGGTCATCTTGCTCGGGTTGGTGCTGTACAAACGCCGCATCACGGCTCGGCAACTGTTGGGTATGGCTGTCAGTTACTGCGGCGTGGTGCTGGTGTTTGGCCATGAAATTGCCGTCCAGGGTGTAGGCGAACGCAGCAGCGCAGCCTGGGGTGCATTGCTGGTTTTTTTGAGTGCCGTGAGTTACGCCATTTACCTGGTTTACAGCGGCGAGTTGGTCAAGCGGCTGGGCGCTTTGCGGCTGGTGGGGCTGGCCACCACGGTGGCGTGTTTGCTGTGCATTGTTCAGTTTTTAGTGCTGCGGCCTCTGGACGCAGCCTGGGTTGCGCCAGAGGTGGTGTGGTTGTCATTGCTCAATGCCACTGCATGTACGGTAGCGCCGGTATTGATGGTCATGATGGCGATTGAGCGCATTGGCTCCAGTGCTGCAGCGCAAACCGGTATGGTGGGGCCGATGTCCACCATCTTGATGGGCGTGTTGATTTTGGGCGAGCCTTTTACTGCTTGGGTAGCGGCGGGTACGGTGCTGGTGATTGCAGGAATCTTTGTTTTTACCTCTGGCAAGGATTAGTTCCTTCGCGGTGCAGTCCCCAGTTTTTGCAGGCGTTGGGCTATCGTCAAAGCCGATTGGCCTGAATAAGCATCTAACCGATTACCCATTGCCAGCTCCAGCTGGTTCAGCCGCAGTTGTGCGGGCGGGTGCGTACTGAGTGACAAAGCAAACAGCGCATCATCAGGCGTGGCGGTTCGCAACTGCTGCAACACAGCCACCAGGCCATACGGGTCGAAACCCGAGCGGGCTGCCAGCGCCACGCCGCTGCGGTCGGCCTCCAGCTCATCGCCTTGGTCCAGGCCCTTGGTGTACATGTTGCGGCCCAGCGCCAGCAACTGGCCTGAGACCAAGCCGCCCAAATCGTTTCTAAGCTGTGAGCTGATGGCCTGTGTCAAGAGGCCCGCACGGGCGGCTTTGTTCAAAGCAATCAAATGATGTTTGGAGGTCACATGGATGATTTCATGCGCCAAAATTCCTGCCAGCTCGGCCTCATCAGCCACCCGGTCTATCAAGCCCTTGGTCACAAAAATATAGCCACCGGGTGCTGCAAAGGCGTTGAATCCAGGGTCGTCCAGCACGGCAAATGTCCAAGGCAAATTCGGACGTGCTGATTGCAGGCTGATCCAGCGGCCCAACTGGTTAACGTAGCGCTGCATCACCATGTCTGGCAGCAGCGGCTTGCTGCCTAGCAGCATGGCACTGAGCTGCTGGCCGATCTGAATTTCACGCGGCTCGTCAATCTGATCCAGCGACTGCGACAGCAACTGAAACAGGTCAGAACCCCGGTTGCCTTGCGGTGCTGCAGCAGGCGCCAGGGCTGTGCCCAGCAGCGCACCCGCCAGGCCACCTGCGGGCGCAGCGGGTGCTGGAGCGGCTGGCTGCGCGCCCCCCAGCAGTGATTGAAACAGGTTCAGCACCTTGCCCGCATCTTGCGCGGGTGCTGTGCTGGGTGCAAAGCAGATCAATGACGCCACTAAACCGGAAAGTAAATGTTGTTTCATGGGGCTGCCTCTGGTGCAATCAAAGAGTTTAGTTAGACGGCTGTGAATTGTTCGTTGGCGCTTCAGGGGTGGGCAGCGGCTCAACATTGCGCATCGCCAATGACGCACCCGCCGCAAACTGTCGCGCTTGCGCGGCATCAACTCGCAGCGCCTCAACTTGGGCCACTGCCGCTACGTTGGGTTGTGCATTGTTCAGGTTCTCGGCGCCCAGTCCGCGTATACCCAAGGTAGACGTTGCCACGTTGTTGCCCGGTGCCTGTGCTGTCCCCCGATTAAAAAAACTGGTGATGCCGCGCAGGGCACTGGTACCCACACCGCCTGATGAAGTACTGCCAGCAGCAGGTGATGTCACATCAAACATATGAACCCAGCCTTGGGTGTTGTCAGGCGCACTGACTTTGATCCATGCACCTTGCTTTTCACCCAAGCGTACAACCGGCGCCTGTAACGGCAGCGCCATCATGCTGCGTGATGCCTCACTG
Source organism: Polaromonas sp. (assembly GCA_031414215.1). GTDB lineage: Bacteria > Pseudomonadota > Gammaproteobacteria > Burkholderiales > Burkholderiaceae_C > Polaromonas. The sequence goes on along the minus strand of JANNVB010000002.1, from coordinate 45,551 downwards.
GGGCCTTCCCGCAACTGAGCGGCGCGTTTGATGAGTACGGTTTCCCCCTGCGCCGGGGCTTGCGCCCATGCTGTGCTGCACAAGAGCGTCGCACACAATGCCAGCCTTACATGCATTCTTGGTTTTCTCAGTATCATGGCTCAGCTCCGTAAAAGATGGAATCAACGAAGGAATTATTATGGATTTAGGTATTGCAGGCAAATGGGCACTGGTATGTGGTGCCAGCAAGGGTTTGGGGCTGGGTTGCGCCGAGGCGCTGGCGCGCGAGGGCGTGAACGTTTTAATTGTCGCCCGTGGCGCTGAAGTACTTGAGCAAGCTGCTACTCAATTAATAGCTGACTGCGCCCGTGATTCTGGTGCTAGCGTGCAATACGTTGCTGCTGATATCACCACGGTTGAAGGCCGCGCAGCGGTATTTGCCGTGCGCAAAGACTTTGACATTGTGGTGACCAACGCAGGCGGTCCCCCACCGGGCGACTTTCGCAGCTGGGGCCGCGATACGTGGATAAAAGCGGTCGATGCCAACATGTTGACCCCGATTGAGCTGATCAAAGCCACCGTCGACGGCATGGCGGCACGCGGTTTTGGCCGCATCATCAACATCACGTCGAGTGCTGTGAAAGCGCCAATTGATATTCTGGGCCTGAGCAACGGTGCACGCAGTGGTCTGACCGGTTTTGTGGCTGGCGTGTCACGCAGCAAGTTGGCGGCGCAGGGCGTGACCATCAACAACCTGCTACCCGGTGCGTTTGACACCGACCGACTGAAAACCACGATGAAAGGCGCGGCTGAAAAGTCGGGCCAATCAATCGATGCCGTGATGGACGCACGCCGTAAAACCATCCCCGCCCAGCGTTTTGGTAATCCGCAAGAGTTTGGCGCTATTTGTGCCTTTTTGTGCAGCACCCATGCCGGCTATATGACCGGGCAAAACGTGCTGGCCGATGGCGGGGCTTATTCGGGCACGTTTTAGTGTTTACCGCCTGCTAAAAGCCACAATACCGCCCGCAGGCAGCAAAGATTGCCTCAGTCCGCCTTCGCGCCGGAGTATTTCACCAAAGCTTCATAGCGCTTCATCTCTTGCTGCATGTAAATGGAAGTTTGATCCGGTGTCATATTTGCCAGCTTGAAATCCTGGCTCGCCAACAGATCGAGCACGTCTTTTTGCGCTAGCGCCGCGCGGATATGTCCGTATAACTCGTCCACTTTGGCAGGTGCGAGCCCTGCAGGACCAATAACCGCAAGCCAGGGCTCGAATGAATAAGTCGGTAAACCAGATTCAGCCACCGTGGGTATCTGCGGCAACTGGGGTGCGCGCACCGTCGAACTTAATGCCACCGCTCTTAGCTTGCCTGAAGCCAACAGAGGCGCGGCCACGCCGATTGGGATGAAGCCGAATTCCACCTGACCGCCCAGCTGGTCGTTGACCTGGGCTGCGAGTCCTTTGTAGGGTATGTGTGTGAAAGACAAACCGGCTTCTTTGCCTAAAAGCTCCATGGCAAGCTGCGTCACGCTGCCGTTGCCTGCTGAGCCGTAGTTGAACTTGCCTGGATTTGCCTTGACGTGGGCTATGAACTCGCTGAGGTTCTTTGCTGGGAACGTGGGGTGCACGGCCAGCACAAACGGCGATGAACCAATCACGGTGATCGGTGTGATGTCTTTCAGTGCATCAAAAGGCACTGTCTTGTAAATGAATGGATTGACGACATGCGAGGAAGAGATGATGGCCAAAGTCTGGCCGTCCTTCGGGGCGCGTACCAGCTGCACCGTACCCGTGACACCGCCACCGCCCGGCAGGTTGTCCACCACCACTGGGCGGCCGAGTGAGCGCGACAAATGCACGCCAAGGCGGCGAGCCAGCGTGTCGCCCACTGATCCAGCGGCCATGGGCAGAATCATTCGCAGGGGTTGATCTGTGCTTGCTTGGGACCAGGCAAGCTGCGCGTGTGTACAGCATGCGAAAGCGATAAACAAGCTAACAAGATGGCGGCTAGAAATAGACGATAAGGAGAGCATGGTTGAGTTCCTTTGTGTATGTTTTGAGCTTAGATGGGCCGGTCACCCGCCTTGAGTTCGATGCCGCGCTCATCGAGACCGGGAAGCATTTGCGCAGGATCACGGGTAACGATCACGTCAATCAACGTCGGACCGTCCGTGTGAGCAAGTGCCTCTGCGAAGGCCGCGTTCAGCTCCGACGGTTGCTCGACACGGATGCCTTTGCAGCCGATCACCCGCGCCAGCGCGGCATAGTCCACCTCGGACAAATCGCTCGACTGGTAGGCGCCTTTGCCAAACATGGCGTGCTGCATCGCCTTCACATAGCCAGAAGCGGCATTGTTTAGCACCACCAGGACAAACGGTGCTTTGATGCGGCATGCGCTTTCCAGTTCGCCCAGCGACATATTGAGCCCACCGTCACCTGTGAGTGCGATCACCCGACGCCCGCCTGCGGCCAGCTGTGCGCCTATAGCTGCAGGCAATCCGTAACCGATGGATGCAAAACCACGGTTGGCGACAAAGCCGCGCCCGGCGATCTGGGTATCGAAGAACAGACCGCTCCAGTGCGCGGCAAAGCCGCCATCGGCTACCAATATGCCATCACTCGGCAATACCTGATTGATGGCGTTCAGCAACCGAGCCACGTTGATGGGAGAAGCGTCGCTGTCCATGCGTGCTGAGGCTTCGGCGCGCCAGTTCGCGCGCAAAGGCGCGAGCCCTGCCAGGCGCTGTGAACGTGCTTGAAGTGTCTGTGCACTCGGGGCGCAGGCCGCACGCAAATCGTTCAACCCTTCTTTTGCGTCGGCCCACAGTGCTATTGGGTTGGCGCCAGTGCGGCCAAATTCTTCCGGCGCGATGTCAATCTGTACAACGGGCACATGCTCTGGTAGCAGGGTGTAGCGCCGAGTCGCGATCTCACCCAGCTTGCAGCCAACGACGATCAGGCAGTCACTGTGCGTGATCAGGTCGTTGGCAATTCGGCTGTAGCGCCCGAACACGCCCACAGACAGGTCATCGGCACATGCCATGCTGCCCTTACCGCTGAGCGTATGAGCCACCGGTATGCACTGGCTGCGCGCGAACTCGGCAAGTTCAGCATAGGCTTGCGACAAATGGATGCCGCCGCCGACCAAAAGCACTGGTTTGACTGAGGCTGAGATGACATCTGCAGCAACCTGTATCTGGCGCGCGCCCGCACGAATCGCCAATGGGTAGCCTCGACCTTTCAGCCGCTCGAACACCTCTGGCAGAAAAACAGCCGCCTCGTGAGCGATGTCTTCCGGAATATCAATGACCACTGGCCCAGGCTTTCCGCGCTGTGCGATCTCAAACGCGCGAGCAACAAGTTCTGGAATACGCGACACATGCTCGACCCTGAGCAACTCTTTGACCACCGGGCGCAGAATTTCTACTTGCCGACCTTCCTGGGTCATGTTCTTGCCGGCATGCAGGCGGTGTGCATCGCCTGCAATCACCACCATCGGGACTCCTGCGTTCAGGGACTCTGCTAGCCCGCTGACCAAATTCGTGGCACCCGGGCCCAGCGTGCCGTCCACCACGGCTGGTCGATTGGTCACACGCGCCCAAGCATCGGCTGCAAACACGGCGGAACGCTCGTCATTGATGAGCCAGTGTCTCAAGCCCGTTGTGCGTATGGTCTCGTAATAAGTGGCAAGTTGAAAACCAGCCATGCCGAAAAGCGGGCCGTCGTGCAATGCGGCGACAGCATACGCAAGCGCTGCGCCTCCGGTCATCGTGTGCGGGGCTTTAGCTTCGAGGACGGGCTGACTCGGCGACTCTGGCGTGGCCAAATAAGGGTTGATCGGTTTGTTCATAGGACGAAATTTTCCTTATCGTTTTTAATGGTTTTACTATGATCATGCTATTGTTGAGAGATAAAAAAACTTCCATCAGATGAAACAAGTAACAAAAACGGCAGACGCAGACAATCGCGAGGTGAGCGGCGCCGAATCGATAACGCGCGCCGGACGTCTTCTGCTTGCCGTGGCCGCGGCTGGCGCGCGAGGGGCTCGTCTCAATGAGCTTGCTGCCGCCACTGACCTGCCGCATCCCACTGTGCACCGCATGCTTGCAGCACTGTGCCAAGTAAAAGTCGTTGAGCGCGTGCCCCCTAGTAATCGATACTTTCTCGGGCAGGCACTTGTTCAAGTCCGACCGATGACGGTTGAAACCGTGCAGCGGCTGGCAAGACCCGCCATGGTGCGGCTCGCGGCGCGAGTTGGCGAGAACGTGTTCCTGTCTGTACGCGAGCGTTGCGAGGCCGTCTGTGTAGACCGTGTCGAAGGCGATTACCCCGTGCGATATGGACTTCTTGGCATTGGCGTGCGACGCCCGCTAGGGGTGGGCGCTGGGAGTCTTGCTTTGTTGGCGAGCATGGAGGACGATGAAATCGCAGACACCATCCGCGTCAACCGAGACGGCTTGAAGGGCGTGCATTCGCCTGTCAAGCTTTTACAGCTGGTGACCCAAACACGGCGCGCTGGGTATGCGTTTGATTCGGGTCGGCTATTTCCCGGTGGACGCGGACTAGGGCTAGTCATACGTGATCCAGTCGGTCATCCGGTCGGTGCATTGAGCATAGGTGCGGTCGCTGATCGCATGCAAGCTGATCGGCTTTTGGTACTGGTCGAGGAACTTCAAAAAGAAGTGAGATCTATATCGCAGGGCTTGGTGGCCCGACGCGAACTTGAGATCAACCTGGACTCTTCTGGATGAGGCGTTTGGCCCCGACTTTTTAGTCTGGCTAACGCCTGCCGGACACCACAATCCCGCCCGCAATCAGCATAAAAGCCAGTGCATGGTACAGCTGCGGCAGCTCACCCAAAAACGCGGCTGACAGCAGCGCGGCGATCAGCGGTGTCAGGTTGCCAAAAAAACTGGCCATGGCGGGCCCCACCCGCTGTACACCGATACCCCAGCAGCGGTAGGCCAGGATGGCCGGGCCAATCGCCACGTACAGCAACACCGCCAGCAGGGGCCAGCCCCAGCTGATTGTCGCGTCTGTCAGCGCCCACTCACCCCCTGCAAACACGCCCGCCCAGGCCAGCCCAAAAACCATTTGAGCAATTAAAAATGCCGCCCAGTCGCTGCGGATGTCAGCCGGGTCTTTGGGTTGGCTCAGCAACCAGCTGTAAAAAGCCCAGGCGATGCTGGCCAGCACCATGTAAAAGTCACCCGCCACAAACTCGATTTGCGCCAGCCGTGAGATGTCGCCGCGCGTCAACACAACAACAACCCCCGCCATTGACAGCACCGATCCCAGCGCCTGCATGGTTGATATTCGCTGCTTGAAAAACAGCGTTCCAATCAGCAGCATCCATACGGGAACACTGGCGCCGACTAGGGTCACGTTCAACGGCGTTGATGTGTGCAGCGCCAGATACATCAGTGCGTTGTAGCAGCCAACACCCAGCAGACCCAGCAATAGGTAGCGACGCCAGACAGGCCAAAGGCTGCTGTTGGGGCGCAAAATTTGCCAGGTGATGGGCAGCAAGATCAAAAAGGCAATCACCCAGCGCAAGAAATTCAGCGTCATCGGCGGTATCAGGTCTGCCGCCAACCTGCCGACGACGGCGTTACCGGCCCACATCAGTGGGGGCACGGTCAATATCAGGGCGGTTGCAAGGCTCAGGCGTTGGTTCATGTGCTGAACTTTAACAAGGCTTGAAAGATAATCGATACTTATACTTAGTAACCATAGCCCTCAACACTACCTACGAGACAAAAACATGACAAACCAAATCTCTAAAACCGTACGGATCGACCAGCACGGCGGACCCGAAGAGCTCAAACTGGTTGATGTTGAGGTGGGCGAGCCTGGTTCAGGTGAGATCCGCATTCGCCACAAGGCTGTGGGCCTGAACTACATTGATATTTACCAGCGCGCAGGTGTCTACCCACTGCCGATGCCGCTAAAGCTTGGCATGGAAGCCTCTGGCGTAATTGAAGCGGTGGGCGAGGGCGTAACGCACCTCAAAGTCGGCGATCGCGCCGCCTATGCCAGTCAGCCACCGGGCAGCTACTGCGAGCTGCGCGTGATGCCTGCCAAATGCGTTTGCAAGCTGCCCGATGCCATCAGTTTCGAGGTCGGCGCAGCCATGATGCTCAAAGGCTTGACGGCTCAATATTTATTGCGAAAGACAATGCCACCATCAGGCTTGAAAGCGGGTGATTTTGTGCTTTTTCATGCCGCTGCCGGCGGTGTGGGTTTGATCGCTTGCCAGTGGGCCAAGGCACTCGGCTTGCAATTGATTGGGACGGCAGGTTCTGATGCCAAATGTGCGTTGGCCCTTGCCAACGGCGCGTCACACGCGATTAATTATTCGACGGAGGATTTTGTAGCACGCGTCAAGGACATCACCCAAGGCAAAGGCGTGAGCGTGGTGTATGACTCGGTGGGCAAAGACACATTTTTAAAGTCTCTTGACTGCGTGAGTCCGTTTGGCTTGGTGGCTAATTTTGGCAACGCATCGGGCAAGGTTGAGCCGCTGGACATCGGCTTGCTTGCAGCCAAAGGCTCGCTGTATGTGTCGCGCCCCACGCTTTTCACCCACATCGCCAGCCGCGAGTCAACCCAGGCGATGGCTGACGACTTGTTTGCCATGGTCGCCAGCGGCAAAATCAACATCCCGATTGACCAGACCTTTGCCTTGGCTGATGTAGCCGTTGCGCATCGTGCGCTGGAAGCACGCAAAACCACAGGCTGCACAATTTTGACTTTGTGAACCCATGACCGACTGGCTGCAAAAGCTTCAGGCAGAAGCAAATCAGCCGCCAGCGCGGCCCAGAGTGCCGTTTTACGCTCAAAACATGAAAATTGGCTCTGTAGAACCTGTTTTTGTGCATCGTTTAAGCCTTTTAACCAATAAGTACGGGCGCAAGCAGCTCCTAAAAGAAGAGCAATCAGGTTGGCACTTGGTGCCCGACCAGAGCGACGTGACCACCTGTTTGAACCAGCTGGCGGGCGTATTGCGAGACGACGGCTTGGCAGGCGCTTGGCGCAATGAGCAGCTGGCCGTGCGCAACGAGCAAGGCGTACAAATTGGCACGATTGAACGCGGCGCGGTGCGGCCATTGGGCATTGCTACCCTGGCCGTGCATTTGGTCGGGCAAGCTGTAGATGGACGCTACTGGGTACAGCAACGCGCCCTGAACAAACCCAACGACCCCGGTAAGTGGGACACGCTGATGGGCGGTATGGTGAGCGCTGAAGACAGTGTTGAAACTGCCTTGCAACGTGAGACTTGGGAAGAGGCCGGCTTGCACGTCGCTGAGCTGCAAAACCTAACCTATGGCGGTCGTCAAAGCAATTGCCGTCCTTCAGGCGACGGCGCTGCAGGCTACATGCAGGAGTTTATTGAGTGGTTTACCTGCACCGTGCCAGACGGTTTGGCACCGAATAACCAGGACGGTGAGGTGGCGCAGTTCGCACTGATGGATCGTGCGCAAATGCTAAGCGCCATGCAGCGCGGTGACTTCACCACCGAGGCGGCGCTGATCATGGCTAGCATGCTGGGCCTGAATCAAGTTTGACGGGGGACTAATCGATCAGCTGATCACCCTCATGAAACGGAAATGGCCCGTCGTAGAGACCGCTGGCGACGGTGTGGCTAACCAGGCGGCCATTTGCAGGCAAGGCATGTAGCGCAAAACCGGGCGGCTCCAGTGTCCACATGGAGGCAGCGTCGGGCGCCAAGTCCAGGCAAACCTGGTGAGCGGGTGAGGGCACAGTAGCCGCCATCGTTCCGCCAAAGCGAACTTGAATCGCGCGGTGCAGGTGGCCGCAGATGATGCGCTCAACGTTCGGGTACTGTGCAATCAACGCCTCCAGTTCTTGAGCACCCTCAAGCAATCCAATGTCGTCCATGTGGCCAATCAGTGTCTGAAACGGCGGATGGTGCATGGCGACGATGACAGGTTTGTTGGCATGCAAAAGCAGCTCACTGGCCAGCCAATCCAGCCGTTTTTTGCATAACAATCCGGCGCTAGCGCCCGTATTAACTGTGTCCAGCGCTATCAATCGAAGATCACCTATCGGGACGCTAAACTGTACAAATCCACTTTGACCCAGATACACATGGTCTGCAAAGCTGTGCCGCATCTGTTCCCGGTCGTCATGGTTGCCAGGCATCAAATACACCGGCATGGTCAGCGGACTTAGCAGCTCGCGCAAATGGTCATATTCGGCCGCCCGGCCAAAGTCCGTCAGGTCTCCCGTGATGACAACCGCGTGCGGCTGCTGCGGCAGTCGCAATATGCTGTCAATTGCGCGTTCTAGATACGGCGCGGTTTCAATTCGCCCATACGCCAGCTTGCCGGGTTCGCGGATGTGCAGGTCAGACAGTTGAAGCAAAAGCGTTGTCATGTTGTTTGTGGAAATTCGTTACCAGGCATCAGGCGCTCGTGCGCAATGCGGAGTCCCACAGTGTCACCCAATTGTGCGGCGTGGTCCCGCACGACGTCTGCACGAAGCTGTCGTTGATCGCCCACATCAAGCGTAAGTTGTACACGGTCGCCCAAAAAGCTGCGGTGAATGACAGTTGCCTGACCCCAGCCTTCAATGTGCGCGCCGACTTCAATGTCTTCTGGCCGCACAAGCAGGGCCTTTTGACCTGACCATGCAGTTGGGCATGGCAGCAACAAGCCGCCAACATTGACGACATTGACCGCACACTCTTTGTCGCTCCGCTCGATACGATTGACACGGCCTAAAAACGTGGCGACAAACGGGTGGCTGGGCGAACGATACAGCGCTTCACCTTGACCCACTTGCACGATTCGGCCCGACTGCATGACCGCCAACCGGTCAGCAATGGCCAACGCTTCCTGCTGATCATGCGTGACGTACACCGCCGTGATGTGCAGGCGCCGCAGCATATCGGCCAGTTCATCACGCAGTGATTCTTTGAGTTTGGCATCCAGCGCGGTTAAGGGTTCGTCCAGCAGCAGTACCTGCGGCCGGACGGCGACCGCCCGTGCCAGCGCCACACGCTGGCGCTGGCCACCGGACAACTCGGCGGGGCGCTTGTTTTCAAGCCCGTTCAAACGCACAAGGTCAACCAGGTCACTCACCAGTTTGACGCGTTCAGCGTCTGGTGTGCCACGTATCTTCAGGCCATAACCGATATTGGCTGCGACCGACATCTGCGGGAACAGCGCGTAATGCTGAAACACCATGCCAATGCCGCGCTGCTCGACCGGCAAGGTCGTCACATCTGTATCTCCAAAAACAATTCGGCTACCCGTGTCGGGTGTCTCCAGCCCGGCAATGATGCGCAGCAGGGTGGTCTTGCCGCAGCCAGAGGGCCCAAGCAGTGCCAGTACTTCGCCAGGCTCAACGGTCAAGGTTGTGGGCTGCAAGCCGCGCGTACCGTCAGGGTATGTTTTGGCGCAATCGGTGATTTGAATACGTGTTGGTTCAGGTGCCATGATGCTTTTCAATCAGTTTGCCAATCGCTTGCAAGCCCCACAAAACAGGCAGGATGACGAGTAAAAAAACCAGCGTGTAGGCCGAGCCAATTTCAATTCGCATGGATGCATAGCTGTCCGCCAGGCCTACAGGCAGTGTCCGTGTTAACGGCGTGTGCAGCATCCAGGTCAGATTGAATTCACCCACCGATAAGGTAAAAACCATCAGACTGCCCGCCACGATGGCTGGCAGTACAGGTGGGACGAGAACACCCAAAAACCTTTGGGTGAAACTGGCGCCCAGCGTGCGCGCCGCTTCTTCCATCGCTAGCAAATCGTTGCGCTGAAAAGCTGAACTTACAGTGCGAACCATGAACGGCAAGGTAAACACCATGTGGCCGACCAAAATAAACGCAAAACTTTGCCTGAAGTCACGCATGTGGCCGTAAGTCAAGATCAGCGCCAGGGCAGTTGCGAGACCCGGCACGGCTACTGGCAAAGTCAGCAGCTCTTCAAACAGGCGTGCCGCACGCGATTGGCTGCGAGCCAGCGCATAGGCGCAGGGCACGCCAATCAGCAGGTTGCCGATGACGCACAACAGGCCCAATAGCAGCGACCAGCTGATGGTGCTGCCGTACACAGCCAGTACCTCATTGAGCCAGCGCAGCGTCAGCCCACTTTTTAGACCCATACTGTAGTTGTTGACCAGCCCGGCCATGACCGACAGACCAATGGGTGCCAGCATGAAAACACTGACGATAAGCGTCACGCCAATCAGCAGTCCCGGAGTCTTGGGGTTGGCCCGCATCTTTAAACCCCAGCCGTGGCCACGCCAGACTTGCCAGACGTGAATTGCCGAGTGACAAACAAAACCAGCCAGGTGATCAGCCCCAACGTGATGGACAAACTGGCCGCCAGCGCAAAGTTGGCGTAATTGGTGAACTCGTTGTAAATGGTGATGGGCAGCACTTCAAATTTGCTGGCCAGCGTGAACGCTGTACCGAATGCGCCCATACATGTCGCAAAAATGATTGCGCCACAAGCCATGGTGGTGGGCGCCAGCTCAGGCAGCCACACATCGCGCGCGACCTGCCAGCGTGACGCACCAAGTGAGCGGGCGGCTTCTTCGAGCTGCGCATCCATCGCGCTGGCTGCCGCGGTGTAGGTGGCAATAGCGCGGGGTAATGAGAAGTACAGGTAGCCTAAAAACAGACCAGTCAGGCCGTAGGCAAACGTGGTGCGACCAAAGCCCGCCCATTCCGTCAGGTCTGCCACCAGACCCTGCCGGCCACCAAGCAAAATGATGAAAAATCCGATGATCACACCGGGAAAAGACAGCGGCAGCGTCAGCAAGGACAGTAACAACTGTCGCCCCTTGAAGGCTTGCCTTGCCAGCACTATGCCCGCCATCGCGCCCAGTAACAGAGTCAGCAGTGTCACCACCAGTGACAAGCTGACCGTGTTGAGCAGGCTTTGCAAATAGCGACTGTTGGTCAGAACCGCAAAGTAGGTATCCCAGCCTTTTTTCGATGGCAACATCAGCAGTTGCACGACGGGCAGCAGCCAGAACGCTGCAAAAAATGCCACCGCTGGTGCAGCGCAAAGGCCGAGAATACGAGTCACGGTTTACTTTATCTCTTGCAGGTAGCGGTCAGAAAACGCTTTTTGTACTGCCGCCATGCGGGCGTAGTCCACAGGCTTGGCCCGTGCATAGTCAGCGGCGGGTAAAAATCGCGATTGCACTTCAGCGGGCATCGTCACGTTGCGGATGGGTCTGAGGTAGGCGTTGGCCCAGATGGTCTGGCCTTCATCAGACAACACAAAGTCCAGAACCTTTTTACCATTGGCGGCTTGCGGACTGTTCGCCACGAGGCTCATCACATACGGCACGATGACCGTACCTTCTGCAGGAATCACAAACGCCACGTTGGCTTTGTCTTTGTGTTTGGCGCGGTAGGCGTTGAAGTCGTAGTCCAGCAAAATTGCAATCTCGCCCGACAGCACGCGCGCGTAGGAGGTTTGCTTGGGCACAATCGGCTCGTTTTTTTGCAACGCTTTGAAGTAGTCAATACCCGGGGTGAAATTGTCCATCGTGCCGCCGCGTGCCTGATTCACAGCCACTGCGCCGACGTAGCCCACAAAGGCTGATGCTGGGTCAAGGTAGCCAATCAAACCTTTGTATTCAGGCTTGAGCAAGTCTGCCCATGACCTGGGCACGGGCTTGCCTTTGAGTGCATCGACATTGACCATAAAGCCCAGCGTACCCGTGTGGATGGTGAACCAATTGCCTTGCGGGTCTTTCAATCCATCGGGGATGTCATTGAATCCTGCTGGCTTGTAGGCAGCAACAACGCCGTCTTTTTGTGCCTGAATGGCAAAGGTCACACCCATATAAGTCACGTCAGCCACAGGGGCAGCTTTTTCAGCCACAAGTTGAGCCAGTGATTGGCCTGAGTTTTTGTTGTCTGGCGGCACGGTGACGCCGGTTCTCGCCTTGATGGCCTTGAGCTGACTGGCCCAGTCGGCCCATTCTGGTGGGCAGTTGTAGCAAATGGCCGTTTGTGCGGTGGCCAGGCCGCTAGCAGCCAAGCCTAGCGCCGGCAAGGTGCTGACTGCTATCTTTTTTAAAGCAATTTTCATTGTGAACTCCTGGTTTGGATAAACGATTGAAGGAAAGTAAAAAAGGTATCAATTCAGGTTTTCTTGGCTGAAAACTTCTCGTTTTTTTTGACATGCGGTGGCGGTGCTGCATACGACTCGCCTTGTCTGAAGCCGTGCGCCAGTACCACGCTGGCACTGGGCAATAACGCATGACCGCTGCTAACCGCCTGCAACAGCAGCTCAACGGCCGCGCGGCCCAAGCCTGCATTGGGCTGTGTCACGCTGCTGAGCATGGGCGACAGGTCTTCCCCCAACGCAATGCCGTCAAAGCCGACCACGCTGAGATCGTCAGGCACCTTCAGCCCCGCTAGGCTTGCCGCCCGAATGCTGCGAATGGCCAGTAAATCGTTGGAGCAAACCAGGGCTGTGGGTCTTTGTTCCTGCGTCAACATGTTGCGTATCTCGTTCACAGCGCTTGCGACAAATGGCACTTCTAGAACCTGGGTTTTTTTGAGCTTCAAACCGGTCATAGCCTGCTGGTAGCCACGCAAGCGTTGTTGAGCCCGGTCGGAAGCAGCGAGCAGGCCTGTCACCAGCGCGATGCGGCTGTGCCCCAATTCGGTAAGTCGCCTGACCACGGCGCTGACCGCTGCTTCGCTGTCGACAGATACGCAGGGGTGTCCTGGGTGGCGGTTATAAGCCAGCGCGTATGCAATACCTGAGGCTCGCAAGCGTTCAAGTGCTTTTGAAGTAGCTGGGTTGGAAACCACCAGAATCATGCCATCCACGTTTCCTGCCAAAAGCAAATTGACCGCACGGTCTTCTTGCGCCAATTCGTAATCTGTCGTGATGGGCAAGATGGCATAACCGGCTCTAGTAGCCGCACTGGCAATGCCGCTCAGACATTCGGCAAATACCGGATTCAGCAAGGTCGGCAGAACCACACCCAGCACCCGACTGCGCTGCGTGCGCAGGGTTCGTGCACTGGCGTTGGCAACATAGCCCAGCCTTTTGGCAATTTTTTCAACCCGCTCACGCGTACCTGGCGTGACTTTATCAGGCAGGTTAAATACCCTCGACACCGTGGCGACCGATACCTTGGCTTGTTTGGCGACGTCTTGAATGCTCATAAGGTTAAACAATGTAATCGTTTACATTTTTAACCCAAAATATGACCGATTGATGACGCCTGAAAGATTATTTGGAGCGGCGAACCCGCAATATTTCGTCCAGAATCAAACAGACAGCACCGATGCTGATGGCGCTGTCCGCAATATTGAACGCCGGAAAGTGCCAGCCTGCGTAGTGGAAATCCAAGAAATCGACCACGTAGCCGTAGAGCGTGCGGTCAATCACATTGCCAATTGCGCCGCCCAGAATGCAGGCAAGCGCAAATGAAAACAGCTTTTGGCCGGGGTGCGACTTGAGCATCCAGATGATGAAAATTGCTGCTGCAATGCCGATACCGGTAAAAAACCAGCGCTGCCAGCCGCCAGCGTTGGCCAAAAACGAAAACGCTGCGCCTGCATTGTGGACACGAACCACGTTGAAAAAACTCGTCACATAAGTTGCGTCACCGAGCCGGTAGTAGCCGAGGATCAGTACCTTGGTGAACTGGTCTGCAATCAGGATCAACAGCGCTAAACCTAGCCAAGGCAACATCCCGCTGGATGATTTGGTGAAAGTGGTTTTAGCCATTTATGCAAATGTCCTGGTTTCGCCGGTGCCGTGCAAATTGCTGATGCAGCGGCCGCAAATGGTCGGATGTTCTGCGTGACTCCCCACGTCCTCCACATAATGCCAGCAGCGCTCGCATTTGGTGTTTAAACTGGCTTTAACCGATGTTTTATGGGCGTTACCAGCTATTAAATACATAGCGGATGTGATGAAAACAAATTTAAGATCATCGCCCAAACTGGCTAGCAGGGCATGGTCATCGGCATTCACTTCCAGCGTCACTTCAGCTTGAAGGGACGAGCCGACCTTGCCGTCAGCACGCAGGGTTTCAATGTCTTTGTTCACGGCATCGCGAATCTCGCGGATGCGTGTCCACTTGGCCAGCAGCACGTCATCTTGCGATTTGAAGTCTGAATACGTCTCCAGGAAAATCGATTCAGACGCACCAAACGTCGCCCAAGCCTCTTCCGCAGTAAAACTTAAAAACGGCGCCATCCAGCGCAGCATCGCGTGGGTGATGGCGTGCAGTGCAGTTTGTGCACTTCGGCGTGCGTGTGAGTTGGCAGCCGTCGTGTACAGGCGGTCTTTGAGGATGTCGAGGTAAAAAGAGCCCAAGTCTTCGCTGCAATAAATTTGCAGTTTGGACACGACGGGTTGAAATTCATACACCTCGTAGTGCGCCAGGATGTCGGCCTGCAATTGCGCGGCACGGCTTAATGCGTAGCGGTCAATCTCCAGCAGCTCGTCAAACGGAACAGCGTGTTTGCTTGGGTCAAAGTCACTCACGTTGGCCATCAAAAAGCGCAGCGTGTTGCGAATGCGGCGGTAGCTGTCGACCACGCGCGCCAGGATTTTGTCGTCAATGCCCAGGTCGCCTGAATAGTCGGTAGATGCGCACCACAGGCGAATAATCTCTGCGCCCAGCTTGCCTGATACCTCTTGCGGCACGACCACATTGCCTTCGCTCTTGCTCATCTTGCGGCCTTTGCCGTCTACCGTGAAGCCGTGGGTCAGCAGGCCTTTGTAGGGCGCTCGGTCATACATGGCGCAAGATGTGAGCAGCGATGAATGAAACCAGCCCCGGTGCTGGTCATGGCCTTCCAGGTACAAATCAGCAGGCCAAGTCGATTGCGCGGCGTGGCTGTGCTTGAGCACGTGGTCATGCGTGGTGCCAGAGTCAAACCACACGTCGAGAATGTCGGTGCTTTTGATGTAGTTTGGCGCGTCCTCGCCGATGATGGATTCTGCCGTTGCTTTGCTCCAGGCTTCTACGCCTCCGGCTTCGACCATGCTGGCGGCTTGGTCCATGATCTCCATCGTGCGCGGGTGCAACTCACCCGTGGCCGTATGAATAAAAAACGGCAGCGGCACACCCCAGTTGCGCTGGCGGCTGATGCACCAGTCAGGTCGGCCTGCAATCATGTCGCGCAAGCGGCCTTTGCCGTTTTCTGGGTAGAACTTGGTTTGCTCAATCGCATCGAGCGCGAGTCTGCGTAACGTTGTGGGCGCTTTGTCTTTCGTGAATACGCCTTCGCCTTCATCCATACGCACAAACCACTGTGCGGCGGCTCGGTAGATGACTGGCGTTTTGTGGCGCCAGCAATGCGGGTAGCTGTGTTCGATATTGACAGTGGCAAACAAGCGGCCGTGCTCGCGTAGCTTGTCAATCACCAGTGGTGCGGCTTTCCAGATGTTCAAGCCGCCAAACAGCGGCAGCTCGTCCACATAGCGGCCATTACCTTGGACCGGGTTCAAAATAGCGTCGGTAGCAATGCCGTTGGCAACACAGGAGTTAAAGTCTTCGACCCCGTAGGCGGGCGACGAATGCACGATACCTGTGCCGTCGTCTGCGGTGGCGTAGTCCGCGAGGAAAACCGGGCTGAGGCGTTTGTAACCTGCATCAACGTCGTATAACGGATGCATGAAGTTGAGTAGCGCCAGGTTCTTGCCTTGCGTGGTGGCGATGACTTGACCGGTGAGCTGGTAGCGCTCCAGGCACTTTTCAACCAGCGACTCCGCCAGCATCAAAATGCCGCGTTCGGTGTCCACCAGCGCGTAGGTCAGTTCTGGGTTCAGGTTCAGGGCCTGGTTGGCGGGAATCGTCCAGGCGGTGGTCGTCCAGATCACTGCGAAGGCGTCTTTTGCGAGGCTTTTCAAGCCAAATGCGGCCGCCAGTTTTTCCGGCTCAGCGCTTTTAAAACCCACATCCAGCGTTTGCGATTTCTTATCCGCATATTCAATCTCAAACTCAGCCAGCGATGAGCCGCAGTCAAAGCACCAGTACACCGGCTTCAAGCCCCGGTACACAAAGCCGCGTTCCATGATGCGTTTGAGAGCGCGAATTTCGTTCGCCTCATTGGCGTAGTCCATCGTGCGGTAGGGGTTGTCCCATTCGCCGAGCACGCCCAAGCGTTTGAAGTCTTCTAGTTGCCCAGCAATTTGCTCGGTCGCAAAGGCGCGGCTTTTGGACTGCACTTCGTCCCGACTTAAATTGCGGCCGTGTAATTTTTCGATGGCGTTTTCAATCGGCAAACCGTGGCAGTCCCAGCCAGGCACGTAAATCGCGTCCAAGCCTTTGAGTTGGCGCGCTTTGACGATCATGTCTTTGAGAATTTTGTTAACGGCGTGGCCAATATGGATTTTGCCGTTGGCGTACGGTGGCCCGTCATGCAAGACAAATTTAACGGCGCCTGCCCGAGCCAAGCGCAGCTTTTTATAAATGCCTTTGTCGTCCCAATCTTTGACCCAACCCGCCTCGCGTTTGGGCAAATCGCCGCGCATCGGGAAGGGTGTGTCTGGCAGGTTCAGGGTGCTGCGGTAGTCGGTTTTGGCAGTGTCTTGTGTGGTGTCGGTCATGGCAATCGCTTGAGGTGTCATTGCGGCGTTCAGCAGCAATCTAGAAATCAGAGGGAAGAGACGAAAAAATTACGGGCCAGACCCGCATTGACAGATCGTCTAAATTCGATCGCGCGTGGTTTGGCGAGCTGTTTCGCTATGCATGTTTGAGAAATACGCACGTGCATCATCACAGTCTTTGGCAATGCCCTTTTTAAGCGCATCCAGACCGTCGTACTTCAGCTCGTCGTGTAGTTTGTGCAGCAGTTCCACGCGCACGATTTTACCGTAGCCACCTTCTGCGCCCAGCTCTGCTGGCCAGTCCAGGCAATAGGTCTCTAGCAGCACGCGCCCGCCGTTCACGTCGTTGGCCTCAATCGATGGGCGAATGCCGAGGTTGGCCACGCCAATCAACGGTTTGTCAGCCAGGCCGTGAACATGAACGGCAAAGATCCCGCTGGCGGCGGGATTCCAATGCGAAAACCGCAGATTCAGGGTGCTAAAACCCAAGTCGCGCCCCAGTTTTCGGCCATGCACCACATGGCCAGAAATGCTGTATGGCCTACCCAGCAAGCTGGCAACTTGCGCCATGTCGCCTGCGCTCAGCGCTTGCCGAACCGCTGAACTTGAAACTCGCGTACTTTGCACCTCGTAGCTGTTCATGCGGGCTACGTCAAAGCCTAAGCGCTGTCCCGCTGAGTCCAGCATGGCGTAACCTCCGGCGCGCTTGGCGCCGAAGCGGAAATCGTCGCCTACCAAAATGTATTTGGCACCTAGGCCTTGCACCAACACGTCGTTGATGAAGGCTTCGGGGCTCTGGCTGGCCAGGCGCGCATCAAATGGCAACACCACGGCTTGGTCCATTCCGCAGGCAGCCAGTTCGGTCAGCTTGTCGCGCAGCGTTGCGATGCGGGGTGGCGCGGTTTCAGGTTTTTTGGCCAGTGCGGCAAAGTAGTCGCGTGGGTGCGGTTCAAACGTCATCACGCAACTGGGCACGCCCCGGTGTTGCGCCTCATTTTTAAGCAGCGCCAGCATCGCTTGGTGGCCGCGATGTACGCCATCAAAATTACCAATCGTCAGGGCGCAAGAGTTTGCAAGTTGAGGGTGACGGTATCCGCGAAAGACTTTCATCCCCCGATTATCGTTTTAATAGCGGATGGTGGCCTTTTATCAGCCCTTAAGACCAGTTGGTCATCATTTACCTGTATATTGAAGGGTAGCGTGACAACGTGTTTCCATTTTCATCAGTGGAGGTCAGGTTTGAAGGTCTTAAAGCTATCCGCCCAAGGGCTGCCACAGTCGTGGATCAGCCTGGAAGAAGCCGTATTGCACTACGCAGGTGGCGAAGTGCGCTGGGAGATGGGCGCGCATGTGGCTACTTTCCATGGTGGCCATAACGCCATCACCGGCAACCAGTCCATCATCACGATCAACAGCATCATTGGCACCAAGGGCGTGCCCAAAATCAACCCGTTTGAGCTGAAACCTGGCCTGACCAATGGCAAGCTGTTTGTACGTGACCGCAATGTGTGCGCCTATTGCGGCCAGCATTTTCATGAAGAAGATTTGACCCGTGAGCACATCATTCCGTTTGCGCAAAAAGGCGTTGATACCTGGATGAACGTGGTCACCGCCTGCCGCGCCTGCAACCACCGCAAAAGCAGCCGCACGCCAGAGCAAGCCGGTATGCCGCTGCTGTATACGCCCTATGTGCCCAGCCTGTGGGAAGACTTTATTTTGCGCAACCGCCGCATTTTGGCGGACCAGATGGAGTTTTTGATGGCGCACATCCCTAAAACGTCACGCCTGCACGCTTGAGGCAGAAAGCCTTGACTCTAAGGGCGCAAAAAGGCACTGCTGCGCTATGGCAGACCCGTCGCCCTGACTCCGCAGGCCACCACAAAGGTGGCGGTGGAGTTTGCTGGAAAAGTGGGCGTGAGAGAGATACCTGTCACTTGAAATGAAGTTGTACTCAAGGTGATCGGACTGGTTGTCACAGAAGTCAAAGGCGTTGAAATGAAAGTCGGCGTGGTACAGCTCAAACCACTTGAAGGGTTGTCGAACACCATGGTGCCGGGTGCATTTGACGGCCCCAAATTGGCGAAAGTAATGGTGTAAGTGGTGGTAACGCCAGCCGTCAATGTTAAGCTGCCATTGTCTTTGGCCACCGTCAATAAAGCTCGCCTGACGATGGGGGTCGATTCAAAAGAACAACCTGCATCCGTGGTGTCTACACCGCCAAAATAGGTTGCTCCTCCGCCAGAAAAGTTTTCATTCAGTGCATCGCAGTTTGCGATGGGCCCGGTGGAGGTCACAAGCGTTTTGTTCGGGTCGCCCCCGCCGTAAACCTTCGCTCGGTTTATCGCCGTGCTTGCCGTCGTAGCCGGGCTGATGCTCACTGTGAGGGTGAGCACAGTCGTTCCTCCCGCCGCAATGGCAGTTGCACTGAAGCAGTTGGCGGTGTCAGCGACAAAAGTGGTAGTGCCAAAGGCGCAGGTCCATGGTGTTGGCGTTTGCGGCGTCACGAAGGCCACACCCTGCGCCGAAATGACGTCTGTGACAGATGTAATGCCCGTGGTTGCTACGCCGCCCCGGTTGTTGATGGTCAGTAAATATGTGGTGGTGGCACCTGCCACAAAAGTGTTGGTGCCGCTGGTTTTGGTGACTCTCAAGTCGCGCTTGGGCACACAGTAGGAAAAATCGTTGAAAGCAACGAGTTGCGGAGTTGGATCCCCGGGAATAGCGGCACCAGCTATAAAACTAATGACAACCCTATCAACTGGGTTTATAAAATCAACTGTTATATTGCAATTTGGATCTGTAAAACCACAGTTGCCTATGCCTAGATTTGTAGTGATTTGGTTACTGACACCGACGGTTGTAGTTGTGTAGTTGCCAGGGATAACAGCAGTCAGAGCAGGAATGATCGTAGCGGTCCCGTTCATAAAACCAGATACTTGCAAAACATCTTGAAACGTAGCTGACGTATCAAGGTCCAACATTCTGAATCTGACCTTGTCCATAGGTCGGTTAAAAACCAAGGTGAGTGATACTCTTTGGAGAGATGCAGTAGCATCAATTCGAAGTTGCAAAGAATTTGCGACATTTCCCACCGGGTTTATTAACTGCGGCTCTCCTGCCGTAAAAACGGCACCCGCAGCCGTAAAGCTGATAGTGTTTTGCCCAACGCCTGTGGCTACGTTGTACACATTGGCTAATGATCCCGCCGTCCACGTTCGGGTTGAGCCTGTGGAGCTTGTTAAGTTTGGTCCAAAGTCAAAGGTAATAGTGTCTTCGTTGGCGTTGCAGGCAGATGACTGTGCCAGCACAGGCTGAGAAATCAATCCTGTAAAAATCAACGCAGCCGCGACAAAAAAACGTCGGAGCTGCCTTGAATCCCGCAAAAAACACTTTGCAGATACAAACACGTTGATATATTTTTGGACGAACATCTGGTAACAATTATAAGACTCGCTCCAGATTTTCCCCTTGATGTCTGACTCCTTCAAATGAATGTTTCATTTATTTTCAAGTTTTGGGCAAGTTTGCAGTGACTCTGACACCAGTGTTGTTAAATAGAAAATTATTCGGTACTTTTGCACAATCGCTGACGCAGCCTGATAGCTAGGCAAACACGCCAGCCGTGTCCTGCATCCGGTTCGACACCTCACCCAAGTGGTGCAAGGTGTCACCAAAAGTCATTTCCAGCTGCGTCAACTTTTTAAAGTAGTGGCTGACAATGTACTCGTCCGTCACGCCAATGCCGCCGTGCAGTTGTACCGCTTCTTGGCTGACTTGTCTCATCGACACGCCCAACTGGTACTTGGCTCTGGCCATGGCGGCGCTGCGTTCTGCGGCTGGTGCGTTCAGCTTCAGGCTGGCGTAGTAGCTCATCGATCGGGCCAATTCAAGCTGCATTTTCATGTCGGCCACGCGGTGGCGCAAGGCCTGAAAGCTGCTGATGACTACGCCAAACTGTTTGCGGGTGTTCATGTACTCGACCGTGATGGCAAGCGTTTTGTCCATCACGCCAATGGCCTCGGCACAGGTGGCGGCGATGCCAATGTCAACGGCGTGAGCCAGCGCCGTTGCGCCGTCCAGTGTGACTAGCGTGGCGGGTGCATTTGTCAACACCACCTCAGCCGCCCGGCCACCGTCTTGCGTACCGTAGCCGCGCGTCGTCACACCAGAGGTAGATCGTTCAACCAAAAACAGCGCCAGTTTGCCGTCGGCCATCGCCGGCACGATGAAAGCATCTGCATGGTCGCCGCTGGGTACTATGCTTTTAGTAGCTGTTAGCGCCCATTTTTGTTGGTCTAGAGCCGCTTTTGCTGCACATTTGGCAAGGTTGTAGCGGGCTGCACGTTCCTGGTGCGCCAAAACGACCAGGCTTTCACCCGACGCTATTTTTGGCAGCCATGCGGCCTTCAGCGCATCTGGCGCATAGGCTGCCAGCACGGCACCAGCGATCAGCGCTTGGATCAAGGGTTCATGCACCATGCCGCGCCCAAGCTCCTCCATCACCACCATGCCCTCGGTGGGGCCCATGCCCATACCGTCATGTGCTTCGGGTACGTACAGACCCGTCAGGCCCAGCTCTGCGAGTTCGCCATAAGCTTCGCGTGAAAAGCCCCCAGACGCTGTGATACTGCGGTGACGGTCGAATGTATAGCCTTTGTCAACCCATTTGCGCACCGCATCACGCAGTTGTTCTTGGTCGTCTGTGAAATCGAAATCCATAAGTTACTCCCTGATCAACCTAGAACAAACTGTGAAACGATATTGCGCTGGACTTCATTGCTGCCGCCATAAATGGTGGTTTTGCGCATATTGAAGTAAGTGCCTGCCAATGGTGCGTTGCCCAATACGCCGCCGGGGTAGTCGCCTTGCCAACCGGCTTCCATGGCTTCTTCAATCAGTGGCAGGGCAAATGGTCCAGCGGCCAACATCATCAGCTCGCTGTAACGCTGCTGGATTTCACTGCCCTTGATTTTTAACAGACCAGCAATATCGAGCGAGTTTTTACCGGTCTTTTCAGCCGACAGCACCCGCAGCACCATCATTTCCAGCGCCACCACGTCGACTTCGAGCTTGGCGATTTCGTCTCTGAATCTGAAGTCCTCCCACACACCTTCAGCTTTGGCGATTTTCTTCAGCCGCTCCAGCTCGCGCTTGCTGCGGTTCACATCGGCAATGTTGGTGCGTTCATGGCTCAGCAAATGCTTCGCGTATGTCCAGCCCTTGTTTTCTTCACCAATCAGGTTGTTGGCGGGCACTTCGACGTTGTCAAACCACACCTCGTTGACTTCTGCCTCGCCGTCCAGAAGCACGATGGGTTTGACGCTGACGCCCGGCGACTTCATGTCGATCAGCAAGAATGAAATACCGGTTTGCGGCTTGCCTTCGCTGCTGGTGCGCACCAGGCAAAAAATCCATTCGCCGTACTGGCCCAGCGTGGTCCAGGTTTTTTGGCCATTGACGATGTATTTGTCGCCTACCCGCTCGGCCTTGCATTTAAGGGATGCCAGGTCAGACCCAGAACCCGGCTCGCTGTAGCCTTGGCTCCACCACACCTCACCGCTGGCAATACCTGGCAAAAAGCGCTGCTGTTGTTCGGCGTTGCCAAACGCCATGATGACCGGCGCCACCATCACCGGGCCAAACGGCACCACGCGCGGCGCGCCAGCCAGGGCGCATTCTTCTTCAAACAAATGCTTTTGCACCGCGTTCCAGCCTGGGCCGCCAAACTCTTTGGGCCAGCCGTGACCCAGCCAGCCTTTTTTACCCAAAATTTTGGCCCAGCGCTGCATGTCGTCACGGGTTTGGCGCAGGGCGTTGCGCACCTTGTGCTGTATGTCTTCTGGCAGGTTAGCGTGAACCCAGGCGCGTATGTCTTCTCTAAAAGCCTGCTCTTCAGGGGTGAAAGCTAAATCCATGGGTGTCTCCGTTGATATGACGTTCAATGGGACGTTTTTAGCACGAATGTGCTTTTCTCTATGTCAAAGCGGTGACTTGGGCTGGCGATAATCATGGCTCTCATGACACAGCCGCTTAAAAATATCGTCGTTTTAATCTCAGGCACGGGCTCCAACATGCTGGCCATTGCCCACGCTGCGGAGCAAGAACAGTGGTTCACGAAGTATGGCGCCCGCATCGCCTGCGTGGTCAGCAACAGGCCAGTTGCTGAAGGGTTGCGCAATGCAAGCGCTTTGGGTATTGCCACCTGCGTGCTGGACCACAAAGCGTTTGATGCGCGTGAGGCTTTTGATGCCGCGCTGATGAGATTGATTGATCAGCATCAGCCCGCTTTGGTGCTGTTGGCGGGTTTCATGCGTATCCTGTCGCCTGCTTTTGTAGCGCATTACGCGGGCCGATTGGTCAACATTCACCCTTCGCTGTTACCTGCATTCACGGGGCTCAACACACACCAACGCGCCATTGATGCAGGTTGCAAGGTCGCGGGTGCCAGTGTGCATTTTGTGACGTCTGAGCTGGACCATGGTGAGGTTTTGGCGCAGGCAGTGGTGCCGATTCTGGCCGGTGATACGGCTGAGGCCTTGGCGGCACGTGTCCTTGTTCAAGAGCACCTGTTGTACCCGCAAGCTGTGCGCGACTTGCTACAAGCGCTTACAAACGCAGCCCGTCCAATTTGAAGGTTATTCAAAAGAGTTGAATCTGGCCGCAGCCCTGTGCCGTATTCATTTCAGCCGCTTGAATTTTTAATTTCGGCTTTTGTTTAACTTCACTTTTAGGATTCTTCATGAAATTTTCTCGCAAACTCGCGTCGGTTTCTCTGGCTGTCATGCTGGGCTTGGGCGCTGCATCGTCCTTCGCACAAGTCATGGTGGGCGGTGCACCGATGCTGGCCTCCAAAGACATCATCGACAACGCCATCAACTCCAAAGACCACACCACCCTGGTCGCTGCCGTCAAGGCCGCTGGCCTGGTTGACACCCTGAAAAGCGCTGGTCCTTTCACCGTTTTTGCACCGACCAACGCGGCTTTCGCAGCCTTGCCAGCCGGCACGGTTGACACGCTGCTCAAGCCTGAAAACAAAGGCATGCTGACCGGCATCCTGACGTATCACGTCGTGCCCGGCAAAGTCGATGCTGCGGCATTGACCAAAATGATCATGGACGGCAAAGGCAGCACAACGTTTAAAACCGTTGCAGGCGGCATGCTGACGGCCAAGTCAGCAGGCGGCAAGGTCATGATCACTGACGAAAAAGGCGGTTCATCGACCGTGACGATTGCTGACGTGTACCAGTCCAACGGCGTGATTCACGTGGTCGACAAGGTGTTGTTGCCTAAGTAATTTCGCGTCAGTTTCGTTTTAATTCAGTTGATGCAGCGCCGCTTTCAAAATGCTCGCTGCATCAACCTTGAAAAACGCCCGCAGCGCCGCCCGCGTGTCGCTGCGGCCAAAGCCGTCGGTACCCAGCGTGGTGTAGCTGCGGCCCTCGGGCAGGTAGGCGCGAATGCTCTCGGGTACGGCGCGTACGTAGTCGGTGGCGGCAATGATGGGGCCTTCGCTGGTTTGCAGTTGTTGGGTGATGAAGGCATCATCTGCGTCAGAATTTGCAGCGCCGTCTCTGGCCAGCTCGCTCCAGCTTGTTACGCTGAACACCGTCACATCAAGTTCCATCGCCTCCAATTGGTCCGCTGCCTTGACGACCTCCGTCAAAATCGCTCCAGAGCCCATCAAAGTGACTTTTTGGGCCATTTTCAGGGTTGTTTTAGGGGTTTTAACCAATGAATTCGGGCGCAAGCAGCTCCTGAATTTATAGCATCCCCGGAGGATATCCGCTTCGCTCCCAGCGACCAAATCAGGCTGGGCATAGTTCTCGTTCATCATTGTCACGTAGTAAAAAACGTCCTTTTGCGCCACCATCATCTCGCGCATACCGTGATCGATGATGACGGCCAGCTCGCAGGCAAAGGCTGGGTCGTAGGCTTTGCAATTTGGAATCGTCGCGGCCACCAGGTGGCTGGTGCCGTCCTGGTGCTGCAGACCTTCACCGCTCAGGGTGGTGCGGCCTGATGTGGCACCAAGTAAAAAACCGCGCGCCCGCTGGTCAGCCGCCGCCCAGATCTGATCGCCCACGCGCTGAAAGCCGAACATCGAGTAGTAAATGTAGAAAGGCAGCATCGCCAGGCCGTGCACGCTGTAGCTGGTGGCGGCGGCTGTCCAGCTGGCCAGCGCGCCGGCCTCGCTGATGCCTTCTTCCAGAATCTGCCCGTCCATCGCCTCGCGGTAGCTCAGTACCGAGCCAATATCTTCTGGTGCGTAGCGCTGGCCCACGCTGGAGTAAATGCCAACTTGCTTGAACAAATTGGCCATGCCAAAGGTGCGCGCCTCGTCGGCCACGATGGGCACGATTCTGGGGCCCAGCTCAGCATCCTTCAGCAAGCTGCCCAGCATGCGCACAAAGGCCATGGTGGTGCTCATTTCTTTACCGTCTGCGGTCAATGCAAAGCCTGCGTATGTTGCCAAGGCGGGGATGTTGATTTTGCCGGCTGCTGTCTCGCGCTTGGGCAGGTAGCCACCCAGCGCCGCCCGTTTGGCGTGCATGTATTGCATCTCGGGGCTGCTGGCTTCGGGCTTGTAAAAGTCAATCCGCGTGGCTTGTTCGTCGGTCAATGGCAGGTTAAAGCGGTTTCTGAAACCAATCAAATCGGTTTCGTCAAACTTCTTTTGCGAATGGGTGGTCATCTTGCCCTGGCCTGCGCTGCCCATGCCGTAACCCTTTTTGGTGTGCGCCAAGATCACCGTTGGTTGCCCCTTGTGGGCAGCAGCGGCAGCATAGGCGGCGTGGATTTTCACCAGGTCGTGGCCGCCGCGCTTGAGGCGGTCAATCTGCTCGTCTGTCATGCCCTGGGCTAGGCGCGCCAGTTCCTCGTTCTGACCAAAAAAGGTGTCGCGGTTAAAGCGACCGTCTTTGGCGGCAAAGGTTTGCATTTGGCCGTCTACTGTGTTGGCAAAGGCCTTGGCCAGTGCGCCTGTGGTGTCGCGTGCAAACAGGCCGTCCCAGTCGCTGCCCCACACCAGTTTGATGACGTTCCAGCCTGCGCCTGCAAACAGTTTTTCCAGCTCGTCAATGATGCGGCCATTGCCGCGCACCGGGCCATCAAGCCGCTGCAAGTTGCAGTTGACGACCCAGACTAGGTTGTCCAAATTCTCGCGCGCGGCCAGCGTCAGCGCGCTCATCGATTCAGGCTCGTCCATCTCGCCGTCGCCAAACACGCCCCATACTTTTCTGCCGTTGCAATCGAGCAAGCGGCGATGCGTCAAGTAGCGCATAAAGCGCGCGTGGTAAATCGAGCTGATTGGCCCGATGCCCATCGATCCCGTGGGGAACTGCCAAAAGTCTGGCATCAAGTACGGGTGCGGGTAGCTGCACAGGCCCTGCGCTCCTTCAGCGGGCGCAGCTAGTTCTTGCCGGTAAAAGCGCAAGTCGTTCTCGGTCAATCGGCCTTCCAGGTAGGCCCGCGCATACACGCCGGGCGCGCTGTGCGGCTGAAAAAACACCAAATCACCCCGATGCTGGCCGCTCCCCACACCTTGGCGTGCATGAAAGAAGTGGTTAAACCCGGTCTCAAACAAATCAGCCGCGCTGGCGTAGCTGGCAATGTGCCCGCCCAGTTCGCTGGACCCTCCGGTTTCCACCTGATTGGCCTTGACCACCATGGCCAGCGCGTTCCAGCGCATCAGTGCGGCCAGCCGTTCTTCAATGGCCAAATCACCGGGGAAGACGGGCTGCTCATCCACCGCAATGGTGTTGACATACGGCGTGCACAGCTCGGGCTGCCAGCCAATACGTTGGGTGCGCGCACTGCGGCTCAAAGCGTCCAGCATCTGCCGCGCCCGCGTTGGGCCTTGGCTGGTAACCAGCGCCTCAAACGCTTCCAGCCATTCGGCGGTTTCTTGCGGGTCGGGGTCTGTGCTGAGGTGTTCGTGATGGATGTTCATTTGACAAGAACTGTACGCAAATCCACGCAAAAGGTGCTACTGTAATAGTAGGCAATACATGCTTTTCGCAGCATAAAATGCTCTAAATACTTCACTCAAAAGAATATGCAGCTTGATTCAACCGATTTAAAGATTCTTGACGAATTGCAGCGCGATGGCTCACTGTCCAATGTTGAACTGGCCAAACGTGTGCATTTAAGCCCGTCACCCTGCCTGGCGCGCGTCAAGGCGCTGGAAGCCGCCAAAGTAATTGACCGCTACGTAGCCATCGCCAACGCAGCGGCCTTAGGGCTGGGTTTGAGCGTCTTTATCTCCATCAGCTTGCGTAGCCAAAGCAAAGACGCCCTGGCTGAATTTGAACGCCGCATTGCAGAGCATGACGAGGTGATGGAATGCTATTTGATGACCGGCGACAGCGACTATTTGATTCGCGTGGCGGTGGCCGACATAGGTGCGTTGGAGAAATTCATCCTGAACCAGCTCACGCCGATACCAGGCATTGAAAAGATCCGCTCCAGCTTTGCCTTAAAGCAGGTACGCTACAAGACTGCTTTGCCTCTGCCGAGCTAAACTTTTATCAAGGCTTTAAAAATGGAAAAAATTCTTGCAAGTGTCGGCTCATTGCTTTACGGCATGCGGTTCACGATGCTGTTCTTTTATGTGGGGCTGGTGGGCATTATTTTCGGTATTTTGGGCAAATTTTTGTTAGAGACCTACAAGCTGATGCAAACGCTGATTTATGGCGATTTAGAAAAAATAGCCTTGATCATCAAAGTCCTTGAACTGGTGGATATGACGATGGTGGCCCAGCTGGTGTGGGTTGTCGCGCTGGCGGGGGTGTCACTTTTTGTGACGACCGGGCACTTTGACAAAACGGACATGAAAAAGCCAGACTGGCTGGATCATGTCAACACCTATAACTTGAAGCTGAAGCTGGCATTCGCCATCATTTCCATTTCAGGCGTTCATGCGCTGAAAACTTATCTAAGTGGCGAGCTGACTTTGGAGAACGTGCAAATGGTGACGATGATCGCCGTCATTCACTTCACCTTTGTACTGTCAGCCATCGGCATTTCTTTTGCAGAACGACTGACGCGGGAAAAAGAATAAAGGTCACGCCAAAAAATGATCAGACACGACATGCGCATGTCGTGTCTGATCTTGCCCCATGGTAGCCCGCCTTACTGCGGCTCAATCTTCGCATCAGCGATTGCTTTGGCCCATTTGGCGGTTTCCAGCTTGCTGCGCTGGGCCAGGGCTTCTGGGGTACCGGGCTCAACTGCAAAGCCATTGTCGGCAAACTTGTCCTGAATATCTTTGCTTTGCGCGGCGGCGTTGATGGCCTGATTGAGCTTGACAACGATGTCGCGCGGCGTGCCTGCGGGTGCAAACATGGCGAAATAGGCGATCAGCTCGTAGTCCTTCAAACCCAGCGCTTCATTGACGGTGGGCAGCTCGGGTATGGCGGGTGAGCGCTTGGTCGATGTCACGGCCAGGCCGCGAATTTTGCCGCCTTTGATTTGCGGCAGCATGACGGTAAAGTCAGCCGAAAACAGCATGACTTGCCCGCCTATCAAATCGGTCATGGCTGCTGGGCCGCTTTTGTACGGCACGCTGGTGAACTGCATGCCCGCCATGGTGGCCAGCATTTCTGACGACACCAATTGCGAGGTGCTGGCGCTAGCGGCGGTAATGAAGCCTGACTTGGACTTGCCCAGTGTCACCAGCTCTTTCAAAGTTTTGGCGGGCACGTCGTTGTTCACAGCAATGATCAGCGGCACTGAGCCCATGTAGCCGAGTGGTGCAAAGGCGGTGTCCTGGTCGTAGGGCAGCTTTTTCATCAGGCTCTTCAAAGCTGCGTTGGTGCTGTTGGTGCCGATCAAAATCGTGTAGCCGTCGGCGGGTGCCTTGGCTACCGCGTCGGCGCCCAGCATGCCGTTCACGCCGGGGCGGTTTTCGATCACGATGGTCTGGCCGAGTGTTTCGCTCATCTTGGCGGCAAAGGCGCGGCCAATCTGGTCGGTGGCGCTGCCTGCGGCAAACGGCACGATGGCTTTGATCGGTTTGTTCGGGTAGGCCTGGCCGAAAGCTGCGAAGGACGCGCTGGCCAAAGCCGCCACTAAAAGTAATTTGAATTTCATGAGTTGTCTCCAGTTAAAGTTATTCATCGATTGTCATGTCAATCTCCAGGCTCAGGATGGCTGAGCCTAAACACTTGCCATGTGCGTCCAGGCACAGCGAGCGGGTCACACCGCCGCCCAGTGCATCGTGCAAGACGAAGTTTAAAGCCCCAAGCTGGGCCATAGCGTAGCGCTCGACTTCTCCTTTGGCGATGCCCGTGTATTGCTGTTTCACACGCTCGGCCGTCACGGCGCGCTCGATGGCCGGGAAGTGCTTGATGTCGTAGGCAATCACCGACAGCGTGGAGCGATTGCCTTTGTCTCCGGCACGCGAATAGGCGATGTCTCTTAACAGGGTCATGGTTGACATTTAAACCTCCAGCAAAGTGACCGATGTTTGCACCCACTCACGCGGGATGAGCACTGAAGCTGCCGCAATCACCTCGCGTACCGATTGCGTGACGCCACCGCCGCTGGCCGGGCCGTTCAGGTACATGGCTTCGACTTCATGGGCGACGTGTTCGGCTTCCAGCCGGGTGGCGACGCGCATGGCGACTCGGGCGCGGACTTCATAGGGCGTGTAGCCCTCAGCCAAAGCCGGGCCATGAATCGCGTTGACGCCGATCAGCTCAAAGCGGCTGTCCAGGGCTTTCATGCCAGCCAGCCGTTCCTTGAGCACATCCAAAGCCAGCTGGCCGCGCGCCTGGGCGCCCAGGCCTGCATAAGATATTTGACCTTCGCCGATAAAACCATCGCGGTGGCCAACGGTGACTTTGAGTTTGTCAGGGCGCTTCTGGCCTGCGGCACCGCCAACTTGAACCCGGTCAGGGCCGATCTGCGTCAGCGTGACGTTTGAAAAATCCGCCACCACATCGGGCTGCAGGTAGGCGGCAGGGTTTTCAATTTCGTACAGAAGCTGTGACGCGCAGGTAGCCACCGTGACGCAGCCGCCCGAGCCTGCGACTTTGGTGATCACCGCGCTGCCGTCGCTTGATACCTCCGCCAGCGGAAAGCCCAACCTGGCCAGGTTAGGTACATCGCGGTAGCCAGGGTCAGCAAAGTAGCCGCCCGTGACCTGGCCAGCGCATTCCAGCAAATGCCCGACCAGCGTGCCTTTGCCCAACAAATCCCAGTCATTCATCGCCCAGCCAAATTCATGAACCAGTGGAGCCAAAAACAAAGCCGGGTCAGCCACGCGCCCGGTGATGACGACGTCTGCGCCTTGGGCCAGCGCCGCCACGATACCTTCAACACCGATGTAGGCGTTGGCTGAGATGATGGTATTGCCCAGAGCGGCCAGCGTTTCTTGGCTTTCCATCAACGGTAAGTTCTGCCCATGAATTTGCGACAAAACATCGTCGCCCAGCACCACCGCTACCCGCAGTTTTTGAATGCCCAACTCGCGCGCAACACGAACCACGTCATGCCCAGCCGCCAGCGGATTCGCCGCGCCCATGTTGGTGATGATCTTGACGCCTTGAGCCGTGCAGGCTGGTAGCACCGCCCGCATGCGCGCGGCCAGCAGGCCGTCAAAGCCCAGGCGGGCATCTTGGCTGCGCTGCAACTGTGCCAGCGCAATGGTGCGCTCGGCCAGGCATTCAAACACCAAGTAGTCCAGCTTGCCTTTTTCGGCCAGTTCAATGGCAGGGGGAATGCGGTCGCCCGAGTAGCCCGCGCCAGCGCCTATACGAAGGCTGGTCATGAAGGGAGGGTGTTTGTGCGAGTCATTTTTGCTATAAAATCAGGAGCTGCTTGCGCCCGTATTCATTGGTTAAAACAGCTAAATGATACCTAAATTCAGCCTCAAAAGGTCGATTTTGGTCATTTTCGAGGTTTTTCAGGCATCAAGACGGCTCGCACGCTGGGCGACGCTTCAATGGCATCGATTTTTGCCATCAACTCATCGCGGTGCTGGGCGGGTGCTCGCTGCTGTTCAGCGTTCGGTTGGCTGACGGCCGCATCGACAAATTGCACAGTGCGCTTGGTGCCCTGTGACATTTGGTTCAAACGTGTATGCAGTGCTTCAAGCACGTCTTTACTGGTGGCGGGTACCAAATCTGCAGTCCAGATGGCGATGTGTAGGTCAAATGCATTCGGCATGTCCAATTTCTCGGCTTCTCGAATACCGCTGGCCAACACTTGTGTCGCCAGTGAGGCCAATGAGGCTCTGTTGACCGGACCTTCTATCAGCAACATGAAGTAGCCTCCTCCCAGAACGGCTGCTGTGTCAATGTCGCGTACGACGCGCCCCAGTACCTGAGCCAGTTGCTTGATCAGGACAGCACGCTGGGCTGGATTTTTTGTGCCCAAGGTTGCGGGGTAGTTGACCCAGCGCACCATGATCACGCCACAGCCCAACTTCAGACGAGCTGCACGTGTCAGTGTTTGGTTCAGGCGCGCTTTGGCGACCTCCGTCTGAACCAGCCCAGTAGCCGGGTCGTTACTCTTCAGTGCATCTGACGCGGCCTTTGACATCAGTACGTCCCGGTTGCGCCAGGCTAACGCCAGAAAAATCCAGGTCAGGCCAAATTGGGTCAAAAACACGCTGGCAGTTTGTGCAAGCTCGATATGCGTTAGCCAGCCATAGTTGTAGGCCAGCCGTGCAAACCCGGCCCCTGCGATGGGCAGCAAACCAGCAACCAGCCACAGGGTCCAGCGCAGCGCGCGCAGGCTAAGCCAAAGCAAAGAGATGACAACGGTCACCAAAACAAATGCAGCCCAGCCGTTTAGAAGGTTGCGTTCTAGCCGGTCAATGGACATCAGCATGTACAACGCCAACCCAAAGCTGCCCATTGCTACCGCGCAGAGCAGGTGGTAAATGGTCCTGTTGCTGTCTTTGGCATAACTGGCCTGCGCAAAAAACCAGCAGCCCACAGCCATGCTCAGGAAGGGTGACGCCCATGGCATTGCCTGGTTCAGGTGCAGGCTGTTAGGCCAGACCCGCCAGCCGCCGTAACCGATCAGCACCAAATACTGCAGTAACAGGGCGCCAGTAAATGCTGCCAGCGACAAAAACACGGTATTGTGAGCCAAGGCGTTCGCAGCCACACAGATCAGCATCAGTATCCCGAACATGCCAAACATCAACCCGATCAGCGTGCTCACCCTGCTGGCGCCATCTGCAAAATCACTGTGACTCATCAGCTCTGGTCGCTCAGTGATAGGTGTGTTGTGCTCAATCCGCAGAAAATAGGTTTTTTCGATGCCCCCGGTCATGACCTCAAAGCTCGGTGTGCGGGTATTGCGGCTCCAGGCGGCACGCGTAACCAAACTGCCGGCAGACTGCTCGAGCCTGAAGCCAGCAGCATCCAGAGCGTACAGGCTGACTTTTTGAACCGAAACTCGCTGGACGCGAATCACCCAACTTTGGGGCTGAGGCGTCGCGGCTAAGGTGAATCTGACCCACGCATCGCGGCCGGCGGAGGTCGGCAGCACCGTGCTGGCTGTATAGAGCGCGAATGCCCAAGTGCCTGGATTGACAGCAAAGGCTTGGGGCAAGCTGGGTGCGGCATCCGACGGTGCGGCTACCCATTGCAGCGGTTGACTTAAAACAGGTTGAATGCTTTTGTCATAGAGACGGTCAAATTCCTGTGCCCCGGTAGTGCCCATCGAAAACAAACACCACAAGAAAATGACAATGGAACGCATGGATCCTGAAAAGTTACTGAAAACTTCGCGCGATTGTAATGAGCAGGCTGCCTTTGGGTAAGTAAATCATTGGCTTGTGCGAAATCGCACATCTTGGACGATATGTATGCCAAATGTGTGGCATTTACACCTATTTTCAGCGGCGGGCTACGAACCGCGCGCTCGGTGATAACGGGGTTTAGTAGCGAATCGACCGGATAAATACTATCAATTCGATAGCTGCTTACGCCCGTATTTATTGGGTTAAAGGCCTAAAAAGCACCTAGAAAGCACCTAAAAAGAGCCAAAAAAGGCTCTGAAATCACATTTTTGCCTGAAACACCAGCCCAGCGTGCTCGCGCAGCGCATGAAACTTGATTTTCGGCCACTGCTGCTCAACTGCCCGCAGCGTGGCGCTGTGGTCGACCAGCAAAGTCGGCGCGTCAACCGCATCCAGCGCGACGCGGTGAGCGTTGGCGTCCATGAATTTTTTTAGCTCGTTCGGGTCGTCACAGGTTACCCAGCGCGCCAGGTTGAAGTTACTCGGCATGATGCGGGCTTTAACGCCGTATTCATGCTCCAGTCGGTGCGCCACAACTTCAAACTGCAACTGGCCGACAGCGCCCAGCAAAAGCAATGAGCCCGCAATGGGGCGAAAGACCTGAATCGCGCCTTCTTCGCCCAACTGCGTCAATCCTGCGCGTAGCTGCTTGGTGCGCAGTGGGTCGGCCACTTCAACAGCCCTGAACATTTCAGGTGCAAAAAACGGCAGGCCGGTAAATTGCAACGCTTCGCCTTCGGTCAGTGTGTCGCCCAGTTGCAGCACGCCGTGGTTGGGGATGCCGATGATGTCGCCTGCAAATGCAGTGTCGAGCAGTTCGCGGCGCTGGCTCATGAAGCTGACGACCGTGTTGGGACGCAGCTCTTTGCCGCTGCGCACGACTTTGAGCTTCATGCCGCGGGTAAATTCGCCGCTGGCAACGCGCAAAAATGCGATGCGGTCGCGGTGGGCCGGGTCCATGTTGGCCTGGATTTTGAAGACCACGCCAGAGAATTTTTTCTCTTCAGGGTGCACCACTCGCTGCATGGCGGTACGGTCGGCGGGCGCGGGGGCCAGGTCAACCAAAGCGTCCAAAACTTCTTGTACGCCAAAGTTGTTGATGGCTGAGCCGAAGAACATCGGCGTTTGTTTGCCCGCTAAAAATAATTCGCGATCAAATTCTGGCGTGGCACCTGCTACCAGCTCAATCTCGCCTTTGGCTTGTTCATATTCAGCGCCAAAGCGTTTGGCCGCCTCGGCATTGTTCAGCCCCGCCAAAATTTCATCGTCACCGCCGGCTTTGTCTTCACCGGGGCTGAAGACGCGCATGCGGTCTTCACGCCGGTCGTACACGCCGTGGAACAACTTGCCCATGCCGACAGGCCAGGTAAACGGCACGACAGCCATGCCCAGCTCACGCTCAATCTCGTCCATCACCGTCATCGGGTCTTGCACCTCGCGGTCCATTTTGTTGACGAAGGTGAGGATGGGCGTGCCGCGTGCCCGGCACACCTGCAACAGGCGGCGGGTCTGGGGCTCTACGCCGTTGGCTGCGTCAATCACCATCAAGGCTGCATCAACCGCCGTTAAAACGCGGTAGGTATCTTCTGAAAAGTCCTGGTGGCCGGGCGTGTCGAGCAGGTTGATCACGCAATCGCGATACTCCATCTGCATGACCGATGACGCGACAGAGATACCGCGCTGCTTTTCAATTTCCATCCAGTCAGACGTCGCGTGGCGAGCGGCTTTGCGCGCTTTCACGCTGCCCGCAATTTGAATTGCGCCTGAGAAAAGCAGCAGCTTTTCAGTCAGTGTGGTTTTACCCGCGTCGGGGTGGGAGATGATGGCAAACGTGCGGCGACGTTTGACTTGTTTTTCTATTTCGGTAATTTCGGGCATAACCCATGATTATCGACGACGCGCTTTATTTGTCGGCTTGCCTAGTGAAGCGCGGCTGCCGCACGCCATCAATCTCCACCTCTTCATTGAACATCGCCGCAGGCCGAACCCAAAGGCCATACTCACCGTAGAGCGCGCGGTACAGGGTCATCGGGCTTAAATCTTCACTGTGGCGCACGGTGCCGATGACTTCATACAGCATGCCTTTGTAGTGTTTGTACAGGCCGGGCGGGGTGGTAATGAGGGGCGGGAGTTGGTCTGACATGAGGTGCAAGGCTTTAAAAAGGGTGTGATGGGACAATGTAGTGATATGCATCCTAAAGCCCTTCTCGACAGTTGCTCTGACTTACTCAAGCACGTACTCAAATTTGACCAACCCGCCGACATGATGTTGTCGAAGTATTTCCGTGAGTTTCGCCTCGGGCCGCGTGAGCGCGCCACTCTGGCCGAAACCGTTTACAACGTGCTGCGCAAGAAAAACCTGTACACCTATTTTGCCCAGCACGGCCATGGTGCGCCTGAACGTCGCTTGGCAATCCTCGGCTTTGCTGCGGATCGTGACTTTTTAATGGCTGCCTTGACCGACCAAGAAATTGATTGGCTCAAGCGATGTGACCAGGTCAAACCTGAGGACCTGATGGAGCTGCACCGCCATAACCTGCCGAACTGGCTGGTTGAGCCGCTTAAAACGCAGTTGGGCGACGATTTTTGGCCGCTGGTTGAAAGTCTGAACGCGCCTGCGGGGTTGGACTTGCGTGTCAACACGCTCAAAGACAAGCGTGCTGACATTCAAAAAGAACTCAGCAAGGCCGGGCTGAAGACCGAAGCCACGCCCTATTCTCCTTGGGGCTTGCGCTTGGCTGATAAATCTCAACTGGGCAAGCTCGATGCGTTTACGCGCGGTGCGATTGAAGTGCAAGACGAGGGCTCGCAACTGTTGGCATTGCTGGTGGAGGCCAAACGCGGCGAAATGGTGGTGGACTTTTGCGCGGGCGCGGGCGGCAAAACGCTGGCGTTGGGCGCAACCATGCGCAGCACTGGGCGGCTTTACGCTTTTGACACGTCAGGCCACCGGCTCGCGGCACTCAAACCACGTTTGGCGCGTAGCGGCTTGTCGAATGTGCATCCGGTCGCAATCGCGCATGAGCGTGATGACCGCATCAAACGCCTGGCGGGCAAGATTGACCGGGTGCTGGTCGATTCGCCTTGCTCGGGCTTGGGCACACTGCGCCGCAATCCTGATTTGAAATGGCGGCAAACCCCCAAGGCCATTGTTGAGCTGGTGGCCAAGCAAACCGCCATTTTGCAAAGCGCCGCGCGGTTGTTGAAGCCCGGTGGGCGGCTGGTATATGCCACTTGCAGCATTTTGCGTGAAGAAAATGAAGAAATTGCTGAAGCATTTACATCTGCTAACAAAGACTTTAACGTCCTCGAAGTAGCCCCGTTATTGACCCATGCGGGTGTTGAAAATGCAGCAAAACTGTGCAGCGGCCCCTACCTGCGCTTGTGGCCTTACCTGCATCAAACCGACGGCTTCTTTGCCGCCGTTTGGCAGAAGTCGTGATGTTTTTCACGGTAATTGGATGGAAGTTAGTGAAATTTAACGTCTGATGGGTGATTTTTGTGATTTCATCCGCAAGTATTGTCATGCTATCTGATGCTTGGCGTTTGAGACCGATAAGCATAGAATAGAGACTGAATTTTTTGCAGCGCAAAGGCATGTTTCGCCCGGCGCTGTACGACCGATTGTCTAAAGGACTTTTATGATGCTTTTGAACGCCGCCACTGATTGGCTGGCTCATGGCTTACTGGCCGCAAGCTGGTGGCAAATTGTTTTGTACGCACTGGTGACAACACACATCACTATTGCCAGCGTCACCATCTACCTGCACCGCCACCAAGCGCACCGCGCGATGGATTTGCACGCGCTGCCTGCTCACTTTTTCCGGCTTTGGTTGTGGCTGGGTACCGGCCAAGTCACCAAAGAGTGGGTGTCGATTCACCGCAAACACCACGCCAAGTGCGAAACCGTTGATGACCCGCACAGCCCGCAAGCGCACGGCATTAAAAAAGTTTTTTGGCAAGGTGCTGAGCTGTACCGCGCTGAGAGCAAGAACAAGGAAACCATGTCCAAGTACGGACATGGCACGCCGAATGACTGGGTCGAGCGCAATGTGTACACCCGCTATAGCTGGCAGGGTGTGGGCTTGATGATGATCATCAACCTGGCTTTGTTTGGCGCGGCTGGCTTGGCGGTGTGGGCAGTTCAAATGATGTGGATCCCCGTGACGGCGGCCGGCATCATCAATGGCATTGGCCACTACTGGGGTTACCGCAATTTTGAAGCACCGGACGCCAGCACCAACATTTCGCCTTGGGGCATCATGATTGGCGGCGAAGAGCTGCACAACAACCACCACACCTACCCAACGTCGGCCAAGTTCTCGGTCAAGCCTTACGAGTTTGACATTGGCTGGGGCTACATTCGTGCGCTTGAAATGGTGGGCTTGGCCCGGGTTAAAAAAGTACCACCCAAACTGCAATTGGGGAGTATTCAACCCGTGGCCGATGAGAAAACGCTGGAGGCATTGATTGCCCACCGCTATGAAGTGATGGCTGGATTTGCACGCGCCATGCGGGATGCTGGCAGAGCTGAAGTAGCCGCTTTGAAATCCAAAAACGCTGATTCATCAGTGCTGCGCGCTGCCAACCGCTGGTTGCACCGCGACGATGACAAGGTGCCCGCGTCCGCCAAGCCGCAGTTGGCTCAAGCCAGAGCTGAGCACCCGGTGCTCGACAAGATGGTCATCATGCGCGAAGAGCTGCGCCAGATGTGGTTGACGACCTCTGCATCACGCGAGCAGCTCACGGCTGACTTGCAGGGCTGGTGCCACCGTGCCGAGCAAAGCGGCATTGCGGCGCTCAACGAGTTCTCGATGAAGCTGCGCGCAGCCAGGGCCTGACAGAAGACTCCATTTAAAAAGCCGCCCCGGTGATTTGCCGGGGCGGCTTTTTTATTTGACACACGGTTTTCGACTGAGCATGCTGAAGACGTAAAAAAACCGCTGCGCATTGCTGCGAGCGGTTTTTGTTGCTGTCTCTGAATTACTTCAGCTTGATTTCTTTGTATTCCACATGCTTGCGTGCCTTTGGATCAAACTTCATGATCAGCATTTTGTCGGGTGTGGTTTTCTTGTTTTTTGTGGTCGTGTAAAAGTGACCCGTGCCGGCGGTTGATTCCAGCTTGATTTTTTCGCGTGCGCCTTTAGCCATGATTTTTCCTAGTCAGTTGGGGACAGAGCTTGAAGCTTCGCGCTAGCGGTCAGTCCCACAAAAAAATTAATTTACTTCACCACGGGCACGAAGATCCACCAGGATCGCATCGATGCCTTTTTTGTCGATCAAACGCAGACCAGCGCTGGTGATGCGCAAGCGCACCCAACGATTTTCTGTCTCGACCCAAAAGCGGCGGTATTGCAGATTAGGCATAAACCGGCGCTTGGTTTTGTTGTTGGCATGGGAAACATTGTTTCCTACCATCGGGCCTTTGCCCGTTACCTGACAGACGCGTGCCATGAGCACTCTCCGTAAAAAATAAAATCGGATGCGGAAAAACTAGTCTGTTTTTCCAGCGAAGCCTCAGATTATAGCCTGAATTTTGGCTTTGAGCACTAGTTTTAAGCGTTCTGCTCCAGAAAGCGTTGCGCATCCAGTGCCGCCATGCAACCTGTGCCCGCGCTGGTGATCGCCTGGCGATAAATATGGTCTTGAACGTCACCCGCCGCAAACACGCCCGGCACGCTGGTCATGGTGGCAAAACCGTCAAGCCCGGTTTTGGTGATGATGTAGCCGCCTTTCATGTCCAACTGGCCTGCAAATATATCGGTATTCGGCTGGTGGCCGATGGCGATGAAGCAGCCTTTTAGTTCGATGTCTTGGGTCGAATCGTCGGTGGTGCTTCTCAAGCGAACGCCGGTTACGCCGCCCGCATCACCCAACACTTCGTCCAGCGTGTTGAAGGTTTTCAGCACGATCTTGCCTGCAGCGACTTTCTCATGCAGTTTGTCAACCAGAATCGCCTCGGCTTTGAATTTGTCGCGGCGGTGCACCAAATACACCTTGCTTGCGATGTTGGATAGATACAGCGCTTCTTCAACAGCGGTATTGCCGCCGCCGACCACACACACCACTTGCTCGCGGTAGAAAAACCCGTCGCACGTGGCACAGCCCGACACGCCACGTCCCATGAATTTGGTTTCACTTTCCAACCCTAAATATTTGGCCGATGCACCCGTGCAAATAATCAGCGAGTCAGAGGTATACACACCGCTGTCGCCAGTTAAGGTGAACGGGCGTTTTGAAAAATCAACCGTGTGAATATGGTCAAAAATAATTTCAGTTTTAAAACGCTCGGCGTGCTCTAAAAAACGTTGCATCAGCTCAGGTCCTTGCACGCCTTGCGCGTCAGCAGGCCAGTTGTCAACGTCAGTGGTGGTCATGAGCTGGCCGCCTTGAGCGATGCCGGTAATGAGCACCGGGTTCAGGTTAGCTCTTGCAGCATAAACAGCTGCGGTGTAACCGGCGGGGCCAGAACCTAAAATGAGGACTTTAGAATGCTTCATGGGTAAAAAACCTGATGGGAAACGCAGTAGAACTCAGTTAAAGTCTTAAGCGTCACAGTTGAATGATTCGGCTGCTTAAGCCTTGAAATTAACACATGGCAACTATTGTAGGGACTTCGATTTTGTCCTGTCCGCAGTAGGGCCTGAGGAGAAAAGCAATGTCAACGATGGTCTCTAATTTAGAACTGATCCGCAGAGTTCCGCTGTTTGCAATGCTCACAGCCAGCCAGGCCGAGTCGGTGGCTGATGCGGTGGTCAAATCCAGATTCAAGCGCGGCGAATCGATTGTTGAGCAAGGCAAAAAATCCAATTCGTTGGCCATTATTTTGACCGGCAGAGCCCGCGTCGTCACCACTGATTTGCGTGGTCGCGAAGTTATTTTGGCCACCATGCAGCCGGGCGATTACATTGGCGAGATGAGCCTGATCGATAACGAACCCCACTCAGCCACCGTGCGGGCCGAAGTGCAAACCGATGTGCTGATTCTGGGGCGGTTGGAGTTCGCCCGTTGCCTGCCTGAAAATTCCTCCATGGCCTATGCTGTGATGAGAGGGCTGGTGCAGCGCCTGCGCCATGCTGATCGCAAAATTGAATCGCTTGCGTTGATGGATGTGTATGGCCGGGTTGCCAGGGCGCTGCTGGAGTTTGCAGTGGTGGATGATCAAGGCAATCCCGTTATTCGTGACAAGGTGTCGCGCCAGGATCTGGCAAAAATGGTTGGGGCATCGCGTGAGATGGTCAGCCGTGTGATGAAAGACCTGGAAGAGCGCGGTTTTATTGAAACCCGCAGCGATGGCTCGATGGTGGTTAAAGAGCGTCTCAATTCTCTGGAGTAGGGGTTCGCGGGTCTAACTGCGGTAAGCTAGCGCAGGCCATGACTTACTCACTTGACACTCTGAACTCTACAACCTCCCCATCCACTTCAGTGCAGGGCGGGGTACGCCGCTTTACCCAAGAAGTAGGATTAATTCTTGGCCTGCTCGGTCTGCTTTTCTGGTTGCTGGCGTTACTTAGTTATTCGGCTCAAGACGCTGCCTGGTCTACATCTGGCAGCGTGCAGACTTTGGGCGCTACCCGAAACGGCACGCACAACCTGGGTGGCAAGCTGGGTGCTTATCTTGCTGATGCGAGTTATTTTTTGCTCGGATTTTCTGTCTGGTGGCTGCTGGCAGCGGGCTTGTCGGTGTGGCTTGCGGCACTCGCCCACTGGCTGCGAGCCGAAGCATCTTCCGGCGAACGGCCGAACAGCCACCGAATCAAGTTCTGGCTCGGGCTGCTGCTGCTGCTGGCGGCCAGCAGTGGGCTGGAATGGTCACGTTTGTATCGGTTTGAAGCCCGCTTGCCGGACCACGCAGGCGGTGCACTCGGTTACTTGGTGGGCAGTGCTGGCGTTAAATGGCTGGGCTTTGCAGGTTCTGGCCTGGCACTGATTGCTTTGGGTGTGATGGCAGCATCCGTTGTGTTTGGTTTTTCATGGGCACACACAGCCCAGCGTTTGGGCGAACGGATCAGCAACCTGATTGAATCGCGGCGCGAAAAGCGCGAGATTGCTGAAGACTTGGCCGTGGGCAAAAAAGCCGCCAAAGAGCGCGAAGATATCTTGATCGACGAACGCATCGAGATTGAAGGGCACCATCCCGTCCCAGTATTCATTGAGCCAACTTTCGTTGATATTCCCAAAAGCGAGCGCGTCATCAAGGAGCGGCAAAAACCGCTCTTCAAAGACCTGCCGGATTCCAAGTTGCCGCAAGTTGATTTGCTGGATGGCGCACTGTCAAAACAGGAAACTGTGGCGCCTGAAACGCTGGAGATGACCTCGCGCCTGATTGAGAAAAAGCTCAAAGACTTTGGCGTTGAAGTGCGCGTGGTGGCCGCTGCGCCTGGCCCGGTCATTACCCGTTACGAGATCGAACCTGCCACTGGCGTCAAGGGTTCGCAAGTGGTGGGGCTGGCCAAAGATTTGGCGCGTGCGCTCAGCCTGGTGTCGATTCGCGTGATTGAAACCATTCCCGGCAAAAACTACATGGCTCTGGAGTTGCCCAACGCCAAGCGGCAGTCCATCAAACTCAGCGAAATTTTGGGCTCACAGGTTTACAACGAGGCCAAGAGCTTGCTCACCATGGGCTTGGGCAAAGACATCGCAGGCCATGCCGTGGTAGCCGACTTGGCCAAAATGCCGCACTGCCTGGTGGCGGGTACGACGGGTTCAGGTAAATCGGTTGGTATCAACGCCATGATTTTGAGTTTGCTCTACAAGGCAGATGCACGCGATGTACGGCTTTTGTTGATTGACCCCAAGATGCTCGAGATGAGCGTTTACGAAGGTATTCCGCACCTGCTTTGCCCAGTGGTGACCGATATGCGCCAGGCTGCACACGGCCTGAACTGGTGTGTGGCCGAGATGGAGAAACGCTACAAATTGATGAGCAAAATGGGTGTGCGTAACCTGGCGGGCTACAACGTCAAAATTGATGACGCCAAAGCTAAAGGCGAGTTGATAGGTAACCCTTTCAGTTTGACGCCAGACCAGCCCGAACCTCTGGAGCGCTTGCCGTACATCGTGGTGGTGATTGATGAGCTGGCCGACCTGATGATGGTGGTCGGCAAAAAGATTGAAGAGCTGATTGCGCGGTTGGCTCAAAAAGCACGCGCTGCAGGCATTCATTTGATTCTGGCCACCCAACGCCCTAGCGTCGATGTGATCACGGGATTGATCAAAGCGAATATTCCCACCCGGCTGTCGTTTCAGGTGAGCAGCAAAATTGATAGCCGTACGATTCTCGATCAGATGGGTGCCGAGGCGTTGCTGGGCATGGGCGACATGCTGTATATGCCCAGCGGTACAGGTTTCCCGATTCGGGTGCATGGCGCGTTCGTCAGTGATGACGAGGTTCACCGGGTTGTCGCGTACCTGAAAGAGCAGGGCGAGCCCAACTACATTGACGGCATACTCGAAGGCGGTGTGAGTGACGGTGAAGGTGGTGATTTGGGTGGCGACCTTAGCGAGTCCGGCAGTGAAAAAGACCCCATGTATGACCAAGCCGTTGAGATCGTTCTGAAAAATCGCAAGGCCTCCATTTCACTGGTTCAGCGTCATCTGAAAATTGGCTACAACCGTTCGGCGCGCATGCTCGAAGAGATGGAAAAAGCCGGCTTGATCAGCGCCATGTCGGGCAGTGGCCAACGGGAAATTCTTGTACCCTCACGGGCTGAATGACGACAAGCTGTGAGCTGTCATGCCCAAATACTTTCACAATGACCCATTTCACAACCTCCTCCGTTTCAAAGTATTTTCTGGCGTTGGCAATTGCTACACTTTCAGTAGCTGCTTGCGCCCAAGAACAGGGCGCTACAGCCCTAAAAGATCTCGAAAATTTCGTTAAAAACACGAAAAGCGGGCGCGCAGCCTTCACCCAGGTCGTTACCAGCCCGGCCAAAGAAGGTCAAACGCAAAAAGTTAAAACTTCGAGTGGCACATTCGAGTTTTTGCGGCCCAACCGGTTCAAGTTTTTGTACAAAAAGCCGTTTGAGCAAGCCATCGTGTCGGACGGCCAAACCCTG
This sequence comes from Polaromonas sp., assembly GCA_031414215.1. Lineage (GTDB taxonomy): Bacteria > Pseudomonadota > Gammaproteobacteria > Burkholderiales > Burkholderiaceae_C > Polaromonas. Next base: position 3,173 of record JANNVB010000002.1, on the reverse strand, counting down.
TGGCTGCATGACCTGGACTTGAACCAGGTCACGGCCCGCAAGCTGGCCCAAGTGCTCAATGGAACGCCAGCCGCCGTGATTGCAGCAGCCGCTGATCTGAAAGCTTTGCAATCCGACTTCACCCTCACGGCTTTGCCTGAAAAAGCGGGTTTGCAATGGGTCAAAGCCGTGCCGAAAACCAAGGAAGGCCAGTTGCAGAGCATTACCGTGGGTCTTAAAGCAACGGAGAAGGGCACGGAGCTGGCAGCACTTGAAATTCTCGATAGCTTTGGCCAGCTTTCAGTGATGAGTTTCAGTCAGTTCGAAATCAATCCAGCTTTGAGCTCCGCCAGCTTTCAGTTCAAACCACCTGCTGGCGCCGATGTCAGCCGCCAGTAGATGACTGATGCGGTTTATCGCCATGGGCAGCGTTAAAGCGCAAAAAATAAACATTCCGCTCGCAGAGCGGCTGCGCCCGCAAACTTTGGGTGAGGTCATTGGCCAGCAGCATTTGTTGGGAGAAGGCATGCCGCTGCGCATCGCGTTCGAATCGGGTCAGCCGCACAGCTGCATTTTGTGGGGGCCGCCGGGGGTGGGCAAAACCACCATTGCACGGTTGATGGCCAGCAGTTTTGATGCGCATTTCATCACCATGTCGGCGGTGCTGGGTGGTGTCAAAGACATTCGCGAAGCCGTGGAGCAGGCCAATGTCTGGTTAGGGCAGGGCGGCGGCAAACGCACGATTGTTTTTGTCGACGAGGTGCACCGCTTCAACAAGAGCCAGCAAGACGCATTTTTACCGCATGTGGAGAGTGGGCTTTTTACTTTCATAGGCGCGACCACAGAAAACCCGTCGTTTGAGGTCAACTCGGCTTTGCTGTCGCGTGCTGCTGTGTATGTGTTGCAACCACTTTCAGAGCTGGATTTAAAGCAAATAGTATCCGTAGCCCTTAAAAATCGAGCGCTAGCAGCTATTGAAAGCATAGTACCCGAAGCGATTGACCGGTTGGTGGCTTATGCCGATGGCGATGCGCGGCGGCTGCTCAACACACTGGAATCAGTGGCGGTAGCTGCGGGCAATGAAAAATCGGGTGTTGTCACTGACGTCACCGACGCATGGTTGCTCAAAGTTTTGGGCGAAAAAATGCGCCGCTATGACAAAGGCGGCGAGCAGTTCTACGACACCATTTCGGCGCTGCACAAATCGGTGCGCGGCTCTGACCCAGACGCCGCACTCTACTGGTTCATGCGCATGCTCGATGGCGGTGCTGAACCCAAATACATGGCGCGTCGCTTGATTCGCATGGCCAGTGAAGACATTGGCCTGGCCGACCCACGCGCTTTAAGCATCGCCGTTACCGCTGCGGATGTGTATGAAAGACTGGGCTCGCCTGAAGGCGAACTGGCCCTCGCTGAATGCGTGATTTACCTGGCCATGGCCCCCAAATCCAACGCCGTTTACAAAGCTTTTAATGAAGCCAAAGCGCTGATCAAAAAAGACGGCACACGCCCTGTACCTATGCATTTGCGTAACGCGCCCACCAAGCTCATGAAAGAGCTGGACTACGGCAAAAACTACCGCTATGCGCATGATGAAGAAGACGGCTTTGCAGCCGGTGAAAACTACTTTCCTGAGGGCATGCCGCCGCCGCGGTTTTATCGACCCGTGGCGCGTGGGCTGGAAATCAAGATTGCTGAGAAGCTTGAGCTCTTGCGCGCCAAAAACGCGACGCAAAAATAAGCCGCCGACGCGCCCGGATGGCGCATGTCCGAGTCTTTATCGGCATTAGGCAGCATTTCGTAAATCTAACTTTATTAGCGATGCTAATGAAATATTAAAAGTTTTTTCTGTCCCATTTTTTAAGGGTAAACCCCTCGAAAACGAGCGACCTGGCGCGATTCTCGCTAGGCTTCTTAACTACAATTTGTCGATTGGCCCGCCTTCGTCATTTAAGGTGGGCTTTTTGTTAATGACTTGTTTCGCGCTTCATTTTTGATTCCATTTTTTGGAGACATGGTTTATGGAAGTATTACTGCAACAGATCATCAATGGTCTGGTTCTGGGCAGCATGTATGCCTTGATTGCGCTGGGTTACACGATGGTCTACGGCATCATTAACCTGATCAATTTCGCGCATGGTGAGGTCTTGATGGTGGGGGCTTTGACCAGCTGGACCGTGATCGGCATCATGCAAACCTCCATGCCTGGCACGGCGGGTTGGATTATTTTGCTGATATCCCTGTTGATCTCTTTCGTGGTCTGTGCGACGCTCAATTTCGTGATTGAAAAAGTGGCCTATCGCCCCTTGCGCAACGCCCCCAAGCTGGCGCCATTGATCACCGCCATCGGCATGTCTTTGTTGTTGCAAACCCTGGCCATGATCATCTGGAAGCCGAACTACAAGTCATACCCCACGCTGCTGCCGGCTGAGCCGATTCAAATAGCTGGCGCGGTGATCACCGTTACGCAAGTGTTTATTTTGGGTGCGACGGCTATCTCGTTGGCGGTGTTGATGTGGTTGGTGCATTACACCCGCCTAGGCCGAGCCATGCGTGCCACAGCTGAGAACCCCAGAGTCGCCGCACTCATGGGCGTGCGGCCTGATACCGTCATTTCTGCCACCTTCATCATTGGTGCGCTTCTGGCTGCGCTGGCGGGGGTGATGTATGCATCAAACTACGGTACTGCCCACCACGCCATGGGCTTTTTGCCGGGCTTGAAGGCTTTTACCGCTGCGGTTTTGGGGGGCATTGGCAACTTGGGTGGTGCGGTCTTGGGCGGCATATTGCTGGGGCTGATTGAATCGATTGGTGCGGGCTATCTGGCGCCCCTCACGGGCGGGGTGCTGGGCAGTCAGTACTCGGACATTCTGGCATTCACAGTGCTGATTATTGTGTTGACCTTGCGCCCCTCAGGCTTGCTGGGTGAACGTGTGGCGGACAGAGCTTGACCGTTGGCACTTGAACACATTGAAAGACACATCATGATGAAACCGAACAAACTGATTCAATATATTCTGATTGGCATAGGCTTGATCATCCTGCCTTTGCTGCTGCAACAGGGCGGTAATGCCTGGGTGCGGATTCTGGACATGGCGCTGCTTTACGTGCTACTTGCGCTGGGTCTGAACATTGTGGTCGGCTACGCCGGTCTTCTAGACCTGGGTTATGTTGCGTTTTTTGCAGTCGGTGCC
>JANNVB010000001.1:0-5707 GCA_031414215.1 Polaromonas sp. | reverse complement strand
CAGCGATTTTGAATACCAGAAGCGCGTGGAAACCAACGAAATTTTCATTCCCGTGGCTGAGCGCCTGGGCGCGCAGGTCATTGAATTTAAAAACGTCACCAAGTCGTTTGGCGACCGCGTGCTGATTGACAACTTGAGCTTTACCGTACCAGCGGGCGCGATCGTCGGCATCATTGGCCCGAATGGCGCAGGCAAGTCCACGCTCTTTAAATTGATAGCAGGCAAAGAGCTGCCAGACAGCGGCGACGTCGTCAAAGGCTCGACAGTGCGCATGGCCTTCGTTGACCAGAACCGCGACGACTTGGCCAACGAAAAAACCGTGTGGGAAGACATCTCCGGCGGGCTTGATATTTTGAACGTCGGCAAATTTCAAATGCCAAGCCGTGCGTATGCAGGCCGATTCAATTTCAATGGCGGCGACCAGCAAAAGCGTGTCGGAACACTGTCGGGCGGCGAGCGTGGGCGCTTGCACCTGGCCAAAACACTGATTGCGGGCGGCAACGTGCTGATGCTTGACGAACCATCAAACGATCTGGACGTTGAAACCCTCCGCGCACTTGAAGACGCGTTGCTGGAGTTTGCAGGCTCTGTCATGGTCATCAGCCACGACCGCTGGTTTCTGGACCGAATTGCCACGCATATCCTGGCGGCTGAGGGTGATAGCCAGTGGACGTTCTTTGATGGCAATTATCAGGAATATGAGGCGGACAAGAAGAAGCGTTTGGGCGAAGAGGGTGCGAAACCAAAACGCATGCGCTACAAGGCATTGAAATAATTCGGATCTGGGGAATTCACCGCAGAGGCGCAGAGGACGCAGAGTAAGACGAGGAAGAAAATAATTTTTTTGATGTTTTCTCTGCGGCCCTCTGCGTTCTCTGCGCCTCTGCGGTAAATGACTTCATTCTTTTCTTATGACCGACGAACAAGTCCTGACACAAACCCGACACTGGCTGGAAAAAGCCGTGATCGGCCTCAACCTCTGCCCCTTCGCCAAAGCCGTCTACGTTAAAAACCAGGTACGCCTGGTCGTCAGCAAAGCGCGCCATGCGGATGACTTGCTGGAAGAGCTGGATCGTGAACTTGACCTGTTGGTCGCCACGCCTGCGAGCGAGATTGACACCACGCTGTTGATTCACGCCACGCTATTTGAAGACTTCCTCGACTTCAACGATTTTCTGGAAATCGCCGAGGGCGTGGTTGATGAGCATGGGCTGGAGGGAGTGATCCAGCTCGCCAGTTTTCACCCGCAGTTTCAGTTTGACGGCACCGAGCCGGATGACATCGGCAACTACACCAATCGTGCGCCGTTTGCCATATTGCATTTACTGCGCGAGGGGAGTGTTGAGCGTGCGGTTGAAGCATTTCCCCAAGCAGATGCGATTTTTGACACCAACATTGCCACGCTTGAAAAGCTGGGGCATGCGGGCTGGAAATCACTCGGACTCTGAGTTAACGCCCTCAAGCGGCTCCCAGCACCTCGGCCTCAGACCTTCTGAGCAGCGTTTTCAGCAGTGGCGGCTCAAAGTGCCGCTGCACCGTGATGGCATAAAAGTTTTCATACAACTGCGGCACCACGCAATACTCCTGCAACTTGCCGCTTTTCAGCTCGTCTTGTACTACCACGGTGGGCAGCAGCGCGACATTGCCAGAGTCACGCGCCAGCAGCCGCAGCATGGCCATGTCGTCGACCTCGGCCAGCACCTGGTAGCGCAGGCCGAGTTGTTCGCACAGCACATCAAAACCCGCACGGATGTCGCTGTCCCGCCCCGGTAGCAGCATCGGCATGTCTGCCAACTCATCAGGGAAGCGAAATGTCTTGCCCTTACCCAATGGCTTACCAACCAGGCTGACCGGCTGTCGCGCGATGCGGCGGCAGCGCCATGGGTGCTGGCTACTCGCGTGGACTTTGCGGTTGCTCAGCACCACATCCAGGTTGTGCACCGCCAGCCTGGTCAGCAACTCGTCCAGCCCGCCCGATTGCAGCACCAGTTCGACATCATCTCGCTTGAGCAGCGGTTTGACAAAGTTTTCCTGAAAGTTGCGTGACAGTGTGGCCACGCCGCCAATGCGCAGCACCTGCCGCGCCAGCCGCTGGCCATCGCGCAGCAAGGCAGTCAACTCATTACCGGTTTCAAAATGGTGTCTGCATAGGTCAGTGCCACGCGACCTGCTTCGGTCAATTGCAGCGAACGACCTGCCCTGGTGAACAGAGCTTGACCCAACTGGTCTTCCAGTTGTTTGATTTGTGTTGAGAGTGCAGACTGCGACACATGCAACTGCTCTGCGGTGCGGGTCAGGTTGCCGTCTTTGGCGACGGCCCAAAAGTAGTACAGGTGGTGGTAGTTCAGGCGCGCCATATTACGTAACACATCTTTTTAAAAGAACGGTTTATAGATTTATATGAATTTTACAGAATTAACGTAAATCGGCATAGTCACGTTACTCGACAAAAAAGGACCGTATTTTGCTTGCATCACTTGATTATTTGCAGACCTTGCGCAGCGCTTTGCTGTTGGCTGTGCCCTTGCTGTACGTATTGGCAGCCTTCTTGGCAAGCTGGCGCGCGGCGCGGGCTTGCACTGCACTGGCTCTTGGTATGGCGGCTGCTTCGTTGGCTTTGCTGGCAGTAAGCGGGCCTTTGATTATTCATGGCCTGCGCGCCGATGCGTTGGGCTGCATCGTGTTGCTGTTGGTGACGTTTATTGGCTGGGTCATCACGCGCTATTCACAAACCTATATGGACGGTCAAACATGCGGTGAAAAGGCTCAAGCTCGCTATGTCCGGTGGCTGATGGCCACGCTTGCAGCGGTTGCGGTGGTGGTGGTCACCAACCACTTGGCCGTGCTGGCGTTGGCCTGGCTGGCTACATCGCTGTGCCTGCATCAGTTGCTGACGTTTTTCTCAAGCAGACCAGCAGCCTTGATTGCTGCACATAAAAAGTTTTTGGCCAGTCGGCTCGGTGATGTGTGCCTGTTTGCTGGTTTTGCGTTGATAGCGATGAGCCTGGGCAGCCTGGAGATCGATCAAGTCATTGACAAAGCACAAGCTTTATCGGTCTATCCACTGGCGCTCAAAACGGCGGTGTTTCTCATCGTCATCAGCGCGCTGCTCAAATGCGCGCAATTGCCAGTGCATGGCTGGCTGATTCAGGTGATGGAGGCACCTACGCCCGTGTCGGCTTTGCTGCACGCGGGTATTGTGAACCTGGGCGGGTTTTTGATGATTCGCCTCAGCCCGCTGATTGCCGACGTAGCTGGTGCCCAAACGCTGCTGGTGGTTGTCGGCAGCCTCACCGCCGCGCTGGCTGCCCTCGTGATGATGACGCGCATCAGCGTGAAGGTGATGCTGGCCTGGTCAACCTGCGCGCAAATGGGTTTTATGTTGATGCAGTGTGGTCTGGGCGCGTATGACCTGGCGCTGCTGCACCTGGTGGCCCATTCGCTGTACAAAGCGCATGTCTTCCTGGCCGCAGGCGGTGCAGTGGAGCAGGCGCGTTTGAAAGCCATGACCGAGCCCTTGCAGCCAATCAGCCTGAGCATGTTGGCAGTCGGTGCCGTCAGTGGCTTGGTGATGGTGGCAGCGGCCGGCTTGTTGTGGGGTGTGCCACTGGACCAGTTGTCAGCACTGTGGGTGCTGGCCGCCATTGTGTCGCTGGCCATTGCGCCGCTGCTAACGGCGCGAGCGTTGCGGCTGGGTGGGCTGTGGCCACTGGGCTTGATCCTAGGGGCCTTCGGCGTGGCTTTTGCCTACTTTGGCTTGCACCACGTGTTTGCCTTGCTGGTTGATATGCCCAAAACCAGCGCGACAAACAGTTTTGATCTGGCTGTTGTGCTGCTGTGTTTTATGTTGCTGTTCATCATGCAATCCCTGATACGCGCCAGGCCCCACGGGCCTGTGGCCAGCCGCCTTTACCCCTGGTTTTACGCCGGTTTGTATCTGGATGAATGGCTCACCCGCGTCACGTTTCGCATCTGGCCCGCCAAACTTTCACGCGGATCTTCCGTAGACCACACCGGAGTTTTGAAATGAATACGGTCCTTGAAAAACCATTGACACCAGCACCTGATTTTTCTCAGCTTCAAGCCAGTGTCAATACGGCCTGTCAACGCATCGCGCCGACCTGGCCGCTGGACCAGTTTATTGCGGTCAACCCGTACTGGGGTTTTGTGGACCAACCCATCGCGCAAGCCGACAGGCACTTGCGTCAACTGTCTGGCACATCGCTGGTCATGCCGCGTACCTTTTATCGGGCTGAATGGCAGGCCGGACGATTGACCCATGCGCATTTGCAGGCTGCCATTGATGCGGCAAATGCAGATTGCAAAGTCGGTGAGCTGATCGACCGCTTGTCGCAGGAGGTCCAGGCGGTAGAGCCGCAAATTCTCATGACGACGCTGGCAGACAGCCAGCGCGACCTGAGCCATGCCATGGCCTGGGTTGACTTTGTCACGCACCAGATCAGCCAGCACTGCGCGGCGTACTTTGATGTGAGCCAGGCGGCGTGGAACCCCGAGCGGGTCGGCCTGTACGCCAGCTGGGCCAGGCAGCTGGCCCACGACCACAGCACTGCGCTGCTGATGGGCTATTCCGGTTTTAGTCAAAAGGCAGCCGTCCTGCCGCAAGACCCACGCGAGCTGATTGCCAAGGCCACCCAGGCATTGGGCTTGAAGCCAGAGCAATGCGCCGATTACTACACCGCATTGCTGATGAGCATCAACGGATGGGCTTCATGGTGCGCTTACGAGCGCTGGCAGGCGCGGCTGGGTACCGTGCCGGGGCGGGTAGATGACGGTGACATTGTTGAATTGCTGGCGATACGGATGGGCTGGGAATGGTTGCTGTTGCAAGGGCCAGAACACCCGCACCTGGCTCCTGAATGGATAGCTGCTTGCGCCCGTATTAATTGGTCTACAGGCCAATTTGACACTGAAAATCAGCATGACTGGCTACTCCAAAATGCGCTGGAGACGGCTTTTCAGCAGCCACTTGTGCGCGGGTTGATGAAAGCGCCAGCCGCGCCTTTGCCGCCCACAGTTCAAGCCATTTTTTGCATCGATGTCCGTTCAGAGGTCTTTCGCCGCGCGCTCGAGGCCAGCAGCTCCACCATTCAGACACGCGGTTTTGCGGGGTTTTTTGGCTTGTTCATTTCGTATTCGCCCGCTGGCACAGTCATGACACGCCCGCAACTGCCGGGCCTGCTGGCGCCCAGTCGCTGCGTGACGGATGAATCTGACTCAGTCTCGCTGGGTCAGGCAATAGCGCAGCGCCGCAAACAGAACCTTACCTGGCGCAGCACCTGGCAAACTTTTCGCAGCACGGCCAGCAGCGGCTTTAGCTTTGTTGAAACCTGCGGCATGTTGTATGCAGGCAAGCTGCTCAAAAATACGCTGCCCAGCTACGACACACCACTGACCGTGGAGCAAACGGGTTTGCCGCGTCACGCAGTGCAATCCAGCAGGCCGCGCCTGCAAAACCTGGCGGGTAGCACGCCACAGACCGAATTGCAGTCGCGCTGCGATATGGCTTCTGGCATTTTGGGTGCGATCGGCGTGACAAAAGACTTCGCCCGCATTGTGCTGCTGGCCGGCCACGGTAGCCAGACGGCCAACAATCCGCATGCGGCGGGGCTGGACTGCGGCGCCTGTGGCGGGCAAACCGGTGAGGTCAATGCGCGTGTCTTGGCCGACATGCTCAACACGGCAGCCG